>NZ_JBNCLB010000004.1:376836-589786 GCF_049841815.1 Micromonospora sp. DT233 | reverse complement strand
GGAGCGGGAGCGGGAGCGGGAGCGGGAGCGGGAGCGGGAGCGGGAGCGGGAGCGGGAGCGGGAGCGGGAGCGGGAGCGGGAGCGGGGTGGGAACGAGCGCCTCGACAAGCTGCTCGTCGGGCCGGCGAGGGCGCGGTCTGTCGGGGCTCACCTACGCCCCGCCAGCACGAAGGCGACGGCGTCAGCGCAGGTTGCAGCTACCCTCTGAGCTGGTTGCGCACCCAGAGGCCCCGCAGCTCGCGTCCCCACGCGAGAGGGAGTTGATCTCGCGTGGCTATCCACGAGAAGTGGTGTCCGAGGGGGGACTTGAACCCCCACGCCCTATACGGGCACTAGCACCTCAAGCTAGCGCGTCTGCCATTCCGCCACCCGGACTTACTGAAGCTCGTGCAGTCTATCGTGTCGGCCGTAGGTGACCCAACCACCCTCCGGCCGCCCCGTAGGGCCGCACGGGGCATTACTGTACACGGCCGAGATGGATCATGCACATCACCTTCCGACCCGCACGTTTTCCCAGCTCAGAGGCCATTTGACTCGACCGAGACCTCCACCACCTCGATCATGATCGACACAGCGGGTGGCGGCGGCCCGCCCAGCCGGGCAGCATTGCTGGCGTGTCCCAGCCCTCTCCCCTGGCCGACCTCCAGCACCGGGTCCTCGCCCAACGCTCCGCCGGCGATCTCGCCGGGGCGCGCCAGCTGCTGGAGTACGCGCTCGACTCCTTCCGGGCCGGCTACCCCGAGGACCATCCGGAGATGCTGCGCGGCGCTCACCTGCTGGCCCGCCTGCACCGCGAGGCCGACGACCTGACCGCCGCGCGGCGCGTGCTGGAGGAGGCCCTCGCGGCCGGCGAGCGGCGGTGGCATCCGGCGGACCCGCTGATGCTCGCGCTCTCGGCCGATCTCGCCTCGCTCTCCGCGGAACTGGGCAACCGGCACGAGGCCCGCCGCCACTACTCCCACGTCGCCAGCGCCGGGCCCGCCGTGCTCGGGGCGGACCATCCAGCGGTACGCGAGGCGCGGCACTACCTGGGCGGCGACGCGCCCACCCTGGCGGCACCCATCCCGCCGCCATCCGCACCGCCAAGACCGACACCCGCACCGCAGCCACCGCCGCCGGCGCCGCACCAGCCGACCATGGCGCCCCCGCCTCCGGCACCGGTCGTGTCACCTGCGCCGCCGAGCCCCGCGCCGTCGCCACGTCAGGCACCGGTCTCGCCGACCCCGCCGCCGAGCGCCGCACCGGCACCGCCCCCGCAGGTCGCCCCATTCGCCGCACGGCCGGTCTCCGCCCCGCCACCACCCGCCCCGCCCACCACGCCCGCACCGATCGACCCGAGACCACAGCCGTCGCCCCCGCCCACCCCGGCCGGCGGCTGGGACAAGCCCACCATTCAGGTACGACAGATCGACGCGCTGCTGCGCGAGGAGACCGGGCAACCGACCGGCACGCGGGCCGCGCCGGTCAGCAGTTCCCCAACCGCCCCCACCGCCAGAACGCCGGTGAGCGGCCTCCCCTCCAACGCCCACGCCCCGGTCAGCGGGCCACCCGTGAGCGCGCCACCCGCCACCAGGCCCCCGGTGAGCGGCGTGCCTTCGGCCCACGCCCCCGCGAGCGCCCCGCCAACCAGCACCCCGCCGGCAAGCGCCCCACCCTTCACCCCTCCGCCGCCGGCCAGCGCCCCACCGTTCAATCCCCCACCGACCAGCACCCCGCCGTTCAGCGCGCCGCCGACCGGCGCGTCGCCGTTCAGCGGCCCGCAGGTGCCGCCCGGTGGGCTGACAATCCCCCCGTGGGACGGCAGCGCGCCCCCACCACAGCCACCGCTCCCGGCCGCCGACCCCACCCCATACCGCCCGCGCGGCCTGCCCACCCCGCAACCGCCGACGGCCGACCCCGCCACGGTCTACGGGTCGCCGCGTCCGTCCGCCGAGGAGCCGCAGCGGTGGGGCGACGACGACGGCTACCCGTCCCCGCAGGAGGCGTGGCAGACGACGTACCCCGAGGAGAAGGGCGGCGGGCGCGGCCGGCTGGTGGTCGGCGTCGCGGTGGTGGTGGCCCTGGTGGTCCTCGCGGTCATGGTCGTGGTGGCCGTGCTGGTCTTCGGCGGCGACGGGGCGGCGCCCCCGGCGGCCACGGCACCGGCCTCGGCGACGCCCGGCCCGAAGCTGAGCGGGGCCCCGCCGGGTGACCTGAAGCTGCGCGACGACGGCAGCTCCATCACGCTGACCTGGACGGATCCGTCCTCCGGCGCGGTGCCGGTGATGGTGGCCGGCGGCCGGGCGGGCAAGCAGTTGGGCGCGATGGCCACGGTGGACCCGGGGCACACCAGCTACACGGTCAACGGCCTCAACGCGCGGGTGGACTACTGCTTCACGGTGCTCGCGGTCTACTCGACCGACACCTTCGCCACCTCGGGGCAGGTCTGCACGCGGCGCGAGCCGGGTGAGTCACCGAGCTGACCGGTCGTCCACAGCGCACACGCTGGGTGTCCACAGCTTCGCGGCGCGGGTTTCCCCTGTCACAGCGTGGCCATATGATGGCAGCCGGCTCTGGGGAGGGTCGCCGGTGACCGGCGCGTCGCCTGGCACGACGACACAGGAGGCAGCCGCTTGTGACCACCATCGACGACGCCGTGAGCACCGAGCCTGCCGTGCCACGCCGCCGCTGGCGGGGTGGTCTGGTCACGATCGGCACGGTGGCGGCGTTGGTGGCCGCGATGGGGCTCACCGTCCTGGGGCTGGGCGCCGCCGACAACGCGGTGGCCAACTACGATTCCAGCAGTTGGCTGTGGAGCGCGACGCGCAGCGAGATGTCCCGGGTCAACGGCCTGACCGCCCGGGTGGACACCCGGGTGGAGATCCCCGGGGCCCGGCAGCACCCGATGCAGGTCACCCAGACCGACCGGCTGCTGATCCTGCGCGACCTGAACACCGGGCAGGTCAGCTCACTGGACCTGGCCACCCTCCAGATCACCGCGACCACCCGCACCACCCCCGGCCTGGGCGTCAACGTGGCGTTGCACGAGGACGCCGCCTTCGTGGTCGACGCCGTGCAGGGCGTGGTGCGGCAGCTCGACCCGCGTTCGCTGACGCCGGTCGGCCAGCCGGTGCGCTACCCGCCGGGCATCACCGGCGGGGCGTTCGACGGCAAGGGCCGGCTCTGGGTGGCGGTCCCGGCGGAGGGCACCGTCTCTGCGCTCACGGCGGCGAAGCTGTCGGCCGAGCCCGCCTCGGCCGCCCCGGCCGACGGCGGCGTCGACCCTCGGAAGATCGAGACGTACGAGGTCGCCGAGCCCAGCCACGAGTTGGTGGTCTCCACCCTCGACGACGGGGTGGCGGTGCTCGACCGCACCGCCGGGTCGCTGGTGCGGGTGCGTGGCGGCGAGGTCACCCGGACGCCGCTGACGACCGCCGGGCCGGGCACCCTGCCGACGCGCACCAGTGGGGCGAAGGTGCCGGTGACGGTGCCCAGCGACCGTACGGTGCACGTGATCGGCGCCGGTGGCGAGGAGCGGGTCTTCACGGTGCCGGGTCGGGGCGAGCGGCTCAGCGCCGCCGTGGCCTGGGCCGGCCGCTACTACTGCGCCGACGAGACCACCGGCACGATCTACGCCTTCGACGCCGGCGGGCAGCTCGTCGACACCATCGGCGGCAAGGGCTCGACCGGCCCGCTGGAGCTGGAGGTGCGGGAGAACCACCTCTTCATCAACGCGCCGGGCTCGTCGACCGCGCGGGTGGTCGACGACAAGCACCAGGTGCGCGAGGTCGACAAGTACGCCAACGACGTGCTCGGCGGCGACCCGCCGCCGGTGCCCCCGCCGCCGCCCCCGCCGAAGAAGCCGAAGGTGGGCAAGCCGGGCGCGCCCCGCGCCGTGACCGCGTCGGCCGGCAACGGGCAGGCGCGGGTGACCTGGCGGCCGGCCGCCGCGAACGGCGCGGCGATCGTCCGGTACGTGGTGCAGGGCGCCGGGCAGCGTCGGGAGGTGGGTGCCAACCAGCGGTCGGTGGAGATCACCGGCCTGACCAACGGTGAGACGTACCGCTTCTCGGTGCACGCGGTCAACGCCAAGGGCGACGGCCCGGCGCGCACCAGCAACCCGGTCACGCCGACGGCGGCGGTGCCGGACGCTCCGGCCGGTGTCACGGCCGAGGCCCGGCCGGACGGCACGGTGCTGGTGCGCTGGCCGGCCGCGAACGGCCAGGGCAACACCATCGCGGCGTACGCGGTGACGGCGACCTCGGCGGGCGCGAACGCCCCGGCCGGGCAGTCGCGCAAGACGGAGCTGGTGGTGCCGGCCGGCGAGCTGGAGTACGGCACGCAGTACGCCTTCACAGTGGTGGCGGTCAGCGACCGGGGTGCCGGTTCGAAGTCCTCCCCGGTGAGCAACAGCGTGGTGCCGTTCGCCGCGCCGGAGCGGCCGGTGCAGTTGCGGGCGGCGACGGTGCCGGACCGTCCGGGTGCCGTGGCGGCGCAGTGGTCCCCGGCGCCGGCCAACGGCCGGCCGGTGACGAAGTACCTGGTGGACGTGGGTGGCCGCACGAGTGAGGTGACCGACACCCGGGCCACGGTGGACGGCCTGGGCGACGGGCAGAACGTCACCGTGACGGTGAAGGCGGTCAACGAGGCCGGTCCCGGTCCGGAGGCCACCGCCACCGCGCGCACGGTCGCCGAGCCCCGGGTGACCGTCACCGGCTCGTCGGCGACGGCCACGGCGGTCACGGTGCGCTTCACCGTGGACGCCGGCGGCGGGGAGGCGGCCTGCACGGTCAGCGTGCCGGGTGAGTCGCCGGTGCGGGCGCGCGACTGCGAAAGCGCGACCGTGTCGGGGCTGACCCCGGGCACCGCCTACACGGCCACGGTGACGGCCAGCAACGCCGCCGGCAAGGGCAGCGTGACCCGACGGCAGGAGACCGACCCGTTGTACGGGATCGCGACCTGCCACAACGGCACCGGTGACGACCAGCGGACGTACTGCAACAAGGAGATCCCGGGCGAGCGCAACGGCAACGAGGTCTTCCGGGTTCCCCGGCAGGACAACGACGAGCAGGCCGGGTGGGCCAAGCCGGGCCGGCGACTGAAGGCGTTCTGCCGGGTGCGGGGCGATGATGTGGACTCCTACGTCTACAACGACGGCAAGCGGAGCACCTGGTGGGTGCGGGTGGAGTTCGACGGCCGGAACTACATTCCCTGGGCCTGGCTGAACCTCGAGGGCGGCGACGACATCGACGTCCTGCCCACCTGCTGACCACGCCCACCAGGCAAGGAGCACCACCGTGAACAGCCACGAACCGCTCACCCAGCCGGAGGTGCAGGGCTTCGCCGCCCTCGCCGCCCGGCTGGCGGAGAACGTCAACTCGGTGGTGCTGGGCAAGCCGCAGGTGATCCGGCTGGCGCTGACCGCGCTCTTCGCGCAGGGGCACGTGTTGCTGGAGGACGTGCCGGGGGTGGGCAAGACCACCCTGGCCCGGGCGATCGCCGCGACGGTCGAGGGGCGGTGGCGGCGCATCCAGTTCACCCCGGACCTGCTCCCCTCCGACGTCTCCGGCGTGACGATCTTCAACCAGGCCACCCGGGGTTTCGAGTTCCACCCCGGCCCGGTCTTCGCCAACATCGTCATCGCCGACGAGATCAACCGGGCGTCGCCGAAGACCCAGTCGGCGCTGCTGGAGGTGATGGAGGAGCGCACCGTCACCGTCGACGGGGTGCGGCACCCGGTGCCGCAGCCGTTCCTGGTGGTGGCGACGCAGAACCCGGTGGAGATGGACGGCACCTACCGGCTGCCGGAGGCGCAGCTCGACCGCTTCCTGATGAAGCTCTCCGTCGGGTACCCGGACGAGGCGGTCGAGGTTGAGGTGCTGCGCGGGGCCACGGTCCGCTCCCCCGAGGCGCTGACGGCGGTCACCGACACCGAGACGATCGGCGAGCTGGTGCGGGTGGCCCGCCGGGTGCACATCGCCGAGCCGCTGTACGCGTACGCGGTCCGGCTGGCCGCCGCGACCCGCAGCCATCCGCAGGTGCGGGTGGGGGTGAGTCCCCGGGGGGTGATCGCGCTGACCCGGGCGGCCTGCGCGTACGCGCTGATCGACGGGCGGGGTTGGATCATGCCGGAGGACCTGAAGGCCCTGGCCGAGCCGGTCTTCGCGCACCGGCTGCTGCTCACCTCCGACGCGCAGGTGCGCGGGGTCTCCGCCGCCGAGGTGCTGCGCCAGGCCGTCGCCTCGGTGCCGGTGCCGCTGCCCTCGGGTCAGGTCGTACCCGCCCCGGCCCGGGGCTGAGGCGGGCCACAGAGACGTGGGGATCACCGCCCGGGGCGCCGGGCTGCTCGTCGCCGCCGTGGCGCTGCTCGGCGCCGGGTTCCGGTTCGCGTACCCGGAGCTGACGCTGCTCGGCGCGGCGGCGGCCGTGGCGGTGGGGTACGCCCTGCTGGTGGCGCTCTGGCGGCCCCGGTTGGCGGTGACCCGGCACGCCGACCCGGACCGGGTATCCCGGGGGGAGCCGGCCCGGATGACGGTGACGGTGCGCAACACCGGGCGGCTGCGGGCGGCGAACCTGCTGGCCGAGGACCGCTGCGGCGAGCGGCGCGTGCCGGTGCCGGTGCTGCGGCTGCGCCCGGGGCGGGACACCACGGTCGGCTACGACGTGCCGACCGACCGGCGGGGGGTGGTGCCGGTCGGGCCGCTGCGGGTGACCCGGCGGGATCCGCTGGGGCTGGTGGCGCTGGGTCGGTCGTACGCGGGGACGGTGCCGGTGTGGGTGCACCCACGCATCCACCCGCTGACGGCGGTGCCGACCGGGGCGGGGCGCAGCCTCGACGGCCAGGTGGACGCCGTGCCGCAGGGGTCGATCACCTTCGACTCGCTGCGCCAGTACGTGGTCGGCGACGAGCTGCGCCGGGTGCACTGGCGCACCAGCGCCCGGGTGGGCGAGCTGATGGTGCGGGAGAACGTGGACACCAGCCTGCCCCGGATCGTGGTGCTGTTGGACGACCGGGCCGCCGCCCACCCCGACCCGGAGTCGTTCGAGTCGGCCTGCGAGGCGGCGGCGTCGGTGCTCGCGGCGGCGCTGCGCGCCGCCCTGCCGGTGACGTTGCTGCTGGTCGCGGCGGATCGGCCCGCCGAGGCGGAGGCGGGCACGCCGGGCGGTCGGTTCGCGGGCGCACTGCCCGGCCGGTTTGCGGGCGCACTGCGTCGCCGGCTCGCGGGCCGGCTGCCCGCCCCGATCGCGGAACGGCTGCGCGGCCCGGGTGACGCGTCGGGGACGGGTCACGCGTCGGGGCCGGGGCACGCGTCGGGGCCGGGGCAGCCGGACGAGGCCGGCAGCGGGCCGCTGGACCGGCTCGCCGCCGCGCGGCTGGCCGCCGGGGACGCCGATTCGGCGCTGCGGGCGGCGACGACCCGGCTGCGCCAGCAGCGCCTCGGCGACACGCTGGTCTTCCTCACCGGGCCCGGTGGCCGGAGCGACCTGGGGCAGTTGGGCGCGCTGCGCGGGGCGTACCCGTCGATCCTGGTCGGGGTCTTCGGGGCTGCGGAGCCGACGCCGGCCGACGCGACCGGGATGCGGGTGGTGGACGCCGCCGACGGGGCGGCGTTCGCGGCCGAGTGGGACGGGGTGCGCCGGTGGTGAGGGTGCTGCGGGCGGCGCCGCTGCCGTTGGCGCTGGTCGCGTCGGTCGCGCTGGTCGGGATGGTGCTGGGCCGGGTGTACGCCGGGAGCACGCTGGCCTGGCTGGTGGCCGGGGCGGCGGCCGGCTCGGTGCTGGTCAGCGTGGCCGCCCGGCGGCTGCGGTCCTGGCTGGTGGCGCCGCTGTCGGTGGCCGCCCTGGCGGGCTACGTGGCGTGGTCGCTGCGGCTGACCGCCGACGCGGCCGGGCTGCCGGGGTCGCTGGCCGAGGTGTCGGCGGACGCGGCGCGCAACGCCATCCCCCGGCTGTTGACGGCGATGATCCCGGTCGAGCCGACCCCGGACACGGTGCTGGTGCCGCTGGTCGCGGCGTGGTTGGCCGGGTTGGCGGCGGCGGAGGTGGCGCTGCGGGCCGGCCGGGTGCTGCTGGGTTTCGTCGCCCCGGCGCTGCTCTACGCCGGGGCGGTGTACGTGGTCGGGCCGAACGCCGACCCGGCGGTCTGGCCGACGGTGGCGTTCGCGGCGGTCGTCGCGGTCGGGCTGGCGGTGCCCGCCAAGGGGCCGGGTCCGTCGGCCCCGGACCCGACCGCCGGGCTCGCGCCGGGGGTGCGGGCGGCGGTGCGGGTACGTCTCGCGGCGAGCGCCGCCGCCGGGCTGGCCGTGGTGGTGGGGCTGGCCGCCCTGCTCGGCCCGGCGGTGGCCGCCCGGGTCGACGACCGGCCGGTGGACCCCCGGCGGTACGTGGAGCCACCCCGGGTGGAGTCGCTGGACGAGAACCCGCTGATCCGGATCTCCGGCTGGGCGCTGCGCCCGGAGCAGAAGCTGCTGGAGGTGACGACACAGCGTCCCGACGGCGGTGCCGGACCCGGTGACCAGGGCCGGTCGGTGCGGATCCGGCTGGCGGTGCTCAGCGACTACGACGGGGTGACCTGGCGGGTCGGGGCGACCTACCGCAACGCCGGGCGGATCCTGCCGGCGGAGGTGCCCGAGCCGGGCGCGAGGGTGCAGACGGTCCGGCAGGAGATCACCGTCGCCGAGCTGAGCGGTCGACTGCTGCCGGCGGTGGCCACCCCCCGCGAGGTCAGCGGCGCTCGGGTGGCGTACGACCCGCAGACGGGGACGCTGATCCGGCCGGAGGGGCTGACGCCGGGGCTGCGGTACACGGTCACCTCGGCGGAGCAGCGGCCGGACGACACCCTCCTCGCCATGGCCGACGTGCCGGCCGGTGCGGAGGTGGCCCGGGTGCTGCGGGTGGCCGACGGGGTGCCGGACCCGGTGCGCCGGTTGGCCGCCCAGCTCGCCGAGGAGAACGGGGCCCCGTACGCGCGGGCGGCGGCGATCGAGCAGTTCCTCGCCGAGCACTACCGGATGGTGGCGGACGCGCCGAGCGGACACGCGTACCCGAATCTGAACTTCTTCCTGTTCGGGCCGCGCAACGGCGGCGGGCAGCGCGGCACGTCGGAGCAGTTCGCGGCGGCGTTCGCGGTGCTGGGCCGGCTCACCGGGCTGCCCACCCGGGTGGTGGTCGGGTTCTCCACGGCCGGGGACGGGCCGGTCCGCGCGGCCGACGCATTCGCCTGGCCGGAGGTGTTCTTCTCGGAACTGGGTTGGGTGCCGTTCGATCCGCTGCCCCGCCCGGACGACGAGCCGCGCCCGGTGGAGGAGGACTTCCGCCCCAAGCCGGAGGATCCGCCGCCGTCGGAGGTGCCGGAGCCGACCGTCGAGCCGACCGCGACGCCGCAGCCGGTGGCCGGGCCGGCGCGGCCGGTCGCCTCCGCCGGGCCGTCGACGGCGCTGCTGGTGACGATCGGTGCGGGCGGGGCGGTGCTGCTGGTGGTGGCCGTGCTGCTCACGCTGCTGTCGTTGCGCCGGGCGCGCAGTCGGGCCCGGCTGGAGCGGGGTGACCCCGGCCAGCGGATCGCCGGCGCCTGGCGGGAGGTCACCGACGCGCTGCGGCTGGCGGGCCGGCCGGCCGGCGGCGACCTCTCCGCCTCCGAGGTCGCCGCCGACGCCCACCGGGCCGTCGCCGGCACCGGCCCCCCGTTCACCCCGGCTGCCGGCGCTGGCCCCCCACTCGCCCCGGCCACCGGGACAGAGGCCGAGGATCTCGGCGCCCGGCTTGAGGAGTTGGCCGGTCTGCTCAACCGGACGGCGTTCGCCCCGGGCACGTCCACCGCCGAGCAGGCCGAGCGGGCCGTCGCGACCGCCAACAACTACGTTGCTGCGCTGCGCGCCGGCCGCCCCTGGTGGGGCCGCCTGTTCTGGTCGGTTCGGCCCGGTCCCCTGCGCTGGCCCCGCTGAGCGCCCAACGCCCAGGGCCCGTCCAGGGCCCATCAGGGATTAGTCACCACAGCGGCGTGCCGGTGATGTTCCACGTAGCGGAACCCTTGCCATCGTTGTTGATGTCGTAGGTGATCTTCGCGTCGGCCGACCAGTGGCCCTGCCAGCTGTAGCTGATCCACGGCGTCCAGCAGACCTCATTGGGCAAGTTGGCTGGCCGCGGACCGTTGACGTACGCCTTCAGGTCGCAGGTCCACCGAGACATCACCTGGTCTGCGCTGGTCTCGGTGTCACGCCGCTCGATAGTCACTTCGATGCTGTAGGCGTCGAACCGGACACCGGCCACGGGAGGGACAAGGTCCTCGAAGTCCCAGTAATTCAATGACCTGGCGTCGGCCTTGCCGTCATCGAATGACCGGAAGCAAAGCATCACGTGGTGGACCACATCCGGTTTACCCGGCAGGGCAAACGTCTTGCTCTGCACATTTTCATTGCACCGCTGGCCGTTGTCAGCCGCTGCGGGCGAGGCGGGAACCAGGGACACGACCGCGACCGTCAAGCTGGCGGCCAGCGTGGTCAAGATCATTTTCGTCAGTCTCCTACGCACATCAGCTCCTTGTGGGGGTGGTTCGACACATTTCGGTATCGACAGGGCCGGCCCCGTACTGTCGCTACGGCGGCGGGCCGGTGACGACACTAATTTCCGGATAAACGGGGTGCGTCATCTTGGCGACTGATTCTCTTCCGCAACCACAGCGGCAACCACCTCGGGCGCCTACTGCAGTGGTTGCACGGGTCCACCCCCCAGACGCCCTTCGTTCCGGGCGCGGTCACCGCGGAGCAGGCCGTTCCAGCCGCGAGTGGGAATTTGCACTCGCAGTGCACTTGCCCCCGGGGCCCAGGCTGCTTAGCGTCGCACCATGCCTGATTCCTGGACCTTCGCCGTGACACGCGACGACCTGCGCCGGACCACGCTCGTCGAGGGCGTCACACCCACCCTGGTCGGGGGCGAGGCACTGTTGCGGGTGGACCGCGTCGGCCTCACCGCCAACAACGTCACCTACGCGGTGCTCGGCGACTCGATGCGATACTGGGAGTTCTTTCCGCCCGCCCCCCGTGGACTCGGGCCGGAGTGGGGTCTCCCGCCGCTGTGGGGCTTCGCCGAGGTGGTCGCGTCGACGGTCGCGGGGGTTCCGGTGGGGCAGCGGGTCTACGGCTACCTCCCGCCGGCCGGCCACCTCGTGGTGCGTCCGTGCCGGGTGGACGCCTCCGGGTTCCGTGACGCCAGCGAACACCGGGCCGACCTGCCCTCGCCGTACAACGGATACCGGTCGACCACGGGCGATCCGGCGTACCGGGCGGACCAGGAGGACCTGTTGGTCCTGTTCCGGCCGCTCTTCTTCACCTCGTTCATGCTCGCCGACCAGGTTGTCGACAACGACTTCTACGCGGCGACGTCCCTGGTGGTGTCGTCGGCCTCCAGCAAGACCGCGTACGCCGCCGCGTACGAACTGCACGGCCGGGGCGCGCGTCTGGTCGGGCTCACCTCGCCGGGCAACCTCGCCTTCACCCGGTCCCTCGGCTGCTACGACGAGGTCGTCTCCTACGCGGACATCGGCGCCCTCGACGTCGTGCCGACCGCCTATCTCGACCTCTCCGGTGCCCCCGCCACCCGCGCCGCCCTGCGGCGGCACCTCGGCGACCGCCTGGTGCGGGACATCGCCATCGGCCTCACCACGCAGACTCCGAACGCCGACGCCGCCGACGAGGTGTTCTTCGCCCCGGTGCAGATGCGCAAGCGGCGCCTCGACTGGGGCCGGGAAGGGCTCGATCGGCGGTTCACCGACGCGTGGCGGCGCTTCACCGGGTCAGTAGGCGGCTGGCTCGACGTCCGAATCGATGTCGGGCCCGCCGCCCTGCAACGCGCCTGGCCGGAGGTGCTAGCGGGTCGCACGCCTCCGCGCGTGGGTCAGATCATCCAGTACTGACAGTGGTGTCTCCGCGGTCGCCTACCGCACTGGTCGGGCGGCGCCACCGGCAGGGCACCGGCCCCGTCCCCGCCGCCCGCCGTCGCACCGGCTGACTACGATCGACCGATGGCACCCCGTGAGCAGCTCCGGCGACGACTGCCCGAGGCGCCCGCGATGGTGGTCGACGCCGCCGTCGCCTGCGGGATCATCGTGGTCACGGCGTGGATGGGCCGCGACTACCAGATGCCCGGGTTCCGCGAGTTCGACGGCACCGCCCTGGCCGTGACCTGCCTGGCCAACTCTCCGCTCACGCTGCGCCGCCGGGCCCCGATGGCCGTTCTACTGGCCTGCTGCGCTGGCGTCGCATGGTTCCTCGCCATGGGCTACGTGCCCAGCCTGAACCTCTTCGGACCCCTGCTCGCGATGTACACCGTGGCGGCTACCCGCCCCATCGGCAAGATCCTGCCGGGGGCTGCCGCCACCGCCGCAGTGGTCCTCTACAGCGGCGTGGTGGTCGGGGTCTACACGCCGTGGGCGGCGCTCGCCCAAGCGGTCGTGGCGACCATGGTGGCCTGGCTCTTCGGCGCTGGGGCCCGACGGCTGGCCGACCGCAACAGGCAGCTGATCGCCCTGGCCGAGGAACTCCGCCAGGAACGCGAGGCTCGGGCCCACAGCGCGGTCGTGGCGGAGCGGGTCCGGATCGCCCGCGAGCTGCACGACGTGGTCGCCCACCACATGTCGGTCATCTCGGTGCAGGCCGGCCTCGCCCGGTACGTGCTTACCACCGATACGACGACGGTGGGTACGGCGCTGGACACCATCGCCGGCAGCAGCCACGAGGCGTTGGAGGAAATGCGCCGGATGCTCGCCCTGCTTCGGGTCTCCGACACCGATGTGTGCGACGAAACCAGCGCCCACGACCCCGCACCGGGGCTGGGCCGGCTCGGCGATTTGGTCGAGCGGGTCAGGGCCGCCGGCATCGAGGTCGGGGTGACGGTCGCCGGGTCACCCCGCCCCCTCCCGCCAGGGGTCGACCTCTGCGCCTACCGGGTGGTGCAGGAGTCCCTGACGAACGTCCTCAAGCACGCGCACGGTGCCCAGGTGTACGTGACGCTCGACTACGGCCAACCGGGGAAGTTGGCCATTGGGATCGCCGACGACGGGCCGGGTGCTGCTGCGGGGCAGGTGAGCGGGCATGGTCTCGCCGGCATGCGCGAGCGGGCCAGAATCTACGGCGGAACCGTGCACGCCGGCACCGCCCCGGGTGGCGGCTTCGCCGTCACCCTCATCCTGCCCGTCGGAGTCGTCCCGGCCGACAGGCATGAGGTGGCTCTCACCGACCACGGTCACCGGCCTCGACCCGGCCGGCCGGGTCGCCCTGGCCGGGGCGGACCAACCCCGACTCGTACGCCAGGACCACCGCCTGCGCCCGGCTGGTCAGGTCGAGCTTCGCCATAATTCGGTTCAGGTGAGTCTTGACGGTCGCCTCGGCGATCACCAGGCGCTCGGTGATCTCCGAGTTGGTCAGGCCCGTGCCGACCAGCCGCAGCACCTCCCGCTCCCGTCCGGTGAGGACGTCGAGCTCCGGCAGCGCCCGGGGCCGCGACGCGGCGGAACCGGCGAAGGCCTCGACGAGGCGGTGGGCGACTCGGGGCGTGAAGAGCATCTCCCCGCGCGCCACGGTCGTGACGGCGGCGAGCAGGCGTTCCGGTGGGGTGTCCTTGAGCAGGAAGCCGGAAGCCCCGGCCCGGAGCGCTTCGTAGACGTACTCGTCGGTGTCGAACGTGGTCAGCACGAGGACGCGGGGCGGATCGTCGCCGCCCGCCGCGATGATCTCGCGGGTGGCCTCGACTCCGCCGACACCGGGCATCCGGAGGTCCATCAGGACCACCTGGGGCCGGGTCGCGGCAGCCACGGCCACCGCCTCGCGGCCCTCCGCAGCCTCCCCCACCACCCGGATTCCTGGTGCCGCCCGCAGCAGGGCGACCAGGCCGGCGCGGATCAGCACCTGGTCATCGACGACGAGAACCTCGACCGACGCACCGCTGTGCACCATGAGCCCCCTGCCCTTTTGGTTCGACGCCAAAAATCGGCAGGCATGAGCGTACGGCCACCGAGCTCGCCGAGGTCGGGCCAGCCGTGACGCCGACCGGCGGCGCGCTGGCCACGCGAACACGATCCGCTCGATCATGACCGCTATGCCGAAGTCCTCAGGAGCGCAGGCGGCGGACGAGCTTGCGCAGGCCGGACTGCCAGCCGTCGGGATCCTCCGCCCGGCGTCGGGCGTAGTCGGCGACCTCCGGGTGCGGCAGGATCAGGAAGCGCTCCTCGGCGAGGCCGGCGACCACGGTGTCGGCGACCTGGTCGGCGGTGAGCACCGGCCCGGACGCGGCGATCACCCGGGCAGCCAGGTGGCCGGTGGCCAGCCCCTCGCTGAGCATCGGCGTGTCCACCCCCTGCGGGCAGAGCGCGCTGATGCGGATGCCCTGGTCGCGGTAGGTGATGGAGAGCCACTCGGCGAAGCCGACGGCCGCGTGCTTGGTGGTCGCGTACGGGGCGTCGCCGACGGAGGTCAGCACGCCCGCCGCCGAGCAGGTGTGCAGCAGGTAGCCACCGCCCCGGGCCAGCATCGCCGGGAGCACCGCGCGGGCGGCGTAGACGTGGGAGAGCACGTTCACCCGCCAGAGCCGGTCCCAGCCGGCGTCGTCGACCTCCAACCCACCGGCGGAGGCGACGCCCGCGTTGGCGCAGAACAGATCGATCCGCCCGTACCGCCGCTCTGTGTCGGCGACCAGCGCGCGGACCTGCTCCTCGTCGGCCACGTCCAGCTCGACGGGGTGGGCCACCGGGCCGATGCCCTCGGCGACCGCGCGGGCCGCCGCGACGTCGAGGTCGGCCACCACCACGGCGGCGGCGCCCTCGGCGGCGAACCGGCGGGCCATGGCGGAGCCGATGCCGCCGGCCCCACCGGTGATCACCACGATCCGGTCGGTCAGGTTCACCTCGGCTCGCCTCCGCCCAGGCGCGTGATCAGGTCACCGAGCGCCGCCGCGCCGCCGGCCGCCAGCTCGGGGGTGGGGAGCAGGGCCAGCACCGGCACGTCCACACCCGCGTCGGCGTAGCGGCGCACCTGGTCGCGGCATTCCTCGGGCGATCCGTGCAGCACCAGCGCGTCGACGATCTCGTCGGGCACGGCGGCCCCCGCGCCGCGCCGGTCACCGGCCGCCCAGGCCCGCCACATCGGATCCAGCGCCTCCGCGCGCCCCAGCCAGCGGTGGAACTGCGCGTACGCGGGGACGGAGAGGTAGCTGGTGATCAGCCGGCGGCCGAGGGCGCGGGCGTGCCCGGCGTCGGAGGTCGGGCAGACGAAGAGCCGGGCCACCACCTCGAACCCGTCGCGCCGCTCGCCCAGCTCGGCCAGGACGGTCGGCACGTCGGCGGCGGCGAGCCAGTTGAGGATCACCCCGTCGGCCTCGGCGGCGGCCAACCGCAGCATCCCCGGGCGCAGCGCGGCCAGCAGCAGCGCCGGCGGCACGGCGGGCGGCCGGTCCAGGGTGAACCGGCGCACCGCGAAGGTGTCGTACGCGCCGTCGACGGTCTGCCCGGACAGCGCGGCCCGCAGGAAGCGCAGCACGTCCCGGGTGCGCTTGAACGGCTCGTCGAAGGACACGGCGTTCCAGTCCCGCACCACCACCGGCGAGGACGCGCCGATGCCGAGGGCGAACCGGCCGGGGGCGGTCTCGGCGAGCGCGGCGGCGCTCATCGCCAGCAGCCCCGGCCCCCGGGTGAAGGCGGGGGTGATGGCGGTGCCCAGGCGAAGCTCCGGTTGCCACGCCGCGGCGAGCGCCAGCGGGGTGAACGCGTCGGTCCCGTTGACCTCCGACGACCAGACGTCGGTGAAGCCCGCCCGGTGCAGGGCCGCGTAGACGGTGGCGTGCTCTGCCAACGGAATGCCGCTGAGCGGCACGGTCATGCCCCATCGGTTCGTCATCGGTCGATCCTGACGGCTGCCCGCCTCCCCGGCAAGCCCTCCAGCCCCCGGACCGGCGTCACGCCCGACCCACCGGGCCGGGCGTCGCGCTCACCCGCCGAAGGTCGGCCAGCGGATTCCGGCGGACTCGGTCACGGTCCGTTCCCGGTCGATGAGCGGCACCCGGCCGGTGGCCTTGCCGACCAGCGTCAGCCGGTCCCAGCCGAGTTCCGTCGGGACGACCCGACCACCGGTGAGCAGCGGAGCGACGGCCTCGGCCGCCGCAGGCGTCAGCCACGGCTCGCGGCCCAGGGCGGCGGCCAGGTCCAGGCCGTGCACGCCGACCTCCACCACCCGGGTCACCAGGAAGTCGGTCAGGGTCATGGCGTCGCCGTGCCGGGTGCGGACCAGGCGACCGGCGGGCTGCCGGGCCACCGCCTCGTCGGTCGAACGCCAGGCCCGGTCGAATCCGGCGGCGACCGCCGCCGGGTCGGGCAGTTCGCGGGCGGACCGGCGGGCGCTGTCGATGCGCGCCCGGTCGACCTCGGGGGCGAACTTGGCCGCGCCAAAATAGCCGGCGGCGTCCACCTCGGCGCGGGGCGGGGCCGGCGCGGCGAGCATGTCGACGAGCCGCCCCGCACCGGTGGCAACGTGCGCGACGAGGTCCCGTACGGCCCACGGTGGGCAGTCGGTCGGCCGGTCCAGGTCGGCCGGCTCGAGGCCCCGCAGGACCCCGCCCAGGGTCGCGCACTCCGCGCGAAACGCCGCCCGTATCGACACCACGATCCTCCCCCACCCAGCCACCGTCACCTTCTCACGACCGACCATCTCTCCACCCCGGCTCCGACCCAGCATCTTCGGGGAAGATGCGCGGATCTTGACCATTCGACGCGTGGGGATGCAGGGACGGGGGTGAGAGCCGGCGGTGTACGGGGAGGCGGCATGTCAGAGATCCGGGGTGGGCGAGGGCTCAGCCCTTGATGCGGGGCACCAGGCGGTGCACCATGACCAGCACCAGCGCCGCGACGATGGCCATGGTGCCGGCGATGCCGGCGGCGCTGCCGGCGTAGCCGATGAAGAGCGGGCGGCGGCCCATGCTCTCCGGGGCCAGCCGGGGCAGGTCGACCAGCCAGGACAGGGCCAGCGCCGACGCGACCACGGCGAGGGTGCCGCCCAGGCCGAGCACGATGGCGGCGACGCGATGGGCGTCGGCGCTTTCGACCTGTGCCTGTTCCCGTTGGGTCACCAGCAGCAGCAGGCCGGCCAGCGCCGCCCAGACCCCGACCACCAGGAAGGCCGCCACGGCGTCGCTCGGGCGGTGCCAGCCGGCGGAGAGGGTCGCCACGCCGGCGATGGCCGCGTACGCGGCGCCGATGAACGCGCCGAGGACCCGGACCTTGCGCGGGAGCACCAGGATCAGCGCGAGGGCCACGGAGGCCGCCACGGCGGTGTGCCCGCTGGGCAGGCTGTTGCCGGCGCCGGTCCGCTCGGGGTCGATGCCGAACTCGGGGCGGATGAGGAAGTGTTTCAGCAACTGGGTGGTGACGTTCGCGCCGGCGATCAGCAGGGTGGCGGTGATGGCCAGCGCCAACCGGCGGCGGATCAGCGCGATGAAGCCGATCACCGCGGTCGCCACCACCAGCGACAACACCGACATGGTGTTGAGGATGCGGTTGACCGGCGCGGCGACGGTGTCCTGACCGATCTGGTTGCCCGTCAGGGCGACCGTGTCGAGCCACTGGCCCAGCTCGGTGTGCAGGGCGGCACGCCACACCACGATGAAGGCGGCCGTCTGGGCCAGGGCCAGTACGACCAACCAGACTGCCGTCCAACCTCTCGCCGTCGCGCGCACCCGCACACCGTAGCGGCCTGCCCCGGAGCGTCTCCCGGTGGCCCACCGACATTCTGGCGTTAGTTTCTGACATCCTCTCCGCCCTGAAGCTGAACGACGGCGGTTCCCTCCACGCTGCGCGTGGAACACGCAACGTCCGGGTGGGTTACCGCTTCACGGCGCGGTGCCGGGACGAGTCCCGGTCTTACCTGCGCCCCACGGTCGTTGAGGTCCGCCCGTCCGGCGGCCCTGATGTTCTTCGCGGCGTTGACGTCCCGGTCGTGGTGGCTGCCGCACGGGCAACTCCACGACCGGACGTTCAGCGCCAGCTTGTCGCCGACCCGGCCGCAGTCGGAGCACATCCGGGTGGACGGGAAGAACCGGTCCACCCGGGCGAACGTGCGCCCGTACCTCGCGGCCTTGTACTCCACCATGGCGGTGAAGCTGGCCCACCCGGCGTCGTGCACGCTCTTGGCCAGCCGGGTCCGATCGAGACCGCTCACAAACTGTGGTCAGGCTCGTACTTCGCCCGCTCCCCGGGCGGGGCACCGCCGAGTATCGTGCGTCAGTACATCGAACAGCAGAACCGCCCGGCCTAAGGCACCGCTCAGGCCTTGGCGGCCCGCACAGCGCGGGCCTTCACCCCGGCCTGAAGACCGGAGCACTGGCCCACATCCCGGTAGCGGATTCACAGGAGGTTGCCGGTGACCGCCACCCCTGGGCCCGAGGGGCCGCCCACCTGTCCACCGCCGCCCACCTGTCCACCGCCGCCCGCCAGTGCGCCGCCGCCCGCCAGTGCGCCGTCGCCGACGGGCTCCCCGGAGTCGCTGGCGGATCTGCTCGGCGGCCGGCGGGGCGCGATCGACGCCACGCTGCCGCCGGTGGCGTTCGCGGTCGGCTGGTTGTCCACAGGCAACTCGCTGGTCGCCGGGGTCGCCGCCGCCGTGCTGACCGGCACCGCCGTGGCGCTATGGCGGCTGCGCCGGGGGCACCGGCCGCGCTCGGTGCTGGTCGGCCTGCTCGCGGTCTGCGTGGCCGCGCTGATCGCGCTGCGCACCGGACGGGCCACCGACTTCTTCCTGCTCCAGGTGCTCTCGAACGCGGCCAGCGCGCTGGCCTGGGTGGTCAGCATCGTGCTCCGTTGGCCGCTGCTCGGCGTGGTGGTGGGCACCGTGCTGCGCCAGCGGGGGCGGTGGCGGCGTGACCGGGCGCTGCTGCGGGCGTACTCGCGGGCGAGTTGGGTGTGGGCGGCGACGTACGTGCTGCGGGTGGCGGTCTTCGTGCCGCTCTACCTCGGCGGGCAGGTGGTGGCGCTGGTGGTGGCGCGGGTCGCGCTGACCTGGCCGCTGGTGGCGGCGGCGCTGGCGGTGAGCTGGCCGGTGATCCGCCGGTCGCTGCCCGCCGGGCACCCGGGGCTGCGACACCCGGTGACCGCGCCCGGCACCCATCATGACCAGCACGCATAAGGAGAGGCCGCCACGGGGGGAGCGGCCTCTCTGGTGACGTACGTTACTCCGTGGACGAGCGTCTCGTGATCCCTCGACTGTCACTTTTTCCGGCACGTTTTCGCGGCAAGTTCGGCTTCGGGCGGTAGGGCGGTAGGGCTCTGAGACGGTAGGGCGGGCCGACCACCGTCGACCGGTGGCCGGCCCGCCCCGGCCCGACCGTGGGGGTCGGGCCGTCCGCCGGCCGGGCTCTGACGTTCCCCCGGGCCCGGCCGGGCTCCGGGTGGGCGGGCCGCGCCGCCCACCCGGAGGATCGGGTCACCCGTTCGGGAAGAGGTTTCCGTAGTCGGCGTACGCCATGGCTACGTCGGCCTGCGCCCAGAACCGGTGGTAGTTGAACGTCGGCTCCGCGCCGCCGTCGAGGTAGGCCTGCACCTTCGGCCAGTCGGGGTCGTTCTTGTAGAAGGACCGGATGTCGAGGAAGCTCTTGCCGGCGGCGATGGCGTCACCGTTGGGCATCTTCCCGGTCCAGCCCGGCGGGACGTAGAGCCCCTGGCCGTCGGCGGCGTTGTAGACGTCGTCGAAGCGCTTGTAGTCGCCGCGCTTCTCCGGCATCGAGACGCCCTTGGCGTCGGTCGCCGCGTAGAGCGCGTCGAGCAGGCCCTTGGCGGTGGTCTTGGCCGCCGCGTTGCCGGACTTCGCCGCGTAC
The DNA here is from genome assembly GCF_049841815.1 of Micromonospora sp. DT233. Classification (NCBI taxonomy): domain Bacteria; kingdom Bacillati; phylum Actinomycetota; class Actinomycetes; order Micromonosporales; family Micromonosporaceae; genus Micromonospora; species Micromonospora sp. DT233. Next base: position 569,959 of record NZ_JBNCLB010000004.1, on the reverse strand, counting down.
GCGATCAGGGTCCGGGCGTAGGCGGCGGCGACGCCGACGTCCTGGCCCTTCACGGTGACCTCGACGTGCAGGTTGGTGTTGGGCTGCGGGTCGCTCGGGTTCCAGTTGGTGGGCTGGCCGGTCCACTTCATGTCCGACGGGATGGACCAGTTGGTGCCCACGGTGGTGTTGGCGATGGCCCACGGCACCCACTTGTCGAGCAGCGCCTTGGCCTTGGCGTTGCCGGTCTGCAGGTACAGCTCGGCGATGCGCTGCATCGACCAGGCCTGCATGCCGAACCACTGGTTCGACGGCGGGTCGTTGTAGACCGGGTCGACGTCGTAGAACATGCCGTAGAAGGTGGCGGTGCCCGACGGGGGCTGGGCGTAGCTGCCGTCCCAGCTGTTGGTGGCGCCGCCGGCGATGCCACCCTCGGCGGACTGCAGCCAGGTGTAGAACTCCAGCTGCCGGTCGAAGCTCTTCTGCCAGTCCGTCACCGCGGTCGCCGACTGCGGCTTGAGCTCGGGCACGTTGGTCAGCGCCCAGGCCGCGAACGGGTTCTGGTAACCGAAGTGGTTGTGGCTGGAGCCGATGCGCCACGACCAGTTCTGGCTGGTGTCGTACGCGCCGCCCCAGGCGTAGTACCAGGACATCAGGTAGTGCGCCGAGTCCTTGCCGGTGCCGGCGGGGCAGGTGGAGGCCCCGACGCAGTTGCCGATCTTCTTGAAGTACTTGTCGAACATCGCGTACCGCAGGTAGTCACCCATCTTCGCGGCCTTGGCCACGGTGGCGGCGACGTCGGCCTGCTTGCCCTGCTCCTTGGCCCAGGTCAGGGCCCAGTACGCGGCCTGCACGGCGCGAGCGTCCGCGTCGGGGGCGTTGGTGTACTTCCACTGCTTGGCGGGGGCGCCGGAGTCCTTGACGAAGAGGTCGAGGTAGCCGTACTGGCCGCCGTGCTTGAAGGTGTCGCAGGACGGCTGCGGGATGGTCTCCCAGACCGACTCCTGGGTGCCGCGCTGGAAGGTGTTGATGTACGCCGGCTTGGTGGTGCCGTCGCCGCAGCGGCCGAAGCCGTAGGTGTTGTCGACGTCCATCAGCCAGTGCATGCCGTAGATGTCGCCGGTGCCGTAGGTGGACTGCAGCTCCGAGCGGAGCGGGTCCTGCCCCACCGGGACGCTTCCGTTGAGCGCCGAGGGGTACTGGCTGGGCAGGTTGTACTCCGCGGCGTACTGCGGGGTGCCGGCGGAGCCGGCGGTGGGCTGGTCGGCGTGCGACGGGATGATGTACTTCTCCATCACCGTCCAGGCGTTGTTGAACGGGGCCCAGTTCTGGGTGACCCGGCCGTACTGGGCCTCCAGCCACAGCCAGAAGCTGAACGCCTCGGAGGTGGTCTCGTGGCCGTGGTCGGGCGCCTCGACGATCAGCGTCTCGATCGAGTGGTAGGGCACCCCCTCGGGGCTGAAGTACCCCGAGTTCTTGATCTTGCCGTACTGGTCGAGGAAGCGCTTGATGTAGGTGTTGTCCCCGCCGGGGGCGTCGTTGTCGATCTCCGTGGCGGCGACGGCCAGGGAGGCCAGGCCGGTGCCGGTGGCGGTGATCGTGGCGGTGCCGCCGGTGGTGTCGGAGTCCTCGGCCGCGGCGACCGTGACGGTGACCCCGGTGTTCCAGTTGGCCGAGGTCAGCGTGGCCGTGGCCGGGCTGACCGTGATGTCGGTGTCACCGGTGCGGGTCAGCGTGACCGGCACGCTGGCGGTGGGGGCCGCGCTGAGCTTCAGGTTGAAGGTGGCGGTGCCGCCCTCGTTCACGCTCACGGCCGACGGGGTGGCCACCAGCTGGGGCCCGGAGGCGGCCGCGACGGTGAACGCCTTCTCGGCCACGCCGATGCCGTTGGCGTTGTCGTAGGCCTTGGCCTGGACGGTGTAGCTGCCGGCCGGCAGGTCCTCCAGGGTGTAGGCGTACGGCGCGCTGGTGTCGGTGTTGACCAGCAGGCCGTTGCGGTAGAACTCGACCTTGGCGATCGTGCCGTCGGGGTCGCTGGCGGTGGCGGTCAGCGGCACGTCCGCCGGGGCCTCGAACGGCCCGGTCGGCACGCCGAGGGAGACCGTGGGCGGCTGGTTGGAGGGGGTGCCGTTGCAGGTCACGCCGTTGAGGGTGAACGCGGTCGGCTTCGGGTTGCTGCCGGAGTAGCTGCCGTTGAAGCCGATGGTGGTCGACGCCCCGGTGCCGAGGTTGCCGTTGTACGACTCGTTGGTCGCGGTCACCTCGCTGCCGGACTGGCTGAACTTGGCCTGCCAGCCCTGGCTCACCCGCTGGGTGCTGTTGGGGAACGTCCACTTCAGCGACCAGCCGTTGATGGCGTCGCCCAGGTTCTTGATGGTGACATTGGCGGTGAAGCCGCTGCCCCAGTCGTTGGTGGCGTAGACCACGTCGCAGGCCGGTGCGGCCTGCGCGGCGCTCGCCGGCAGGGCTACCCCGCCGACGACCAACGTGGCGGCGGCGAGTAACGCCGTCCGGCGACGTCTTGCCAGGAGTCTCATGTGCGCGGTGTCTCCTCGGACCAGGCCGGGGCCGTGGGGCCCCGGCGGGGCGCCTCCACGTGCGGGTCGCACGGGGGGACGGAGGCGCTCGGAATGGTGGTCGATCCGGCCCGGTCGGGGTGCGGCGGGGCGGGCGTCGAGACCCGACGTCCGTCCTGCTGGGGTGCCGTCCGGATGGACCGGATGCCCTCGGCGACCCGCGCTCACGCGAGCTGGCTCCTCGTCGCGGTGTTCGACAGTGTGGCATGGAAGCGCTCCCACAACAAGCCGCGCCAACAGAGAAGCAGCTAGATGTTTCGATCTCGTTCGGGGTCTTTCACAAACCCGTGACGGGCGTTACAGTCGCAACATCGGCCGATGGGAGCGCTTCCATCGACGATGGTTCACAGAGTTTGTCAACCGGGGGCGTCGTGCCCGCGACGTCCCCGGTGCACCACCCCGAGGGCTGACGGCGGGCCAGCCCGGACGCCGCCGCCAGCCACCACCCACCGGCAATGGAGGGAGGTGGAACCAGAGCCACTCGCGTGGCCCGGCTCCCGCGCGACACGCACGACAGGACGCCAATTCCATCCGTGCGTGTGTGCAACCAAAGGTGGGGACGGGGGTTGCCCTCCCCCGTCCCCACACTAAACCCCCTTCCATGATGGGAAAAGAGGCCGACGGGTCAGGCGTCGCACGCCACCCGGCCGGCCTCGCTCGCTGTTGGCGCACGGCGGCGCAGCCTCACACCCCCGCCGACCGCGTCCCATCACCCCCGCCGCACCCGGCCCCGCCGGACCTTCCCGCCCCGCAGAGCCGACCGCGCCGCGGTCACGGTCGGCCGCTCCCGCCTGCCTTATGATGGGAGCGCTCCCGGCCGGTTGCGGCGGGCACCCACCACAAGGAGAACGCCCCATGTCGATGCTCACCCCGCGGCGGCCCAACAGCCACGCCGCACCCTCCGCCAGCGCCAGCGCCGCCGACGCGGGCCTGCACTCCGGCACCCCCGCGACCGTCGGCGACCCGGCCGCCGGCGGCGGGACCGGGTCGGACCCCGACACCGCGCCCACCGGCGGGTCCGAGGGTCCGCTGCGCTTCCCCGCCGGCTTCGGCTGGGGCGCGGCCACCTCGGCGTACCAGGTCGAGGGCGGCGCCAAGGAGGACGGCCGGGGCGAATCGGTCTGGGACACCTTCAGCCGTGCCCCCGGCCGGACCCGCAACGGCGACACCGGCGACGTGGCCGCCGACCACTACCACCGCTACGTCGAGGATCTCGACCTGATGCGCGACCTCGGGCTGCGCAGCTACCGCTTCTCCATCGCCTGGCCGCGCGTGCAGCCGGACGGCACCGGAGCCCCCAACCAGCGCGGCCTGGACTTCTACCGCCGGCTGGTCGACGGGCTGCACGAGCGGGGCATCTCCCCCATGGCCACCCTGTTCCACTGGGACCTGCCGCAGGCGTTGCAGGACGCCGGCGGGTGGGAGAACCGGGACACCGCCTACCGCTTCGCCGAGTACGCCGAGGCGGTCTTCCGCAGCCTCGGCGAGGCCGTGCCGGTCTGGCTGACCATCAACGAGCCGAAGACCGTGGTGCAGAACGGCTACCTGATGGGCCACCACGCCCCGGGCTTCCAGGACCCGCAGGCGGCGTACCTGGTCGCCCACCACCTCCAGCTGGCCCACGGCCTGGCCGTGCAGGCGCTGCGCGCCACCGGCCCGGGCCGGATCGGCCCCGCGCTCAACCTGCACCCCAGCTACCCGGCCGACGACAGCGCCGAGGCCGCCCGCGCCGCACACCTACACGACGGGTACGAGAACCGCCTCTACCTCGACTCGATCCTGCGGGGCAGCTACCCGGCCGACGTGCTCGCCGACCTCGGCGGCGACAGCCGGATGGTCCGGGGCATCGCCGACGGCGACCTGGAGATCATCTCCTCGCCCATCGACCTGCTCGCCGTGCAGTACTACACGCCGTACTACGTCACCGGCGACGGCGGCACCGTCATGCGCTGGCCCACCTCGCAGGCGGACTGGCAGCAGATCTACCCCGACGGCATGTACGACATCCTGACCCGGATCACCCGCGAGTACGGGCCGGTCCCGCTGACCGTCACCGAGAACGGCCTGCCGCAGGCCGACACCCTCTCCGCCGACGGCACCGTCGACGACGCCGGGCGGATCAGCTTCCTGCGCGACCACATGGCCGCCGCGCACCGGGCCGTCTCCGAGGGGGTGCCCCTGGAGAGCTACCACGTCTGGTCGCTGCTGGACAACTTCGAGTGGGCCGAGGGGTACGACCAGCGCTGGGGCCTGATCTACGTGGACTACCCGACCCAGCGCCGGGTGCCCAAGCGCAGCGCGCACTGGTACCGCGAGGTGATCCGGGCCAACGGCCTGTAGTCCCCCGCGTCCGGGTGCAGTTCTTGTCGTCAGGGCGGCAAGAACTGCACCCGGAGGTGACCTCGGGGTCAGCGGGGCAGCGCCTGCTGCAACTCGGCCCGCAACGCCGGGGTGAGCTTCTCGCCGGCCTGCTTGGCCAGCCGGGCCATCTCGTAGCCCACCACGCCGATGTCGGCCTCGCTGCCGGCCAGGGTGGCCAGGATCGAACCGTCGCGAATCTGCATCACCAGGAAGTAGCCGCGACCCATCTCGACGACGGTCTGCTTGACGATGTCGCCGTCGAACATCTGCGCGGCCCCGGCGGTGATGCTCATCAGCCCCGAGGTGACCGCGGAGAGCTTGTCGGCGTGGTCGCGGGGCAGGTGGTCGGAGATCGCCACCAGCAGCCCGTCGGACGACACCACGATCGCGTGCAACACGCCGGGCACCCGCTGCGCGAACCCGCTGACCAGCCAGCTCACGTCCTGGGCCTCCTGGCTCAAGGTCATCACTGTTGTCCCCCTTCGGTGGCGCCGCCCTGCGGCGGCAGGAAAATCTCGGTGGTCTCCTCCGCCTCGGCCCGGCGGACCCCGCTGTACAGCCGGGCCAGCATGCCGCCGACGGCATCCGGGTCCGGGTCGTCGCGCCGGGCCTGACGGACCGGCCGGGCGGGCGTCGTCACGGCGGAGAGCTGCGCCATCGGCACCCGCACCGGCAGGCCGCGCTCGTTGACCCCGCCGGTGACCGGCACGGCCGGCGGCGTCGGGGCCGGCGGGGCGGCGCTCGCGGCCGGAGCATCCGGCGACCACCAGACGCTGCCGGTGGGCGCGGCCTGCCGGCCGGCCGGCGCGAAGACGTCCTCCGCCCGCACCGGCACCGCCCGGGGCTGCCGCGGCGTGCCGCCGCCGCGCGGAGGCCGCCCGGCCACCGGCACATCGTCCGGGCCGAACGGCCCGGCACCGGTCACGCCCGAGGGCCCCGTGCCGGCGACGCCCCCGCGCCCGGTGCCGGTGGCCTCCGGCGCTGCCGAAGCGGGCGGTGCGGCGGCGGAGAGCTCCGGCCGGCCGGTGATGGCGACCCCCGACGGCCGGGCCCCGCCGAGCCGCGCGCTGCTGAGCATCCGCCGCGACGCCGGCAGGCCCTGCTCGGCCGTCGCGGCGGTGGTGAGCAGGGCCGCCGGGATCCGGACCAGGGCCACCAGCCCGTTCTGGCGGGGATGCAGCCGCACCTCGACCGCGTGCCGGGCGGCGAGGTGGCTGACCACGAAGAGCCCCATCCGCTCGGACGCCGCGACGTCGGCGGCCGGCGGGGCGGCCAGCACCGCGTTCGCCTCGGCCAACGCGGCCGGGGACATGCCTAGGCCCTGGTCGGTGATCTCCACCAACGCGCCGAGGCCGTCGGGCCGGACGGTGACCAGCACCATCGTGTCGGGCCGGGAGAAGGCGGTGGCGTTCTCCAGCAGCTCGGCGAAGAGGTGCACCAGGTCGCCGATGACGTGCCCGACGACGTGCAACTCCTCGGCCTGCTCGCGGTGCACCCGCTGGTATTGCTCGATCTCGGCGCTGGCGGCCAGCAGCACAGCGCCGAGCCCCACCGGCCGGTTCCACCGTCGGGTCGACTCGCTGCCGGCCAGCACCAACAGGCTCTCGTCGTTGCGCCGCATCCGGGCGGCCAGGTGGTCGAGCTTGAACAGGTTCTCCAGCTGGTCCGGGTCGCTCTCCTCGCGTTCCAGGCCGTCGAGGAGTTCGAGCTGGCGCTCCACCAACACCTGGCTGCGCCGGGCCAGGTTGACGAACATCAGGTTGACGTTGCGGCGCATCGTCGCCTGCTCCACCGCGACGCTGACCGCGCTGCGGTGCACCGCCACGAACGCCTCGGCCAGCTCACCGATCTCGTCCAACGAGCGGACCACCGCCGGAGGCACCTCGATGTCGCTGACCCCGCCGTCGACCTGCCGCAGTCGTTCCAGGGCGTCGGGCAGCTCGATCTTGGCGATCCGCAGCGCCTGGCCGCGCAGCAGCCGCAACGAGCGGGCGACGGAGCGCCCGACCAGCAGCGAGATCAGCAGGGCGACCAGCAGCACCGCGCCGATCGAGCCGACCGCCAGCAGGGTGGCCCGCAGCTGGCCGGAGCTGGCGTCGTCGGCGCGGGTCACCGCGTCGCCCAGCACGCCGGCCTCCAGCCGCCGCAGCACCTCCTGACGCTGCTCGCCGGCCGCCCACCACTGGTCGGCGGGCAGCGGCTGCGGCGCGGTGCCGCCCACGGGCAGGCTGCGCTCCTCCAGCCCGGTGGCGGCGGCGAACGCCGGGTCCGCCAACGCGTCGTCGTAGCGGCGGATCTGCTCGTCGGTGGCGGCCACCCGGAACGCACCGAGCGCGGTGAGCTGCTGGGCCCGCAGGTCGGTCAGCGCGACCTGCGCCTCGACCCCGTAGCGGCTGGCGCGGGCGGCGGCGTAGAGCTCGGCGCGGATCCGCGAGGAGAGTTCCTTGACCCGGGCCAGGTGGACGTAGCGCAGCACGGCGTCGTTGAGGGCCCGCTGGCTCGCGCCGGGCGAGGGCTGGGCGAGCAGCGTCAGCAGCGCGTCGACGGCCCGGTGGTAGTGGCTCAGGATCGTGTCGCTGGCCAGCACCGCCGGGGGCACGGCCGCCCGGATGTAGACGACCTGGTCGTACGCCTCCAACACCCGCGAGTACGCGACCCGCCAGGCGGCGTCGGTGTCGGCCAGCGGGCCGGCCGCCTGTCGCAGCTCCGCCACGGCGGTGTCACTGGCGGACTGCAACGGCTTCAGCGCGGCGGCCGAGGCGTCCCGGTCGGCCTGCCCACCGACGCGGCGCAGATCGGCCAGCTCGCCGGCGGTGCGGTCGCGCTCGCGCTGGATCTGGTGCACCGCGTCGGTGATCTCCCGGCCGATGCCGACCTCGCGGGCGAAGTCGCTCAGCGCGGTGGTGCGCCCCACCAGCCCTCGGGTCTGCACGCCGGCCAGCACCAGGAAGGCCACCGAGGGAATGACGAGCACGGTGACGAGTTTGGTCCCCATCCGCCAGTCCCGCAGCCGGAGCGGGGAACGGCGACGGTGGGGCACGACGCGGACGTCGAACCGGCGACGGCGGTTCGACTCCCCGCTCCCCGCCGGGTCGGGACCTACGCTCACCATGCCTCCTAGGTCCCTCGCGTCCGCCGCGTCGGGGAGCGGGGTCCATCAAACCAGTCAGGCCGGCCCTGTCAACGGGCCAAGCTGAGTGGTAGCTCAGGAAGGATACCGAGGAACGCGCGGACCTGACGGGGTCGGTGAGGGCGACTCGTCCGTCCGGCCGATGGTCAGCAGCTCGACGGGGTCGCTCAGCCGCCCCAGTGCCACCCGCGCCGCCCCGGTCGCGCCGATCTCCGGGTCGGGTTGGAAGCGCACCGACCGGGGCGTCAGGGCGGCGGCGAACGAGTTGCGCCACCACGCGGAAGCCGCCAGCGCTCCCCCACCCAACACCACCTCCACCGGACCTTCCAGTGTCGACTCCAGCTCGGCGAGGTCGTCGGCGACCAGCCCGCAGACGCTGGACATCAGGCCGGCCAGGATGTCGACCGCGCCGGTGCCGAGGCTCAGCCCGCTCAGCGCGCCCGCGCCGGCCGGGGCGTGACCGGGCGGCCGGTCCCCGCCGAAGCGGGGGTTGGCCGCCGTGCCGCCGCCCGGCGGGATGCGGGCCAGCGCGGCCTCCAGCTCGGCCCCCGCGGGGACCCGCAGCTCGCGGGAGGCCCAGGCGAAGAGGTTCCCACCGCTGGAGTAGGCGGCCCCGGTGACGATGTGGTCGTGGTCGACCCGGTAGCGCCACAGCCCGTCGGGCAGGGGCGGCAGCTCGCCGCCGGCCGGCACCCGCTGCACCAGGCGCACCGCCGCCGAGGTGCCGACGGTCACCGCCGCCCGGGAGGCGTCCACGCAGCCGGAGCCCACGTTGGACGCCGCGCCGTCGCCCACCGGCGGCGTCCAGGCCGCGTCGGCGAGCTGCGGCCAGCGGCGGGCGTGCTCCGGGCGCAGCCGGCCCCGCCAGTCGTCGCCGGCCAGCTCGGGCAGTTGCCCCGGGGTCGCGCCCGCCAGCTCGCACGCCTCGGCGTCCCAGCGCATCGTGCGCAGGTCGAGCAGCCCGGTGCCGGAGGCCTGGGACACCGACATCGGTGCGGAGTCCAGCAGCGCGTGCAGCACGTACTCCACCAGGCCGACGAAGCGGGCCGGCGGGGTCGCGCAGCGCTGCCGCAGCCAAGGCAGCCGCACCGACCAGTAGCAGCGGTGCGACCAGGTGCCGGTGCGTCGGTGGTAGGCGGAGGGGTCGGCCGGCCCGGTCGAACCCGCCATCGGCTCGGGGCGGGTGTCCAGCCAGGTCAGCACCGGCCCCATCGGCTCACCGGAGCGGTCCAGCGGCAGCACCGAGTGCCACTGGGCGGAGGCGGAGACCAGACCCACGTCGCGCAGGTGCCCGCCGGCGGCGAGCTCGTCCAGGCACTCGATCAGGCAGGCGAGGTAGGCGGGGCCGTCCAGGGTGCCGGTGCCGTCGTCGTCCACGGTGGGGTGCACCTTGCGGCGGGCCAGCGCGCCGGGCAGCGGGGCCGCGTCGGCGTCGAGCACGAGCCCGCGTACGGAGGAGGTGCCCAGGTCCAGGGCGAGGATGTTCATCGCCGAACACCGTACCCGGCGGCTCGTGCCGGGGTGGTCCCGGAACGCGGGACGCCGCCCCCGGCCGGCGGCCCGACGCGTAGGGTGGTCGCATGCTCGCGCATCCGACCTGCTGGTGGCCCGCCGACCCGGCGGCCCACTCCCGCGCGTAGCTTCCCCACGCGGCCGCCCCACGAGGCGGTCGCCGGTTTCCTCCCGGCCCACCAGGCCGCCGCCGACGGCGCCGCCCGGCCACCAGGAGAACCGATGACCCGCCCGCACGACCTGCTCGCCGCCGTCGCCGACGGCGTCGACCCCGGCCCCTTCGCGCTCGTGCGCCGCGAGGGCGCCGAGCACCTGGAGCTCTTCACCGGCACCGTACGCCCGGTCGACCGGCTCGCCGACGTCCCGCTGCCCGACGGCCCGGCCGGGCCGCGCACCCTCGCGCTGGTGCCCTACCGGCAGCTCGCCGAGCGCGGGTTCGACTGCGTCGACGACGGCGTGCCGCTGGAGTGCCTGGAGATCACCGGGCACACCCGGTTGCCGCTGGCCGACGCGCTGGCCGCCCTGCCCGACGCCCCGGTGGACGCCACCGACGCCGGGTTCGACGTCGCCGATGCCGAGTACGCCGAGACCGTCGCCCGGGTGCTGGCCGAGGAGATCGGCCGGGGCGAGGGGGCGAACTTCGTCGTCCACCGCGCCGCGCGCGCCACCGTCGCGGGCTCCCCGCTGGTCGCGGCGCTGGCCGCGCTGCGCCGGCTGCTGCTGCGCGAACGCGGTGCGTACTGGACGTTCGTGGTGCACACCGGCACCCGCGTCCTGGTCGGGGCCAGCCCGGAGCGGCACGTCAGCGTCGACGACGGGTTGGTCATGATGAACCCGATCAGCGGCACCTTCCGGCACGGCGGGACGGCGGACCAGGCGGCGCTGCTGCGCTTCCTCGCCGACCCGAAGGAGATCGACGAGCTGTCCATGGTGCTCGACGAGGAGCTGAAGATGATGGCGCGGGTGGCCGAGCGCGGCGGGCAGGTGGTCGGCCCGTACCTCAAGGAGATGTCGCAGCTGGCGCACACCGAGTACCTGCTGGCCGGGCGGAGCACCCTGGACGTGCGGGAGGTGCTGCGGGAGACCATGTTCGCTCCCACCGTCACCGGCAGCCCGATGGAGAACGCCTGCCGGGTCATCGCGCGGTACGAGCCGGCCGGGCGGCGCTACTACGCGGGGGTGCTGGCCCTGCTGGGCCGCGACGAGACGGGCCGGCAGACCCTCGACGCGCCCATCCTGATCCGTACCGCCGAGATCTCCCCCGCCGGTGAGCTGCGCGTCGGCGTCGGGGCGACCCTGGTGCGCCACTCCACCCCGGCCGGCGAGGTGGCGGAGACCCACGCGAAGGCCGCCGGGGTGCTGGCCGCCCTCGGCCTGCGCCCGGACGCCGCGCCGGCCGGTCCGGGCCCGCTGCCCCGGCTGGCCGACGACCCCCAGGTACGGGCGACGCTGGCCGCCCGCAACGCCCCGCTGGCCCGGTTCTGGCTCGACCAGCGACCCGCCGGGGCGGTGGCGCTGCCCGGGTTGGCCGGCCGCCGGGCGTTGATCGTCGACGGCGAGGACACCTTCACCGGGATGCTCGCCCACCAGTTGCGCGCCCTCGGGCTGGCCGTCGAGGTGACCCCGTGGCACCGATCCGTCGCCAACGACGCGCCCGATCTGGTGGTGGCCGGCCCCGGACCGGGCGACCCCCGGGCGGTGGAGCAGCCGAAGATGGCGGCCCTGCGGGGCCTGCTGGCCGCCCGCCTCGCCGCCGGGGCGCCGACCTTGGCCGTGTGCCTGAGCCACCAGCTCCTCGCCGGGTTGCTCGGGCTCGCACTGCGCCGCCGGGACGCGCCGTACCAGGGATTGCAGCGCGACGTCCCGGTCTTCGGCGTCGACCGGAGGGTCGGGTTCTACTCCACGTTCACCGCCGTCGCCGACGCCGACCGGGTGACCACCGCGTACGGGCCGGTGGAGCTGTCCCGGGACCCGGCCGACCGGGCGGTGCACGCGCTGCGCGGGCCGGGCTTCGCCGGGGTGCAGTTCCACCCGGAGTCGGTGCTCAGCCGCGACGGCCTGGCGGTCCTGGCCGACCTGCTGGGGCACCTGCTGGCGGTCCCGCCGGGCCACCCGCCGCTCGCCACGCCCGCCGGCACGGCGGCGCTGACCCCGGGGCCGCTCGACCGCGACTAGCGACGACGAGGCCGGCGCTCCCACCCCCCACCTCCATGATCATGAAGTTATTGCCATTCGCCCGGCGTGTCGGCGGCAATAGCTTCATGATCACCCGAGGGAAGGGGGGTGGGGTGCGCGGTCGGGGTGGCGAGTTGGTCGGGGTGGCGTCAGCCGGTGGCCGACATGCCGCGCTTGAGCGCCGAGGCGATCAGCACCGCACGCTTCGTGGTCAGCGCGGTCGCGCCCAGCGCCACAGCGTCCGGCGGGTTCTCGCCGTTGTTGCTGGTGTGCGACGCGCCGTACGGGTTGCCCGCGACGAACTGGCTCGGCTCGGTGTAGCCGGGGGTGACCACCACGCCGCCCCAGTGGTAGAAGACGGTGAGCAGCGACAGCAGCGTCGACTCGTGCCCGCCGTGCGCCGTCGCCGTCGAGGTGAACGCCGAGTAGACCTTGTTGGCCAGCGCCCCCTGCGCCCAGAGCGGGCCGGTGGTGTCGATGAACTGCTTGAGCTGCGCGGCGATCATGCCGTACCGGGTGGGAGCACCCATGATCACCACGTCGGCCCAGGAGAGGTCGTCGGGCTCGGCCTCCATCACGTCCTGGGTCTCCAGGCGGTGCGCCTGCCACCCCGAGTTGGAGCGAATCGCCTCGTCCGGCGCCAGCTCACGCACCTTGCGCAGCCGAACCTCCGCGCCGGCCTCACCGGCCGCCTCGCTTGCCGCCTGGGCCATCTGGTACGTGATGCCGGTCGCGCTGTAGTAGATCACCGCGACCTTGATCTGGCCGTCCATCAAGTGTCCCCTCCTCGTTTCGGGTCAGCCGCGAAACCTACCCGGTGACCCCTTCGACAAACGCCGGGGCGCCGCGCACCGACCGGGGTGCGGCGCGGCCTCGGGGCGGGTCAGTCGTCCAGCTTGTCGCGCAGGTCGTCGACCTGCTGCTCCAGCCGGTTTACGGCCTTCTCGTTGTTGGCGAAGGTGCTGATCCCGGCCGCCAGGGCCAGCCCGAGCAGCACCGCCAGGATGCTGAGCACCAGCCCGCCGATGGCCACCCCACGGCCGGTGACGCCGGGCCGACGGGCCATCTTCAGGCCGAAGACGCCCAGGATGATGCCGATGATGCCGAGTATCAGCCCGATGGTGGCCAGAATCGCGGTCAGCGTGCTGAACAGCGCGGCGACCCCGAACACCAGGGAGAAGGCGGCCGCGGCGCTGGTCTTGGCCCCCGTGCCGCCCCGGGCCGGCCGCCGGCCGGTGGTCGTGCCGGCACCCCGGGCCGGCTCGTTTGACGCGGTCATCCCACACCTCGCTTCCGTCGCCTGCTTCCGTCGCCTGCTTCCGTCGCCTGCTTCCGTGCCGCCGCATCCCCGCTCCGCGCCCACCCATGCCCCGCCGCGCGGCCCTTCCCCGTCGATCATGGAGTTGGGGTGCCGGATTTCGCCCGCCGTGAGGCTTTCCCGGCCCCCACGACTCCATGATCGACGCAGCTGTGGGGGTTGGGGTGCTGCTGCTATTCGGGGAAGGGCGGGGGAATGTGCTTCCCGGGGGCCGGGTAGCCACGTCGTGACCCGCGAGAGAGAGGAACGAGACATGCGACTGACCGAGCAGCAGATCCGTTCGCTGTACGGACAGGATGTCCAGGACCGCTCGGGTGCGAAGATCGGCAGTGTGGGCCAGGTGTGGGCCGACGCCGTCGGCGAACCGACCTGGGTCAGCGTGAAGACCGGGCTCATGGGCCACCACGAGTCGATGGCCCCGCTGGAGGGGTCCCGGATGGAGCAGGGCAAGCTCGCCCTCGCGTACGACAAGGCGACCGTGCGCGGTGCGCCCAGCGTGGAGACGGGCACGGACGAGCCGCTGGATGCCGACCAGCTCGCCCAGCTCTACGCGCACTACCAGCTCGAAGAGCCGAGCCAGCCGCAGCGGCAGCCGGCGGACCGGGCGGAGGTCACCCGCTCCGAGGAGCGGATGCGGGTGGGCACCCGCAGCGAGCCGGCCGGCGCGGCCCGGCTGACCAAGCACGTCGTCACCGAGGACGTGCACACCACCGTCCCCGTGGAACACGACGAGGTGCGGATCGAGCACGAGCCCGTCGCGGCCGGGGACCGCAGCGCCCGGGCCGACATCGGCGACGAGCAGCGGGAGATGCAGCTGCGCGCCGAGCGGCCGGTGGTCAGCAAGGAGCAGGTCCCCGTCGAGCGGGTCCGGCTGACCAAGGACGAGGTCGTCGAGGAGCAACCCGTCGACGAGCGGCTGCGGCGGGAGCAGGTCGAGGCGAACGTGCCGGAGCCGGCGCGTCGGCGCGGCTGACGACGATCGGCACGACGATTGGCACCGTTGGCGACGGTCGACGCGGCTGACCACGGTCGGCGCGGCTGAGGACGACGGTCGACGGCACCGGGCGGGTGGGTCCCACGGGATCCGCCCGCCCGGCGCGCATGGTTGGCGACGCCGGGTGTCGGTGTGTTGTCGGTGGGTGGTTCTATGCTCCCCGAAACGACGGAAGGTGCCTGCCGTGGAACTCACCGGAGCAGACGCGCTCGCGCTGCGGATGAGCAGCCTGCTGCTGCGCCCGCATCCCACCGCCCGCCCCGCCGACGTGGCCGGGGTGGTCGAGTGGTTCGGCGCGATGCAGGCGCAGGACATGGCGAGCGGGCTGTGGTCGCTGGGCATGCGGCTGCCCGGGTCGACCCAGGCCGACGTGGTGGCGGCGTTGGAGCGGCGGGAGGCGCTGCGCACCTGGCCGATGCGGGGCACCGTGCACCTGGTGCCCTCGCGAGACGCCCGCTGGATGCTGGAGGTCACCGGCGTCCTCGCGCTGGCGGGGGCGGAACGGCGGCGGGCGTTCCTCGGCCTGAGCGAGGCCGACGCCGACCGGGCCGTCGACGTGCTCGGCGCGGCGCTCGCGGGCGGCGGCCGGCTGACCCGCGCCGAGTGCGTGGCCGCCCTGGAGAAGGCCGGCATCGAGGGCGCCGGGCAGCGCGGCTACCACCTGCTGTGGTACGCGGCTCAGCGCGGCGTCACCTGCGTCGCCCCGCACGTCGGCACCGAGCAGACCTTCGTCCTGCTCGACGAGTGGGTGCCGCAGCCACACCGCCCCGAGCGCGACGAGGCGTTGGGCATCCTCGCGCTGCGATACTTCCGCAGCCACGGCCCCACCACCAGGAAGGACTTCGCCGGTTGGACGGGGCTGAGCGCCGCCGACGCCAAGCGGGGCATCGCCGCCGCCGGAGCCGCGCTGACCACAGTCACGGTCGACGGGGTGGAGTCGGTGGTCGACCCGGCCCTGCTCGACGCGCCCCGGCCTGCGGTCGACGACGTGCACGCCCTGCCCGGCTTCGACGAATACCTGCTGGGCTACAAGGACCGGGCACTGATGCTCCTCGACCCCGCGCACAAGCAGGCGATCATCCCCGGCAACAACGGCGTCTTCCGGTCGACGGTGGTGCGCGGCGGCCGGGTGGTCGGCACCTGGAAGCGCACGCTGGGCAAGACGAAGGTGAAGGTCGCGGTGGAGCCGCTGGCCGACCTCGACGCCGCCGCCCGGGGCAGGGTCGACGCGGCGCTCGCGGCGTACGCCGGGTTCCTGGGGTTGCCGCCGGCCGTCGAGTGGGCCACCGTCTGACCGGGCCGCCATGGCGGGCACGGCGTGGTCGTTCTCGCCGGCCCGGGAGCGAGGCGGTTGGTCCCCATCGCCCCGCCACTCGGCACGATCACGGACCTGCCGCGCGCGCTCGAATCCACCGGGGCTACCGCCTCGTGAGCCCGATGGTGGCGGCGAGGCGGGTCACGTCGGCGGCGGCGGTGCCCGAGCGGATGACGGCGGCCAGTGCGGCGTGGGCGGTGGGGCGCGTGCGGAGCTCGGCGGGGGCGATGGCGTCGGCGGTGATCAGGGCGCGGCCGGCGGCGTGCGGGTCGCCGAGGTCGAGGTGGGCGCGGCTGATGTCGATGAGGTGGGCGGCGCGGTGCTCGGCGGGGAGCCGATGCCAGCCGTCGTCGCTGGTGGCCTGCCGGTGGATGGTGACGGCGCGTTGGTGGTCGCCGAGGCGGGTGGCGGTCAGGGCACGGGTCAGGTCGACGGCGGTGGGGCCGAAGGCGTACCCGTCGTGGTCGTTTCGCTGCCCGGCGGCGCTACTGTAGGCGAGTTGGGTGGCGCGGTCGGTGAGGTCGTCGGCGGTGGGGGCGTCCCCGCTGGTGGCGGCGGCGAGGGCGGCTTCGAGGAGCAGGGTGCCGGTCAGGGCGGGTTCGTCGGGGAGGAAGACGCGCGCGGGCGTCAGGTCGAGTTGGTGTACGGCGGTGTGGGCGGCGGTGACCGCGAGTCGGCTGCGGCGCAGGGCGCGCAGGGCCTGGGCGAGGGAGATGGCGGCGAGGCCGGTGCGGTGGGGGTCGCCGGTGGCGGCGGTCATCGCGCGGTCGGCGGCGAGCCAGGCAAGATGCGGTTCGCCGAGTTTCACCATGAGCTGGGCGGTGAGCCGGTAGACGCGGACGAGCAGGTCGGCGGCGGGTTGGCTGCCCGGCGGGGCGTGGTGGCGGGCGTAACGGGTCTGGTCGAGCAGATCGGGCAGGGCGCGCAGGACCTGAGGGTGGTTGCCGTTGCGGTAGGCGGCCCAGGCGTATCCGGCCTGGGCGTCGAGCTGGGTCAGCGGCGGGTGCTCGGGGCTGGCGGGGGCGGCGTGGCGCGCCAGTGCGGCCCGGATCTGTTCGATGTCGGCGCGGGTGTCGGTGGCCGGTGCGGGTGGGTTGGTGCCGCCGAGCAGGATGGCCGGGGTGACGCCGAGGGCGGCGGCGACGGTGTTGATGACGGAGAGCCGGTCGAGGACGCGTACGCCTCGTTCGATCTTGTCGACCCAGCTCTTGGACTTGCCGACGCGGTCGGCGAAGACCTGTTGGCTCATGCCTCGGCCGGTGCGTAGTTCGGCGATCCGCCGCCCGATCGGCGCGTGCTTTCCGGCCTTCCGCCGACGCGGCCCGGTCATCGGTGGCTCCGGGTCGGTGGCGGGGTGGGCTGGGTGGACTCGCCGCAGCGGGGGCACCAGCGGGACTTGACCCGGAACGCGAGGAGCCCGAGCAGGAACCCGGGCACCAGGCCACCAAACACGACCGACACCACTTCGGAGATCACCAGAGGTCTCGGTTTCCGGCGTGACCGGCTCTTACTGCAATCACGGAGGTGATTAGCCAGCGGCCGCCGACGGTTAAGTAGGCGGACGGTCCGCAGCGCTCCTGGCCGACTGAGTCGGAGTGTAAGCGAGCGACAGCAAGCTCCTGCATTGGGCACTCCTGCTAGGTGTTGGCACCTCGGACCCTCGTACCGACCGGCTCTCGCCAAAGAACTTGGTCGGCGCGAAAGGCCCTCCCTTGAGGACCAACCCTGCCAGATTGTCAGCAGACAATCAAGATGTCCGCTGACACGAGCCTAGCTAACTCCCCCGTCAGCGGGGAACGTATAGATCAATTCGTACGATTCCGCATCAAGCACCATCAGAGACACCTCCACACAGCGATCCCCGGCGTAGGCGTACCTGGTGATCTCGAAGACCAGACTGCCCTCTCTGCGCAGTGCCAGCCCTTCTCGGCCGTCCACCCCGCTGATCTCCTCCGGCGTGGCGGCGCGGCTTACGACTCGCTCCACGAACCTCGTCGGCTCCAACCCCTGCTCCGCGAGCCGGGCGAACGTTCCACCAGGCCCAGTGTCGGTGTGCTCGATGCGAGTGCCACGGGTCAGGTCTGTTGGAAGGTAGGCGGTGGCCAGTTGGACGGGACGTCGGCCCCGTACGTACCGGCGATACCTCGACAACACCACGTCCCCAGGTCGCACCCCGAGAGCTTCGGCGACCTGCGACGGGGGCACGACGTCACCCACTGTGACGTCCACAGCCTGGGGCGGATCAACAGAATCATGCGCCTGGATCGACAGTCCACGCCCCCACTGCTTCGACGCCAGCCTCCCCGGCGAAGTCCGAGGGATGCGGCTCGCGCGCACATAGCTGCCGGAACCCCGGCGCGACTCGATCAACCCTTCGGCGCGCAGGCGATCGATGGCCTTCTCGGCGACACCCCGCGCCACGCCCTCTTCACTGCTGGCGAAATCACGAAGGGTAGGTAGCTTCGCACCAGCCTCGTAGCCCTTGGCACCTTCCTTGATCCTGCGCCGTAGTTCGGCAGCGAAGCTCTCGGCAGTGTGCTTCTTCGGGCCACTTGCGTCGTTCATCGGATTCTCCAACTGTCGCCTGACAGAAGGTTACTGGCGAGACAGTTGCGCCACCTAAGCGACCCGAAGCGCTCGGGGCACTTTATCATCTTAAGATAAATTATCTGTCCGAAGACAATTTCGGCTACGGAATGCACCCATTTCGACACGGAGGGTTCAGGCTTGCCGTCGCCGCAGCCACAATAGACAGGCAGGTGCCGACCTGCGTCTGACTGCGGCAGCAAAGCCGGCCAGGGCGGCAGCGGGTCGCCAACGGCGCTCAGGTAGCCCATCGGGGAGAGCGTCCCATCCGTCCGTCGCGCGACGTCCGGCCAGGCGGGAAGGCTGTGCGGGACGCTATGGAGCTGATTCGTTGACGACATCAGACGGGCTGCGTATCCCTGGGCTGGGACCGGTTCCCAAGTCGGATACGGCTTTCCCCCCGATTCCTTTACGACATCAGCTCCAGATAGCGCCGAAGAGGCATCCCCCTCCTTCTCAACCGTCGGCAGCCTCAAGAGCTAACCGGGATTCACCGCTGCCTTGCCCTCTCCTGAAGCAGGAAAGGCATACACCAGCTCGTACGCCTCGGCGTCGAGCACCAGCAGTGACACCTCGACGCAGCGGTCGGCGGCGTAGGCGCATCTGGCGAGCCCGGCGAGCACTGCGTCAGTACCATCACCGCTGCATCAGGACGCTCACAACGCGCTCGAGCAACCGACTTGAACTCGCGGGCATTGGAGGGTGCGGTGCCGGTCTTGGTATGGCTGTTCGGCGGAACGCGCGTCATCGTCGGGGCTCTCGTCGGAACCGTACTGATCTGCGATGGTGTCCTGCTCGACTTCCGCCTGAACGCCATCATCGACCAGCGGGTCAGCGAGGGAACGGCGGTTACCGGCCGGATCGTGCAGGCGGACCGCTTCCGCGTGAGCCGCTCCAGCTCGGTGACCCGGATGACCGTGGCGTACTCCGTGGACGGGGTGGCGTACCAGGAGCGCTTCTCCAGTGAGCTCGACGGGGGTCGCCGTCGCGCCGGGGAGGAGCTCACGGTGTACGTCGACCCGGACGATCCGGCCAAGGCTGCCACAGCCGACGGGTACGCGACGGAGGATCTGCTGCTCCAACTGCCCATTCTGCTCGGGGTCGCCGGTGGCCTGGCGATCGTGGCGGCGCTCGTGTGGATCAAGACGGGTCGCCGCCCCGGTTCCGAGTGACCGAGCGGTTCGGGGCGAGCGGCGACGGGCGGGACCGGTCCCCCCAAGTCGGGTACGACCTCCGCCCCCGATTCGTTTACGACATCAGCTCCAGATAGCGCCGAAGAGGTATCCGCCCACTCGTACGCCTCGGCGTCGGGCCCGCTCGGTGACACCTCGATCGGCGGTCGGTGGAATAGGCAGCCGGCCACCCCAGCCACGGTGCCCAGCGGCGGCCCCGCGCCGCCTCGGGTCAGTGCGCGGACAGGAACGTCGACAGTGCGGCCGCCGTCTCGTCCGGGCGTTCCTCGGCGAGGAAGTGCCCGCAGTCCAGCGCGCGACCCTCCACGCCGTACGCCTCCTGCGCCCAACTCTCCGGCACGTCGTACGACGCGCCGAGGCCGCGCTCGCTCCACAGGACCAGCAGCGGGCAGGCGATGCGCCGGCCGGCGTCGGCCGCGTCGTGGCCAGGTCCACGGTCGCGCCGGCGCGGTAGTCCGCGCAGCTCGCCCGGACGGTGTCCGGGTCGAAACAGCGGTGGTACTCGGCCACCGCCGCCGGGTCGAGCGCGTTGCCGTCGCCGCGCCACTCGTCGAGGGTGTGGTCCAGGTACCGGTGCGGGTCCGCGCCGATCAGGCGCTCGGGCAGGCCGCCGGGCTGGACGAGGAAGAAGTAGCGCCAGGCCGCGGTGGCGCGCGCCTGGTCGAGCACGCCGTAGACCAGCCGGGTCGGCACGATGTCCAGCACCGCCAGACCGGTGACGGCCGCCGGATGGTCCAGCGCCATCCGGCGGGCGACCCGCCCGCCCCGGTCGTGCCCGACGACGGCGAAGCGTCGGTGCCCCAGCGCCGCCATCACCTCGAGCTGGTCGCGGGCCATCTCCCGCTTGCTGTACGCGACATGCCCGGCATGGGGCGCGGGTGCCGGGCTGTCGCCGTAACCGCGCAGATCCGTACAGATGACGGTGTTTTCCCGGGCGAGCCGGGGTGCCACCCGGTGCCACATGGCGTGCGTCTGCGGGTACCCGTGCAGCAGGAGCAGCGGCGGCCCGTTTCCGCCGACCACCCCGTGGATCGTCGTGCCGTTCACCTGCCGGTCGAATGCCTCGAATCCCGCAAAGAGCGCCACGCCCGCTGCGTTACCCGCCAGCGGCACCGGCTAACGGGGAGCCGGACGCGGGAAGGGCCCCCGGCGGTGCCGGGGGCCCTTCCCTACTTCAGGCGTGCGCGGGTCAGACGCGGGTGACGCGGATCGCGTCGGCGATGACGTAGCCGGTGCTGCCCGACCAGCGGCTGACGCCCACCTTGTTGGCGTCCCCGGCGGTCAGGGTGAAGGTGCCCAGCGAGCGCCAGCCCCCACCGTTGGTGCTCTGGTTGACGTTGACCGTCTGGTTGCCGCTGCTGGTCGCCACGACGTACGGCGTGGAGGTGTTGTAGCCGGCCACGCCCGGGTACCAGGCCTCCACCCGGTAGGTGGCGGTGGCCGGGATGTTCACCTTGTACCAGGCCACGTCGCTGGACGAGACCGGGTTGGCGTACCGGTAGTCGGCGCCGTAGCGCTGCGCCGAGTACGTCGAGGTGGCCCAGTTGGCGCTGGCGGTGAAGCGGCCGGAGGTGCTGTTGTCCACGATCGTCGACCAGGAGGTCGGCGGGGGCGTGGTGTCGCCGCCGGTGACCAGCTCCATGTAGCGGGTCCAGTTCCAGTTCGGACCGGGGTCGGTGTGGGTGGCGCCCGGCACCTGGTTGTGCCCGATGATGTTGTTGCGGCTCTTCGGGATGCCGTACTTGTCGCAGAGGAAGCGCGTCAGCGTGGCCGACGCCCGGTACATCGCGTCGGTGTACCAGGAGGCGTTGTCGACGTAGCCCTCGTGCTCGATGCCGATCGACTGGGTGTTGTAGGTCCAGTTGCCGGCGTGCCAGGCGATGTCCTTGTCCCGCACCATCTGGGTCACCGCGCCGTCGGAGGAGCGCAGCAGGTAGTGCGCGCTGGCGCCGGCGGCGGGGTTCTGGAACCAGCTGATCGAGCCGGCGTAGCTGCCCTGCATGGTGTGGATGACGACGTAGTTGATCGGGTACGCCGACTCGCGGCTGGAGGCGGTGTAGTTGGACGTGCTCGCCGCCACCCAGGCCGCCGGGCCGTAGTCGGTGCTCTGGGTGCCCATGTCGGCGCTGCCCAGCGGTGCCACATTGGCGTACTCGCCGCGCTGCGGCGCGACCGGGCGGGGGGCCACGGTGACCTGGCCGGCGGCGGTGGCGGCCTGGAAGCCGGTGCCGAGCAGCTCGTACACGGCGTCGGCGTAGAGCCGGGCGGTGGCCTTGTCCGACGAGCCACCGTAGCGGGCGATCAGGCCGTACCACTGGTTGACGTCGTCGCGCTGGGCCTCGCTGAGCCCGGCCTGATCGGCGTACGAGCGCAGCACCGCCGCCGCGCCGGCCACGTTCGCCGCGTCCGAGGTGCGCAGCGCGGTGCGGTCCAGTCGGGCCCGGCTGACGGCCTCGTCGAGGGTCCGGACCTTCGGGTTGCTGGTCAGGTGCATGATGCCGTACCCGCCGGAGGCGCTGGGCTCGCCGTGGTGGCCGTCGAGCCGGGTCTCGGCGTACCCGAGGGCGGCCAGCAGGTCGCGCGGCACGTCGGACCGGACGGCGGCCCGGTCGAAGGCGGCGGCGAGGGTCTCCGCGCTCGGCTGGGGCGCGGCCTGGGCCGGCTGTCCGGTCAGGCCGATGGTCAGGATCATCGCACCGCCGAGCAGTTGGCTCACCCGACGTGTGGGTCTCCGAACAGTCACCGTCACTCCTCGTCGACTACAAGGGCGACTGTGATCAAGTCACCCGGATCGCCGCACCATATATCGCGACATCCGTCTATGTCGAGAGCTTGCATCGGAGGCGTCGATGCTGAAGACTTCCTTCACCGGAGTGCCCTCCGGAGCCGATTCGGGCGTGGTCACGTCACCCGACCGGGTTCCGTGACGAATTCTCAGATATACGGACAAACCTCTCGCATTAGCGTGGGCTCAACGCGTCGGACGACAGGCGGAAGATCCTCTTGGTCGAAGGCTGGCGCGCCCCGCGATCGAGAGGATACGGACGATGCGCGACCTGTCTCGACGAAACCTGCTCCGCACGACGGCGGCCGTCGGTGCCGGGGCGGTCATCCTCCCCGGCCTGCTCAGCGGCGGCGTACCGGGCCTGGCGGCCGACGGCCCGGGTCCCTCGGCCAACGCGAAGTTCCCGCCGGCCGAGCTGACCGGTCGCATCGTCCACCCGCAGAGCCCCGAGTACCCGAGCGCCAGCCTCGGCTGGGACGAGCTCTTCGTGCGCTACCCGCTGGTCATCGTCTTCGCCCAGGAGACCGGGGACGTGGTCAACGCCCTCACCTGGGCCCGGCAGCACGACGTCGCGCTACGGGTACGCAGCGGCCGGCACAGCCTCGAGGGCTGGTCGAACGTGGACAACGGCATCGTCATCGACGTCAGCGAGCTGAAGTCGGTCCGGATCGACACCACCGCCCGCACCGCCAGGGTCGGCGCGGGGCTCAACCAGTTGGAGGCGGTGACCACGCTCGGGGAGCACGGTCTCGCGGTGACCACCGGCACGGAGGGCAGCGTGGGCCTCTCCGGCGCCACCCTGGGTGGCGGCTTCGGCTTCCTCACCCGCTACCTCGGCATGGCCTGTGACAACCTGATCGGGGCGGAGATCGTCGTCGCGGCGGGGGCCGACGGCGCGAAGGCAATCGAGGTGGACCCCTGGAACCACGCCGACCTGCTCTGGGCGCTGCGGGGCGCCGGAAACGGCAACTTCGGGATCGTCACGTCGATGACCTTCCGGGCGGCCCCGCTGAGCGGCGTCGCCTACCTTCAGGCGACCTGGGACGGCCTCGACGACCTGCACACGATCTTCGACACCTGGCAGCGCACCGCGCCGTTCGCCGACTACCGCCTCGGCACCCAGGTCGAGATCCACCCGACCCAGATCCTGCTCTTCGCGGTGGTCGCGGAAGGCACCGAGGCGCAGGCGAGGGAGCTGCTGCACCCACTGCTGTCGATCGGCGACCCGGAGGTCACCGTGCAGACCGGAGGCTGGGGCGAGACCTACGCCGGCTTCCAGATCCCGACCGAGCAGGAGCCGGCCAACTGGAAGTTCTTCTCCCAGTTCACCAAGCGGCCGTTCCCTGACGAGGCGATCCGGGTGATCCGCGAGTTCATGGAGAACGCCCCCGCC
The DNA here is from genome assembly GCF_049841815.1 of Micromonospora sp. DT233. Lineage (NCBI taxonomy): Bacteria > Bacillati > Actinomycetota > Actinomycetes > Micromonosporales > Micromonosporaceae > Micromonospora > Micromonospora sp. DT233. Next base: position 546,642 of record NZ_JBNCLB010000004.1, on the reverse strand, counting down.
GAGGACAGCAACTTCTTCACCCAGGCCTTCGGCACCGGAGCGCACGCGCACGAGCCCTTCGGCGGCACCGCGTTTCCGCACCGCGACGCGCTGTTCTACTCCGAGCCCGGCGTCGGCTGGGGCACCCGTGGCGAGCCGGGCAGCGGCGACGAGGTCACCCCGCTGGCCCAGACCTGGATCGCCGAGTTCAGCCAGGCGCTGCGCCCCTACGTCGACGGCGCGTACGTCAACGTGCCGAACATCGGGATGTCGGAGTGGGAGACCGCCTACTGGGGGCCCAACGTCGAGCAGCTGCGCCGGGTCAAGGCCACCTACGACCCCCGCAACGTCTTCCAGTACGAGCAGAGCATCCCGCCCGCGTCCTGCTGACCCGCGCCGGCTTCGCTGCGGTCGGGCCGGCCGCGTCGTACGCCCGCCGGACGTCACCTTCTTCTTCGACCCCGCCTGCCCGTGGACCTGGCGCACCTCGCGCTGGCTGGTGGCCGTCGCCGACGCCCATGGGCTGACCATCGAGTGGCGGTCGTTCAGCCTGGCGCTGCTCGACGAGGGCGAGACGCCGTCGCAGTTCAACGAGGTGCTGGCCGCCTCCAGCCGGGCGCTGCGGCTGGTGGAGGCGCTGCGGGCCGAGGGCCGGGGCGACGACGTCGCACGCTTCTACACCGAGCTGGGCGAGCGCACCCACGACAGCGACGGTCCGCTCTCCGGCGAGCTGGTGCAGGCGGCCGTCGAGGCGGTCGGCCTCGGTGACGCCGCGCCGGCCCTCGACGACGAGCGCTGGGACGACGCGGTACGCGAGTCGCACGCCCTGGCGTACGCCTCGGCGGCCCGGACATCGGCTCGCCGGTGCTGACGGTGCCCGGCGCGGAGCGCGGCATCCACGGCCCGATCCTGACCGAGGTCCCCGGCACCGACGACGCGCTGGTCCGCTGGGACTCGCTGCTGCCGCTGGTGCGGATGCCGGCCTTCCACGAGATCAAGCGCGGCCGCCGCTGACGGGGATCTCCGCATGCCCCGATCGGTGGGCGATCGCGCGAATCTCCGCTGTCGCGCCGCCGGTTGGGCAGAATCGTTGGCGGTGGGACGGTGCCGCCGCAGCAACCGGCGGGGACGTTCTCCCAGCTGTCACGGGTGGCCGCCACGCCGGCCGTGGTTTGGCCCCGGAGCACGACGGGGTACTGCGGACGCCGACGAAGGGAGTGTCGATGTCGGAGCCACATGTCACGCTGGACCCCAGCGGGCTGGACCCGGTGCAGCAGAAGCTCCGGGGCCCGCTGGAGGACCAGCTGACCTCGGCTTTGCAGGCCGCCACCGACCGGGTCAGCGCCAGCTACGCCGGCGAGCCGGTCGAGCAGATCTGCCAGCGGCTGCTGGACGAGACCCGCTCGGGGCTGCACCCCGACATCGCGGCCGGGTTCAACCCCGACATGGACGAGTTCTGCCGGGTGGCGGTGGCGATCGTCCGCCGCGAGGTCTCCTGAGGCACGCGCCCCGGGCGTGGGCCCTACAGAATCGTCAGCCCCTGAACCGCCACCGGCGTCATCAGACGTCGTATTCGATCGAGTATTCGGCGGTCGTGCTGTCCACCGACTTCACCGTGCCGGCACCCGTGATGCCGCTGAGCCCGCCGGTCCCGGACCCCTCGACGATCACCCAGTTCTCGGCAGCGGCCTTGGTGAAGGTGCCCTCGATACGGGCGACGAAGGTGCCCTCCCGGTCGCCGACATGCCCCTCGAAACGCTGGAGCCCGACGTAGGTCGCCGATCCGTCCGGGCCGTAGACCATGAGGTATTCGAGAAGCCCTTCGCCCTCGAGCCCTCCCACGAAGGAATTGACGACGCTCGCACGGGTCAGAGTCGCCGAACCATCCGCCTTGTGGTAAGGGTTCTCATCCCATGACTTGGTGGTGTAGGTGCCGGTTGCTCGGGTGGACATCCGCTGGCATTTCCTCTCACTCAACACTCGGCCGTGTTCACAGCCCTGCGCGGAGAGCATGACATACCGTAGTGACGGCATGACCGCCGCCGCACCACAGCGCGAAATCATGGCTCAACCGCGGGGATCCGCATTGCCGAGTGTCCGCGGAGCAGGAACCGGCCAGTGAGGTGATCGGGTCAGGACCGGGTCCGCAACTCCCCGGCCCTGACCCGCCGGCCGCCCGGCGACGCAGCGGAGTTCCGCCTCGACGAGCGCATGGGCGCGGGACCCGCCCACGCCGGCTCGACGCGGCGAGTCAACCCGCCTGCACTCAGCTCCACGGTGCTCCACCGCCGGGCTCCGGCGCGTTCCCGACCTACCCCCGTCAAGCCGCGAACGTCGGCCCAGGCTAGGCCCGTAGCCGCAGGCCAGACAAGGTTCATCCCGAGTCGACGATGGTGATTGATGTCAATGTCGCCGGACGGCGTGTCGCGGTAACACGACGATGCGGACCGGCGCTGTTGGGCATCGGAGGCAGCGCGTGGGCTCATTCGGTGCAGGCGGTGTGGCCACGCCGGCTCAGAAGTGCCGCAGCAGGTCCGGGAAGGCGGCCAGCCGCAGCACCCCGGGATCGGTGGGGTCCAGGTCGTCGTGCTCCAACACCCAGGTGTTCTCGTTCGGGATGAAGACCGCCCGCATGCCGGCCTCCCGCGCGGGCAGGATGTCCGACTTCGGGGAGTTGCCGATCATCCAGGCGGCGGCCGGGGCGAAGCCGTGCTCCCGGGCCAGCCACCGGTAGGTCTCGGCGTTCTTCTCCGGCACGATGTGCGCGGCGTGGAAGTGGTGCAGCAGCCCGCAGGCGTCCAGCTTGCGCTGCTGCTCCTCCCGATCGCCCTTGGTCAGCAGCAGCAGCCGGTACCGCCCGGCCAGCGCGTCGAGCGTCTCGGCGACCCCGGGCATCAGCTCGACCCGGTGGTTGACCAGCGCCTCGGCCAGCGTGTCGATCTCCCGGCGCTCGGCGTCGGTGGCGGGCCGCTCGCGCAGCCGCTCCAGGCACTCGCCGAGGCTGTGCAGGAAGACCTTGCTGCCGTACCCGTGGACGACCGCGTTGGCCCGCTCGATGTCGTCGAGGATGGCCCGGATCTCGGCCCGGTCCAGGGTGGGATGGTCCAGCCAGCCCAGGAAGTCGTCGATCACCCGCTCGAAGACCACGTTGTTCTCCCACAGCGTGTCGTCGGCGTCGAAGATCAGCACCTCCGCGTCCCCGTGCCGCCCCGTGGCGTGTTCCATCGACTCTCCCCTCCGCAGGCGACCCCGCCCGCCTCCGGCCCGGTCGGGACACCGGCTGTCCCCCCGCGCGATCGGGACACCGTACTGCGGGCCCCCGCCCCGAGCACGCCGATTTATCGCGAGCGCACATCGGATAGATCTTGGAAGATTTGGGCCCCTGGCGGGGCCGTTCGCTTCCAAGATCTCCGCGCCAAAGTTGATCACAACGCGCTCCGGTCAGGGATCCTGGCTTACGGTGTGAGCCTTTCGATGGCGGTGAGCAGTGCGTGCAGGCCGGACGAGGAACCGGCGAACTCCGCCAGGGCGCCGAGCCGGGTGGCGCCGTGTCGAAGGGAAGGGCCTCCTGCGCCGTCCGGTGGACCAGCCGCACCCTGAGCCGCTTCAGCGCGCGGTAGGACGCCCTCCGAAGGGCGCTGCGGCCCGCCGGAGAACGCGAAGCGCTCGACGGGAATGCGGTCCTCCCAGAACCGCAGCGAGTCGGCGACCGCGCCACGCAGCCACGTCAGCGCGGCGATGACGTTGGACTTGCCCGAGGCGTTCGGGCCGAAGACGGCCGCGACGGGCAGGAGACTCTCGCCGAGGTTGGGCACGGCCCGCGCCTCGACCCGCGAAGCAGGGCCGCTGTCGACGTGGCGGCGACAGGCACAGGCGTCAGCGGCGCAGGGTGAGGATCAGGTCGGCGACCAGGGCCGTCCAGCCGGTCTGGTGCCACGCGCCGAGCCCCGCGCCGTTGTCGCCGTGGAAATATTCCGGGAAGCAGATCAGGTCCCGCCAGTCCGGGTGGGTCTGGAAGAGCTGGGCCGCACCGTAGATCGGCCGGCGGCCCCAGTCGTCGCGGGTGAACAGCGAGATCAGCCGGGCGGAGAGGTCGTCGGCGATCTCGTCGAGCGTCCGCTTCACCCCCGACCGGGTCGGATACTCCACCTGCAGGTCCTCGCCGAAGAACGCGGCGTAGTCGCGCAGCGCGCTGATCAGCAGGAAGTTCGTCGGCATCCAGATCGGGCCGCGCCAGTTGGAGTTGCCGCCGAAGAGCCCGCTGGTCGACTCGGCGGGCTCGTAGCCGACGCTGAACTCCTGCCCGCCGAGGGTGACGGTGAACGGCTTGTCCAGGTGGGCGCGGCTGAGCGTGCGCAGGCCGTACTCGGAGAGGAACTCGTCGCTGTCCAGCATTCGGGCCAGCAGCCGGACCACCTGCTCCGGGCCGACCATGGAGAGCAGCCGCTGCCCCCGGCCGTCCGGGCCGATCCGGCGGCCCCCGATCACGTGGGCGTACTCGGGGCGGTGGGTGAGGAACCAGCGCAGCCGGTCGTGCAGCTCGGGCAGCCGGCGCAGGGTCCGCGCGGTGAGCCGGGTGGTGGCCGCCAGCGGCAGCAGCCCGACCACGGAGCGGACCTTCAGCGGCACCTGGCTGCCGTCGGCCAGCCGCAGCACGTCGTAGAAGAAGGCGTCCTCGTCGTCCCAGAGCCCCTGGTCGTACGCGGCGGCGGCGATGTAGGTGAAGTGCTCGAAGAACTTCGTGGCGGTGTCGGCCCAGGTGTGGTCGTGCTCGGCCAGCACGACGGCGATGTCGAGCAGGTTGAGCGCGTACATGGCCATCCAGCCGGTGCCGTCGGACTGCTCCAGCGTCCCGGCCACCGGCAGCGCCGCCGAGCGGTCGAACGGGCCGACGTTGTCCAGCCCGAGGAAGCCGCCCTCGAAGACGTTGTTGCCGCCGGTGTCCTTGCGGTTGACCCACCAGGTGAAGTTGAGCAGCAGCTTGTGCATCACCCGGGCCAGGAACTCGTGGTCGCGGGAGCCGTCGATCTCGAAGACCTTCAGCGCCGCCCAGGCGTGCACCGGCGGGTTCACGTCGCCGAAGGCCCACTCGTACGCGGGGATCTGGCCGTTGGGGTGCAGGTACCACTCGCGCAGCAGGAGCAGCAGTTGCGACTTGGCGAAGCCGGGGTCGACGCGGGCGATGCTCACGCAGTGGAAGGCCAGGTCCCAGGCCGCGTACCAGGGGTATTCCCACGGGTCCGGCATGGAGATCACGTCGAAGCTGGTCATGTGCCACCAGTGGCTGTTGCGCCCGTGCCGGCGGCCGGCCGGCGGGGGCGCGGAGCCGGGGTCGCCGGTCAGCCAGCGCTTGACGTCGAAGTGGTAGAACTGCTTGCCCCACATCAGCCCGGCGATGGCCTGCCGGGCGACCAGCGCCTCGTCCGGCGTCGCGGCGGCCGGGATGATCCCGTCGAAGAAGCGGTTCGCCTCGGCGCGGCGGGCCCAGACCACCGCGTCGAAGCCGTCGCGCAGGTCGGCGGCCGGCGGCGGCGTCGCGGCGGGCGGCCCGGCGGTACGGGTCAGCCGCAGCCGGATCTGCCGGCGGCCGCCGGGCGGCACGTCGAAGACGTAGTGCAGCGCCCCCTTGGTGCCCTCCCGGGCCGGGTTGACCGTCGCCGCGCCATCGACGACGTGGTCGTTGATCCCGTCCTTCGGGTACGCCGAGCGGCCGGGCAGCCCCCAGAGCCGCGCGGCGTTGGTGTCGTTGTCGCAGAGCAGCGGGACCGGGTCGCCGTCGCCCTCGAGCAGGATCTGCCCGAGCACCCAGTGCTCGCCGACCAGCCGGGCCCCGGCGTGCGGGCCGCCCGGGGTGCCGCCGGCCGGGGCGCCGACGATCGTGGGCACCCGGTCGCCGCCGGGCAGCCCCCACGCCCAGGTGTTGCGGAACCACAGCGAGGGCAGCACGTGCAGCCGCTCGGCGGTGTCGCCCCGGTTGGCGACGGTCACCAGGATGCACATGTCGGTCGGGGAGGCCTTGGCGTAGTCGACGGTCACCGCCCAGTACCGGTCGTCGTCGAAGATGCCGGTGTCGACCAGCTCGTACTCGGTGTCGTCGCGGCGGCGCAGCGCGTTGACGGCGACCAGCTCGTCGTACGGGAAGGCGGCCTGGGGGTAGTGGTAGCGCCAGCGCATCCAGGAGTGGGTGGGCGTGGAGTCCAGGTACCACCAGTATTCCTTGGCGTCCTCGCCGTGGTTGCCGCCGTCGCCGCCGAGGCCGAACATGCGTTCCTTGAGGATCGGGTCCCGGCCGTTCCACAGGGCGAGACCGAAGCAGAACGTCTGCCGGTCGTCGCAGACGCCCGCCATCGCGTCCTCGTTCCAGCGGTAGGCTCTGGACCGCGCATGGTCGTGCGGGAAGTAGTCCCACGCCGTGCCGTGCTCGCTGTAGTCCTCTCGTACCGTCCCCCACGCCCGCTCGGAGAGATAGGGACCCCATGCGCGCCAGTCCTGTTCGCCCGAGTCGGCCTGGGCCAACCGGAGGCGTTCGGCATCGGGCGCGGACCCGGAGGAGGGGGGTACGTCGGTGATCACCTGCTTATCTTTAACGCCGCCGGGGTATTTCACCACAGCGGCCTTCTTCGTCGTGGCATGTCACACCACGATGCTGCTGGAGGAAAGTTGATCGACATTCGTTTCGGCCCGCAGGTCTGCGGCGAACTGACCGGCGGGGCCAGCAGGGAATGGCTGGTCCCCGACGGTCTGGGCGGGTACGCGATGGGCACCGTCAGCGGGCTGCGCACCCGCCGGTACCACGGCCTGCTGGCGGTCCCCGGCCCGACACCGGCGTCCCGCGACCTGGGACTGGCCAGTCTCGACCCGGAGGTCGTGCTCCCCTCCGGGGCCCGGGTGCGCCTCGGCGCGCACGAGTGGTCCTCCGGCGACGTCGACCCGCGCGGCTTCGAGCTGCTGGAGCGCTTCGACCTGACCGACGGGCTGCCGCGCTGGCGGTGGCGCGTCGGCGACCTGGTCATCGAGCGCGAGATCGCCATGGCGTACGGGCGCACCTGCGTGGCGGTGGTGCACCGGCTGGTCTCCGGCGGCCCGGTCCGCCTGGAGCTGTCGGCGGCCTGCACCTGGCGCGACGCGCACGGCGAGCGGCGTGCCGACGGCCCGGCCCCGCGCGTCGAGCCGGTCGACGGCGGCGCGGTGATCGAGGGGGCGTACCGCCTCGCCGGGCCCGGCTGGGCCCCCGAGGGGCAGTGGTGGCTCGGCGTGCACCACCGCGAGGAGGCCGCCCGGGGGCTGCCCCCGAACGAGGACCTCTGGTGCGCCGGGCGCTTCTCCGGCACCCTGGAGCGCCCCGGCGACACGGTGTCGGTGCTGGCCTGGGCCGGTGACCTGGCCGACCCGCCGCCCCCGGCGGGGGAGGTCGTCGCGGCGGCCCGGCGACGCAACCGGCGGGTGGCGGCCCAGGCCCGCCCGGCCGACGCGGTGGAGGCCACCCTGGCGCTGGCCGCCGACGCGTTCGTGGTCCGCACCGCCGCCGGCCCGGACGTGATCGCCGGCTACCCGTGGTTCGGCGCGTGGTCGCGGGACACCATGATCTCGTACGAGGGGTTGTTCCTGAGCACCAACCGGGCCGACGAGGGCCGGGAGCTGCTGCGGTCGTACGCGGCGACGCTCTCGGAGGGGATGCTGGCCAACACCGCCGACACCGGTCGGGTGGAGTACAACACGGTCGACGCGACGCTGTGGTTCCTGCACGCGGTGAGCCGGCACGTCACCGTGACCGGCGACACCGACCTCGGTGACGAGCTGCTGCCCGCGCTGCGCGGGGTCGTTGACGGGCACCTGGCCGGCACCCGGTACGGCATCGCCGTCGACCCGGCCGACGCCCTGCTCACCCAGGGCGGCACCCCGGGCACGGCGCTGACCTGGATGGACGCCCGGGTGGACGGGGTGCCGATCACGCCCCGCGTCGGCAAGCCGGTGGAGGTCAACGCGCTCTGGGTCAACGGGCTGGCGGGGCTGGCCGAGCTGACCGAGCTGGCCGGGGCCGACGCGGGCGAGCTGTGGCGGCTGCACGACCGGGCCGGCACCTCGTTCGCCGCCCGGTTCCCCTTCCCGGCCGGCTGGCTGCACGACGTGGTGGACGCGCCCGCACCGGCGTACCCGCTGGGGGGTGCGCCCTTCCACGACGACGACCTGCTGCGGCCCAACCAGCTGCTGGCCTGGTCGCTGCCGTACGCGCCGCTGGAGCCCGACGAGCCGACGCTGCGCCGGATCGCCGCGGCGCTGCTGACCCCGCTCGGGCCGCGCACCCTCGCCCCCGACTCCCCCGGCTACGTGGCCCGGCACCGGGGCGGCCCGGCGCAGCGCGACGCCGGCTACCACCAGGGCACGGTCTGGCCGTGGCTGCTCGGGCCGTTCGCCGACGCCGCCCGGCGGGCCAAGATGGACGTCGACGGGCTCTTCGTGGGCGTCGACGCGCACCTGGCCGAGTACGGCCTGGGCTCGGTCAGCGAGACCGCCGACGGCGCCGCCCCGCACGGCGCGACCGGCTGCCCGTTCCAGGCGTGGTCGGTGGCCGAGGTGCTGCGGGCCCGGCGGGTGCGCCGCTGACGCGTCACCGCCGGTGACGGCGCGGGTGCGCCGGTGACGTTGCCCGGCGGGTGCGCGGGTGACGCGTTACCTGCCGGCAACGGCGGCGTCTCCGGCGGTTATCGCGGCGGGGGCAGGATGGGCCCCATCCACCGGCGCGTCGGCGGCACCCGCTTCTCGCGGGTGCGGCCGGTGCGCGCCGCAGAGAACTGCAAGGGGGCCCGCATGTCACCCGCCGCCGAAGTGATCGACATGGACCCGGCCCGCCGCCGACGGGTGCTGATGCTCTCCTGGGAGTACCCGCCGGTGCTCGTCGGCGGCCTCGGCCGCCACGTGCACGCCCTCTCCGTCGCCCTCGCCGCCGCCGGCCACGAGGTCACCGTCGTCACCCGCCACACCGACGGCGCACCCCTCGAGGAATACGCCGACGGCGTACGCATCCTCCGCGCCGCCGAAGACCCCGTCACCTTCCCCCTCGCCACCAGCAGCCTCCTCGCCTGGACCATGGCCTTCAACCACACCCTCACCCGCGCCGCCCTGCGCGCCTGCGAATCCGGCACCTACGACGTCGTCCACGCCCACGACTGGCTCGTCGCCCACACCGCCATCACCCTCGCCGAGCACCTGGATCTGCCGCTGGTCACCACCATCCACGCCACCGAGGCGGGCCGGCACCAGGGCTGGCTGCCCGAGGAGATGAACCGCACCATCCACGGCGTCGAACACTGGCTCAGCGCCGAGTCGACCCGGGTGATCGCCTGCTCGGGCTACATGCGCGAGCAGGTGGGTCGGCTCTTCGACGTGCCGGCGGCGCGGGTCGAGGTGGTGCCCAACGGCGTCGACGACCGGGCCTGGCGGGCCCGGCCCCGGGCGGTGGCGTCGGCGCGGGCCCGGTTCGCCGGCACCGGCCCCCTGGTCGGGTACGCCGGGCGGCTGGTCTACGAGAAGGGCGTGCAGCACCTGCTGCACGCCGTGCCGTACCTGCGCGAGCGGCACCCCGGGCTGCGGGTGGTGCTCGCGGGCGACGGGCCGTACCGGGAGGAGCTGGTGGAGCAGGCCCGCCGGCTGCACCTCGGTGACACCGTCCGGTTCGCCGGTTTCCTGGACAACACCCAGCTCCCGGCCATGCTGGCCGCCACCGACGCGACCGTGGTGCCCAGCCTCTACGAGCCGTTCGGCATGGTGGCCCTGGAGGCCGCGGCGGCCGGGGCGCCCCTGGCCGTCGCCGCGACCGGCGGGCTCGCCGAGATCGTCGAGCCGGGCGTCACCGGGGTCACCTTTGCCCACAGCGACCCGGGGGCGCTCGCCGGGGCGGTCGACCGGCTCCTCGGCGACGAGGTCTTCGCCCGCCGGGTGGCCCGCCGGGCCCGGACCATGGTCGGCGAGCGGTACGGCTGGGCGACGATCGCCGCGCGGACCGCGTCCTGCTACGCCTCGGCCGGCCGCGAGCACGGCGCGTTCCAGGCCCGCCGGGCGGCGAGCCGGCTGGGCACCGGGCGGGCGCGGGTCGCCATTCCGCAGGGGAACCTGCTGGCCGTCGGGTCCGTCGCGGCGGGCTGAGCGCCGCCGCCACCCGCGCGGTGCGCGTGACTGTCGGATCCCCCCCGCTACGGTACGAGGACGGGTGCGACGCCGGCGAGCCCGACGCGATCCACAGTGGACCGGTCGGGTGATTGCCCGGCGTCGCCGGTTCTGCCACAGTGGCGTAGTTTTGTGGATCAAGATCCCTGGGGAGGGCGAGACGTCATGATGGGACCGTCCCACGCGCTGTCGGGCGCGGCGGTGTGGCTGACCGGGTCCTGGGCGCTCGACCAGTTCGCCGACTACGAGCAGTCGCCGCTGGCGCTGGCGGTCGGCACCGCGGTCTGCGCCGGCGGCGCGCTCTTCCCCGACCTCGACCTCTCCGGCAAGGTCACCCGCAACCAGGGCGGCGCCACGGTGGCCCGCACGTTCGGCGTGGTCAGCCTCTTCGTCGCCGAGGTGATGGAGAAGATCTCCCTCGGCGTCTACTACGCCACCAAGCTGAGCAAGGACCCGCGCCGCAACAACGGCCACCGCACGCTGACCCACACCCTGCCGTTCACCGCGCTGGTCGGCTGGGGCACCACGGCGCTCTGCACCGCGTACGGCAAGTGGGCCGTGGTCGGCATCCTGTTCTTCATGTTCGGCCTGGCCCTGCGCGGGCTCTTCGACCGCTGGGCGGAGCGGGCGGGCTGGGTCATCGTGACCCTGACCTCGGCCGCCGCCGCGTGGTTCACCTTCGCCAACCTGCCCGGCGACCGGGGTTATCCGCTGATCGGGCTGGCCGTCGGGGTGGGCTGCTTCGTGCACATCCTCGGCGACATGATCACCCGGGCCGGGGTGCCGATCCTCTGGCCGATCCCGATCAAGCGCCGGATGTGGACGCCGATCGGGCTGCCGAACAGCATCGCCCTGCGCACCGGCAGCAAGACCGAGGTGATCGTGCTGCGCGGGGTGCTGACCGGGCTCTCCGTGCTGGCCACGCTTGGCCTGGTGGCCCCCTCGGTGCTGCGCCGCTTCGGCATCGAGATCTGACCCCCGCCCCGCCCGTCCGCCCCGGCCCTCGCCTCCGAGGGCCGGGCGGGCGGGCCGGCAGGCGGCCGGGCGGGCGGGCCGGCAGGCGGCCGGGCGGGCACCGCTGCCGGGACGCCGGATTCCCCGTCGGCTGTTGACGCATTCGTGACGGATGTCCTACGGTCTGTCGAACGCTGAGTCGAAGCGTTTCGACGACTCCGGCGGCCACCGTGGACCGGGGGCCGGCGACACACCTCGTCGTGCGCGCCGTCGCGTGAGCCGCCCGGGGCGCGCGCGACGAGCCACGGCAGCACGGCGGGAGTGCGGGACGTGAAGTTCACCGACGGGTACTGGCAACTGCGACCGGGCGTCACCCTGCTGCGCCCCCGCACCGTCGAATCGGTGCAGCCCGACGAGCGCGGCTTCACCGTCTTCGCGCCGACCGGTCGGCTCGCCACCCGGGGCGACACCCTCAACATGCCGGTGGTCACCGTCCGGTTCTTCTCCCCCGCGCCGGGCGTCGTCGGGGTGAGCATCGGCCACCACCTCGGCGGGCCGCCCCGGCTGCCCCGCTTCGCGCTGCGCACCGGCGACGACCACCCGGTCACCGTGACCGTCACCCCGCAGTACGCCTCGCTGACCACCGGCGAGCTGACCGCCCGGGTCGCCCGCACCGGCGGCTGGCGGGTCGACTTCCTGCGCGGCGACCGGCTGGTCACCGCCTCGACCGAGCGCAGCGTCGGCGTGGTCACCGACGACGCGGGGCGCAGCTTCGTCCACGAGCGACTGGCGCTGGGCGTCGGCGAGACCGTGTACGGCCTCGGCGAGCGCTTCGGCCCGTTCGTCAAGAACGGTCAGGCCGTCGACATCTGGCACGCCGACGGCGGCACCGCCACCGAGCAGGCGTACAAGAACGTGCCGTTCTATCTCAGCAGCGCCGGCTACGGCGTCCTGGTCGACCACCCGGAGCACGTGTCGTTCGAGGTCGCCTCGGAGGTGGTGGCGCAGACCCAGTTCAGCGTCGAGGGGCAGTCGCTGACCTACCTCGTGATCGACGGCCCCACCCCGAAGGACGTGCTGCGGCGCTACACCGCGCTGACCGGCCGCCCCGCCCGCGTCCCCGCGTGGTCGTACGGGCTGTGGCTGTCGACGTCGTTCACCACCTCGTACGACGAGGCGACCGTCACCGGGTTCATCGACGGGATGGCCGAGCGGGACCTGCCGCTGTCGGTGTTCCACTTCGACTGCTTCTGGATGCGGCAGTTCCACTGGGTCGACTTCGTCTGGGACCCGGCGACCTTCCCCGATCCGCCAGCGATGCTACGCCGGCTGCGCGAGCGCGGGCTGAAGGTCTGCGTCTGGATCAACCCGTACGTCGCCCAGCGCTCCCACCTGTTCGAGGAGGGCCGCCGGGCCGGGTACCTGGTGCGCCGGGCCGACGGCTCGGTGTGGCAGTGCGACAAGTGGCAGGCCGGCATGGCGCTGGTCGACTTCACCAACCCCGACGCGACGGCCTGGTTCTGCGGCAAGCTCAGGGCCCTGCTCGACATGGGCGTGGACTGCTTCAAGACCGACTTCGGCGAGCGGATCCCCACCGACGTGGTCTGGCACGACGGGTCGGACCCGCAGCGGATGCACAACTACTACACCCAGCTCTACAACCAGGCGGTCTTCGGGCTGCTGGAGGCCGAGCGCGGGGCCGGCGAGGCGATCGTCTTCGCCCGCTCGGCCACCGTGGGCGGCCAACGCCTGCCGGTGCACTGGGGCGGCGACTGCGAGTCCACCTTCGCGTCGATGGCCGAGTCGCTGCGCGGCGGGCTGTCGCTGTCGGCGTCCGGATTCGGCTACTGGAGCCACGACATCGGCGGCTTCGAGGGCACCCCGGACCCGGCGGTGTTCAAGCGGTGGATCGCGTTCGGGCTGCTGTCGTCGCACTCGCGGCTGCACGGCTCCGACTCGTACCGGGTGCCGTGGGCCTTCGACGAGGAGGCCGTCGAGGTGCTGCGCCACTTCACCCGGCTCAAGCTGCGCCTGATGCCGTACCTCGCGGCGACCGCCGAGCAGACCCACCGCGAGGGCCTGCCGACGATGCGCCCGATGATCGTGGAGTTCCCCGACGACCCGGCCTCGGCGTACCTGGACCGGCAGTACATGCTCGGCCCCGACGTGCTCGTCGCGCCGGTGTTCAGCGCCGACGGCGAGGTGACGTTCTGGGTGCCGGCCGGCACCTGGACGCACCTGGTCACCGGCCGGCAGCTCACCGGGCCGGCGTGGGTGACCGAGAAGCACGGCTTCGACAGCCTGCCGGTGCTGGCCCGGCCCGGCGCGGTGATCCCGTTCGGGTCCACCGGCGACCGGCCGGACTACGAGTGGGCCGACGGCGTACGGCTGCGGCTCTTCGCCCCCGCGCCGGGGCAGCGGACGCGGGTGCGGGTGCCCTCGCCCGGCGACGGCCCGGGGGCGGAGTTCGACGTCTCGTACGTCGACGGCACGGCCACGGTCGAGCTGGTGGCCGGCGCGTCGACGGGGTACGACTGCGACGTGGTCGGGGCGGGCCCGGCGACCTGAGACCGCTGGGGGCCTCGGTCCGGGCCACCGGTGGGGGTGACCCGGCCGCCGCCGTGCCCTCAGCGCTGGGCCGGCTGGCCGGCCCGGTCCTTGCGCACGACGAAGTCACCGACGGCCAGCACGTCCAGCCCGGTGGCGAAGAACGTCCGCAGCGCGTCCTCCGTGGTGGAGACCACCGGCTCGCCGCGCACGTTGAGCGAGGTGTTGAGCACCACGGGGACGCCGGTGAGCTCGCCGAAGCGCTCGATGAGCCGGTGGTAGCGGGGGGTCGCCGAGGCGTGCACGATCTGCACCCGGGAGCTGCCGTCGGTGTGCACGATCGCCGGCGCGTCGCGGCACAGCGCCTCGCTGGCCGGGAAGGCCATGGTCATGTACCGCGAGTCGGTGTGCCGGGTGAAGTAGCGTTCCGCCGCCGACGCGATCATCGACGGGCCGAACGGACGCCACAGCTCGCGCTGCTTGACCGCCGCGTTGACCCGGTCCCGGACCTCGACGCTGCGCGGATCGGCGAGGATGCTGCGCTGCCCGAGGGCGCGCGGGCCCGCCTCCAGCCGCCCCTGGCACCAGGCCACGAGCCGGCCGGCGACCAGCTCCGCGGCGATCGTCTCGCAGATGTCGTCGCTGCGGGTGTAGGCGACGCCGGCGTTGCTCAGCACCGCCTCGATCTCCGCGTTGTCCTGCTCGGGGCCCCAGGCGAGGGAGGTCAGCGGCGGTGGCAGCGCCCCGGTCTCCCGGTGGCAGGTGACCAGCGCGGCGCCCGCCGCCTGGCCGCTGTCGGCGCAGAGCGGGTGGGCGAAGACGTCGGTGACCTCGGGCAGCGCGAAGATCCGCGAGTTCATCTTCACGTTCAGCCCGACCCCGCCGCCGATGCACACCTCGGAGACGCCGGTCTGCGCGACGCCCCACCGGATCAGCCGGCAGGCCGCGTCCTCCAGCGCCTGCTGCACCGCGAAGGCCAGGTCGATGTGCCACTCGTCGACCGGGTCGCGGGGCAGCCGCGGCGGGGCGCCGAGCAGCTTGACGAGCTTGTCGGTGAACCGCCGCGAGTACGAGTGCTCCCCGTAGTGGATGTAGGACGGGTCGAGCCGGAACTCGACGCCGTCGGACGCCGGCAGCAGCACCTGCCCGACGAGCTCCGCCAGGGCCGGGTCGGGCTTTCCGTGCGCGGCCAGCCCCATCACCTTGTACTCGCCGTCGTAGGCGTCGAACCCGAGGTACTCGGTGAACGCGGCGTAGAACCAGCCGAGGGAGTGCGGCATGCGCACCTCGCGCAGCGCCGTGAGCTCCGCGCCCCGCTTGAGCCACAGCACGGTGGTGTGCTCGTCGCCGGAGCCGTCCAGGGTCAGCACGACGGCCGACTCGAACGGCGACTCCATCGCCGACTGGAACGCGTGGGTGTAGTGGTGCGGCGCGAAGCGGATCGGCGGGAAGGCGATGTCGCCGAACTGCCGCCGCCAGTGGAGGTGGTGCTTGGCCGTCTGCCCGGGAATGCTCATCGAGTTCAGGGCGCCGCGCTGCCAGCTCAGGGTGGCCGGGTCCAGCGGCCACTCCTGCGCCATGCCGTCGAAGAAGCGCCGCATCCGGCCGTCGGTGTAGGCGGCCAGGTCGAAACCGACGGTGACCGACGCGACCTCGTCCAGGCTCACCCCGGCGGTCTCCAGGCAGTAGCGCAGCGCCCGGTCCGGGTAGCGGCCCGGCGCATGCTTGGTGCGCAGGAACCGTTCCTCCTCGGCGTACGCGACGACGCGACCGTTGACGACCGCCGCCACCGCCGGATCGATCTCGGTGGTGGATATACCGAGGTACACCTGGTCAGGCATGGTCGAGGCTCCTCATCCGTGGGGTGGGTCAGAGGGCCTGCGCGACGGCGTCCACCCGGGCCTGGACCCGGCGGATCGCCGCGCAGATCCTTGCCCCAATCGTCGGTCATCACGCTGTCAAGTGATACCGCGAAAACCCCTGGACATGGGCCCGCCGCAGCCCACCGGGGCCGGCGGGCCGCGCTGCTACGACCGGCGGGCGGTCACGCGCCGACCCGCTGGGGCGGGACGGTCAGCCCGTAGAGGGCCATCAGCTCCGGGGTGTCGACGCGGCTGCCGTCGGCCACCGTGTCGCAGGCGATGTCCACGATCTGGTCCTTGTGCGCCATCAGGTACGGCCGGGCGCCGACGTCGGCGCTGGCCAGGGTGGCGATGCCGGACCAGTGCCGGCGGCCGAAGAGCATCGGGTAGCCGCGCAGCCCGTCGTAGGTCGCGCAGGCCAGCGCGTCCGGGTACGGCAGCGCGGCCACCCGCCGTACCGCCGCCGAGGTGAGCCCCGGCATGTCGACCGGCACCACCACGACCGCCTCGATCGTCTCGTCGGTCAGCGCGGCGAGGCCCGCCCGGATCGACGAGCCCACCCCGGTCCCCCACGCGCGGTTGACCACCACGGTGGCGCGGGACAGGTCGGCGGTCTGCCGGACCTGGTCGGCCGCCGCGCCCAGCACCACCACGATCTGCTGGCAGCCGGCCTCGGTCATGGTGTCGACCATCCGGTCCACGAGGGGCCGCTCGCCCTGGTGCAGCAGCGCCTCGGGGCCGCCGAGGCGCCGTCCCCCGCCCGCCGCGATGATCATTCCTGCGATACGCACACCGGGTGCAACGAGCACCGGATGGATGAGTGTCGGGGCGAAAAGGATATTTGCCGCAGGGGGCGACGCGATGCGGGGCGGCGGCCGGCACCGGCGGTCAATCGGCGTCGGCGTAGCAGTCCACCACCGACACGTCCAGCGGGAACCGGACCGGGGTGGCACCGAAGAGCAGGGCCGTGGCCCGGTCGCCGCTGGCGCGCACCGCCCGCGCCACCGCGTCGGTCTGCCCGGCCGGGCAGTGCACCACCACCTCGTCGTGCTGGAAGAAGACCAGCTCGGCGCCCGTGCCGGCCAGCTCCGCCCGCAGGGTGGCCAGCAGGGTGGACGCCCACTCGGCGGCGGTGGCCTGGATGACGAAGTTGCGGGTGAACCGGCCCCGCGAGCGGGCCGCCCGCGCCCGGGGGCCCTGCGGGTCGGCCGCACCGACCGGGTCGGCCCCCGCCTCGTCGCCGTCGGTGACGCCGACCGCGCCGGGCGGGCAGGTGCGCCCCAGCCAGGACCGGACCAGGCCGCCGGCCTCCCCAGTGCGGGCCGCCGCCTCGACGTACGCGAACGCGGTCGGGTAGTTGCGCCGCAGCACCGCCAGGGCGGGGACGGCCGCCCCGCCGGTCTGCCCGTACATGGCCCCGAGCAGGGCCACCTTGGCGCGGGCCCGGTCGCCGCCGAAGGAGTCCCGGGCCAGCGCGGCGTAGAGGTCGCCCGCCCCGCCGGCGGCGGCCAGCCGGGCGTCGCCGGAGACCGCGGCCAGCACCCTCGGCTCCAGCTGGCCGGCGTCGGCGACGACGAAGCGCCACCCCGGATCGGCCACCACCGCGCGCCGGATCACCTTGGGGATCTGCAGCGCGCCGCCGCCCCGGGTGGCCCACCGGCCGGAGACCACCCCGGCCGGAATGTACTCCGGGTGGAACCGGCCGCCGCGCACCCAGGTGTCGAGCCAGGCCCAGCCGTGCGCCGTCCAGATCCGGTAGAGCTCCTTGTGCTCCAGCAGCAGCGGCACCGCCGGGTGGTCGACCGCGCGCAGCACCCAGGCCCGGGTGTTGGGCACCTCCACCCCGGCGCGGGCGAACGCCCGCAGCAGCTCGGCCGGGGAGTCGACGTGCAGCTGGCGCACCCCGAACGCCGCGGCGATCCGGGCGGCCAGCTCGGCCAGCCGGCGGGGCGGGCCGCCGACCGGAGAGGGCTCGCCCAGCAGCTCGGCGAGGATCTCGCCGTGCACCTCGACCCGCCAGGGCAGCCCGACCGCGCCCATCTCGGTGGCGATCAGCGCGCCGGCCGACTCGGCGGCCACCAGCAGCCGGAACCGGCCGGGGCGCGCGGTCGCGGCGATCCGGGCGAGTTGGTCGGCGTACACCCGGGTCAGGGCCTCGATGCCCGGCCCCGGCGGGCCGCTCGGCGGGTCGAAGAGCGCGCCCTGCCCGTGGCCCGGCGGCTCGGCGGGGCGGGCCGGCGGGTCCGGCGGCACCGGCGCGCCGGTCAGCCGGGCCCAGGCGGCGGCGACCGAGCGCGGCTCGCCCCACCGGCCGGCGTGCCCGAGCAGCAGCGACTCGGTCAGCTCGACGTCGTGGCAGCGCTCGAGGCGGACCCCGGCGCGCAGCAGCGCCGGGTAGACCGTGGCCCCGGCGCCCCAGACCCAGCGCGGGTGCCCGGTGGCCTCCCGGGCGGCCACCGCGGCGGCGAGGTCGGCCACCGGCTCGGGTGGGCCGGCGGGCCCACCGGCGGGATCGAGGGGTTGCAGCACTCCCCCGCCCCGCTCGCCCGCCACCACCGCCACCGCCGCCACGTCCGCGAGTCTGCCTCACGGGTGTGACACCGCGCGGCGCCCGGGACGCCGAAGAGCGGCCGTTCCGGGTGGAAACGGCCGCTCTCCTGCGGGTACGCGGGCGGTCGGGTGCGCGTCGTCACTTCCCCACGCCGGCGGTGAGGCCGGACTGGATCTGCCGCTGGAAGATGGCGTAGACGATGATCATCGGCAGGATGGCGATGGTCAGGGCGGCGAAGAGCCCGGACCAGTCCGCCTCGTAGCCGGCGTTGACGGAGATGTCGGCGATGCCCTGGGTGAGCACCCACTTCTCCTTGGCGTTGGAGAGCAGCACCAGCGGCAGTTGGTACTGCGCCCACTGGCCGATCACGTTGAAGATCGCCACGCTGATCAGGCCGGGCTTGGCCATCGGCACCATCACCTGGAAGAACAGCCGGGTGTGCGAGCAGCCGTCGATCAGCCCGGCCTCGGCCACCGAGTTCGGCAGCGACCGGAAGAACGCCGCGAGGAAGAAGACGGTGAACGGCAGCGAGTACGCGGTGTAGACCAGGATCACCCCGGTGTGGGTGTCCAGCAGGCCCAGGTTCTTCACCACGAAGAAGAGCGGCACCAGGGCCAGGAAGACCGGGAACGCCAGCCCGGAGACGAACAGGTAGTAGATCGCGCGGTTGCCCCAGAACTTGTAGCGCGACAGCACGTACGCGGCCATCGAGCCGAGCAGCATGGTGAGGAAGGTGCTGCACCCGACCACGACGACGCTGTTGACGAAGTACCGGCCGACGTGCGCCTTGGTCCACGCCCGACCGAAGTTCTCCCAGCGCAGCTCCGCCGGGAGCGTCCAGGGGCTGCTGAAGATCTCGCTGGTGTTCTTGAACGCCGCGAGGAACGTCCAGAGGATCGGCACGATGACGATCACCGCCCAGACGGCGAGCGCGACGTGGCCGAGGCGGGCGAAGACCCGCACCTCCGAGTGGCGGGCCTTGTCCTGCGGGCCGGCCGCGCCGGGCCGGCCGGCCGGCGGTGTCGACGCCGGCGGCGTCGAGGGCAACGTGGTCTTCATCGTCAGTACTCCACGCTTTCCCGCTTGGTCAGCCGCAGCGTCAACGCCGCGAACGTGAGGGTGAGGAAGAACAGGGCCACACCCATCGCCGAGGCGTAGCCGTACTTCGAGTAGACGAAGGCGTTGCGGTAGATCTCCATCGCCAGCACCGTGGTCGCGCCGTCGGGGCCGCCGCTGTCGACCGAGAGCACCGCGACGATCGCGAACGCGTCGAACGCGGCGATGCCGAGGTAGACCCAGGCCACCTGGAGGGTGTCCCAGAGCAGCGGCAGGGTGATGCGGAAGAAGAGCGTGACCCGACTGGCCCCGTCGACCTCGGCGGCCTCGTAGATCTCGCCGGGGATGGAGGCCATCCCCGCCGAGAAGAGCACCACGTAGAAGCCGACGGCCTGCCACACCAGCACCGCGATGATCGACCAGAGCGCCAGGTTCGGCCGGATCAGGAAGAGCACCGGATCGAAGCCGATCTTCATGAGCACGCCGTTGATCAGGCCGGCCTCGTTGGGCCGGTAGACCATCTGGAACAGCACCGCGATGATCGCCACGGCCAGCACCTGGGGGAAGAAGAACACCACCCGGTAGAACCCCGACCCCCGGACCCCGCGCCGCTGGCCGCCGACGCTGCGCCCGCCCACGTTGAGCAGGAAGGCGAAGAGCAGCGCGATGGCGATCGTGATCAGCGGCAGGGCAAGCAGCAGTACGCCGTGGTGCTGGACCGCCTTCCAGAAGCTGCCGTCGTCCAGCAGCCTGCGGTAGTTGTCGAAGCCCACCCACTGGGGAGCCGACAGGCCCCGCCAGTTGGTCATCGAGATCTGGAACGCCTGGGCGTACGGTGCGATGACGAAGACGACGTACAGCGTGACCGGGGCGAAGAGGAACCCGATCACGAACGGATACTTGCCGTGCCGCATGATCCCGCTCCGATCAGCGCTTGAACTTGGTGACGGAGCTGTCCTTCTTGATCGAGTCGGCGCGCTTCTGCACCCGCTCCACGAAGGCGTCCGCCTTGATCCGACCGAACATCAGCTCGTTGGTGGCGGCGCGGGCCTCGGTGTCGAGCTCCTTGTACCAACCGTCGAAGTAGATGTTGAAGACGTCCTGGCCGGCGGCCTTGAGCGCGGCCTGCGAGCTGGCCACGCCGGGCGGGAAGGCGTAGCCCTCCGAGCCGGCGGTGACCACGGTCGGGGCCTTGACCACCTCGGTGAAGCCCTTCGCGCCGGCGGTGGAGAGCATCTGGCGCATGTACTCCAGCCCGCCGCGCGGGTTCTTGCTCTTGGCCGAGACGAAGTACCCCTCGCCGGCGGTGGCGCGCAGCGCCGTGGCCGGCATCTTGTCCGACGCCGACAGGCTCGGCACCGGCATGAGCTGGTACTCGAAGCCGGCCGGGGTGTCCTTCTTCTGCTCGCCCTCCAGCCAGTCGCCGCTGGGGTAGAAGCCCAGCTTGTACTGGTTCTGCCGCAGCTGCACGTCGGTGTGCTTGAGCCCCTCGAAGCTCTTGTCGACGTACTTCGCGCCGACCTCGGCCCACGCCGCGGCGGCCTGCTTCACGGCGTCCTGCTGCCAGGCGCCGTCCTCCAGGTTGTCGATGTTCTTCAGCACGTCCGGGCCGCCGATCTTGGCGGCGTGGGTCAGGATCACGTTCCACTGGTAGTACGCGGCGTTCGCCCCGGCGTAGCCGTACGGGGTGATGCCGGCGGCCTTGATCTTGTCGAGCAGGGCGATGAACTCGGTCCAGTCCTTTGCCGGGGCCCAGCCCTTGTCCTTGAACAGCTTGCCCGAGTACCACAGGCCGAAGACGGTGGAGACGTAGTAGAGCACGTACGGCTTGCCGTTGAACGAGCCCGCCTCGACGGTGCCGGGGACGACGGTGTCGCGGACCTTCTTGCTCGGGTCGTCGACCGAGGGGGCGTCCCAGAGCTCGGTGAGGTCCTGGAGCTGGCCGTCGGCGACCAGCGAGCCGAAGTCGATCAGCTTCTCGCCGGAGTTGTTGACGAACTCGGGCGGGTTGCCGGAGGCGAAGCGGGGCTGCAGCACGGTGGAGACCGCCTGGGTCGCCTGGTGCTTGACCTCCGCCTTCGGGAACGCCTTTTTGTAGAGCGGCTCGTGCACGTCGGTGGCGTACTTCTCGCCGTAGCCGCCGTTGAAGATGACCACCTCCAGCAGGGCGTCCTCCTTGACGCCGAACGGGTTGGTGGCGCTCTTGGTGCCGGTCTCGGCCTTGGTGTTCTCCTCGTCGGAGCCGCTGGTCGCGCAGGCGCTGAGCAGGCCGGCGGCCGGGGTGACGAGCAGGCCGGCCGCGGCGGCGCGGCCCAGCACGGTGCGCCGGCTCAGCTCGGTCAACTTCTCGGGGGTAACGGACATCGTCGTCTCTCCTTGAGGTGTCGAATCAGGCGGTGCGCCGGAGACGCCCGGCGTACCGCGACTCGAGGGCGAGGTGGTGCGCGTCCCCACCGGGGACGTTGGCCAAGAGGTGAACAGGGGGAACCTCTCCGGCCTGGTGGAACCGTCGTACGACCTCGGCGGTCAGCACCTGCGCCAGCGGCGCCGTGGTGACCGGGGAGACCGCACAGACCGCGCCGCCGCCCTCGAGCGGCAGCAGTGCGTCGCCGTACGGCGCGCCGTGCTCCGGCACGGCGTCGGCGCGCCTTTGGGCGCTGAGCGTGCGATGGCCCCCGTCGTGCTCCTCGGCCCGGCTCACGCGGTCGCCTGCTTCGCGGCCTTGTGTCCGTCGACGGCCTGGGCGGTGCGCAGGAAGGCCGCGTGGGCGCGGTCGTGGGTGCGCTGCGCCACGGCGATGTAGAGCAGGTCGAGCACGACGAGCTGCGGATGCCGGGCGGAGAGCGCGTCCGGGCGGAAGGTGGTGGCCTGGCTGGCGGTGAGCAGCACGACGTCGGCCAGCTCGGCCAGCGGCGAGCGGGGGAAGCCGGTGACGGCGACGGTGGTCGCGCCCCGGCTGCCGGCCTCGGCGAGCATCTCGATGGTCTCCCGGGTCTGCCCGGTGTGCGACACGCCCAGCGCCACGTCGCCGGGGCCGAGCAGCGCGGCGCTGGCCAGCCCCTCGTGCACGTCGCTCCACACCCAGGCGGCCACCCCGATGCGGTGCAGGCTGAACTGCATCTCCGCGCCGACCAGGGCGCTGCCGGAGGCGCCGAAGATGTCGACCCGGCTGGCGCGGGCGATGGCCACCGCCGCCCGCTCCACCTCGGCCAGGTCGAGCAGCGCCGCGGTGTCGTGCATGGCCCGGGTGTCGGCGGCCATGATCTGACCGAGCACCCGTTCCAGGGGGTCGCCGGGCTGGATCTCCCGGCCGATGTCGACGGTCCAGCCGGCGGAGCGGGCCCGGCCGGTCTCGGCGGCGATGCCGAGGCGCAGGTCCGCGTACCCCTCGAAGCCCATCGCCCGGCAGAACCGGGTGATGGTGGCCGGGGAGGTGCCGCTGCGCTCCGCCAGCTCCACGATGGTCGACCGGGCGGCGGCCTCGGGGTCGCTGAGCACGTGCTCGGCGACCCGGCGCAGCGCGCCCGTCAGCTCGCCCGTGCCGGCCCGGACCCGGGCCAGCACGCCCCGGCGGTCGGCGGCGTCGACGTCGACCACGGCGGCCCCGACGGGGACGTGCACCTCGTGATCCATGCGACGCCTTTCGAGAAAGAGTATTAACTGTTAGTGGTAAAAGTTCTTACTAGAGGGCACTTCCTGTCAAGACCGTGGTCGAAGTTTTCAAACTGTTACCTGGTGCACCGTGGTCGATCCGCGGTCCACCCTTGCCCTCCACACCCGCTTCGACCAGCATGAATCGGCAGATCGGCGCGGCACAGGGAGGCCCAACGCATGTCCGACACCGTCGTGGTCGGTCTCGACGTCGGGGGTACGTCCACCCGGGCCGTCGCCCTCGCCCTGACCGGGGAACGCCTCGGCACCGGCCGGGCCGGCGGGGGCAACCCCACCAGCCACGGCGCCGAACGGGCCGCCGACGAGCTTCGCGCGGCCCTGCGCGGGGCACTGTCCGGCGTGGACCCGGACCGGGTGCGGGCCGGCACGATCGGGCTGGCCGGGGCGGGGCGGCTGCTGGCCGACCCGGCCGGGCGCGCGGCGTTCGACCGGGCCTGGCGCGACGCCGGCCTGCGCTGCCCGTACGCGGTGCACGGCGACGCCCTCGTCGCGTACGCCTCGGGCACCGCCGGCCCGCACGGCACCGTGCTCATCGCCGGCACCGGGGCCATCGCCGCGCAGGTGCGCGACCTGCGGCTGGACCGGGTCGCCGACGGGCACGGCTGGCTGCTCGGCGACGCCGGCTCCGGGTTCTGGCTGGGCCGCGAGGCGGTCCGCCGGCTGCTGGCCGACCTGGACGCCGCCCGCGCGCCGGGGCCGCTGGGCCGCCGGGTCCTCGTCGAACTGCTCGGCGACGACCGGGTGGCCCCCCGCCCCCGGGACACCGTGGACGCGCTGATCCAGGCCGTCACCCGCCGCCCGCCGGTGGAGCTGGCCCGGCTCGCGCCGCTGGTGGTCAGCGCCGCCGCGGAGGCCGAGCCGGTCGCCGCCGCGCTGATCGCCGAGGCCGCCGTCCTGCTGGCCGACGGTGCCGCCCGGATCCGCCCGGCCGGCGACGGGGACCCGGTGGTCCTCGGCGGCGGCCTGCTCACCGGCGGGACCCCACTGGCCGCCGCCGTCCGGGCGGAACTGGCCCGGCGCTGGCCGGACGCGCCGCTGCGCACCGCCGGCGACGGGGCCGCCGCGGCGGCCTGGCTCGCCGCCCGCGACCTGCCCGAGGTCACCGACCCGGCGGCCCTGCACGCGCTGCTGGTCCCGCCCCCGACCCGACCGGGCGGGGCTACTTGAGCTGGCCGGCGGTGAGGCCGGACTGGACCTGACGCTGGAAGATCACGTAGACCAGCAGCACCGGCACCACCGCCATGGTGAGGCCCGCGAAGAGCTGGGCGTAGTCGCCGGCGTAGCCCTGGTTGACCGAGAGCGCGGCGAGGCCCTGGGCGAGCATCCACTTGCTCTCGTCGCCCTGCAACAGCACCTGGGGCAGCAGGAACTGGTTCCAGTGGGTGAGGAAGTTGAAGATCGCGACGCTGATCAGACCCGGACGGGCCATCGGCAGCATCACCCGGAAGAAGAGCCGGAAGTGGCCGCAGCCGTCGACCAGCGCCGCCTCCCCGATCGAGCTCGGCAGGGTGCGGAAGAACGCGGTCAGGAAGAAGACCGTGAATGGCAGGGAGTACGCGGAGTAGACCAGGACCAGCCCGGTCCAGGTGCCGAAGAGGCCGGCGCTGCGGACCACGAAGAAGAGCGGCACCAGGGCCAGGAAGACCGGGAACATCAGCCCGCCGACGAAGAGGTAGTAGGCGAGCTGCCGGCCCCGGAACTCGTACCGCGCGAAGACGTACGCGGCGGCGGCCCCCATCACCATGGTGAGGGCGACCGAGCCGGTCACCACCACCGTGCTGTTGAGGAAGTACCGGCCCAGGTGCGCCTGGCTCCAGGCCCGCGCCCAGTTGTCCAGGTGCAGCGCGCCGGGCAGCCCCCACGGGTCGGCGATGATCTCGGCGTTGGTCTTGAACGAGCTCAGCGCCATCCAGAGCAGCGGCAGCACGGTCAGCGCGCCCCAGAAGACCAGGAACCCGTGCGACAGCACGTTGGCCACGCCCCGGTCCTCGCGCATTCCGGCGGGCCGGTCGGTGGTGCCGACCGGCCCGGCCACCGGCTGATCGATAACGGTCATGACAGCTCGATCCGTTCCCGCCGGCTGGCACGCATCGCCAGCACGGCCATCGACAGCGTAAGGAAGAACATCACCACGCCGATCGCCGAGGCGTAGCCGAACTTGGTCTCGCTGCCGAACGCGGTGTCGTAGAGCCGCACGCCGATCACGTCGGTGGAGAAGTTCGGGCCGCCGTTGGTCATCAGCTGCACCAGGATGAAGCCGTCCAGCGCGGCGATGGCCAGGTAGATCCAGGCGACCTGCACGGTGTCCCAGAGCAGCGGAATGGTGATCCGGCGCAGGGTCACCCACCGCGACGCGCCGTCGAGCAGCACCGCCTCGTAGATCTCCTTCGGGATCGACGACATGGCCGCGCCGAAGAGGACCACGTAGAACCCGACGTTGGCCCAGACCATCACCGCCAGCACGCACCAGAACGCCGTACGCGGGTCGCCCAGCCAGGCCGGCGTGGGCAGCCCCACCGCGCCCACGATGCCGTTGAGCAGCCCGCTGCTGGGGTGGTAGACCTCCTTCCAGAGGGCCGCGATGATCACCACCGAGAGCACCTGCGGGAAGAAGTAGACGGTGCGGTAGAACGCGCCGCCGCGTACCCCGGTGACCCCGGCCCGGCCCCGCCGCCCGCCCATGCTGAGCATGGTGGCGAAGAACAACCCGAGCACGATGGTGACCACCGGCACCAGGGCGAGCAGGATCGCGTTGTTCTTGAGCGCGTTCCACACGTAGTCGTCGTGCCACAGCGCCTTGAAGTTGGCCAGTCCCACCGGGTTGGCCTCGGCGGAGTACCCCAGCCAGTCGGTGGTCGCGATCTGGAACGTCTGCAGGTACGGCGACACGACGAACACCACGTAGAGCAGCAGCGGCGGGACCAGGAACGTGATGATCAGGGGGTAGCGGCCGTGCTTCATGCCGACCGCTTGTACTTCTTGATCGAGGTGTCGGCGGCGATCGAGTCGGCGCCCTTCTGGCACTGGTCGAGGAACTCCGCCGGCCCGATCCGGCCGCTGAAGAACTCGCCGCACGCGGCGTCGACGAGGTTGCGCTCCAGCTTGCGGTAGTAGTTGTTGTAGACCCAGTTGAAGCCGTTGTCGCCGGAGGCCTCCAGGGCCTTGACCACGCTGGTCAGCCCGAACGGCAGCTCGACGCCCTCGGTGGCCCCGGCGATCACCGGGAGGCTGGCGACCTTCTTCGTGAAGTCCTGCGCGCCCTTCTTCGACAGCATGGTGCGGAAGTACTCCAGGCCACCGGCGACGTTGCGGGCCTTCGCCGGCACCATGAACGGCTCGCCGGCGGTGCCCCGGACCGCCTCGAAGGGCAGCTTGTCGCCGCCCAGGCTCGGCGTCGGCGCGACGGTCATGTTGAACCCGGCCGGCAGGACCGACTTCTGCTCGTTCTCCAGCCAGGAGCCGCAGGAGATGAAGGCCGCCTTGCCCTGGCACCACGCGGTCTGCGACTGCACGTGGTCCAGGCCGGGCGAGCCGTCCAGGATGAACTTGTCCTTGACGATCTGGTGCCAGGCGTCGGCCGCGGTCCTCATCGCCTCGGACTTCCAGGCGTTCGGCTCCAGGTTGTCGATCGCGAGGGCGACCGAGGGGCCGCCGAACTTGATCGCCGTGGAGATCACCGGCCAGCTCATGTAGCGGGGGTGCTTGCCGGCGTACGTCCAGGGGGCGATGCCCGCGGCCTTGATCTTCTTGCACAGGGCGATGTGGTCGTCCCAGGTCTTCGCGTAGTCCCAGCCCCGGTCGGCGAAGAGCTTGGTGGAGTGCCAGATGCCGTAGACGGTGTAGGTGTAGTTCATCACCAGGAACTTGCCGTCGTACGAGCCGACCTCGACCGTGCCCGGCAGCAGGGTCTCCTTGACGGTCTTGCCGGGGATGTCGAGGCTCGGGGCGGCCAGCAGCTCACCCAGGTCGGCCAGGGCGTTCTGGGAGACCAGGCCGTTGAAGTCGATCTGGCCGGCGCCGGAGTTGTTGACCACGTCCGGCGGGGTGCCGTCGACGAAGCGCGGCTGGAGGGTCTTGCTGATCTCCGCCGTGGCCGAGTGCTTGATCTTCGCCTTGGGGTGGTTGGCGGTGTACATCGCCTCGTGGGCCTTGGCGTAGTCCTCGCCGAAGCCGCCGTTGAAGATCACCACCTCCAGGGGCGCGTCCTCGGCCACCCCGAGCGGGTTCTGCGCGGACTTGGTGCCCTGGTACTTCTTGGTGTCCCCGGAGTCACCGCCCCCGCCGGTGGCGCAGCCGGCCAGCAGGCCGGCGGCGGGGGTGGCCAGCAGGCCGGCGGCGGCGCTGCGCTGAAGGATGTCACGCCTGTTCATGGTGTCTCCTCGGGTCGTGACGGGCGGCCGCCGATGAGGGATGACGGCCCCCGGGCGAGGCATGCTGTCAGTTGTCTTCAGGTATCTAAATATTTCTGAAGAATTTCTACGACAGCGGGGCCGGGACTTCAACCCTCTGCGCCGAACCGTTATCCGTCGCCGTCCGCGCGGCACGCCGGCCCGCGCGCCGGCACCGCCACCGCGACCGCGCCGCCGGTACGATCCGCCGGATGCGGATCCTCCCCGACGTGCCGCTGCCCAGCGGCGAGCCGGGCGTCACCCCGGCGCAGCTCGTCGACGGCATACGTTCCTGGGTGACCTCGGCCCCGCTGCGCGAGCTGGTCGGGCACTTCGGCGGCGAGTGGCCGGCCGGTGACCTGGCGGCGATGCTCGCCGCGCTGGACGACTTCTCCGCCCGGCACTGGGACTTCCGGGGCGGCCGGGAACGCCCGGAGGCCCGGGAGCCGGCCCTCGACGCGGCGACCGCGCGGCTGGTCCTCGCCGGCTCGGCCGCGCTGGGCCTGGTCCGCCCCGTCGCGCCGGCCCGCCCGGCGTACGCGCACCTGGTCGTCCTCGGCGGGTTGGCGCACGCCTGCCTGCGCCGGGTCGCCTACGCCGCGCACCTGCTCCGCGCCGGCCCGGCGGTGACCGGGGAGGTGGCCGTGCTGGGCAGCTTCCGGCCGCTGTCGCCGGCCGAGCTGCGGACGCTGGCCGCCGCGGGGGGCGCCGGCGGCGACACCGAGGTCGACGCCCTCGACGCGGCGGTCCGGCTGGCGTTCGGGGTGGCCGAGCCGGTCGACTCCGACGGGGCCGACGCCGGGCACCCGCACCACTGCTGGTCCTGGCGGACCTACCGGCCGGCGGGGCTGCCCCCGGTGCGGGTGCTCGCCGCCCCGTCCAGCGAGCCGGACCGCCGCCGGGCCCACACCGCCGACACCCAGCGGTTCTGGGCCGAGCACGTGCGCCTCTCCCCCGGCGACGCGGTGCTGACGGTGACCGCCCCGCTCTACGTGCCGTTCCAGCACTGCGACGCGCTGCGCACGCTCGCCGTGCCGTACCGCTGTGGGATCGAGACCGTCGGCGTCGACCCGGCGGTGGCGGACCTGGCCCGGCTGCCCGAGCCGACGCTCACTCCCGGCCGGCACCTGCAGGAGATCCGCTCCGCCCTGCGCTCGATGCGCGCCCTGCACGCCGTGCTCGACGCCGGCTGACGGGCGCACGCGGGCCGGCGCCCGACGGGAGGTCGGACGCCGGCCGTGGGATGCGCGGTCAGCTCACGAAGACGGCCGCACCGCCCTGGGTGGTGTCCTTGACCGGGGCGTACGTCGCGCTGAAGTACGCCGTGCTGAAGCAGGTGCCCGGCCCGGAGGACTTGGTGAGGGTCTGGTTGGTGAAGGTGAGCGAGTTGTTGGTGTTGGACGCCCGACCGGTGAGGCTGCTGGCCCGGTAGACGCAGGTGATGTTGCCGAGCAGGGTGCGCAGCGAGACGGTGCTCTGGATCGACCCGCTGAGGGTGGCCACGCCGGCGCTGGTGACGGAGACGGCGTACGGCAGGTTGTTGACGACCACGCTGTTCACCCCGAGCGTGCCGAGCACGTTCGTGGTGCAGTTGGTGAAGGTCTGCCCGGTCAGGCTCTCGGTGGCCGTCCCCGGCCGGAGCGGGTTGGTCAGCGTCTTGGCGGTGAAGCTGGACGTGCTGCACTTCACGCCGCTGGTGCCGGTGGCCGAGGAGTAGAAGGTGGCGGAGGTGCCGCTCTGCAGGCTGGCCTGCAGCGTGTCCCCGACCGCGACGGCGGCGCCGCTGGTGCTACCGGTGGTGAGGACGTTGGTGGCCAGCGACGGGTCGGCGGCGGCCGGAGTCGCCCCGACGAGGGAGCCGAGCAGGGCGACGGCGGCGAGGCCGACGGCGGCGCGTCCGTACTTGGGCATGGTGGATCCTTTCGATGGTGGTGGAACGGCGATCGACCGGCGGTTCACCACGTCCGGCATCGGGCCGGGCGCGGCCGGGCGACCGCTCACGGGCAGCCTCGGGCGACGCCCTCGGCCGGTTTCCCGCTGCCGGGACGGCCGGCGACGGGTGGGTGCCGCCCGAACCGGGCGACGGTGTGTGGCTCGCAGGTGCGGGCCGGCGGATCGGCGGCGCGAACGCGACACGCCCTCCGACGGCCCCGACCGGTCAGCGACCGGGGCCGGCTGGTGCACTGCGGCGTAGCCGCGTCACCTGCTTCTTTCCGGCCTTGGGGGCGCGCTCGCCGTCAGCGATAATGACGACCATCGAGCCCTCCCTCGAGCTGCGCGGCGCGGCCATCCAGCAAAGATGACCATGGGTTATCTTGCGAGAACTGAACGTGATTGAAGTTATAAACCCCCGAGAGTCCTAAAGTCAACATTCAGGAAGGTCGATGGGAATGTGGATCGCTCCGCACCTGGCGTCCGACCCGACGCCGCTGCCGGGAGCCCGCCTCGGGCGCGATCCCGAGCGGGCGATCAAGCGCGGCCCGCGCCGGCTGTCGGCCGAGGCGGTCGCGGCGACCCAGCGCGACCGGCTCTTCGACGGGCTCGTCCACGAGGTCGCGGCCCACGGCTACGACAATGCGCGGGTCACCGACATCTGCCGCGCGGCCGGGGTGACCCGCCCCGCCTTCTACGCCCTCTTCGCCGGCAAGGAGGACGCCTTCCTGGCCACCTACCGGCACGGCACCGCCGTGCTGCTCCGGCTCATGGACGAGGCGTACCAGCAGGCGGGGCCGGAGTGGACCGACGCCGCGCGGGCCGCCCTGCGGACGCTGCTGGAGGTGCTGGCCAGCGTGCCCGGCTTCGCCCGGATGGCGCTGGTCGAGATCGACGCCGCCGGCCCGGCCGCGCGGCGCGAGCGCGATCTGCTGCTCGCGGAGTTCCACCGGTTCTTCCCGCCGACCCGACGCCGCGCACCGCTCTCCGACGCCGACGAGGAACTGCTGGTCACGGCGGTGGTCGGCGGGATACACACCACCGTGCGGCAGCGGGTCGCCCAGGGCCGCGCCACCGAGCTGCCCCAGCTCCTGCCGGTCCTGACGTACGCCATCACGGCCCCGTTCCTCGGCCCGGCCGCCGCCGGGCGGGCCGCCCACACCGTCGAGGCCGACGCCACCCCCGGCGTGACCGCGCCCTGCGCGGCCGACCCGGTGCTCCCACCCCGGCCCTGAGTCGCGCCGAGGCGATCAAAAACCGCCGCGGTTTTTCACTATAGGCAACAATTCGCAGATCGACCGGATTCGCTGGTGTTCGGAGTTGACCCGGCCTTTACCCGGCGGTAACTTCGCGGTGCACCGGCCCCATGACGCCCTGTGCGGGAACATCCGATCCTGCCGCGGTCCGCGGCGCTGCTCGCATAGTCGCGGATGACTCGATCTCGAAGAGGAGACATCATGTCCGACGACACCATATCCACCGAGCCGACCCCGCCCCGCAGTGGTGTGCGCTGGCGGCGCTTCGCGGCCAGCTTCGCGGCCGTCGGGGCCGGCGCCGCCGCAATGGTGGCGCTGACCGCCCAGGGCGTGCTCGGCGTGCAGTTCGCGATCTCCGGAATGCCCTTCGTGATCACCGCCGACAAGCTCGACGGGACCGGCTTCGAGCAGTTCGCCACGCTCGACAACATGATCGAGGACAGCCCCAACGCGGGCGAGACGGGCGGCCAGGTGGTCGTGATCGTCTCGGCGATCGACAAGGCCGAGCTGACCAATCTCTGCCAGAGCATCAACCTCGGCGGCATGTACATGAAGCTCACCGCCGGCAGCGGCGGCAAGCCGGTGGCGGCCCGCACCCTGATCGTGGACTCGGACGAGATCGCCGGTAACGCCTCGTTCAAGAACATCGACATCGGCCAGGACGCCAGCACCCTGGACAAGGTCCCCGGCGTCGCGGGCAACCCCGGCGTCTTCGGCCAGCAGGCGGACACGGTGGTCATCAACAACCTGCGGCAGAACAACTACGCGACCACGGCGGCGGTCTTCACCCTGCCGAACCTGCGGATGCGGTTCACCGACGAAGGGTGCTGAGATGACCGACGCTGGCACGGCGCGCCCGGCCGCCGTGGACGGCACCGCACCGACCATCGGCGCGGCGGGCACGGCCGGCGACGGCTTGGCTCGCCGGGCCGACGCGGACGGCACGGCCCGCCCGGCCGACGCGGACGGCACGGCGCGCAGTGGTCGGGCCGGTGGGCGGTGGCGGGCCTGGCGGCGCAGCCGCCCCTTCTGGGGCGGGCTCCTGGTCGTCCTCGGCGCCGTGGAGATGCTCGTGACGCTGCGCGCCCCGCTGCCGGTGATCCTGCACGTCGGGCCGCAGGGGTTGGCCGGGTACCTGGTGCCGGTGATCCTGCTGCTCTGCGGGGTGCTGCTGGTGGCCCAGCCGGCCCAGCGGGTCTTCTACGCGTTGATCTCCCTGGTGCTCGCCCTGGCCTCCTGGCTGACCTCGAACATGGGCGGGTTCGTCGTCGGGATGCTGCTCGCCCTGGTGGGCGGCTGCCTGGCGTTCGCCTGGACCCCGGTCAAGCCGCCCCGCACCGCTCGGCAGGCGGCAACCGACCCCGCGACCGACGCGGACGCCGGCCCGGTTCCCGACACGGACGCCGGCCCGGCCCCCGGCGCGGTCGTCGGCACCGCGCCGGGGAACGACGCCACCGCCGAGCAGAACCCGTATTCGAGGTCGGCCCCGCAGGCGGACTGGGTGGCCTCCTCCCAGCCGTCGCACCTGGGCACCACCCGCCACCCCACCAGCACCGCCCCGCACCACGGCACGACGCCCACCCCATACACCGACGAGGACGGTCGCCACCGGCGACTGACCGACCAGACCTAGCCAACCCGCAACGGGAGATCTTGGAAGCGACCGGCCCCTCCAGGGGCCAGAATCTTCCAAGATCTCCCCCGGGGGCCTAGCGGGCGGTGTCCCGGATCGCGTCGGCGTACACCTCGGAGCGGTGTTCGAAGTTGCGGAACCGGCCGTAGCTCGGCGCGGCCGGCGAGAGCAGCACCACCCCGCCGGCCGGGGTGACCTCGCGGGCCCGGCGCACCGCCGCGACCAGGTCCTCCACCACCTCGGTACGCACCTTCGGCAGCCCGTCCAGCGCCGCGACGATCCGCTCCCCGCTGTCGGGCACCCCGAGCACCGTCAGCTCCCGCTCGGCCAGGTGCGCGCGCAGCGGCGTGTAGTCCAGCCCCCGGTCCGCGCCCCCGACGATCACCGTCAACGGCCGCCCCTCGTACGCGTCGATCGCGTGCATCGCCGCGTACGGGCTGGTGGCCAGGGTGTCGTCGACGAAGGTCAGGCCGGACGGGTCGGCGATCTCGGTGAGCCGGTGGGCCAGCCCCTGGAACTCGGCGACCGCCACGGCGAGGGTGTCCCGGCGGGCCACCACGTCCACGCCGAGGGCGTCGAGCACGGCGAGGGCGACGCAGAGGTTGCCCTCGTTGTGCCGCCCGACCAGGGGCAGCACCGCGCGGGGGAAGAGCGGCCGGTCGCCGAGGTGGAACCAGGGCATGCCGTCCGGGCCGGCGGCCACCACGGTCGTGTCGGGGGTGCCGGCGCGCACGACCGGCCGGTCGCCCAGCTCGGCGGCGAGCCTCGGGTCGGCCCCGTTGACCACGATCGTCTGCGGCCCGTGCGCCAGCAGGTTGAGCTTGTCGCGGTAGTACTCCCGCTCGCCGCCGTGGGCGTCCAGGTGCTCGGGGAAGAGCGAGGTCACCACCGCCACCCGGGGCGAGACGGTCAGGTCGGAGCACTGGTAGCTGGAGAGTTCCAGCACGTACAGCTCGGCCTCCGGCAGGTCCAGCAGCGGCACCCCGATGTTGCCGCCGAAGACGTTGGGCCGCTCGACGGCGGCCAGCAGGTGGCTGATCAGGCTGGACGTGGTCGACTTGCCCTTGCTGCCGGTCACCCCGACGGTGCGCGCCGCGTGGTCGGCCATCCACAGCGCGCTGCCCTGGGTGACGGTGACGCCCCGGCGGCGCAGCTCGACCATCCACGGGTGGGTGTTCGGCACCCCGGGCGAGCGGACCACCACGTCGGCGGCGGCCAACCGGGCGAAGCCCTCCGCCCCGGTGACCAGCGGGGCCGCCTCGGCCAGCGGCCCCTCCCAGGCCAGGGCCAGGTGGTTGGCGCTGTCGTCGACGGCGACCAGGTCGGCCGGGCCGTGCGCGGCGACGGCGGTCACCGCCGCCCGGCCCTCCCGGCCGGTACCCCAGACGGCGACGGAACGTCCGCGCAGGTCAGACAGGCGCACAGCTGATCTCCTCCAGGGTGGGGCCGGGCGGCGGGCCGGTGCGACACAGCCGGACACGGCCGGACGAACCAGGGCCTAGTATGGCGTGTGCCCAACGATCAGCTCCGGCGGATGGACGCCTTCACCTTCCCGTCCTACTCGTTCGACCTCGCCACCGGCGAGGCGTTGTTCGACTACGCCCTCACCGGGCCCGACGGCGAGCAGCGCTTCACCGAGGTGATCACCCTGCCGCTGCCGGCCGAGCCGCCGTCGGACGCCACGGTCGCCACCCTGGGCCGGGTCCTGGAGCTGCTGCACGTCGTCGCCGGGGTCAGCTACTACAAGGCCGCCGCCCCGCCCCGGCTGGTGCTGCCGGCGCCGCTGGGCCCGGCCGCCGCCGAGCTGGTCACCGCCGTCTACACCTTGGGCCTCGCCGAGTACGCCTACCGCAACCAGCTCCCGCACGTGCTGGAGCTGACCCCGCAGCTCCCCGCCGGCACGGTCACCCCCGCCCGCGAGTACGACAACTCTCACCTGCGGCCCCTGTCGGCCGTCGGCGGCGGCAAGGACTCCATCGTCAGCCTGGAGGCGCTGCGCCGCGCCGGCCTCGACCCGGTGCCCTTCTCGGTGAACCCGAACCACGTCATCGTCTCGGTCAACGAGGCCTCCGGGCTGGCCCCGCTGGCCGCCCGGCGGCGGATCGACCCGGTGCTGTTCGACCTCAACGCCGCAGGGGCGCGCAACGGCCACATCCCGGTCACCGCGATCAACTCGCTGATCGCGGTCGCCACGGCGGTGCTCAACGGGCTCGGCCCGGTGGTGATGTCCAACGAGCGCTCCGCGTCCGACCCGAACCTGCTCTGGAACGGCCACGAGATCAACCACCAGTGGTCCAAGGGGGTGGAGGCGGAGGGGCTGCTGCGGGCGGCGCTGGCCGAGCACGCGGGGCTGACCGAGCCGTACTTCTCGTTGCTGCGCTCGCTGTCGGAGCTGCACATCGCCCGGCTCTTCGCCGCCTTCGACCGCTACGACGACGTGGTGACCAGCTGCAACGCCGCGTTCAAGCTGCGCGACGCCAGCGCCCGGTGGTGCCGGGACTGCCCCAAGTGCCGCTTCGTCTTCCTGGCCATGGCCCCGTTCATGCCCCGCGAGCGGGTCACCCACATCTTCGGCGGCGACCTGCTGGCCGACGAGTCGCAGATCCCCGGCTACCGGGAGCTGCTCGGCGTGGACGGGCACAAGCCGTTCGAGTGCGTCGGCGAGGTCGAGGAGTCGGTGGTGGCGCTCAGCCTGCTGGCCGAGCAGGAGCAGTGGCGCGACGCCCCGGTGGTGCGCGCCCTGGTCGACGCGGTCCCGCAGAGCGCCTGGTCGGCGGCGGCGTCCTCGGACGTCTTCACCCCGGGCGGCCCCCACCACGTCCCCGCCCCGTACGCCAAGGCGCTGGCCGCGCTGGGCTGAGCCGGGCGCCGGTCAGGGGGTCCGCACGGCGTCCAGCGCCAGCAGGGCCACGTGCAGGGAGAGGCACGCCTCCACCGAGTCGAGGTCGGCGTCGAGGATGCGGGCGATGCGGGCCAGCCGCTCGTAGAAGGCGGGCCGGGACAGGTGCGCCGCAGCGGCCCCCGCCGACTTGTTGCGGCCCTGCTCCAGGTACGCCCGCAGGGTGCCGAGCAGCTGGTCGCGGGGGTGCCGGGCCTCGTACGACAGCAGTGCGCCCAGCTCGCGCTCGACGAACGTCTGCAACCGTGGCTCGTCGCGCAGCAGGTGCAGCAGGCCGGCCAGCCCGACGTGCGGCAGCCGGAAGATCGGCAGGTCCCGGCGGTCCCGGCGGGCCGCCTCGGCGACCTGCCGCGCCTCGATCAGCGAGCGGCGGGCCTCCCGCAGGGTGCCCACCCCGCAGCCGGCCGCGACGATCACCGCACCGGGCGCAACGGCCCGGGGCAGCGCGGGCGCGGCCGTCGCACCGGGGCCACCGGCTCCGGCGGCGCCGCCGTAGGCGCTCGGCCGGGCGGGGACGGCGGCGGGCGGGCGCGGCGGCAGGGCGTCCAGCCGGTCGCGGCGCAGCGCGGTGGCGAACCCGGTCAACGCCCGCTCCTCGGCCGCCGGGTCGGGCAGGGCCAGCAGCACGCCGACGGCCTGATCGTCGACGACGCTGCTCAGCCCGGTCAGCTTCGCCTCGCGCAGGGCCTGCCCGACCGCCTCGGCAAGGTCCCGCAGCCGGGCCGGGCCGGCCTCCGGGTCGACCGGGCCCGACTCCCCCGGCCCGCCCCCGTCGTCGGCCCGGTAGCGCACCACCACGCCGACCAGGTGCCGCCGTTCCAGTGCCACGCCGAGCGCCCGAGCCCGCAGGGCCACCTCGTCCACCGGGCGGGAGTGGTCCAGCAGGGCGGTGAGCAGGGTCCGGTGGATCTGCCGTTCCAGCCCCTCCGCGTCGCGCCGGATCAGCCGGCCCAGCGCGAGCGTGGACGCGGCCCGCTCGATCAGGATGGTCAGCCGGGTCGGTGGCCCGCCCGGCGCGGCGTGGGCCGACGCCGACCCCCGGCCGGGGGCGGCCAGCTCCCCGGCCGCCGGCCAGCGCAGCAGCAGCCGCCCCCAGTCCTGCCCCCGGGCCCCGACCGTGGTCACCAACCAGCCGCTGCCCGGGTCGTACGCGGTCCGCCCGGCCGGGTTGATCCGCCGCGAGTGCTGTTCCCAGCCGTCCAGCAGCAGCTCCGCGCTCTCGCCCGCCGGGTCGTACGCGAGCACCTGCCGGGACAGGTTCTCCAGCACCAGCGGGCATCCGGCCAGCTCGGCGGCCTGCCGGATTACCTCCGCCGGGCCGGCGTCCTCGACCGAGAGGTCGGTGAAGCGCTGGTGGATCTCCTCGGTCGCCCGCAGCTCGGTGAGCTGGGCGTCGACGATGAGCGCGTGCACGGCCTCGGTGACCCGCACGAACGGGGTGGCCCGGCGCAGCTCGGCCAGCGGCAGACCGCGCCGCTCGGCGGCGGCGGCCATCACCCGGGGCACCTCGCTGTCGTACCGGCGGCCCAGCTCCACCACCAGCCCGGAGACCCCGACGTCGGCCAGCGCGCCGATGAAGGCCCGCAGGCCGGCGTCGTCGCCGGGCAGGCCGATGCCGGTGGTGAGCACCAGCTCGCCCCCGCGCAGCAGGGTGGCGATGTCCGGCACCTCGGCCACGTGCACCCAGCGCACCGGACGGTCCAGGCCGGACTTCCCGGCGACCAGGCGGGGCGCGCCGTGGCGGACCGGAGCGAGGGCGAGAACCTCACGGACGGTAGGGAACACGGGCGACACGCTACCGTCCGTGACCTGAAAGCTGAATGGCCGATCGTGTAGTCGCGCGATCGCGCCCGGTCGATGCAGCGCCCGGCAGGCTCTGCCAAGGTTGCCGCTGTTCCCGGCTACGAGCCGGAGTGCTCCTGGGGCGCCGCGGGGCGGATCGGGAAGGTCGCGCCGGTGAGCTGCTCGGAGACCGTCCACAGGCGGCGGGCCACCGCACCGTCGCGGGCCGCCGCCGACCGGCCGACGAGCTTCGGCGCGCCGCGCCCCTCCAGGAATCCGCCCGGGCCGGCGTAGCTGTTGCCCGGGATGTCGGCCACGGCCGCGTACAGGGTGGGGAGTGCGCCGTCCTCGTCGCTCTGCGCGAGCAGGGTCACGAAGCGGCGCGGGATCGCCGCGGCCACCGACCGGCGGTCCTGCGGCCGCAGAATGTTCGTGGCGGCCATCCCCGGGTGCGCGGCGGTCGCCAGCACCGGCGAGCCGACCTCGGTGAGCCGGCGTTGCAGCTCGGCGGTGAAGAGCAGGTTGGCGAGCTTGGACTGCGCGTAGGCCGGCATCCTCCGGTGGCGGCGGCGCTCCCAGTTGAGGTCGTCGAAGTCGATCGAGCCGATCCGGTGGGCCGAGGACGAGACGGTGACCACGCGTCCCCGGATCCGGGGCAGCAGCAGGTTGGTCAGCGCGAAGTGGCCCAGGTGGTTGGTGCCGAACTGCAGCTCGAAGCCGTCGACGGTGCGGCCGGGCGGCGTCATCATCACGCCCGCGTTGTTGATCAGCAGGTCCACCGGCTCGTCCAGGGCGGCGGCGAACTCGCGGACCGAGGAGAGGTCGGCGAGGTCGAGCCGGCGGACCTGGGTGTCGCCGGTCATCGTGGCGGCGGCCGCGCGGCCCCGGTCGAGGTCGCGGACGGCCAGCACGGTCCGCGCGCCCCGGGCGGCGACCGTGCGGGCGGTGACGCGGCCGAGGCCGCTGTTGGCACCGGTGACGACGACGGTACGCCCGGTGAGGTCCGGCACGTCGGCGAACGTGAATGTAGGCATGGGCAACAATGTAGCCGCCGCAAACAATGTGGTCAACGCCGACCGCCCGTTACGATCCGGACCGTGCCCTACCACCACGGACAGCTCCGTGCGGCCCTGCTCGCCGCCGCCGAGCGCAGCCTGCGCGAGCAGGGCGCCGACCAGCTCTCCCTGCGCGAGCTGGCCCGCCAGCTCGGCGTCAGCCACGCCGCGCCGCGCCGCCACTTCCCGGACCGGCAGGCGCTGCTCGACGCCCTGGCCGAGGCCGGCTTCGCTCGCCTCGACGCGGAACTGCGGGCGGCGTACGACGACGCGGGCGACGCCTTCCTGCCGCGCCTGCGGGCCACCGTGGCGGCGTACCTCCGCTTCGCCACCGAGGACGCGGCGCTGCTCGAGCTGATGTTCAGCGGCAAGCACCGCCCCGGCGCCGACCACCTGATGGCGGCGGCCCGCCCGACGTTCGAGTTCCTGCACCAGCTGATCCTCGAGGGGCAGGCGGCGGGGGCGCTCACCGCCGGGGACCCCGAACGGGTGGGAATCATCCTCTTCGCCACCATGCAGGGCATCGCCACCCTGATAAATGGCGACATCGTCCGGGGCGACCTGCTCGACGGCCTCGTGGAGAGCGCGGTGGAGCAGTTCGTCCGGGGGGCCCGCCCCGCGTAGCGATTCCCGCCAGGGGCGCGACGGGCGGGCGGGCATGGCGCGAGTGGGCGGGCATCGGCGCGAGTCGGCGGCCCAAAAGGGGAGAACAAGCTCCTGCCCTTTCTAACGTATATCGCACCCGGGGTCTTGCGGCAAGGCCCCGGTCGTGCCGCAGAATCGCTGGCCGAGGCCAGGAACTGCGAAAACGGGAGCCGTGCAAATGCGAGATCTCTTGTCGGCATACGACTCGCCCGGGGACGTCGAATCGCTTCCCGTGCGCGCGCGCCGCGCCGGACGAGACGTACGCGAAACGGGCCGCCGACGACGGCGCACCGGTCGGCCGCCCGGCACCCGCCCCGAGGACGGCAACGGGCCGCTGGTCGTACGCGATCTGTGGGCGGAGCCGCGGCCGTGACCGCCCCGACCACCGGCGTCTTCGACCTGCCCGAACGGCTCGCCCCCAAGGCCGACCCGGCGCTGATCGCCCGCGACGAGGAGCACTTCGCGGCCATCGCGGCGAGCCTCGCGCAGGCCGGCGCCGACCTGACCGACCGCCTCGACGCCGCGCGCCGGGCGCCCGGCGGCAAGGGCCGGCAGGCGGTGGACCGCGACGAGGAGGTACGCCGGCTGAGCGCTCGCCTGCGCGCGCTGAGCCGCTTCGGGGTGGATCTCTGCATCGGGCGGATGGTCGGCGCGGACGACCCCGAGCCCGTCTACGTCGGGCGACGCGGCCTCGCCGACAGCGCGGGTCGCCGGCTGTTGCTCGACTGGCGCTCCCCCGCCGCCGAGCCGTTCTTCGGTGCGACCCACGCCAACCCGATGGGGCTGGCCAGCCGCCGCAGGTACCGCTGGACGTTGGGCCGGATCAGCGACTATTGGGACGAGGTCTTCGCCGCCGACGGCTTCGAGGGGCATGCCGCGCTCGACGACCAGTCCGCCTTCGTCGCCAGCCTGGGCGGCAGCCGTTCGGGGCGGATGCGCGACGTGCTCGGCACGATCCAGGCCGACCAGGACGCCATCATCCGGGCGGGGTCGCGCGGCGCGCTCGTCGTCGACGGCGGTCCGGGCACGGGCAAGACCGTCGTCGCCCTGCACCGCACCGCCTACCTGCTCTACTCCGACCCGCGCCTGGACCAGCGCCGGGGCGGGGTGCTCTTCGTCGGCCCGCACCAGCCCTACCTGGCGTACGTCGCCGACGTGCTGCCCAGCCTCGGCGAGGACGAGGTGCAGACGTGCACCCTGCGGGACCTCGTCGCCGAGGGGGCGGCGGCGGGTGCCGAGGCCGACCCGGAGGTGGCCCGGCTGAAGTCCGCCGCGCGCCTGGTGCAGGCGGTCGAGGCGGCCGTCCGCTTCTACGAGGAGCCGCCGGCCACGGCGCTGACGGTCGCCACCGACGAGGCCGACATCCGGGTGGGCGTCGACGACTGGGCCGAGGCGTTCGCGGCGGCGGAGCCGGGCACCCCACACAACGAGGCGCGCGACCAGGTCTGGGCGGAACTGCTCACCATCCTGCTGGAGAAGTACGACGGCGACGAGCCGGAGGACTCGGTGCGCCGGTCGCTGCTGCGCAACCGGGAGCTGCGTACGGCCTTCAACCGGGCGTGGCCGCTGCTGGAGGCGGCCGACCTGGTGGGCGACCTCTGGTCGGTCCCCGCCTACCTGCGCCGGTGCGCGCCCTGGCTGAGCCGGGACGAGGTGCGCCGGCTACAGCGCGCCGACGCCCAGGCGTGGACGGTCTCCGACCTGCCGTTCCTCGACGCGGCCCGGCAGCGCCTCGGCGATCCGGAGGCGGCGGGGCGGCGGCGTCGGCAGGAGGCCGTCGCGGTCACCGAGCGGGCGCGGATGGCCACGGTCCTCGACGAGCTGATCGAGGCCAACGCCTACGACGACGGCGAGGGGCTGCTGACGATGCTGCGCCAGCAGGACCTGCGCGACGTGCTGGTCGACCAGTCGGTGCTGCCCGACGCCGGCCCGGACCTGCTGGCCGGCCCGTTCGCGCACGTCGTGGTGGACGAGGCGCAGGAGCTGACCGACGCGCAGTGGCAGATGCTGCTGCTGCGCTGCCCGTCGCGGAGCTTCACGATCGTCGGGGACCGCGCCCAGGCCCGGCACGGGTTCACCGAGTCGTGGCGGGAGCGGCTGGAGCGCGTCGGGCTCGACCGGATCGAGCTGGCGTCGCTGAGCATCAACTACCGCACCCCGGAGGAGGTCATGGCCGAGGCCGAGCCGGTGATCCGGGCGGCGCTCCCCGACGCCAACGTGCCGACCTCGATCCGCCGCGGCGGGGTACCCGTCCGGCACGGATCGGCGGCGGAGCTGGGGTCGATCCTCGACGGCTGGCTCGCCGCGCACGCCGAGGGGACGGCCTGCGTCATCGGCGACCCCACGTTCCGGGCTACGGCGCGGGTCCGGTCGCTGACCCCGGAGCTGGCGAAGGGGCTGGAGTTCGACCTGGTCGTCCTCGTCGACCCGGAGCGCTTCGGCACGGGCATCCAGGGCGCGGTGGACCGCTACGTCGCGATGACCCGCGCGACCGGGCAACTCGTCGTCCTCACCGGCGGCCCGGACGCCTGACCGTGGCTCAGGCCGGGTCGTCGCGGCCCACCCGGCTCAGGCCGGGTCGTCGCGGCCCAGTTCCCAGCAGGCGACGGCGGTGGCGGCGGCCACGTTGAGCGAGTCCACGCCGCGCCGCATCGGGATCACCACCCGTACGTCGCTGGCGGCCATCGCCGCGCGGGTCAGCCCGGCCCCCTCCGCGCCGAGCAGCAGCGCCGAGCGGGCCCGCGCGGCGGCGTCGAGGCGCTGGATGGGCACCGCGTCGGGGGCCGGGGTCAGCGCCAGCACCGCGAACCCGGCCTGCCGGACCTCGGCGAGCGCGTCCGGCCAGGGCGCCAACCGGGCGTACGGGACGGCGAAGACCTCCCCCATGCTGACCCGGACGCTGCGCCGGTACAGCGGGTCGGCGCAGGACGGCGAGAGCAGCACGGCGTCGACCCCGAGCGCGGCCACGGCCCGGAAGATCGCCCCGAGGTTGGTGTGGTTGTTGACGTCCTCCAGGATCACCACCCGCCGGGCGTCGGCGAGCACCTCGGCGGCGGTCGGCAGCGGCTTGCGGTGGAACGAGGCGAGGACCCCCCGGTGCACGTGGAAGCCGGTGGCCCGTTCCAGCACGTCGGGGGTGGCCGCGTAGACGGGGGCGTCGCCGGTGTCGAGGTCGGCGAGCTGGTCGGCCCGCTTGGCGTCGACCAGGAACGACCGGGCCGGGTAGCCGGCCCGCAGCGCCCGGCGCAGCACCAGCTCGCCCTCGGCGATGAAGAGGCCGTGCGGCGGCTCCCACCGGGTACGCAGTTCCACGTCGGTCAGGGCGCGGTAGTCGGCGATCCGGTCGTCGTCGGGGTCGGTGATCTGGTGGACGGGCACCCGGCGATTCTGCCCGAGCCGACCGGCCGCGCGAGAAGTAGGGTGTGGGCGTGCGGCCTCCCCTGCTGATCGCGCTCGTCGGCGTCGACGGGTCCGGCAAGACCACCCAGGCTCGGGCGCTGGCACGACGGCTGACCGCGCGGGGTGTCCCGGCCACGTACTTCGAGAACGCCGGCGGTCGGCCGCTGTGGAACAAGTTGGCCCTGGCGCTCGGACGGCCGGACGGGACGGCGCTGTTCGGTCGTACCCTCTACCCGGTCGTCGAGGCGACGGTGCGCGCGGCCGCGATGACCCGCACGGTGCTCTGGGCGTGGGCGACCGGGCGGGCGGCGGTGCTGGACCGCTGGACGTACTGCCAGTACGTGATCATGCGGGCCCGGGGCGACCGGAGCGGGCGGGCCACGCGCGCGGCGTACCGGATCTTTCCCGCGCCGACGCTGGTCTGCTTCCTGGCCGTCGCGCCCGAGGTGGCGCAGCGGCGGGTCCTCGCCCGGGGGATCGACACCGAGGAGCTGGCCCACCTGCGCGCCCTGGACGCCGCCTACCGGGCGCTGCCGGAGTTCCCCGGGTTCGTCGTGCTGCCCGGCGACGGCGACCCCGACGAGGTGTCCGCCGCGCTGGACGAGGCGGTCGCGCCGCTGCTGGCTGCGGGGGTTCGGCGCGCGGGCCCGGCCGACGGCGGGGGTTCGTTCAGGCGGTGAGGCCGGCGTCGCGGGCCAGCAGGGCGGCCTGCACCCGGTCGCTCACCCCGAGCTTGGCGAAGACCGCGGAGAGCTGGTTGCGTACCGTCTTCTCGCTGAGCCCGAAGCGGCGGGCGATCCGGGCGTTGGTCTCGCCGGTGGCCAGGTGCCGCAGGATGTCCCGCTCGCGCGGGGTGAGCCGGTCGAACGGCGGCGGCAGCTCGACGGGCTGGCGTTGCAGGGTGGTGAGCACCTGCGGGCCGACCCGGGGGCCGAGGACGAGCCCGCCGCCGGCCACCGTGCGCAGCGCGTCGACGACCACGTCCGGGTCGGTGTCCTTCAGCACGTAGCCCCGGGCGCCGGCGCGCAGCGAGCGGTTCACCACGTCCTCGTCGTCGGCCATGGTCAGCATGAGCACCCGGGTCTCCGGCCGGGACCGCAGGATCTGCCGGGTCGCCTCCACCCCGTCGCCGTCGGGGAGCGCCACGTCCATCGCGATCACCCCCGGCTGCTCGGTGACCGCGACGGTGATCGCCTCGGCGCAGGTGGCCGCCTCGATGATGCCCTCGACCCAGCTCTCCCCCTCGAGCATCATCCGCAGACCCCGCCGGACCACCGGATGGTCGTCCACGATCAGCACCCGCACCCGCTCGGCCACCGCCGTCACCTCGCCTTCTGCACCGTCGGCCCGGCCGGGGCGGGCGCGGCCTCGGGTACGGGGTGGAAGGGTAGCCGCACCCGGATCAGGGTGCCCCGGGGTTCCCGGCCGACGATCTCGCACTCGCCGCCCAGCTCGGCGGCGCGTTCCCGCATCGAGTCCAGCCCCACCCCGCCCGGCCGGGGGGCGGCGAAGCCCACCCCGTCGTCGCTGACCTCGACCACCAGCCCTCTTTCCCGCCGCACCGCCACCTCGCACGTCTCGGCCCGCGCGTGCCGGGCCACGTTGGCCAGCGCCTCCGCCACGATCCGGTACGCCGCCACCTCCACGGCGGCCGGCAGCCCGTGCAGGGGGTCCGCCAGCAGCAGCCGCACCGTCAGGGTGGGCCCGTCGAAGCGTTGGCACTCGGCGCGCAGCGCCGACTCCAGCCCCCGGTCCAGGGCGGGCGGGCGGAGCTGGTCGACGAGTTGACGCACCTCCCCGGTGCAGGCGCGCAGGTCCTCGGCGAGGGAGTCGAGGATCCGTTCCAGCCGCTCCCCGTCGGCGCCGGCGAGCTTGCGGGCCGCGCGTACCTGCAT
Organism: Micromonospora sp. DT233; assembly: GCF_049841815.1. Classification (NCBI taxonomy): domain Bacteria; kingdom Bacillati; phylum Actinomycetota; class Actinomycetes; order Micromonosporales; family Micromonosporaceae; genus Micromonospora; species Micromonospora sp. DT233. Next base: position 502,973 of record NZ_JBNCLB010000004.1, on the reverse strand, counting down.
GGCCATGCCGGCGAAGGCCGGCCCCAGCCCGTCGTGCAGGTCGCGGCGCAGGCGTCGCCGTTCCTCCTCGCGGGCCATGACCAGCCGCTCCCGGGACTCCCGCAGGTCACGGATCAGCCGGGCGGACGCCGCCGCCACCGAGGCGTGCAGCGCGACGTCGTTGAGCAGCCGGCGCTCGACCGGGGTGAAGCGCACGCCGGCCGCCCGGTTGGCCACCACCAGCCGCCCCACCCGTTCGCCGTGGGTCACCATGTCGAACCGCTCGACCGAGGTGGTCGCCCGGCCGTGCTCGGCGTGCGGCGGCCCCGGCCGGCCGGCGTCGTCGCCGCCGAGCTCCACCGCCACGTACGGCACCTGAAGCGAGCGGGCGATCGTGCCGGTGAGCAGCGGCAGCACCGCCTGCGGTTCCACCGTGCGCTCCAGCAGGTCACCGAGGCGGGCGAGGACGGCGTACGGCTCGTCGCGGTCGCCGTAGAGCAGCCGGTTGACCCCGCGCTGCACCCGGTGCCGCAGCGGCTCGAAGGTCACCGCGATGAGGCCGGTCGCCGCCAGCGACGCGTTGGAGGTGTCGCCGCGCAGCACCAGGTCACGCAGCAGCGCCACGGTGGACACGAAGGCGACGATCACCAACAGGCTCAGCACCAGCCAGACCAGGGTCCGGTTGATGACCTGTTCCAGCCCGTAGAGGCGGTACCGGAGCACCGCCAGGGTCAGCGCACCGGGCACGGCGACCACCATCAGCATCCAGGCGCCGGCGAGGTTGAGCCAGTCCAGCAGGAAGCCCAGCAGGAAGAGCGCGCCGGCCGCCAGCAGGCAGGCGAGCTGCTGGCGGGCCTCCCCGGTGGCCCGCCGCCAGCGCCCGACCAGGGACACCAGCACGGCGACCACCAGCAGCACCTCGACGGCGATGGCCAGCAGGGCGACCCGGACCAGCAGCCGCGCCGTCGGGGTCGCGGCCGGCTCGGCGGAGGTGAGCAGCCCGGTGGGGTCGACGGCGGCGGCGACGGCCAAGGCGACGGCCGCCAGCGCGGTGACGCCGACGAGCCCGGCGGCGAACGGCCGCCAGCGCCGGCCGGGCAGCCGCCCGTCGGGGAAGACCAGCAGGGCCAGGAAGATCAGCCCGTACGGCGGCCACCAGAGCCACTGGCTCAGCCAGGCCACCGCGGCCAGGTGCGGCCAGCTCAACGCCAGCACCGCCACGGCCGAGGTGAGGCCGGCGGCCACCATCAGCCGGCCGACGCGGTGGCCGGGCACCCCGGCGAGGACCAGCCCGCCGAGGGCGGTGAAGGCGACCGCCATCGCGCCGGTCAGCGCCACCAGGCCGACCGTCGCCGCGTCGTGCAGCCGCCACTGCCCGATCAGGACGAGCACGGCGACGCCCAGCCCCGCGACGGCCAGCACCCGCCGGGTGGCGGGCGGCGGACCGGCCGTGGGGTCGGCGGGCGGCGGACCGGCCGTGGGCTCGGCGGGCTGCGGGCCGGGCACCGGGTCGGCGGGGTCGGCGTGGCTCACGCCCAGCCGGCCGCGTGCATGGCGTTGTGCAGCCAGTTGCCGCTGTCGTGTTCCAGGTGGTCCGGCAGGACGTCGAAGTCGTGGGCGAGGTCCGGGCCGTCGAGGTCGGGCAGTTGGGCGAGGGCCTGGTCGAGGGAGATCCGGAACCGGGTGAGCACCTCGGGATGGGCGGTGACGTACTGCGCCAGGTGGTTGACGACCGCCTTGAGCCGCTGCCGCACCGCCGCCGGGTCCGCCGGGTCGGTGCCGGTCTGCAGGCCCTCCAGCCGCCAGTCTGCGGTGAAGACGGGGTGCAGCCGGTGGCCGGTGACGTCGAAGAACTCGACGCCGCCGCCGAGCTTCTCGCCGTCGGGGCCGACGGTGAGCAGCTCGGCGGGGTTGGTGTAGACGTGGCAGAAGGTGTCGTTGGCGGCGATCAGCAGGATCCGGCGATCGGTGCCGGCAGCAAGGGTCATCGGGGCTCCTCGGGCGACGTGACGTGCACTCATCGTCGCGCCGGCCGCGTCCCGCCGGATCGGGCGGATGTCCCGAATCGCCGGGGAGTACGCCCGCCCCCGCCGACCGGACGGCTCGCCGGGGTCGGCCCGCTCAGCCTCGGGCGCGGTCCAGCCGGCGGGAGACCTCCGGTGGGAGGGTCCGCTCCGGCTGCGGCGGCACGGTCCGCTCCGGCGACCGGGGTCGCTCGGTGGGGCTGGGCTGCGGCGGGGCCGGGCGGCGCACCTCGCCGGCCAGTTCCCGGCTGGGCGGGGTGAACGCCCGCACCGGCTCGCCGGCGACGCCCGCGCGGATCGTCCGGGCCACCGCGGCGATCACCTTCGCCTGCACGGCCGAGCCGACCGAGTCACCCGGGTCGTCGGGGTTCGCCGCGATGCCGGCGACGGCGATCTGCGGGGTGAAGCCGACGAACGTCTCCGTCGAGTTCCGCTCCGAGCTGCCGGTCTTGCCGGCGACGGGCCGGCCGACGATCCGGTCCACGGCGGTGGCGGTGCCGCCGTCGCAGTGGCCGAAGGCGCTCTGCTGGCCGACGGGGCAGCGGGCGGCGTCGGTGGCGGCGCGGGCCACGTCGGTGTCGAGCACCTTCCGGCAGGACGGCTCGCCGACCGGCACGGGGTCGCCGTCGGCGGCGGTCACCGAGACCACCGGCAGCGGCGCGCAGTACGTCCCCTCGGCGGCCACCGTCGCGTACGCGCCCGCCAGGTCCAGCGGGGTGGTGGCGGAGACGCCCAGGGTGAACGCCCCCCAGTCGGCGGCGTCGTGCGCCGCGAAGGCGGCGTCGGCGTCGGCCCGGAAGGTGATGCCGAGGCGCTGGGCCATCTCCACCACCTTCGCCGGGCCGACCTGCTCGGCCAGCCAGACGAAGTACGTGTTGACGGAGCGGCCGAAGCCGTCCCACATGGTGCGGTAACCGTCCATCCACTCGGGGTTGGCGTTCGCCGGGCACCAGACGTCGGCGCAGCTCGCCTCGCCCTCGGCGGCGTACCGGGTGGGCAGCCGGCTGGGCGCGTCGAAGCCGGTGGCGAGCTGCTTGCCGCTCTCCAGGGCGGCGAGCATGGTGAAGAGCTTGAACGTCGAGCCGGCCTGGTAGCCGTCGACGCCGCCGCCGCCGGAGATCAGCGGGTTGACGGTGTTGGGGTGGTTGGGCTGGCCGGCGGGGTTGGCGTCGAGGCTGTAGTGCCGGTTGACCGCCATCGCCAGGACCCGGCCGGTGCCGGGCTGCACCGCCGCGATCGGCAGGGCGCGCTTGTTGTCGTACCCGTAGACGGCGGTGGCCTGCTGCTGCGCGGTGGCCTGGAGCTTCGGGTCCAGCGAGGTGACCACGGTGTAGCCGCCCCGGCGCAGCGCCTGCTCGCGTTCGGCGACGGTCTCGCCGAACGCGGGCTGGGTCAGCCACCACTGCCGCAGGTAGTCGCAGAAGAAGCCCCAGTCGGCGTGGCCGGCGGGCGTCGCGGTGCAGCCGTTGGGCTGCGCGGTGGGGCGCAGCGCCAGCTTCGCCGCCTTCGCCGCCTCGGCCTGCCCGGCGGTGATCGCACCGGTGGCGGCCATCGCGTCCAGGACGTACCCGCGCCGGGCCAGGGCCGCGTCGGCGTCGCCGTCGATCGGGCTGTACGCCTCCGGCGACTGGACCAGGCCGGCGAGCAGGGCCGCCTCGGGCAGGGTCAGCTCGGCCGGGGCCTTGGCGAAGTAGCGCTGGCTGGCCGCCGCGATGCCGTACGCGCCGGAGCCGAAGTAGGCGATGTTGAGGTAGCGGTTGAGGATCTCGTCCTTGCTGAGCTGCTGCTCCAGCGCCAGGGCGTACCGGATCTCCTGGAGCTTGCGCCCGACGGTCTGCTCGGTGGCCGCCTGCCGCTCCTCGGCGCTGCGGCCCGGGTCGGTCTTGAGCACGTTGCGGACGTACTGCATGGTCAGCGTGGAGCCGCCCTGGGTGGTGCCGCCGCCGGTGACGTTGGCGACCAGGGCGCGGGCGATGCCGCGCAGGTCGGTGCCGCCGTGCGAGTAGAACCGCCGGTCCTCGGCCGCCACGATGGCCGCGCGCAGCACCGGGGCGATCTCGGCCAGCGGCACGTCGGTGCGGTTGACGTCGTAGAACGTGGTGATCAGCGTGGTGCCGTCGTTGGCGTAGAGGTAGGACCGCTGCGGGGTGACCGGCGTGCGCAGCGCCTCCGGCAGCGCGGCGAGGGACCCGGCGGCCGACTTCGCGACGTGGCCGAGCAGCAGGTTGGCCGGCAGCGCCGCCACCGCCAGGACGAGTCCGGCGAGCAGTCCGGCGAGCAGCACGGTGAGCAGCCGCGACAGGGGCGGCCGGAGTTGCGGCATGGGGGCAAGGATTGCCGCGAAAGCCGTGATTCGGCCACCCTGGCGAGTGATTGTCAGCCAATTCACCGCCCCCGGCCAGGCACTTCCCCGCCACTGCGTCCATTGCGGCACGAACCTCGCAACCGGCGCGCACCGTCAGCCGTCGTCAGCCGGCGGCGCGCGGGCGATGGTCCGGCCCGCCGCTGCAAATCGGCCGCCGGCCTCGGGTCAGCCGGCGGCGAGGGGGCCGCCGCCGGGGCCGGGGGTCGCGCCGGGGCCTGGCAGCGGGGCGTTGGCGGTGGCGACGCTGGCGGTGGCCGCGTCCCGGGCGATCGTGGCGGGGACCAGGCGACCGGAGCGGTACCCGATGCCGATTCCGGCGATCAGCACGAAGATCGCCCCGAAGGTCTGCAGCGAACCGATGAGCGCGCCGCCGATGCCGAGCAGCGGCGCGGCGATCATCAGCATCGTGCCGTCGCCCATGCTGAACGTCCCGGAGCGGGCCACCGCCCAGCCGGTGAGCAGCCAACCGGCGGTGTAGCAGGTGGCACCGAGCAGCACCAGGGTGCGGGCCGTGGTGCCGAAGACCGGGGCCTGCGCGGTCAGCCCGGCGAAGGGCAGCATGAGCACGATGCCGGCGATGCTGGCCAGCAGCCCGGCGGCGGCCGTGCGGCGGCTGCGGGTGGCGGCCAGCAGGCCGGTCAGGGCCAGCAGGGCGAGCAGCCCGAGCCAGACGGCGGCGACCCAGCCCACCAGGTAGAGCTGCCCCCCGTCGGCCGGGTACGGGGCGTTGCCCAGCCCGCCGTCGCTGGCCCACGACACCAGCCCGTAGAGCACCGCGTACGCGGGCAGCAGCCAGACGGCGGCGCGGCCGAAGCGGCGCAGCGACCAGGCCCAGGTGGCGTTGGTGGCCGGCGCGGGCAGCGGCTCGGTGATGAACGGCAGCACCCCGAAGCCGCCCCCGGTACGCCGGGTGCCCAGCGGCCCGGCCGGGTCGTGCGCGCCGGGCACGGCGGTGGAGCGGTTCCTCTTCGCGGGTTCCTTCATGCGTCACCTCGCTGCGCTGCTCGGCGGGGCCGGACGCGCCGCGGCGCCCCGGCTCCCGATCACCACCCGTTCCTCAGAACCGATGGTGTCAGGTGCCGGAGCGCCACATGAGGACTATTCACATTCCCGGCCGGCCCCTCGGCCGGCCGGCGCGACCGTCAGGCGCGCTCGCGCCGGTCGGGCTCGTTGAGCAGGCTCCCCGGGGAGACCGGCTCCGGGGCCGGCAGCCCCTGCGGGGTGTTGCCGCCGGTGGCCTGGGCCTCGGCGACGCGTACCTCGTCGTTGATCTGCTGGGCGGCGGCGGCCGCGGCCTGGGCGGCCTCGGCGGCCTCCCGCTCGACGGCGCTCGCGTGGCCGGCCGCCTCCGGGGCCGGCTGGTCGCCGACCATCTGGCTCAGCCCGCCCAGCGCGCCGCCCATGCCCTCCAGGGCCTTGGTCAGCTCGGCCGGGACGATCCAGACCTTGTTGGCCGTGCCGTTGGCGATCTGCGGCAGCGCCTGAAGGTATTGGTAGGCGAGCACCTTCTGGCTCGGGTTGGCCTGGTGGATGGCGTCGAAGACCGTCCGGATCGCCTTCGCCTGCCCCTCGGCCTGGAGGATGCGGGCCTGCCGGTCACCGTCGGCGCGCAGCACCGCGGACTGCTTGTCGCCCTCGGCGGTGAGGATCTGCGACTGCTTGTGCCCCTCGGCGGTCAGGATCGCCGCCCGGCGGTCCCGCTCGGCGCGCATCTGCTTCTCCATCGAGTCGCGGATGCTGGCCGGCGGCTCGATCGCCTTGATCTCCACCCGGGTGACCTTGATGCCCCACCGGCCGGTGGTCTCGTCCAGCACGCCCGAAAGGTGCCGGTTGATCTCCTCCCGGCTGGTCAGCGCCCGCTCCAGGTCCAGCGAGCCGATCACGTTACGCAACGTGGTGACGGTGAGCTGCTCGATGGCCTGGAGGAAGTTAGAGATCTCGTACGTCGCCCGGGCCGCGTCGATGACCTTGAAGTAGAGCACCGTGTCGATCGACACCACCAGGTTGTCCGAGGTGATCACCGGCTGCGGCGGGAAGCTGACCACCTGCTCGCGCATGTCGACCTTGGTGCGTACCGCATCGACGAAGGGGACCAGCAGGTTCAGCCCCGGGTTGAGGGTGCGCTTGTACTTACCCAGCCGCTCCACCACGTCCTGGCGCTGCTGCGGCACGATCCGCACCGCCTTGAACAGGGTCACCACCACGATCAACGCCACGGCGACCAACAGCACCGTCAGGATTTCCATACCCCTCACCCTCTCGCTTCGGGCAGCTCGCCCGGCGTGGAAACGTCGTCGTCCCAGACCAGGGCGGTCGCGCCCTGAACCTTTATCACCCGCACCCGCCGGCCGGGGGTGAAACTCTGCGTCACGTCGTAGGACCGGGCGCTCCACAGCTCACCGTCGATCTTGACCAGGCCGCGGTCCGCGTCGACGTGCTCCAGCACCAACGCGGTGGAGCCCTCGATCGCCGCCACCCCGTACGGCTGCTCGTCGGCGACCCCGGAGTCGGAGTGGCGGCGCAGCGCCGGCCGGGCCACCAGCACGGTCAGCGCCGAGACCACGGCGAAGACCGCCGCCTGCCCGGCGGTCGGCGCACCGAGGGCCGCCGCACCGGCGGCGGCGAACGCGCCGACCGCGAACATGATCAGGAAGAGCGTCGTCGTGAAGATCTCGGCGACCGCCAACACCACACCCAGCACGATCCAGAACACCGCGTTCACCCCTCAAGAGTGCCACGTCGCAGCACGTCCGGCCCGTGCACAAGATCAGTAGGCTCGGTGGCAGCCGCCCGCGAAGGGCCGCCAGGCCCACCCAGCGACTCAAGGAGGAGCCGTGTCCCTGCCCCCCGACACCGCCCGAGAGGTCGACGCCGCCGTCGCCCGCGCGCAGTCCGCCGGTCGTACGCCGTCGCTCGTGCTCGGCGTGGTGCGAGATGGTGAGCTCGCCCACGTCGCCGCCGCCGGCGAGCATCCCCGCCCGGATTCCGACCGGCAGTACCGAATCGGCTCGATCACGAAGACCATGACCGCAGTGCTGATCATGCAGCAGCGCGACGCGGGCGCGCTGGCCCTGGACGACCGCCTCGACGCCCACCTGCCCGGCACCGGCGTCGGCGCGCTCACCCTGCGCCAGCTCCTCGGCCACGCCAGCGGCCTGCAACGCGAGCCCGACGGCCCCTGGTGGGAGCGCACCGAGGTCGGCGACCTGGAATCCGTGCTGGCCGGCGTGGGCGAACACAAGATCGCCTACCCGCCGCACCGGGTCTACCACTACTCCAACCTGGCGTACGGGTTGCTCGGCGGGGTGCTGGCGGCGGTCACCGGGACGGGCTGGTACGACCTGCTCCGGCAGCGGATCCTGGAGCCGCTGGGCATGACGCGCACCACCTACCAGGCCACCGAGCCCTTCGCCCGGGGGTACGTGGTGCACCCCTGGCACGACACGCTGCGCGAGGAGCCGCGCCCCGACAGCGGGGCGATGGCCCCGGCCGGGCAGCTCTGGTCGACGATCACCGACCTCGGCCGCTGGGCGACGTTCCTGGCCGACCCCGACCCGGCCGTGCTCGACCCGGCGACGCTCACCGAGATGTGCGTGCCGGTGGCGATCAGCGACCTCGACTCGTGGAGCGGCGGGCACGGCCTCGGCATCGAGCTGTACCGGGTCGGCGAGCGGGTCTACGTCGGCCACGGCGGGTCGATGCCCGGGTACGTCGCCGCGCTGGCCGTGCACCGCCGCACCCGCACCGCCGTGGTCGGCTACGCCAACTCGTACGGCCTGCGGGTCGGCCACCTCGGCGGCCTCGGCCGGGAGGTGCTCACCGGGGTCCTGGACGCGCTCGGCGACCCGGTCGCGCCGTGGCGCCCGGCCGACGCCCCGCCCCCGGCCGAGCTGGCCGAGCTGACCGGCCGCTGGTGGTGGATGGGCGCGGAGTTCGAGTTCCGGGCCGACGCCGCCACCGGCGAGCTGCGGGCCGGGCGGGTCGGCAACCCGGAGATGCGCTTCACCCGGGAGGGCCCGGACCGCTGGCGGGGCCGCTCCGGCCCGCAGGACGGCGAGATCATCACCGTGCTGCGGGATGCGCAGGGCACCCCGGTCGCCCTCGACATGGCCACCTTCGTCCTCACCCGCACCCCGGACGAGGAGCCCTGACCCCGCGCCGGTGCAGTCTCCCCGGCCGGGCCGCCGCCCGGCCCGGTCGGGGTGGGGCTCAGCCCGGTCGGGGTGGGGCTCAGCCGGTCGGGGTGGGGCTCAGCCCGGTCAGGGTGGGACTCAGCCGGGCGGCTCGGTGACGAAGTCGATCAGCCGTTCCATCGCGTTGATCAGTGGGGTCTCCACGTCGGCGAAGCTGTCCACCCGAGAGAGGATGAGCCGCCACATGTCCGCCGGCTCGGCCACCCCGAGGGCCGCGCAGACCCCCTCCTTCCACGGCCGCCCCGGCGGCACCACCGGCCACGCCGCGATGCCCAGCGCGGCCGGCTTCACGGCCTGCCACACGTCGACGTACGGGTGGCCGGTGACCAGCACGTGCGGGGAGGTCACCCGCGCGACGATCCGGCTCTCCTTCGAGCCGGGCACCAGGTGGTCGACCAGCACGCCGAGGCGCCGGGACGGGCCGGGGCCGAAGTCGCGCACCTGCGCGGCGAGCTCGTCGATGCCGTCCAGCGGCTCGACCACCACGCCCTCGACGCGCAGGTCGTCGCCCCAGATCCGCTCGACCAGGGCGGCATCGTGGATGCCCTCCACCCAGATCCGGCTGGCCTTGGCGACCTGGGCGCGCACGTCGGCGACGGCGATCGAGCCGGAGGCGGTGCGCCGGCGGGCCGCCGGCACGGGCGCGGCACGGGGTCGGCGCAGCGTCACCGGCCGCCCGTCGAGCAGGAACGCCGCCGGCAGCAGCGGGAAGTTGCGCCGCCGCCCGTGCCGGTCCTCCAGCACCACCGCCCCGGCCTCGAAGCCGACCACCGCGCCGCAGAACCCGGAGTCGGCGTCCTCGACGACGAGATCGACCTCGGCGTCCACCTCGGGTGTGACCTTGCGCCGCCGCCAGTCCCCCGCCAACACGTCCTCGCCATACCGCCCCACCATCCCCCCACGCTAAACCCAACCCCCCGAACCCCGTGAACCCCACGCCGCCCCACCCCGCAGCCCCGTCGATCATGGAGTCGTGGTGCCTCGCGAAAGGCGCAGATGTGGAGCGACCGGCCACCACGATTCCATGATCGCGGCGATGGCGGGCGGGGCGGGCGGCAGTCGAGACACGGGCGGGGCGTAGCACGTACCCTCTTCTGCATGTCCTCCCCCGCAACGGGCGCGGTCACGATCGCGCCGCGCCGGTCGAGCCGGTTCGTGGCCTGGGTGCGCGCCTGGCGTGCCGGGCTCGTGCCGTACGACGAGGTCGCCGAGGAGATCGCCGGCGACGAGGAGCACCTCGTCGCGGACGCCCCCGGCACCTGGACCGACGTCCCGCTGCGCGACGCGCTGCCCACCCTGGCCAAGCTCTCCCCGGACGAGATCCGGCTGGTGCTCCCCGCGCCCGGCGACCCCCGGGGGCTGCCCGGTCCGGGCGACTTCGCCGGCACCGCGCTGGTCGTCGGCGAGGCGGTGGTGGCCGGTGGCCTCGGGCTCATCCCGCACGTGCGCTCGCACACCTCCGGCTCGGGGATGACCTGGGAGACGGTGCTCTGGCGGTGCTACCCGCTGCCCGCGAACGCCCCGGCCGCCTCGCTGGGCTCGCCCGGCGCGGCCGAGGCGGAGGCCGAGCTGGCCAGCGCCCTGGCCGAGACCACGGCGGCGCTGACCCGGCTCGACGTGGCCCAGTGGCGGCCGGAGCTGGCCGGCGCGCTGGCCGCGCTGCGCCGACCCGACGGCACCACCGACCTGCCGCCGGGCTTCGACCCCCGGTCGCGGCGGCTCTTCGCCCGCGCCGCCGTGCTCGACCGGGTGCTCGCGCTGGCCGGGCACGGCGCACCGGGCGGGGCGATCAACAACTACGAGGCCCAGCAGCGCGACGCCGCGCTGCGCCCGCTCACCACCGCCTGCCGGCAGGCCCTGGTCGCCGCCTGCAACGCACCGCTCCGCCCCTGACCGGCGGGACTCACACCTCGTCCAGCAGGTCGGCGATCGAGTCGATGACCCGTGACGGACGGTACGGGTAGCGCTCGGCCTCGGCCCTGGTGCTGATCCCGGTCAGCACCAGGATCGTCTCCAATCCGGCCTCCAGGCCGCAGAGGATGTCGGTGTCCATCCGGTCGCCGATCATGGCGGTCGTCTCGGAGTGCGCGTCGATGGTGTTCAGCGCCGAGCGCATCATCATCGGGTTGGGCTTGCCGACGAAGTACGGCTGCACGCCGGTCGCCTTCGAGATCATCGCCGCGACCGAGCCGGCCGCCGGCAGCGCGCCCTCGACCGACGGGCCGGTCACGTCGGGGTTGGTGCAGATGAACCGGGCCCCCTCGTTGATCAGCCGGACCGCCTTGGTGATCGCCTCGAAGCTGTAGGTCCGGGTCTCCCCGAGCACCACGTAGTCGGGGGCGAAGTCGGTGAGCACGTACCCGGCCGCGTGCAGGGCCGTGGTCAGCCCGGCCTCCCCGATCGCGTACGCGGTGCCGCCCGGCCGCTGGTCGGCGAGGAACTGGGCGGTGGCCAGCGCGGAGGTCCAGATGGCCTGCTCGGGCACCTCGAAGCCCATCCGCAGCAGCCGGGCCCGCAGGTCGCGCGGGGTGTAGATGGAGTTGTTGGTCAGCACCAGGAACGGCGTGCCGGAGGAGCGCAGCCGGTTGATGAACTCGGGCGCGCCGGGCACCGGCTGCCCCTCGTGCACCAGCACGCCGTCCATGTCGGTCAGCCAGCTCTGCACCGGCTTGCGCTCACGCATTCGTGTTCCCAGGGGTGGCGGGTCGGCGGGCGGTGGCCGCAGAGGGGCGGGCGGGACCGGCAGCGCGGCGCGTGGGGTCGGTCACGGGCGGCGGGCCGGCACGCAGCAGACCGTCGGGCAGGTGTCCCACAGCGGCAGCTCGCCGAGGCGGCGGCGCAGCCGCTCCCCGCCCGGCTCGGTGCGCTCGGCGACCAACTCCCGCACCATCGCCACGAAGCGCGGGTCGGTGCCCGGGGTGGCGGCGCGGGCGAAGTCCAACCCGACCCGCCCGGCCGTCTCGCGCGCCTCGGTGTCGAGGTCCCACACCACCTCGAGGTGGTCGGAGACGAAGCCGATCGGGCTGACCACCACGGCGGTGGTGCCGGCCTCGGCGACGGCGGCCAGGTGGTCGTTGACGTCCGGTTCCAGCCACGGCACCTGCGGCGGGCCGGACCGGCTCTGCCACACCAGGTCGTACGGGAGGTCGGGGGCGGCCGCGGCGTGCACCAGCCGGGCGACCTCCGCCAGCTGGGCGGTGTACCGGCCGCCGTGCGGGCCGGCGGCCGCCGCCGCCGAGAGGGGCACCGAGTGGGCGGTGAAGACCAACCGGGTGGTGGCCCGCTGGGCCGGGTCGAGCCGGCCCAGTGCGGCCCGCACCGCGTCGGCGTGCGGCTCGACGAAGCCCGGATGGTCCCAGAACTGGCGCAGCTTCTCGATCACCGGCGCGTCCGGGCCGACCGCCGCGCGGGCCGCGGCGATGTCCTCCTGGTACTGCCGGCAGGAGGAGTAGCCGCCGTAGGCGCTGGTGACGAAGGCGAGGGCGGAGGTGATCCCGTCGTCGCGCATCCGGGCCACGGTGTCGGCGAGCATCGGATCCCAGTTGCGGTTGCCCCAGTAGATCGGCAGGTCGACGCCGTGGGCGGCGAAGTCGTCCTCGATCGCGGCGATCAAGTCCCGGCACTGCTGGTTGATCGGGGAGACCCCGCCGAAGTGCTGGTAGTGCTCGACCACCTCGGCCAGCCGCTCCGGGGGCACGCCCCGGCCCCGCGTCACGTTCTGCAGGAAGGGCAGCACGTCCTCGGGCCGCTCGGGCCCGCCGAAGGAGACCAGCACCAACGCGTCGTACACCATGGGGTCATTCTTCCCCGCCGGCCGGCCGGCGGGGGCAGGCCCCCCTGGTCCGGGTGGTCACCGGGGCCCCGGCCGCGCCCGAAGGCGGCGGCTCGGGGCCCTTGCGGTGCGCGCGACGGGCCCATGCGGTGCGCGCGACGGGCCCCTGCGGTGCGGCTCGGGGCCGGCGGTCAGCGGGAGGCGCCGACCGCGTGGTAGCCGCCGTCGACGTGGACGATCTCCCCGGTGGTGGCCGGGAACCAGTCCGACAGCAGGGCCAGGCAGGCGCGGGCGGCCGGCTCCTGGTCGGTCAGGCTCCACTTCAGCGGGGCCTGCTCGGCCCAGGCGGCCTCGAACTTCTCGAAGCCGGGGATCGACTTGGCGGCCATGGTGCGCAGCGGCCCGGCGGCGACCAGGTTGCTGCGGATGCCCCGCTCACCCAGGTGCATCGCCAGGTAGCGGGAGGTGGACTCCAGCCCGGCCTTCGCCACGCCCATCCAGTCGTACACCGGCCACGCCTGGGTGGCGTCGAAGGTGAGGCCGACCACCGCGCCACCCGGCGACATCAACGGCAGCGCCGCCATGGCCAGGGACTTGTAGGAGTACGTGGAGACGTGCAGCGCGGTGGCCACGTCCTCCCACGGCGCGTCGAGGAAGCCGCCGCCGAGGCAGCTCTTCGGGGCGAACCCGATCGAGTGCACCACCCCGTCGAGGCCGTCGACGTGCTCCCGGACCTTCTCGGCCAGCCCGTCGAGGTGCACCGGGTCGGTCACGTCCAGCTCGATGATCGGGGCGGGCTCCGGCAGCCGCCGGGCGATCCGTTCGACCAGCGAGAGCCGGCCGTAGCCGGTGAGTACGACCTGCGCGCCGTTCTCCTGGGCGAGCTTCGCCACGGAGAAGGCGATCGAGGCGTCGGTGATGACGCCGGTGACCAGCAGCCGCTTACCGGCCAGCAGTCCGGACATGTGGGTGTTCCTCCGTTGAGTCGGTGCGGTGAGCAGCGTCAGTGGCCCATGCCCAGGCCGCCGTCGACCGGGATGACGGCGCCGGAGATGTAGCCGGCGGAGTCCGAGGCCAGCCAGGTGACCACCTCGGCGACCTCCTCGGGCGCGGCGAATCGGCCGGCGGGAATGGACTTCAGGTATTCGGCCCTGCGGTCCTCGGGCAGCGCGGCGGTCATGTCGGTGGCGATGAAGCCGGGCGCGACGACGTTGGCGGTGATGTTGCGCCCGCCCAGCTCCCTGGTCAGCGAGCGGGCCATGCCGACCATGCCGGCCTTGCTGGCCGCGTAGTTGACCTGGCCGGGGCTGCCGTAGAGGCCGACCACCGAGGAGATGAAGATGATCCGGCCCCAGCGGGCCCGCAGCATCTTCGTCGACGCGCGCTTGGCGCAGCGGAACGAGCCGGTGAGGTTGGTGTCCACCACCCGGGTGAACTGCTCCTCCGACATCCGCATGATCAACGTGTCGTCGGTGATGCCGGCGTTGGCCACCAGCACCTCGACCGGGCCCAGCTCGGCCTCGATCGTGGTGAAGGCCGCGTCGACGGAGGCGGAGTCGGTCACGTCGCAGGTGACGCCGAAGAGCCCCTCGGGGGCGCTGCCGCTACGGTGCGTGACCGCAACCCGGTCGCCCTGCTTGGCGAACGACTGCGCGATGGCCAAACCGATCCCCCGGTTGCCGCCGGTCACCAGCACGGTACGGGCCACGGGTCCCCCTCTGCTCTGCTGATCTACGTCGGTGGCGAGCCTAGGCGTTACCGGCAGGTAAGGGCTAACGCGGGGCGCGTCGGGCGGGGCGGCCACGCCGCGCCGCGATCCCGTTCCGGTGGGCGACAACCCTTGCGGGGAACGGGTTGCGGCCCCTCGCCGGCCACCCGGTGCGCGTTCGGGGCACGCTCACCGCGGGTGTAACATGATCCGCGTTCCGGGCCAGGCCGACCGCAGGAGGTGATCGCTGTGCGAGATAGCGATCCTCACAGTCGTGGCCGGGCCGATCGTCAGCCCCGCTGAGCCACGGCTCAACAGGTGAGCTGACCCAGCTCCGCTCCCCCGCATCCCCGTCTCCCCGCGCCCCTGCGGCCCTCGCCGTCGGCGGCGAACCGGGGTGCGCCGTCCGACCAGGACGCCGGAGGGGGCACCCGGTCACGACTTCGTGTGCGCGTTCCGCCTCCCCCCTCGCGGTCCCCGCCCCGGCGTGGACCTCCAGTCGCCACCGGAGCCTCCCCATGAGCCGTTACGTCGCCCCGCTGGGTTTCACCCTCGCCGCCGTCTGGGTGGCCGTCCTGTTCGTACTGGCCGGCAGCGGCCACTGACCCGGCGGGCTCGGCGCGGTGACGCGCGCCGCCCCGGCCCCCTCTCGGCGGGACCGGGGCGGCCGGGGCCGCGTCAGATCAGCCGGGACGACCAGAGCAGGCTGGCCGCGCCCGCGCAGAGGGCCAGCAGCAGGGCGATGCCCGCGTACCACTGGGTGATCTCGCGGGGCTCCGTGCGGAACCCGATCGAGCTGCCCATGTCCTGGTAGACCTTCTTCAGCTCGCTGACCGAGGCGGCCTCGTAGAAGTACCCCTCGGTGGTCTCCGCCAGCTCGGCCAGCGCCATCCGGTCCACCGGCACCCGCTGCAACTGACCGCCGATGTCGACCTGCCCGCTGTCCGTGCCGAAGGCGATCGTGGAGACCGGCACGTTGGCCGCCTGCGCGGCGGCCGCCGCCTCCTCCACCGACCGGCCCGAGGTGCGGAACCCGTCGGAGAGCAGCACGATCCGCGCCGGCGGGATGCCCGCCGCGCCGTCCGCCGGCACCGACCGGATCGCCTCCAGGCAGGTGAAGACCGCCTCGCCGGTCGCGGTCGCCTCGGCCAGCACCAGCCCGTCGATCGCGCTGGCCACCGCGTCGCGCTCCTTGGTGGGCGGCACCAGCACGTTCGCCGACTTGGCGAACGAGACCAACCCCAGGTTGTACGTCTCCGGCAGCTCACCGACGAACTGCTTGGCCGCCTCCTGGGCGGCCTCCAGCCGGTTCGGCGACACGTCGTCGGCCTGCATGGACAGCGACACGTCGATGGCCAGCATCACGGTGGCCCGTTCCAGCGGCTCCTTCGTGTCCATCGCCGGCCGGGCCAGGCCGGTGGCGAGCACCAGCAGGCTGAGCAGGAAAGCCACGGCCGGCACGTGCCGCCGCCAGCCCAGCCCCTTGGGCGCGAGCGTACGCAGCAGGTCCACGTTGGTGAACCGCAGCGCGTACGCCCGGCGGTGCAGTTGCCGCCACACGTACAGCGCGGCGAGGGCGAGCACCGGCAGCACGGCCAGCAGCCACCACGGTTGCAGAAAGCGGATCATCGTGTCGTCCCCCGGGTGCGGGCGTGCCGCTGCGCGGCCACGAAACGCACCATGTCGAGCAGCCAGTCGGTGTCGGTACGCAGGCGCAGGTGGGCCGCGCCCGCCGCGCGGAGTTCGGTGGAGATCGCCGCGCGCTGGGCGGTGGCCGCCTCGGCGTAGCGCCGGCGCAGCCGCGGGTCGGCGGTCTGCACCTCGTGCAGCTCGCCGGTCTCCGGGTCCACCACCGGCAGCACCCCGACGTCGGGCAGCTCCAGCTCGCGCGGGTCGACCACCTCGATCGCCAGCAGGTCGTGGCGGACCCGCAGCTTGCGCATCGGTCGCGCCCACTGCTCCGGCGGCGCGAGGAAGTCGGAGATCACCACGGCGACGCCGCGTCGCCGGGGCGGCCGGTTGAGCATGTCGACCAGCGCGCCCAGGTCGCTGCGGCCGGGGCGGATCTCGGTGCCGGCGATGGCCCGTAGCAGCCCCTGCGCCTCCTTGCGCCCGGAGCGGGCGGGCAGCCGGACCAGCCGGCCGGGACCGGCCGGCGGCGGTGCCGCGCCCCGCCGCCGGCCCACCGGGGCGGCCGGGGCCGCGCCGCTGCCCACCACCGCCCCGATCCGGTTGCCGCCGCGCACGGTGAGGTGGGTGAGGGCGGCGGCCGCGGCGACCACCACGTCCCGCTTGAGCCAGCGGCCGGTGCCGAAGTCCAGGCTCGCCGAGAGGTCCACCGCGAGCCACGTCTCCAGCTCCCGGTCGGCCACGGTGCGCCGCACGTGCGGCGTCGTCGTGCGCGCGGTCACCGGCCAGTCCATCCGGCGTACGTCGTCGCCGGGGCGGTACTCGCGCGACTCCCCCGCCTCGCTGCCCGGACCGGGCAACAGGCCGGCGTAGTCGCCCTGCAGCAGGCCGTCGAGCTTCCGGGTGACCATGAGCTGCAACCGGGACAGCAGCGCCTCGTTGCGGGACACGGCGGCCGGCGACCACGGCGTACCCGCCGGGGGCTGTGGGGTGGGTGCGGCCGGCGACCACGGCGCACCCGCCGAGGGGTGTGGGTCGGGCACGGTCACGGCCGCTGCCCGGGCCAACCGCCGACGGCCGGCGGCGAGCCGACCGGGGTGGCCTGCTGGCGCGGCGCGACCGACGGCAGCGGGATCATCGACATCACCCGGTGCACCACGTGGTCGGCCGGCACGTCGTCGGCCAGCGCGTCGTAGCTGAGCACCAGCCGGTGCCGCAGGATGTCCGGGGCGATGTCCTGCACGTCCTGCGGCAGGGCGTAGTCGCGGCCGCGCAGCAGCGCCAGCGCCCGGGTGGCCCGGACCAGCCCGAGCGAGGCCCGTGGGCTGGCACCGTACTGGATCAGGCGCGCCACGTCGGGCATGCCGTGCTCCGCCGGCGCACGCGTGGCCAGCACCAGCCGGACCGCGTAGTCCACCAGCGCGTTGTGCACGAAGACCTGGTCGGCCTTGCGCTGCAGGGCCAGCAGGTCCTGGGTGTCGAAGACCGGGGCGGGCTGCGGCGGGGCCACCCCCATCCGGTAGACGATCTCCCGCTCCTCGGCGTCGGTCGGGTAGCCCACCACGATCTTCATCAGGAAGCGGTCCCGCTGCGCCTCCGGCAACGGGTAGACGCCCTCCTGCTCGATCGGGTTCTGGGTGGCCATCACCAGGAACGGGTCCGGCACCCGGTGGGTCTGGCCGCCGATGGAGACCTGCCGCTCGCTCATCACCTCCAGCAGGGCCGACTGCACCTTGGCCGGGGCCCGGTTGATCTCGTCGGCCAGCAGGAAGTTGACGAAGACCGGCCCCAGCTCGACGTCGAACTTCTCGGTCGACTGTCGGTAGATCCGGGTGCCCATGATGTCGGCGGGGACCAGGTCCGGAGTGAACTGCACCCGGGCGAACGAACCGCCGACCACCTTCGCGAGGGTCTCCACGGCGAGGGTCTTCGCCACGCCGGGCACCCCCTCCAGCAGGCAGTGCCCCCGGGCCAGCAGCGCCACGAACATCCGCTCGACCATCCGGTCCTGCCCGACGATCACCCGCTTGATCTCGAACAGCGCCCGCTCCAGCAGGGTCGCGTCCTGGGCCGGGGTGGTCGGCGGGGGCGTGTCCGGCGCGCTGCCGTTCGGCGTCGGGGTGCCGTTCGGCGTCGCGCTGCCGTTCGGCGTCGGGGTGTCGGGCGTGGTCGGCTGGGCCACCGGTCCTCCACAGCATGGTCGGTCGTCGCGGCGTGGTGCAGTATCAAGACTCGCACGCCGCGCCGAGAGCCGAGACGGGGAGAACCCGTTTTCCGGCCGCCGCGCCGGCGCCCGCGAATCGCCGATCGCTGCTTTACACCGGGGGCCCCGGCGTGTGTACGATTCACCCCGTCGCCGGGCGGCTCCCCCCGTGGCCGCCCGGCGCTCACTTTTCGCCCCGCGCGCCCGGACCGGCCCCGACGCCTAGACTGGCCCGGATGAACGCCCTCCTCCCCACCGACGCGGCACCGATCTGTTCGGCCCGGGGCTGCCGCGCCGCCGCGGCCTGGGCGCTGCGCTGGAACAATCCCCGCCTGCACACCGCCGACCGGCGCAAGACCTGGCTCGCCTGCGCCGAGCACCGCTCCTCGCTCGGCGACTTCCTCGCCGCCCGTGGCTTCCTCCGGGAGACCGCGCCGCTGGCCGGATCGCCTACGCTCGACTCGTGATCGCGCAGAGCGGAACCTTCCGGTGACCGACGACCCCGTCGGCGACCCGCCGCCGGCTGCCCCGTCCTCCCCCGCCGACCCACCACCGCCGGCCGCCGCCCCACCACCGCTGGCCGCCGAGCCGCCGCCCGGCGATCCGGGGGCGGGGTTCCCGTCGGGGCCGCTGGAGCCATGGCCGCAGAGCGTCCGGTGGCAGTCGGTCTCGACCGACCTGATCTGGGTCGAGCTGCTTCGCCTGTCCGCATCGGTCGGGATGGTGCTGCTCGGGCTGGCGGTCGGTTGGGTGCTCATCGGGCACTGGCTCTTCGCCGTCGCGCTCGGCGCGGTGGTGCTGGCCGCCGCCTGGCGGGTCGTCGCCATCGTGCGCGCCGTGCACGTCTGGGGGTACGCCGAGCGGGAGGACGACCTGCTGGTGCGGCACGGGCTGCTGGTGCGCCGGCTCTCCATCGTGCCGTACTCGCGGATGCAGTTCGTCGACGTCAGCGCCGGCCCGCTGGAGCGGGCATTCGACCTGGCCACCGTGCAGTTGCACACGGCCGCCGCGGCCAGTGACGCCCGGGTGCCGGGGCTGCGTCCGGCGGAGGCGTCCCGGCTGCGTGACCGGCTCACCGCGCTCGGCGAGGACCGCGCGGAGGGACTGTGAGTCAGGGCCAGCACGGCACCGACCCGCAGGTCGAGGGCGCGGGGCCGCAGGAGGAACCGCGCCGGCGGCTGCACCCGCTGAGCCCGGCGCTGCACGGGGCGAAGTCGCTGGTCGTGGTCATCGCCGGGCTGTCCTGGTCGACCCTGTCCCGGGTCGGCTTCGGCTGGTTCGCCGCGATGGCCGCCGTGCTGGCCCTCGGCGCGACCGTGCTAGCGGTGGTGAGCTGGTACAACACCGGCTATCACGTGACCGGCCGGGAGCTGCGGGTCTACGAGGGGCTGCTCTGGCGGCGCACCCGGGCCATCCCGCTGGAACGCCTCCAGGCCGTGGAGGTGGTCCGCCCCCTGCTCGCCCAGCTCACCGGGCTGGCCGAGCTGCGCCTGGAGGTGGTCGGCGGCGGGAAGACCGAGGCGCCGCTGGCGTACCTCGGGGTGGCCGAGGCCACCGCCCTGCGACAGCGGCTGCTGACGCTGGCCGACGGCGGGCCGATGCCGCAGCCAGCGCCGGGGGCGGCGGACGCCGAGGCGACGGTCGTGCCGACGCCGCCAGGGCGGGCCCTGCACGCGGTGGCGAACCGGGACCTGCTGATCAGCCAGCTGCTCACCCCGCAGGCGTTCCTGCTCCCCTTCGGGGTGGCCTTCGTGGTGGCGCAGTTCCTCTCCGCCGGCTCCTGGTCGTTCGTCGCGGTGGCGAGCACGCTGACCGCGATGGCCGGCGTCCTGCTGCAACCGGTCCGCCGCGTCCTCGACGACTGGAACTTCCGGCTGGCCCGCGACGAGGGCACCCTGCGGGTCCGCAACGGCCTGCTGGAGACCCGCGCCCAGACCGTGCCGCTGAACCGGGTGCAGACGGTCGGGGCCACCTGGCCGTTGCTCTGGCGCGGGAAGGGCTGGCTGCGGCTGCGGCTGGAGGTGGCCGGCTACGCGGCCGGCGAGGCCGACGACCGCAACCGGCCCGACCGGCTGCTGCCCGTGGGCGACCTGGGCACCGGGGAGCGGATCGTGGCGGAGGTGCTGCCGGGGGTGCGGCTGACCGGGCTGGCCACGAACCTCCCCCCGCCCCGGGCGCGGTGGTTGCGTCCGCTGAGCCGGCGGGCCGTCGGCGTCGGGCTCCACGAGCGGGTCTTCGCCGCCCGGGCCGGGCTGCTCACCCGGAAACTCATGATCGTGCCGTACGCCCGGATCCAGAGCGTGCGGGTGACCCAGGGCCCGGCGCAGCGGCGGTTGCGGCTGGCGACCGTGCACGCGGACACCGCCGGGGGCGCCGGTGCCGCCGCGCTCGACCGTGACCTCGCCGAGGCGTGGTGGCTGGCCGAGGAGCTGACCTCCCGGGCGCACGCCGCCCGCCGCGCCGGCTGAGCCCCGCCGCGCCCGCCGGAGTCCTCGGCGGGCGCGGTCGGGACCGCCGGGGTCCTCGGCGGGCGCGGTCGGGACCGCCGGGGTCCTCAGCGGGCGGCCGGGACCGCCGAGGGATCGGCGGCGGGTGGCCCGGCCGGGTCTGCCGGCCCCGGCCCGGCGGGGGCCTGCGGTGCCGCCCCGGCCGGATCGGCCGACTCCGCGCCGGCCGGCGCGCGGCGCGACCGGTGGGCGGCCCACCAGCGCTCGGCCAGGCCGACCACGAGGAAGGTCATTCCCACGTACGCCCAGCCGACCAGCACGTCGATGATGTAGTGCTCCCCGGAGTAGACCAGGGTGAGGGTCATCGCCACCGGGTACGCCAGCAGCAGCGGCCACCAGCGGCGGCGGGTGGCCCGCAGGAAGAACAGCACCACGAAGAGCGCCCACGCGCTGTGCAGCGACGGCATCGCCGCCACCGGGTTGGAGGCGATCTGCCCCGCGTTGAGCACGTTGCCCGCGCCGTGCATGCCGAACGCCTTCCACCCCCGGGTGGAGATCCGGGCCACCTCGGTCAGCAGCCCGTTCTGCGCCGCCCACCAGGGCGGGGCGGCCGGGTAGATGAAGTACGTGGCGAGCCCGGCGGCGCAGAGGAACCCGAAGCGCCGCATGTACGCCGCCCACCGGGCCCGGTTACGCAGCCAGAGCACGGCGGCGGCACCCAGCGCCGCCACGAAGTGCGAGAAGTAGACCCAGCTCGCGACCACGTCCCACCAGTGCACCTGGGGCCGGTAGAAGTGCTCCTGCAACCAGATGGTCGGGATCTGGCCGCCGGTGGCCCAGCCGACCAGGAACCGGTCGGCGACGATCAGCTCCATCGCGTGCGGGGTGGCCCCGTTGTCGGCGAAGCCCCGGGAGAGGTTGTACGCCACGAGCAGCAGCACCACCGGCACCCAGTCCCGGGCGAAGCTCAGGTGGCTGCGCCACGGGCGGTGCGAGTTCCAGGCGATGGTGGCCGCCCAGATCCAGACGAACGCGTACGCCGGGTCGGTGGGCAGGCCGATGCCGAGCCAGGCGGCCACGAAGGCGACGGCCCAGACGGACATGGCCACCACCCGACGACGCCCCAGGTCGGGCGCGGGGGGTGGACCGGCAGGGGCGGGGGGTTGGGGCTCAGTCACGACGGCCATCGCCATCCAGGTTAACGGCGGCACCGCGACGGGCCGACGCCGACCACCTAGGCTGAGCGCATGCAGGAGCAATCGGCACCATCCCTCGCTCCGGGGCGGTCGGCGCGGGTCGAGCTGACCGTGACCGACGCCGACACCGCGCAGGCCCTCGGTTCCGGCGACGTGCCGGTGCTGGGCACGCCACGGGTGATCGCCCTGGCCGAGGCGGCCACGGTCGCGGCGACCGCCGGCGACCTGCCCCCCGGCCGGACCACGGTCGGGCTCCGGGTCGAGCTGGACCACCTGGCCGCCACCCCGGTCGGCGGCACGGTGGTGGCGCACGCCCGGCTCGCCGACGTCGACGGGCGGCGGCTGCGATTCGAGGTGAACGTCACAGCCGGCGCGGCGACCGTCGCCCGGGGGTGGGTGGAGCGAGTGCTGGTCGACCGGCAACGCTTCGTCGAGCGGGCCGGCGGCGTCCCCCGCCCCGGCGGGGCCCGGACCGGCACCGAGGCCCGGACCGGCACCGGGGCCGGCGTGGGGCTCCCGGCCGGCCCGGCTTCCCACCGCGTCGACGATCGCGCCGGGGCCGGATCTTGACGTTGCGCTTCGTCGAGGTCGCCGACCGGGTGTACGTCCTGCGGGAGCCGCTGCTCGACGTCAACGTCACGCTGGTCGTCGGCGACGGCGCGGCGCTGGTGGTCGACACCCTCTCCACCGCCGGGCAGGCCGCCGAGCTGGCCGCCGCCGCCCGCGCGGTCACCCCGCACCCGTGGACCGTGGTGAACACCCACCACCACTTCGACCACTGCTTCGGCAACGCCACCCTCGCCGCCGACCCGGCCCGCCCGGTGTACGCCCACGAGGCCGCCGCCGTGGCGCTGCGTGAGCGCCCCGACGAGCTGCGTCGGGCCGCGTACCAGGAGATGCACGACGAGCGGCCGGGGCTCGCCGCCGAGCTGGCCGGCACCCGGCTGCTCGCCCCGACGCACGTGGTGCGCGCCCAGACGACGCTGGACGTCGGCGGGCGGCCGGTGCTGCTGCGCCACCCCGGCCCCGGGCACACCGACGCCGACCTGGTGGTGCACGTGCCGGACGCGGACGTGCTGGTCGCCGGCGACCTGGTCGAGCAGGGCGCCCCGCCGGCGTTCGAGGACTCGTACCCGTTGCGGTGGCCGGCCGCGGTCGCCGACCTGCTCCGGCTGGCCACCGCCGGGACGGTCGTCGTGCCGGGGCACGGCGACCTGGTCGACCGCGACTTCGTGCAAGCCCAACACGCCCAGCTCGCCGAGCTGGCCCAGCTGATCCGCGCCGCCCACGCCGACGGCCTCCCGCCGGAGCAGGTGGTCAGCGGGTCACCCTTCGCCCCCCACCCCACCCTGCTGGCCACCCACCGCGCCTACGCCGAGCTGGTGCCGTGACCACGAGCGTTCACGGTGTTGGTTGACGCGCCGTCGCGGCTCGCCGACTCGAACCACCCGCCCTGACCCGGCGGCTGCGACCCAACCTCCGAGCAGCCGGACCACACGTTCGTCAGCGGGGCGCTGGTCAGGGCCGACCAAGAGGACGCGGGTGCATGCCAGGCCAACCCGGTCGGCCCAGCATAAGAACGCATTGATGAACGGCCCAGCCCCCACCCCACCCCACCCCCACCCCCACCCCCGCCCCTCCCCGCGCGCGTCGATCATGGACTTGTGGTGCCCGGAAGCTGACGGTTCACCGGGCTTGTCACCCACCACAACTCCAAGATCGACGGGGGGTGGGGTGGGGGTGGGGGTCAGGGGTGGGGTGGGGGGTCGATGAGGGTGGTCAGGTGGGTCAGGTGGGGTAGGGCTGCCAGGATCGTGGCGCGGGCCGGCGGGTCCAGGGCGGCGAGGGCGGCGGCGAGCAGTTCGCCGCGCTCGCGTTCGTAGTCGGCCATCCGGCGCCGGGCGGCGTCGGTGAGCCGCAGCCGGACCTGGCGGCGGTCGTCCGGGGCGCGCTCGCGGTCCAGCAGCCCGGCGTCGACCAGGTCCCCGACCAGGGTGCTCACCGTGTTCGGCGCGGTACGCAGCCGCCGGGCCACCTCCTTGACGCTGACGTCGGGGTGGGCGCGGACCACCAGCAGCAGCTCCACCTGCGCCTCGGCCAACAACGTGCGGTTCTGCCGCAGGGCAATCGACCGGCGCAGCAGCCGGTGCAGCTCACCCACGACGATGCCGAGGCGCGCCGGGGTCTCGTCGGCCGACACGGGAGTCCCTCACCTCACCACGGATAGCTCTGCGGACAGAGCTAAGGTTATCCGGAAATCGACTTCCTGGAGGGCCCTCGTGAGCCGTGTTGTTCCGCCGACCGACGCGTCGACACCGACCGGCGGGCCCGGTGCCGGCGCGAGGGCCGGCGGGGGCGTGCGGGCCGGCGCGGGCGCCAAGACCGGTGCGGGGGCCGGGCCGGCGGGCGGCACGGCGACCGGCGACGGCCAGGGCACCGGGATCGGGCTGCTGGTGCTGCTCGGGGCGCTCACCGCGATGGGCCCCCTCTCGCTGGACATGTACCTGCCGGCGTTTCCCGCCATGACCGACGACCTGGGCGCGAGCCAGGCCCAGGTCCAGCTCTCGCTGACCGCCTGCCTGATCGGCCTGGCAGCCGGCCAGTTCGTCACCGGCCCCCTCAGCGACCGGTGGGGCCGCCGCCGCCCGGTGCTGATCGGGCTCGCCGCGTACGCGCTGTTGTCGCTGGTCTGCGCGTTCGCCCCGAACGCCGGCCTGCTCGCGGCGGCCCGCTTCGTGCAGGGCTTCGCCGGCGGGACCGGCGTGGTGGTGGCCCGGGCGATCGTGCGGGACCTCTACGCCGGCCGGGCCGCCGCGAAGTACTTCTCCCGGCTCTCCCTGGTCTTCGGGGTGGCCCCGGTGGCCGCGCCCGGCGTCGGCAGCCTGGTCCTGCAGTTCGGGTCCTGGCGGGCGGTCTTCGTCACCCTCACGGTGATCGGGCTGCTACTCACCGCCGCGGTGGCCTGGCGGTTGCCCGAGACGCTGCCCGCCGAGCGGCGCAGCACCGGCGGCCTGGGCGGCACCGTCCGGACCATGGCGTCGCTCTGCGCCGACCGGGTCTTCATGGGGTACGTGCTGGCGCAGGGCTTCGCCTTCGCCGCCCTCTTCGCGTACATCTCCGGTTCGTCGTTCGTCTTCCAGGACGTGTTCGGCGTCTCCGCCGGGGCGTTCAGCCTGATCTTCGGTCTCAACGCGCTCGCCCTGGTCGCCGCCGGCCAGGCCAACGCCCGCCTGCTCGACCGGTTCCACCCGGGCACCCTGCTGATCGGCGTCGGCGTGGTCGGCCTGGTGGCCGCCGTGGGCGTCCTGACCGGCGCGCTGGCCGGCAGCGTGTGGGCGGTCGCCGTGGCGTTGTTCGTCTTCGTCGGCACCATCGGCATGACCACGCCCAACAGCACCGCGCTGGCGCTGGACCGGCAGGCCAGCCACGCCGGCACGGCCGCCGCGCTGATGGGCGCGCTCCAGTCGGTCATCGGCGCGCTGGCCGCCCCGCTGGTCGGGTTGGGCGGGGAGGGCAGCGCGGTGCCGATGGCGGTCGTCGTCGCCGGGGCCGCCGCCCTCTCCCTGGCCGCCGTGCTCACCCTCGCCCGTCCGACCCGCACCTGACCAGTGCCTGACCAGTGCCTGACCAACGCCGGGACCGCACCTGACCCGGGCCGGCGGG
This sequence comes from Micromonospora sp. DT233, assembly GCF_049841815.1. Lineage (NCBI taxonomy): Bacteria > Bacillati > Actinomycetota > Actinomycetes > Micromonosporales > Micromonosporaceae > Micromonospora > Micromonospora sp. DT233. The sequence continues at coordinate 477,794 of NZ_JBNCLB010000004.1, read as the reverse complement.
TCGGCGGCGGGCCGGCGGATCGGCGGCGGGTCGGCGGCGGCTCGACCGGCGGTTCAGTGCGGGAAGTGCGGGAAGTGCGGGAAGCGGTGCAGCACCTCGGCGCGGGTGGGCATGGCGACCGCGCCGCCCGGTGACTCGCAGACCAGGGCGGCCACCCGCAGGGCGAACGCCAACCGTCGGCGCCAGCCGGCCGGGTCGGCGGGTGCGCCGTCGAGGAGGAGTTCCGCGATGAGCGCCGCCATCACCGAGTCGCCGGCGCCGGTGGCGTCCACCGCGCGGACCTGCGGCGCGGGCACCCGTACCAGGTCGGCGGCGGCGGTGGCGACCAACGCGCCGGCCGGGCCGAGGGTGACCACCACGGTCGCCGCGCCCACCTCGCGCAGGTGCGCCGCGACCGCCTCGACCGGCTCGCCGGGGTAGAGCAGCTCGGCGTCGGCGCTGCTCAGCTTGACCAGGTGGGCGGAGGCGGCGAAGTGCGCCACCGTCTCGCGCAGGTCGGCCAGCGCGGCCGGGGAGTCGAGCAGCCGGGGCCGGACGTTGGGGTCGAAGACCCGCAGCCCGCCCGCCGCCGACCAGGCCCGGCGCGCGGCGGCCAGCGCGGTCGGGCGGAGCAGCATGATCGACCCGCAGTAGAGCACGTCGGCGCCGGTGACCAGGTCGACGTCCAGGTCGTCGGCGGTGAGCAGGCCGTAGGAGGGCGGTTCGCCGTAGAAGCGGAAGTCCGGCTCCGCCCCGGAGTGGGTGGCCACGGCGAGCGCGGTGGCCGCGGGGACGGTGACCGCGCCGTCGAGGCCGACCCCGGCGTCGCCCAGGAAGACCCGGATCCGGTCGGCGAGCGCGTCGTCGCCGAGGGAGCCGACGAACTGCGCCCGCCCGCCGAGCCGGGCCACCCCGACCGCCACGTTGAGCGGCCCGCCCCCGATCGCCTGGCGGAACACGGGCCGGCCGTCGCACTCGGCGTCGGAGAGGTCGACCAGGGCCTCACCGAGCACCACCGCGTATCCCATCGTGGGTCCCCTTCGTCCGTGAGCTGCCGTACCCCAGATCCTGTCCTATCCGCCCGGCCGGGCCGGCACCGCTCCCGGACGGCCGGTGATCCATCGACCGACGACTATTGCGCGGGGTGGGGTCGGCGTGGTGAGATGGCGCTGCCGGAGGACGCGGGGGGCTGCCGCGCTCGCCGGCAACGGGAGAGAGCCAGCGCGAGGGCACGCCGGTCCGCCGAGGCGGACCGCCGGTGAAGCGCGACTCCGTCCGCCCCGCCGGGCTCGGGCGCGACACCGTGATCGTCACATCCGCTCGTTCGCAGCGGGACGTCCCATGCGCCTCGTCCCGCCAGTCAGGAGATTCCCGTGACCCGTTCCCGTACGGCCGCACTGCTCATCGCGGCCGCCACCCTCGCCGCGGGCGCCCTCGCCGTGGTGACCAGCCCCGATTCGGCCGCCGCCCACGGTGCCGCGATGACCCCCGGCAGCCGGACCTACCTGTGCTGGAAGGACGGCAAGAGCACCACCGGGGAGATCAAGCCGATCAACCCGGCCTGCACGGCGGCGGTCGCCCAGAGCGGGGCGAACTCGCTCTACAACTGGTTCAGCGTGCTGCGCTCCGACGCCGGCGGCCGCACCACCGGGTTCATCCCCGACGGCAAGCTGTGCAGCGGCGGCAACACCGGCTTCGGCGGCTTCGACCTGGCCCGCACCGACTGGCCGCTGACCCACCTGACGGCCGGGGCGCGGCTGAACTTCAAGTACAGCAACTGGGCCCACCACCCGGGCACCTTCTACTTCTATGTGACGAAGGACAGTTGGAGCCCGACCCGGGCGCTGGCCTGGGGCGACCTGGAGGAGCCCTTCCTCACGGTGACCAACCCGCCGCAGAACGGCGCGGTCGGCACCGACGAGGGGCACTACTACTTCAGCGGGAACCTGCCGACGAACAAGAGCGGCCGGCACATCATCTACTCCCGCTGGGTCCGCTCGGACAGCCAGGAGAACTTCTTCGGCTGCAGCGACGTGACGTTCGACGGGGGCAACGGCGAGGTCACCGGCGTCGGCAACGGCGGCAACCCCGACCCGACCCCGACCACGCCGGTCCCGACCACCCCGGTCCCGACCACGCCGGTCCCGACCACGCCCGCGCCCGGTGGCGACTGCATGGCCGTCTACAAGGTCGTGAACACCTGGTCCGGCGGGTTCCAGGCCGAGGTCACGATCATGAACCACGGCAGTACGGCGTTCAGCGGCTGGAAGTCGAACCTGGTCTGGCCGGGGGCGACGACGATCAACAGCCTGTGGAGCGGCAGCTTCACCACCTCGGGGTCGACCACGACGGTGACCAACGCCGCGTGGAACGGCACGATAGCCCCGGAAGGGACGACGACGTTCGGCTTCACCGCCAGCAGCGGCACGACCGGGCTGCCGACGGTGAGCTGCACGCGCGCCTGACGCCGCGCCGCCCGCCCGTCGGGTGAGTTACGCAAAGAGGGGCCCCTGCTCTCCGGGGCCCCTCTTTCACGTGTCTTCGCGTGTCCCTACGTGCTCAGCGGACCATGGAGCCGACCACGGGCTTGGTCAGCAGCGCCGACTGGTTGCGCTGAATGCCCGGGTCGAGGGTCTTGGCCACGAAGATCGCGTGCCAGATGCAGAAGATCAGCACCGTCCACACCTTGCGGGAGTGGTCGGCCTCCTCCCGCTTATGCTCCTCCAGCAGCCGCATCGCGTACGACAGGTCGATCAGCTCGCCCGCGCCGGAGGTGGAGAGCACCCAGCGGGCCCACTCGTACATCTCGCCGCGCAGCCACACCCGGGTCGGGGTGGGGAAGCCGAGCTTCTTGCGGTTGACGATGGCCGGGGGCACCACGCCCTGCAGGGCCTGGCGCATGGCGTACTTGGTGGCGTCGGAGCGCGGCGGGAGCTTCAGGTCCACCGGGATGGTGGCCGCCACGTCGAAGACCTCCCGGTCCAGGAACGGCACCCGGACCTCCAGCGAGTGCGACATCGAGATCCGGTCGGCCTTGACCAGGATGTCGCCGCGCAGCCAGGTGTAGAGGTCGACGTACTGCATCTTGGTGACGTCGTCGAGCTCGGTGCACTCGGCGTAGATGGGGGCGGTGACGTCGGTGTAGCGCACCGAGGGGTCGTAGCGGCGCATCAGGTGCCGCTTCTCCTCCTCGGTGAACATCCGGGCGTTGCCGTAGTAGCGCTCCTCGATGGGGGTGGTGCCGCGCTCCAGGAAGCTCTTGCCCTTCACCCCCTGCGGGAAGACCTTGGAGACCGCGCGCAGCCCCTTCTGCACCCCGTCGGGCAGGCCGTTGACCGAGCCGAGGGAGAGCGGCTCCCGGTAGATCGTGTAACCGCCGAAGAACTCGTCGGCGCCCTCGCCGGAGAGGACCACCGTGACGTGCTCGGCGGCCTTCTTCGCCACGAAGTAGAGCGGCACCAGCGCCGGATCGGCCACCGGGTCGTCGAGGTGCCAGACGATCTTCGGCAGCGCGTCGATCATGTCCTGCGGCCCGATCTTGGTCGGGATCGTCGTCACGTTCAGGTGCCGGGCCGAGTCCTGGGCGACGTCGATCTCCGAGTACCCGGGGACGTCGTAGCCGACGGTGAAGGTCAGGATGTTCGGGTTGAACTCCCGGGCCAGGGCCACCACGGCGGTGGAGTCGATGCCGCTGGAGAGGAACGAGCCGACCGGCACGTCCGAGCGCATGTGCACCCGCACGCTCTCCCGCAGCGTCTCCCGGATCTGGTGGTAGAGGCGCTGCTCGTCGGCGACCGGGGCCGGGCGGAACACCGGCCGGTACCACCGCCGCACGTCGATGCGCCCACCCGGGGACCAGGTCAGGTACTCCCCCGAGCCGATCCGGCTGATCCCCCGGTGCAGGGTGCCGGGCTCCGGGACGTACTGCAGGGTCAGGTAGTGGCTCAGGCTTGCCGGGTCGATCCCGGCGTCCCCCGCGTACGCGGACTGGGCGAAGGGCAGCAGCGCCTTCTTCTCGGAGGCGAGGTAGAGCCCGTCGGCGGTCTCCAGGTAGTGCAGCGGCTTGATGCCGAAGTTGTCGCGGGCGCCGAACGCCCGGCGCTCCTGCCGGTCCCAGATGACGAACGCGAACATGCCGCGCAGCCGGGTGAGCACCCGCTCGCCCCAGAAGTGGTAACCGGCGACGATCACCTCGCCGTCGCCGGCGGTGGCGAACTGCGCCCCGTGGGTCCGCGCCAGTTCCTCGCGGAGCTCGATGTAGTTGTAGATCTCACCGTTGAAGGTCAACAGGTAGCGGCCGCCCGCGTAGGGCAGCGGCTCGTGGCTGGACGCCACGTCGATGATCGCCAGACGCTTGTGCGCGAAGACCCCGTCGGCGTAGTGGCCGGTCGCGTCGCCGACCACCTCGACGCCCGTCTCGTCCGGTCCACGGTGGTGCAGGCATTCCAACGCCCCCGCGATGTTGTCGCGGTGGGCGGCGGCGTTGCCGTTCGCGCTGAAGAAGGCCAGGAGTCCGCACATGTTGGCCATCTTTCCACGCCCCCGGCGGGCCCGTCGCAGGCACCGCAGGCTCTCCGCCGCGCCGTTTGCGCGGTACCGTCGGGACCAGCGACGAGGCGGAGGTGTCGAACATGGGCGAGAAGCGGACGGGCGAGCAGCCGACGGACGGCACCGAGTCACACGATCCGGACTTCCCGGAGGCGTTCCTGGCCTTCATGCGCCAGGGCTGGCGGGACACGACCCTGCCGGTCGGGCCCCGCGAGGAGGCACCCAACCACGCCAAGCGCCGGGCCGCGCTCTCCTCGGCCTTCCCGGGCGAGACGCTGGTCATTCCCACCGGCGGCGACAAAACCCGCGCCAACGACACCGAGTACCGCTTCCGGCCGGGCAGCGACTTCGCGTACCTGACCGGCGACCACGACCCGGACGGCGTGCTCGTGCTGCGCCCGAACGGCTCGGGCCACGACGCCACCCTGTACATGCGGCCCCGCTCCTCGCGCGACAACGACGAGTTCTTCCGCAGCCGCCACGGGGAGCTCTGGGTGGGGCGGCGGCACACCCTGGCCGAGAAGTCGACCGAGCTGGGCCTGCCGACCGCCGACCTGAGCGAGCTGGACGCGGCGCTGGCCGACCTGGCGCCGGGGCGTACCCGGGTGTTGCGGGGCTTCGACGCCCGGGTCGACGCGGCCGTGCGCCCGTACGACGGGCCGCGCGCCGACGGCCAGCCGGCCCGCGACCGGGAGCTGGCGATCAGCATCTCGGAGCTGAAGCTGGTCAAGGACGAGTGGGAGATCGCCCAGCTCCAGGACGCGATCGACGCCACCGTGCGGGGCTTCGAGGACGTGGCCCGGGCGCTCCCCGCCGACCGGGCGGTCTCCGAGCGGCTGCTGGAGGGGATCTTCGCGCTGCGCGCCCGGCACGACGGCAACGACGTCGGGTACGGCTCGATCGTCGGGGCCGGCGAGCACGGCACGGTCCTGCACTGGGTGCACAACCACGGCGTCACCCGGCCGGGTGAGCTGCTGCTGATGGACATGGGCGTGGAGAACCGCAACCTCTACACCGCCGACGTGACCCGGGTGCTGCCGGTCGACGGCCGGTTCACCCCGCTGCAACGCCAGGTCTACGACATCGTGTACGCCTCCCAGCAGGCCGGCATCGAGGCGGTCAGGCCGGGGGTGAAGTTCAAGGACGTGCACCTGACCTGCATGCGGGTGCTCGCCGAGGGCCTGCACGACCTGGGCCTGCTGCCGGTGAGCGTGGACGAGGCGATGGACGAGAAGTCGACGGTCTACCGCCGGTGGACGCTGCACGGCTTCGGTCACATGCTGGGCCTGGACGTGCACGACTGCGCCAACGCCCGCAAGGAGAACTACCGCGAGGGCACCCTGGGCGAGGGTTACGTGCTCACCGTGGAGCCGGGGCTGTACTTCCAGCCGGAGGACGACCTGGTCCCCGCCGAGCTGCGCGGCATCGGCATCCGCATCGAGGACGACGTGCTGGTCACCAAGACCGGCGCGGTCAACCTGTCGGCCGGGCTGCCGCGCACCGCCGACGAGGTGGAGACCTGGCTGGCGCAGCAGCGCGAGGCGGGCCCCCGCCTGCCCGGCTGAGCAGAACCGACCAACGGCGGCCCCGCCGCCGGTACGCGACGTCCTCGACGTCGACGCGCCGGCGGCGGGGCCGCCGCCGTTTACCGCCCTCCTCCGCTCCCGTCTCTCGCCCCCGGGTTCGGGTCGTCGCCTGTCCAAGTTGCCGCCCGCAGGCCGCCTCCGCCCGATTCACGCCTAAAGCGGGCTTTACTCGTATTCGTCCTCCTCGCGAGGAACGTTCTCATACGGTGGGGTTCAGAGACGACAGCCGTTTTGTGGCCGGATGCTCCCCCGCGAGTGGTGTGGCACCGGCTGATACCCGGAAAGGGCGGAAGGCGCCGATGTCCCACGACAGCACGAATTCTCACGGCGGGGTGCACGCCACCCCGCCGGCCAGCAGACGACGGGCGTTCTGGGTCGCCACCGGCGTGGTCGGCGTGGCCGGCGCAGTCGGCCTGGCAACCCTCGGCGGCCTAGCCGCCCGCGACGACAACTCCGACGAGACGCGACGGCTCTCCGATCAACGCGCCGCCGTCGGGCGGAACGCCGAGAACGGGCCGAACGCCGGCGACGGGCCCAACGCCAGCGACGGCGGGCGGGCCAAGGGTGAGCAGTCCGACGGAAGTGGTCAGGGCCCCCAGGGCAAGGACGACCCGGCCTGGACCGGCTGGCCCGGCCCGGACGAGCGATCCGGCCCGGACGAGCGATCCGGCGGCGGCCCGAACGGCGAAGGCCCCGGCAAGGGTGAAGAGGGCAAGGGTGAGGACGGGAAGGGTGAGGACGGTTACGGGCGGGTGCAGGACGTGCTCTGCGACCCGGATCGGCTCATCGCGGCGATCACCCGCGCCAACGCCGACAACGGCGGCACCCTGCGCCTGGCCAAGAACTGCACCTACTCCCTGACCACCAACAACGGCCCCGGCGGCAGCGGCCTGCCACCCATCACCCAGAACATCACCATCAAGGGCGAAGGCGCCACCCTCGTCCGCGCCGCCAACGCCACCCAATTCCGCTTCTTCGACGTCACCTCCGGCGGACACCTCCGCCTGGCCGACCTCACCCTCACCGGCGGCAACGGACTCACCGGCGGCGCCGTCATCGTCCGCACCGGCGCCACCGCCACCATCGAAAAAACGAAACTCGTCAACAACGACGCCCTCGCCGCCGGCGGCGCCATCGAAAACAACGGCACCACCACCCTCGACCACACCACCCTCACCAACAACAGCGCCGTCCTCGCCGGCGGCGCCATCAACAACACCGGCCTACTCAAGATCAACGAGTCGCGCCTGCACCTGAACAACGCCGGTGCCGCCGGTGGCGGCATCAACAACCTGGCCGGGACGGTCGTCGTCCGGGGCAGCGACGTCACCGACGGCCGGTCGGTCGGCGCGGGTGGTGGGATCGCCAGCGCGGGCGGGATCCTCGACATCGCCAACGCCGAGGTCAACGAGAACACCACCGGCCTCACCGGCGGCGGCATCGCCGTCCTCAACACCCAACTCACCATCCGCCACAGCACCATCAGCCGCAACGCCTCCATCGGCGGCGGAGGCGGCATCTCCAACACCGCCGGCCTCCTCCTCGCCAGCAGCACCACCATCGAAAACAGCAAAATCACCGACAACGTCACCAACGGCGTCGGCGGCGGCGGCATCCTCAACACCGACCTCACCCCGAACATCGGCGGCACCGCCACCCTCACCATCCGCAACACCGACATCAGCAAGAACAAAGCCACCCTCGGCGGCGGCATCCGCAACCTCGGCGGCACCGTCACCCTCACCAACACCAAGATCGTCACCAACACCGCCACCATCACCAACGGCGGAGGCGGCATCAACACCAACACCGCCATCACCACCATCGACCCCACCACCGTCATCGTCGCCAACCGACCCAACAACTGCACCGGCACCGTCACCAACTGCTTCGGCTGAGCACGGCGCTCGGCTGACACACATAGCGACCGGGCCCCTGCCGCGTACGCCGCGACAGGGGCCCGTCGCCTCTCCCCCATCCCCCGACCGCGTCGATCATGAAGTTCTGGTGCCGGATTCGCCCTCTACGGGGCCTTTGCGGGGCACCACAAGTCCATGATCGACGATGCGCTGGGCGAGGTCGCCCCGGCGCCTGCGTGCGTCTCGGGCTCGGCGTCTTCCTCGCCCGCCGGTGACCCTACGACGCCCGTTTGACGTCCATGGCGCCCTGATCACCGGGAGCTGGGCGAGGGGTGGCCGGGCGCGTACGGGAGACAGCCCGTCCGGCCGGGAGGCGGCCGGACGACCCGACGAGCCTGCCCGGGGTGGACCCTCCGCGCAGTGCCGCCGCCCGCTCCTGGGGTGATGTCTCTCGTGGGCCCTTTGGAGCTGATGTCGTAGACGAATCGCCGTGGGCGATGTCGTAAACGACTCAGCTCCAAAGCGTGCGGTGAGGGATCCGGCCTCCCGGCAGGCCGCCCACCCGAATCGCCGGGTGGCCGGACGCCCCGGCCGAGGGGGCCGACCTGCCCAACCGCTGGCGGTGCGCCGCGCGCGCACGCCCACCTGACGCCGTACCGGCCGCCCCGCGCCCGGTGTGCCGTATCCGAGCCGGTTGGGGCCCTCGGGCGGAACAGGGCCGTGCGTGCCCCGCTGCGGAAACTTGTACCGAATGTGGGCTTCGTTCGGATAAGCCCGCAGGGCGAGGAACATTCTCATACGGTGGTCTTTAACGGCTACAACCGATTTGTAGCAAAGGACGCCTCGCTGTGCGGTGCGGCCTTGTCTGATACGAAGAGAGGGCAGAGAGCTCCGATGTCCAACTACCTTCGGAAGAGCAACGACGCCGTCAGCGGTACGGCACCCAGGACGCGCGGCCGGAAGGTGTGGCTCGCCTCCGGCCTGGCCGGGCTGACCGGCGTGGTCAGCCTCGCCGGGATCGGCGTCGCCACCAACGCCAACGCGGTCGGCATCGACAGGCTGGCGGACCTGAAGTGGTCCGCGGCGGAGCAGTTCGTCAAGCGGGACGGCGGGCACGGGCCGGACGGGCGCGGCGCGCCCGGGGGGCGCGAGGAGGGCAAGGGCCCGAACGGCGAAGGCCGGGACGGCGAAGGCCGGGACGGCAAGGGCCAGGAGGGCAAGGGCCAGGACGGCAAGGGCGAAGAGGGCAAGGGCGAAGAGGGCAAGGGCGAAGAGGGCAAGGGCGAGGACGGCAAGGGTGAGGACGGTTACGGGCGGGTGCAGGACGTGCTCTGCGACCCCGACCGGCTGATCGCCGCGATCACCCGCGCCAACGCCGACAACGGCGGCACCCTGCGCCTGGCCAAGAACTGCACCTACTCCCTGACCACCAACAACGGCCCCGGCGGCAGCGGCCTGCCACCCATCACCCAGAACATCACCATCAAGGGCGAAGGCGCCACCCTCGTCCGCGCCGCCAACGCCACCCAATTCCGCTTCTTCGACGTCACCTCCGGCGGACACCTCCGCCTGGCCGACCTCACCCTCACCGGCGGCAACGGACTCACCGGCGGCGCCGTCATCGTCCGCACCGGCGCCACCGCCACCATCGAAAAAACGAAACTCGTCAACAACGACGCCCTCGCCGCCGGCGGCGCCATCGAAAACAACGGCACCACCACCCTCGACCACACCACCCTCACCAACAACAGCGCCGTCCTCGCCGGCGGCGCCATCAACAACACCGGCCTACTCAGAATCAACGAGTCCGAGTTGAAGGCCAACAACGCCGGTGGCGCGGGCGGCGCGCTGAACAACCTGGCCGGCACCGTGGTGCTGCACAAGAGCGCCGTGGTGGGCAACCGCTCGATCGGCGCGGGTGGTGGGATCTCCAGCGCGGGCGGGATCCTCGACATCGCCAACGCCGAGGTCAACGAGAACACCACCGGCCTCACCGGCGGCGGCATCGCCGTCCTCAACACCCAACTCACCATCCGCCACAGCACCATCAGCCGCAACGCCTCCATCGGCGGCGGAGGCGGCATCTCCAACACCGCCGGCCTCCTCCTCACCAGCAGCACCACCATCGAAAACAGCAAAATCACCGACAACGTCACCAACGGCATCGGCGGCGGCGGCATCCTCAACACCGACCTCACCCCGAACATCGGCGGCACCGCCACCCTCACCATCCGCAACACCGACATCAGCAAGAACAAAGCCACCCTCGGCGGCGGCATCCGCAACCTCGGCGGCACCGTCACCCTCACCAACACCAAGATCGTCACCAACACCGCCACCATCACCAACGGCGGAGGCGGCATCAACACCAACACCGCCATCACCACCATCGACCCCACCACCGTCATCGTCGCCAACCGACCCAACAACTGCACCGGCACCGTCACCAACTGCTTCGGCTGAGCACGGCGCACACGAACGATCGGCCCCCCTCCCGCACCTGGGGAGGGGGGCCGATCGCTGCCGTCTCGACCGCCGCGGAACTTAAGCCGCCGGCCCGACCATGCGGAACTAAGCCACCGGCCGGACCAGCGCGGAACTAAGCCGCCGGCCCACCAGCGGGACGAGGGCCCCGCCAGCGGCCGGCAACAGCGCAGCTAGCGCTGGACGAAGACCGCCACGCTGCGCGCCGGGACCGTGAACGTGCCGGTGCCCCCGTCGAACGACGCGGTGCGCAGCACGGGATCGGCCGAAGCGGCCAGCACCGGGTGCAGGGCGACGTCCGCCCCGCGCAGGCCGCCGACCTGCTGCTGCGCCGCCTGCGGGGTGGCGTTGAACACGACGGTCACCGACTTCCACTTCCCGTCGAGCCCTCGGGCGTCGAGGCTCATGGTGAGCACGCCCGGGGTCTCCTGCGGGCCGGAGAGCGGGAAGCTCACCCGTCGCTGCACCTCGTCGGCCGTGGCCAGGCCGAAGACCGGCGAGGAGTCGCGCACCCGCAGCAGCTCCGCGTACCGGGCGTCGGCCAGGTTGATCGCCGCGCAGTCCGGCACCAGCTTCGGGTCGGCCAGCAGCGGCTTCGCGTACGGCCACTTGTCCTGGTTGTCCGCCGCCGGGGGCAGGCCGGCGCCGAAGCCGTTGCCCTGGGCGCAGTCCCAGCGGATCTGGTTGAACCAGTCACCGGAGTTGAACGAGTTGCGGTCCAGCGACTTCGAGCGCAGCCGCTCCGAGCCGGCCGTCACGAAGCCCGTCCCCTGGCCCAGCACCGCCGTGCTCAGGGAGAGCACCTGCATCCGGGCCCGGTCCGCCGCCGAGGTCGCCTGCGGCAGCTTGTACGCCAGCGCGTCGTACAGGATCTCGTTGTCGTGCGCGTCGACGTAGGTGATCGCCTCCCCGGGCGCGGCGGTGTAGCCGGCCGGCGAGCCGTTGTAGTCGACCTGCGCGCCGGTGACCTGCCGGCCCGCGGAGTCGGTGAACCGGTAGTCGCGCAGGTTGCCGGTCAGCCCGACCTTGATCTGGTCGTGGGCGTGCAGCAGCCGGGCCTTCTGCTCGGCCGCCGAGCCGTTGACCGGGTCGCCGTTGGGGTCGGTGAAGAGGCCGGAGCCGAAGCCCTGCACCTTCGGGTTGGCGTCGAACGGGCCGCCGCCGCGCACCGCGTCGCGGAGCCGGTCGTTGAAGGTGCCGATGCCGGTGCCGGCCATGTTGGCCTGGGTGGCCTGGACGAACCGGGCGTCGTTCGCGACCTCGCCGAAGTTCCAGCCCTCCCCGTACAGCAGGATCTTGCGGCCGTCGACGCCGTCGCGGGCGACGGTGAGCCGGTCCAGGGCGGCGCGCACGGCCAGGATGTTCGCCTTCGGGTGGTGGCCCATCAGGTCGAACCGGAACCCGTCCACCTTGTACTGCTTGGCCCAGGTGACCAGGGAGTCCACCACCAGCTTGCCCATCATGGCGTGCTCGGGGGCGGTGTTGGCGCAGCAGGTCGAGTCGGCCACGGCCCCGTCGTCGAGCAGCCGGTGGTAGTAGCCGGGCACCACCTGGTCGAGCACCGACTTCGCGTCCGTGCCGGCGGCCGCGGTGTGGTTGTAGACCACGTCCATGACCACCCGCAGGCCGGCGCGGTTGATCCCGGCGACCATCTGTCGGAACTCGGTGGTCCGCTTCGCCCCGGCCGGGTCGACGGCGTAGCCACCCTCGGGGACGGTGTAGTGCAGCGGGTCGTACCCCCAGTTGTAGCCGTCGGTGTCGGCGACGGCGGCGACGCAGCGCTGCTGCTCCTCGGAGTCCGGGGGCAGCTTCGCCAGGTCGCAGGCCGGCTGGCGCTGGTCGGCGCGGCGCTCGGGGATGGTGGCGAAGTCGAACGCCGGCAGCAGGTGCAGGTAGTCGACCCCGGCGGCGCCGAGCGCCGTCAGGTGCCGCATGCCGGCCGTGTTCGGGTCGGTGAAGGCGAGGTAGGTGCCCCGCCGATCGGCCGGCACGGTGGCGTCGGCGATGGAGAAGTCCCGCACCGAGAGCTCCTGGATCTGCGCCTTGGCCGCCGCCGGGGCGGCCGGCTTGCGCAGGTTCGCCCAGCCGGCCGGGGCGAGCGCCGGGTCGGCCAGGTCGACGATCTGGCTGTGCGTGGAGTTCGCCGCGAGCGCGTGCGAGTACGGGTCGGTCACCGAGGCGGTGACGACCTGCTGCTTCGCCGGCTGCCAGGCGGTGACCCGGTAGCGGTAGTACTTGCCGGTCCAGTTCCGCGCGCCGCGTGCCGACCAGACGCCGGTGCGGTCGTCGCGGCGCATCTGCACCGCCCGGGGCGCGGCGGTCGGCGCGTCGAAGAGCTCGAGGGCCACCGACCGGGCCGTGGGGGCCCAGACCGCGAGGGTGGGCGTCCCGCCGGCGAAGGTCGCGCCGAGGCGGGCTGAGGTGGCGGCGGCGTAGACGTCGTCGAGCACGCCCGGCACCTGCACCCCGGTCGCGGCCAGCAGCTTGCCGGCCGCGTCACGTTCGGTGGCCACGAGCTGCCCGCGCAGCGCCGCCGGCACCTTCCCCAGGTCACCCCGGTCCAGGGCGAAGGCCTGGTACGCCCACAGGTGCGGGAACTTCGCGCGCTGGGCCTCGGTGAGCCCGTTGCGCTGCGCCCGCAGCGGCAGCGAGGTGTACGTCCCGACGATCTCCCCGTCGACGACGCGCAGCCCGCCGGCCGGGGCTGCCACCAGGGCGTACGTCCTGCCGTCGGTGGGCCCGGCGGACCAGGCCACGGTGGCGCGGTCGATCCACTGCGCCTTCTCCTGCGTGAGGTCCACGTCTGCGTTGGCCTGCGACGAGGTGCTTGGCAGCAGCCGACCCGGGGTGCCGGCCAGCAGCCACACCTCCCGGCCGGCGGAGGCGAAGTCAAGGCGCTGGTCGTCGGGAAGGTCCTTGGTGTCGCCCTTGTGCAGGATGTAGTTCAGCCCGGTCGCCCCGGCCGCCAGCGGCACCCGGAAGACCGCGCCGAAGGAGTCGATGCGCTCCGGGCGCAGGGGCGTCGACCAGTCGGTCGGGTTGGCCGCGCCGTCCCAGACGTGCAGGCCCCAGCCGTCGTAGTCGTTGTCGGTCTTGCGCCAGTGGATGAGCGCGGTGTTCTCGTCGACCGGCGGGTCCGGCTCGCCGGTGGCGGCGGCCCGGGTCGGGTAGGCGGCCGGGTCGCCCTGCTTCACCCACACCTCACCGGTCTGCGTCACGTCGATGGTGCGGTCGTTCGCCACGTCCTTGTTCCCGTCCGAGTCCACGATCAGGAAGCCGACCGAGGTCGCGCCCGGCTTCAGTTTCACCCAGGCGAAGCGGCCGTAGGAGTCCTCCCCGACGAACGGCTGCCCGGCGGGCCACTCGGTGACGTACGCGGGGTCGATGTCGCCCCAGGCGTAGAGGTTCCAGTCGGCGTACCCGCCGGCCGGGCGCTGGTAGTGCACGACCGCCCAGTCCCGCGACGCGCCCTGCGCCGGGGTGCCCACGGTGGCGGTCGAGTGGGTGCTCGCGGTGCGCCCCTTGCCGTCGCGGACGACGGCCTTGTACTCGATGCGCGTCCCGCCGGGCAGCCCGGTCAGGTCGTGGTGCACGGTGTACGGGGCGGAGCGGGCGCTGCCCAGCAGGGTCCACTTGCCGCCGGCCACCCGGGCGGCGACGGCGACGGTGGCCAGCGGGTCGCCGGTGACCTGGGCGGTGACGGCGGCGCGGGTGGCCACCGGGGTCCCCGGGGCGGGGGCGGTGACGGCGATGGTCGGCGACGCGGCGGCCTGCGGGATCGCCCGCGCGGCCCGGTACACCACGGCGGACATCGCCGGCACGGTCACCGCCAGCTTGCCGTCCGCCCCGGCCGTCGCGGTCGCCGCGCCGCCGTAGATCCCGGCGAAGGCGGTGCCGGGCGAGAAGGTGTCGACGGTGATGCTGCGCGCGGCGTCGGCGTTGTTGACGGCCACGACGTACTCGGTGCGCTGCCTCGGGTCGATGCGGGAGAAGGCGAAGACGCCCGCGCCGTCGGCCGCGTACCGGGTGACCTGCACGCCGTCGCGCAGCGCCGGGTGGGTGCGGCGCAGTGCGCCCAGCTCCGCGATCGTGCGGTACAGCGGGTGCGCAGTGTCGTACTGGGCGTCGGCGTGGGTGCGCTCGGTGCCGATCAGGTCGTCGTCGAGGTAGTCGGGCACCTGCGAGGCGAACATGTCCTGGCGGGCGTCCTTGTCGCCGCCGGGGCCGGTGAAGCCCTGCTCGTCGCCGGAGTACACCACCGGCTGCCCCCGGGTGAGGAACATCAGCTGGTGGGCGAGCTGGTCGCGGCGCAGCTTCGCGGCGTCGTCCCCGCCGGCGGCGGCGACGAAGGAGCCGATCCGGCCCATGTCGTGGTTGCCGAGGAAGGTGGTCGACCGGTGCGCGCCGGTGTCGCGGGCGGCGTAGAGGTCGTCGCGGGCGTACACGTCGGCCAGCGCCTTCGCGGAGCCGCCGGCGGCGGTGTAGCCGCGGGCGGCCTCCTGGAAGGCGAAGTCGAGGGTGGCCGGCAGGCCGCCGCGCCGCACGTAGCTGGAGGTGATCTCCGGGTCGGCGCTGTAGACCTCGCCGAACATGAAGAAGTCCTTCTTGCCGGCCCGCTCGGCGGCCCGCTCGATGCCCCGGCTGAACTGGGGCCAGAACTCCATGTTGGTGTGCTTGACGGTGTCCAGCCGGAACCCGTCGACGCCGGTGTCGCCGATCCAGTCGCCGTAGACCTTCGTCAGCCCCTCGACCACCTCGGGGCGCTCGGTCCAGAGGTCGTCGAGGCCGAAGAAGTCGCCGTACTCGCTGTTCTCGCCGGCGAAGGTCGAGTCACCCCGGTTGTGGTACATGGTGGCGTCGTTGAGCCACGCCGGGACCTTGGCCTTCGCGTCGGCCGGGCTGTCGAAGACCGGGGTGTACGGGAAGGACTGCGCGTTGACCGCCGGGAAGTCCCGGCTGCCGTCGGCGTAGTTGCGGTCCTCGAACTTGCGCCCCCGCGCGTCGGTGTACGGGGCGGTCTTCTTGTCGAGGTACGCGTACTTGCCCTCGGCGTACTTGATGACGTCGGCGGTGTGGTTGACGATGACGTCGAGGTAGACCTTGATGCCCCGCTGGTGCGCCAGCCGGACCAGCCGCTTCAGCTCCTCGTTGGTGCCGAAGTGCGGGTCGACCTGGGTGAAGTCGGTGATCCAGTAGCCGTGGTACCCGGCGGAGACGTCCGCCCCGGTGCCCTGCACGGGCCGGTTCTTGAAGATCGGGGCGAGCCAGATGGCCGTGGTGCCGAGCCCCTGGATGTAGTCGATCTTGTCGAGCAGGCCCTTGAGGTCGCCGCCGTGGTAGAACCCCTTGTCCTTGGGGTCGAGGCCGGTGCGCAGCCGGTCCCCGGCGAGGCCGCCGGAGTCGTTGCGCGGGTCGCCGTTGGCGAACCGGTCGGGCAGGACGAAGTAGAACTGCTCGGCGCGGGCGTCGTCGGAGCCCGCCCTGAGCAGGGCGTCGACGGAGGGCTCGGAGCGCCACTGCACCGCGCCGGCGGCGGCGAGGGGGTCGGTGCCGGCGGCTTGCTCGGCGGCCTGGCGGGCGACCTGCCCGGCGGGCTGGTGGGCAGCGACCGGGGTGCCGACGAGGGTCAGAGCGAGGGTGGAGACCAAGGCGAGCAACGCCTTACGGGGCAGCGGCGGGGGTTTCATCGACGGCCTTCCTCTGGTCGTGATTCGCCCGCACGCTAGCCCTTGCCGAAACATTCTGCAATGCCTTGCAAACTTCGCCGTAACACGGCGATCGTCCTGCAAGAACAGCCGATCGGCGGCAGCGGCGGGACGGACCCGCGGCCGCACCGCCTGGGCCGCATCGCCTGCCCGGCGTCAGCGGTCGGTGCCCGCGCCGACCGGCTCGGTGGCGTCGTCCGGCTCGATCGCTGCCATTCGGCGGGCCCGCCGGCGCAGCCACCAGGTGCTGCCCAGCCCGGCGAGCACCGCGAGGACCAGCCCGGCCCAGGAGATGTCCTTGAGCCAGTGCTCGGCCGCCCGGCCCACCGTGTAGAGCAGGTAGGTGGTGCCGAACGCCCAGACCAGGCCGCCGGCCGCGTTGGCCAGCAGGAACCGGCGGTACGGCACGTGCAGCGCGCCCGCGAGCGGGCCCGCGAGGATGCGCAGCAGCGCCACGAACCGGCCGAAGAAGACCGCCCAGACACCGTGCCGGGCGAAGCTCTGCTCGGCGCGGGCCAGGTGCGCCGGGCCGAGGTGCTTCGGGAAGCGCCGGCCCAGCCGTTCGAGCAGCGGGCGACCGCCCCGGCGGCCCACCGCGTACCCGACGGAGTCGCCCACGATGGCGCCGAACGCCGCGGCGGTGGCCACCCACTCCGGTTCCACCACCCCGCTGGCCGCCAACAGCGCCGAGCTGACCAGCACGATCTCGCCGGGCAGCGGAACGCCCATGCTCTCCACACCGATCACGCCAGCGACGATCAGGTAGACCGCGACCGGAGGCAACGCGGACAGCCAGTGCGACACGTCGAACACGGTCCACCCCTTCAGGTCCGGTCTCGCACCCTACCCGCGCCGCCGACGCCCCGCGCCCCCATGCCGCCGTAACCCCCGTTCGCGCACCCCCGAGCCGGAATCGACCGGCCGCGCGCCGAGCCGAAGCTGTCGCCTGCGCGTTGAGGGAGGAGGGGGCGGGCGTCGGGGCGAGGGCGCAGACGTACGAATGCGGTGGACTGTCCGGACCCGGGTACCGGGATCCGGGCGCTATGGAGCTGAGTCACCAGCGACATCACGCCCCGCGCGCCGGGGCACTCCGGACGCTCGTGTCTGCCGCCTGCCGGCTGCCGGCTGCCGCCGGCCGGCTGCCGGCTGACCGCGAACCGGGCCCCGACCCGGCGGTTCCGTCGGCGATTCGCGCACGACATCAGCTCCAAAGCAGCTCCGACACCTATCCGACGTCCTGCGAGGACAGCCGGTCAGCGCTTCGGGATGCGTACCTCGATCTCGGCGCCGAGCTGCGCGCCGGCCGTCAGGCCGAGATCGTCGCCGCTCCAGAACCGGCCCGGGTCGTACCAGTTCGGCCGGCGGCCGGCGGGCAGCAGGCCCATCGCCTCGTAGGTCACCGCGACCACCTCGGCGCAGTACGCCGTCTCCAGCGCGGCGTCCCGCATCCCGGGCCCACCCGCCGAGTCCCCTGTGGTGCCGGCCGGGCGCTCCCCCAGCGCTGCCGCGCCGTCCGGGCGCTCCCATGGGGCGCCGTCCAGCCGCCGGCTCAGCGCCGCCTTCGGCCGCTCGATCGCCGCACGCAGGTTGGGCAGCCGGACCTGCGGCACCCGGCCCCGCGCCCAGCGCAGGGCGAGCTGGGCGGTGGAGGGGAAGGGCGTGCCGTCGAGGCGGGCGATGGTGCGCAGCACCGCCTTCTCCATCTCCGCGTCGGCGGAGGGTTCGAGCTGGCGCAGCCAGGCCCGCTGGCCGTAACGGTTGGCCCAGACGCAGACCGCGTCCCGCAGGTCGTGCAGTTGCACGCCGCGCTGGTGGGTGCCCGTCCACATGTCCCGCAGTGACCGGCCCAGCTCGGCATGCCACATCAGCGGCGGCATGTCGTCCAGCACCACCGCCATGCCCACGTGGTTGACGGGGCTGTTGGTGGTGAACTGGATGGCCCGGTCGGGCGCGCTGCGGCCCCGGAACACCCAGACGTCGCCGGTGCGGCTCAGCTCCACGGCCTCGTCCAGGCTGATGCTCATGCCCGCACCCCGTCGCCGCCCGCGCTCTGCTCGCTCATGGGGGTCTACCCTATGCGGATGCGGCAACGGATGCAGTGGTGGAAGGTGCTCGGGCTGGCCGGTCTCGCGGGCGTCGCCGCGACCGGGGTGGTCGTCGCGCGGGCCGAACGGCGACGGCGGGCGTACACCCCGGAGGAGATCCGGGCCCGGCTGCGCGACCGCCACGCGGAGGCCACCGCCGCCGCGCCGACCGCCCCCGACGCGCCGGCCTGATCGGCCCCACCTCCTCGCCGCATCCTCGCCGCGCGCGGCGGCGGGAGAAGCGTGCCCTGGCCGCCCCGGTGGTCACCACCGCCGCCCGCCACTCCCGCGCAGTGACCCACGTCACGTCGGATCGTGAACCCCGCGCCCGTGCGGCGGTCGTCTAGCTGGACGTGAAACGAAGCCTCCAGGCCGCCGACGAGGACGACCTCGTGCGCCGCGTCGCCTCCGGGGACCGGCGGGCCTTCGACGAGTTGTACCGGCGGACCTCGCCGTGGCTGCTCACCCGGTTGCGCCGCCGGTGCGCCGACGACGACGTGGTCGCCGACGTGATGCAGGAGACCTACCTGACCGTCTGGCGGGCCGCGGGCGGCTTCGCCGGGGCCGCCACGCCGGGCAGCGCGGTCGGCTGGCTCTGGACGATCGCCGCCCACCGCCTGGTCGACGCCTTCCGGCGCCGGGCCCGGCAGCACCAGGTGTCGGCGGCGGTGCCGCTCGGTGAGTCGGTAGCGCCCGCCGCCGAGGACGAGGTGATGGTCGGCCAGGTCGGCCAGGAACTCGAACATGCCCTGCTCACGCTCCCGCCGGAGGCCCGCCAGGTGCTGCGGGCGATGGTCCTCGACGGATTCTCGGCGCGCGAGACCTCGCTGCTGCTCGGGGTGCCGGAGAACACCGTGAAGTCCCGGGCCCGGCGGGCCCGGATCGCCCTTCGGGAGGCGCTGTCATGACCACGCATCCATCCCCCGCGCTGATCGCCCGCTACGCCGACCGGGAAGCGCGGCTCGATGAGGTCACGATGTGGTCGGTCGAGCTGCATCTCGACACCTGCTCCCGGTGCCGGGCCCTGCTGGCCGGCGGCACGACGGACGACACCCGGGCGCTGCTCGACCGGGTCGCCGCCGGGGTGGACCAGGGCATCGTCGGCGGACCGGCGCCGGCTCCCCGCCGACGCCTGGCGGTGCTGCTGCACCGCTGGGCGGCCTGGCAGCTGGCGCCCTGGCTCGGCATGACGGTGGCGGTGCTGGGCTGCGCGGTCCTGCTCGGGGTGCTGGCACCCGGGCTGCCGTCGCTGGTGGCGTTGCTGGCCCCGGTGGCGCCGCTGCCCGGGGTGGCGGTCGCCTGGACCCGGCGGTACGACCCGGCCTGGGAACTCATCGCCGGCACGCCGTCGGCCGGGCTCGGCATGCTGCTGCGGCGTACGGCGGCGGTCCTGGCCGTGGTCGTGCCGGCGCTGGCCCTGGCCAGCGGCGGCACCGGCGTCTCCCTGGCCCTGACGCTGCTGCCGTGCCTGGCCTTCACGGCGTTGAGCATCGCGTTGGGCGCCTTCGTCGGCGTGCGGCACGCCGCGGTCGGGATCGGCGCCGCCTGGGCGCTGGCCGTCGTGACACCGGCCGTCTACACCGCCGAACTGCCCGTGCTGTTGCAACCGGGATCCGTCCGGGGGTGGGCGCTGCTCACCGTCGTGCTGGCCGGTTTCGCCGCCACCCGGGCCGGCGCGTTCCGCCGGCTCTCCGGCCTCAACTGACGATCGAAGGAGCAATGATGCGTACGGTGAGCACGGCCGAGACGGCCGCCACCACCTATCCCTGGGCGGTGCACGCCGAAGGGTTGCGGGTGCGCGCCGGCCGGCACCTGGCCGTCGACGGGCTCGACCTGGCCCTCGGCACGGGCGTGCACGGTCTGCTCGGCCCCAACGGCGCCGGCAAGACCACGCTGATGCGGGCCCTGGCCACGGTGCTGAAGCCGGCCGGGGGCCGGTTGACCCTGTTGGGCGAGTCGGTCGACGGCCGCGCCGACCTGCGACGGGTCCGGCGCGGGCTGGGTTATCTGCCGCAGCAGTTCGGTTTCTACCCACGGTTCACTCTCCGGGAGTTCGTCGAGTACATGGCGTGGCTCAAGGAGATGCCGAAGGCCGAGGTGCCGGCCGCGGTGCAGCGGGCGATCGACCGGGTCGGGCTCACGGCGAAGGCGGACGCCCGGATGAAGACGCTCTCCGGGGGCATGTTGCGCCGGGCCGGCATCGCCCAGGCGATCGTCAACGACCCGGAGGTCCTGCTGCTCGACGAGCCCACCGTCGGGCTCGACCCCGAGCAGCGCCTCGACTTCCGCGAACTGCTGCGCGACCTCGGCGTCGACAGCAGCGTGCTGGTCTCCACCCACCTGGTCGAGGACGTGGTGGTCGCCTGCACCGACGTCGTCATGATCAACGAGGGGCGGCTCGTCTACCAGGGCACGCCGGAGGACCTGGTCACCCGTGGCGGGCAGGGCGACGCCGGCGACAGCCCGGCCGAGCGGGGCTACTCGGCGCTGCTGCGCCGGCACCGGGCGGAGGCCGGGCGATGAGCCGCATCATCGGCATCGAACTGCGCCGCTCGGCGGCGTTCGGGGCCGCCCTGGCCCTGCTGGTCGTCGGCGTGGTGCTGATCTACTTCGTCGAAGGGATCCAGTTCGCGGCCGGGTGGATGCAGCTGGCCATGGTCCAGCGGTGGTACCTGGTCCTGCTCTGGCCGCTGGCGCTGGCCGCCGGAGCGTGGCAGGCCCGCCGGGAGCAGCGGTCGAAGGTGGCGGAGCTCTTCGCCAGCACGCCCCGGCCGAGGATCGTCCGCGTCCTGCCGACGCTGAGCGCGATGGCGGTCGGGGTGCTGGCCGGCTATCTCGCGATCGGGGTGGCGGGGGGCGGGTGGATCGTCGACACGGCGCGATACCTGCCGGGGGCGGTCTTCGCCGTCACGGCCGTCGGCGGCCTGGCCCTGGTCGCGGCGGTCTGGCTCGGCCTGGCGCTCGGCCGCCTGCTGCCGTCGCCGGCGACCGCTCCGCTGCTGGGCGTCGCGGGCCTCGGGATGCTGCTCTTCCTGCCCTGGCTGACGCGTCCGCGCGGCTGGCTGACCCTGGTCTTCTCGCCGATGTACGAGATGAACCTGCCCGGCGCCTATGCGACGGTCCCCGGCCGGGTCAGCGTCGCCCAGGCGTGCTGGCTGGTCGCGCTCGCGGCAGCCGCGGTGCTGCTGCTGGCGTCCGGTGGTTGGCGCATGCGGGTGGCCGCGCTGGCGCCGGTGCTGCTGGGCGCCGCGCTGGCGATCGCGGTCGTGCCCCAGCAGAACAGGGTCGTCGTCGACGCGGTCGATCCCGTGGCGAGGAAGCTGGTCTGCACCGAGGACGCGCCCCGGGTGTGCGTCAGCCGGGTCAACTCCGGGCTGCTCCCCGAGGTCGCCGCGCGGGCCCGGGAGGGCCTCGCGGTCCTGGGGAAGCTGCCGGACCCGCCCAGGGAGGTCCACGAGGACACCACCACGTACCCCGGCGACGGCTTCCCGGTGTGGCGCGCGGACGTGGTGCTCCTCGGCGTCGCGGTCACCCCGGACGGTCGCTTCGACGACGAGGGCGCCGTGGCCGGCGTGGTGGTCGGGGCGTTCGACGGCCCACGGGACTGCGCGCAGCCGACCGACCCGGCCGACCGGCTGGCGGCCGCGTCCTGGCTGACGGGGCGGGCGCCGGTGGCGCCGGACCCCTACTGGGACGTGGAGGACGTCGCGGCCGCCGGGCAGCGGTGGCAGGCCCTGCGGCAACTGCCCGAGGGCGAGGCCCGGGCCCGGGTGGCGGCGCTGCGCCGGGCGGCGGCGACGTGCTCGGCCGGCGCGGGCCTGCTGACCGGGGGGACTCCGTGAGGTGGCTGGCGCTCTACCTGCGCTCCCGGCGGGTTCCGGCGGCGCTGGCCGTGGCCGCTGCCTGCCTGGCGGTGACGTGGTCGCTCTGGTCGGTCTCCTCCGACGCCCGCCTCGTCGGCAGGGAGCTGGTCGTCCTGACCGTCCTGCTGCTGGTCGCCGCCCTGACCGCGACGCTCGACGGCCCCGACGCCGCCCTGGAGCAGACGGCCGGCCTGCGGTGGCCGCCGCGCCGGGTGGTGCACCTGCTGGGGGCCTTCCTGGCCGTCGTGGTGCTCCTGGGCGTCACGCTGGCGACCGGCGCCCGCTTCGCCCCGATCGAGCTGGTGGCGCGCGACGCGGCGGGGCTGCTCGGGCTGACCGCCCTGGGGGCCGCGGCGATCGGCACCGCGCGGGCCTGGTTCCTGCCGCTGGGCTGGACGCTGCCCGCGGTGATGTTCCCCCGGCCGGGGCAGCCCCTGGGGGAGATCCTGACCTGGCAGGCGCAGCCCTCGTCGAGCACCGCCGCGGGCGTGACGGCCGGGCTGCTCGCGCTGGGCGGGCTGGCCGCCTACGCGGCCGCCGGGCCCGCCAAGCGGACGCCCGCCGAGGCCGCCCAGCACTGACGGCAGCCCGGCCGGCGCCGACGTGCGTGCGGGGCCGGCCGGCCGGCGGTCAGGACGGGGTGAGGAACTCCAGGCGGTTGCCGTGGGGGTCGGCGGTGTGGAAGCGCCGCAGACCGGGCAGTTCGTCCTCGGGCCCCCAGGCGACCGGGTGGCCGGCGGCGGTCAGCCGGGCCGCGAGGTCGTCGAGGTCGGGGCGGAGCAGGGCTACGTGGGCCTTGCGGGCGGGACGGAAGTCGTCCTCGACGCCGAGGTGCAGCTCCGCGCCGTACCCGGTGAACCAGCAACCGCCGCGGGCGGCGAGGGGCGGGGGTTTGGGCTTCTCGGTCATGCCGAGCAGGCCGGCGTAGAACGCCCGGGACGCGGCCTCGGAGCCGCGCGGGCAGGCGAGCAGGACGTGATGGATCATGGGGGTACCTCCTCGCCTCGGAGCGTGGCACGAGGTTGCGCGAATAGCAAGACGGACGTACGGTTTTGTAGGAAGCGAGAATCGACGGTAAGTGTCACCTAACCCGGGCATCGCCCCGGTCGGTGCGAAAGACTGCTCAGGACTAATCACGGTCGCTGGTATGAAGGAGTACGACGTGGCGAGCCTCGACACCTTCGGTGCGAAGACCCAGCTACGCGTCGGAGACGCGAGCTACGAGATTTTCAAGATCAGTAAGGTGGAGGGGCAGGAACGGCTCCCCTACAGCCTGAAGATCCTGCTGGAGAACCTGCTGCGGACCGAGGACGGCGCGAACATCACCGCCGACCACATCCGGCAGCTCGGCGCCTGGGACGCCAGCGCCGACCCGAGCGTGGAGATCCAGTTCACCCCGGCGCGGGTGCTCATGCAGGACTTCACCGGCGTGCCCTGCGTGGTCGACCTGGCCACCATGCGCGAGGCGGTACGCGACCTCGGCGGCGACGCCACCAAGGTCAACCCGCTGGCCCCGGCCGAGCTGGTCATCGACCACTCGGTCATCGCCGACCTCTTCGGCCGCGCGGACGCCTTCGAGCGCAACGTCGAGCTGGAGTACGAGCGCAACAAGGAGCGCTACCAGTTCCTGCGCTGGGGCCAGAGCGCGTTCAACGAGTTCAAGGTCGTCCCGCCGGGCACCGGCATCGTGCACCAGGTCAACATCGAGTACCTGGCCCGTACGATCATGGAGCGCAACGGCCAGGCGTACCCGGACACCGTGGTCGGCACCGACTCGCACACCACCATGGTCAACGGCCTGGGCGTGCTGGGCTGGGGCGTCGGCGGCATCGAGGCCGAGGCCGCCATGCTCGGCCAGCCGGTCAGCATGCTGATCCCCCGGGTCGTCGGCTTCAAGCTGCACGGCGAGATGCCGGCCGGCACCACCGCCACCGACCTGGTGCTCACCATCACCGAGATGCTGCGCAAGCACGGGGTGGTCGGCAAGTTCGTCGAGTTCTACGGCCCCGGCGTGGGCGCCGTGCCGCTGGCCAACCGGGCCACCATCGGCAACATGTCCCCGGAGTACGGCTCCACCGTGGCGATCTTCCCGATCGACGCCGAGACCGTCCGCTACCTGGAGCTGACCGGGCGCGACGCGTCTCAGGTGGCGCTCGTCGAGGCGTACGCCAAGGAGCAGGGCCTCTGGCACGACCCGGCCGCCGAGCCGGAGTACTCGGAGCGCCTGGAGCTGGACCTGGGCACCATCGAGCCCTCCCTGGCCGGCCCGAAGCGCCCGCAGGACCGGGTGCCGCTGGGCAGCGCCAAGACCCTGTTCCGCTCCGCGCTGACCGCCTACGTCGCCGACGACTCCGCCGGCGAGCGTGAGCTCAAGCCCTCCGTCGCCCGCGAGCGGCTGCCCAAGGGCGCCAACGGCCCGGCCGACGAGGCCAGCGCCGAGTCCTTCCCGGCCAGCGACCCGCCGGCCAACGACTTCAGCGACCCGGCCGACGAGCCGCGCGACCTGGAGACCGCCGCCGTGGGCGCGGGCGGGCGGGCCAGCAACCCGATCCGGGTCACCGGCGCCGACGGCGTCGAGTACGAGCTGGACCACGGCGCCGTGGTGATCGCGGCGATCACCTCCTGCACCAACACCTCCAACCCGCAGGTGATGATCGGGGCGGCGCTGCTGGCCCGCAACGCCGTCGACAAGGGCCTGTCGCGCAAGCCGTGGGTGAAGACCACCCTGGCACCGGGCTCCAAGGTCGTCATGGACTACTACGACCGCGCCGGCCTCACCCCCTACCTGGACAAGCTCGGCTTCAACCTGGTCGGGTACGGCTGCACCACCTGCATCGGCAACTCCGGCCCGCTGCCGGAGGAGGTCTCCGCCGCGGTCAACGAGGGTGACCTCGCCGTCGTCTCGGTGCTCTCCGGCAACCGGAACTTCGAGGGCCGGATCAACCCGGACGTCAAGATGAACTACCTGGCGTCCCCGCCGCTGGTGGTGGCGTACGCGCTCGCCGGCACGATGGACATCGACCTGGCCAACGAGCCGCTCGGCGAGGACGCGCAGGGCCAGCCGGTCTTCCTGCGCGACATCTGGCCCAACAGCGCCGAGATCCAGGACGTCATCGCCCAGGCGATCGGCGCGACCGGGTTCAGCGCGGCGTACTCCGACGTCTTCGCCGGCGACGAGCGGTGGCAGTCGCTGCCGACCCCGACCGGCGACACCTTCGCCTGGGCGGGCGAGAGCACCTACGTACGCAAGCCCCCGTACTTCGAGGGCATGCAGCGCGAGCCGCAGCCCGTGGTCGACATCGCCGACGCGCGGGTGCTGGCCAAGCTGGGCGACTCGGTGACCACCGACCACATCTCCCCGGCCGGCTCGATCAAGGCCGACTCCCCCGCCGGGGAGTACCTCGCCGAGCACGGGGTGCCGCGCCACGAGTTCAACTCGTACGGCTCCCGCCGGGGCAACCACGAGGTGATGATCCGGGGCACGTTCGCCAACATCCGGCTGCGCAACCAGCTCGTCCCCGGGGTGGAGGGCGGCTTCACCGTCAACCACCTCACCGGCGAGCAGAGCTCGATCTACGACGCCTCCACCGCCTACCAGGCCGCGGGCATCCCGCTGGTGATCCTGGCCGGCAAGGAGTACGGCTCCGGCTCGTCGCGGGACTGGGCGGCCAAGGGCACCATGCTGCTCGGCGTCCGGGCGGTCATCGCCGAGTCGTACGAGCGGATCCACCGGTCGAACCTGATCGGCATGGGCGTGCTGCCGCTGCAGTTCCCGGTCGACGCCACCGCCGAGTCGCTCGGCCTCACCGGCACCGAGACCTTCTCGATCACCGGGGTGACCGCGCTCAACGACGGCGCGGTCCCGCGCACCGTGAAGGTCAGCACCGACACCGGCGTGGAGTTCGACGCCGTGGTCCGCATCGACACCCCCGGCGAGGCGGACTACTACCGCCACGGCGGCATCCTGCAGTACGTGCTGCGCCGCATGATCGCCAACTGAGTACCCGAAAGGGGCCCGTCGTCCAGAGCGGACGGTGGGCCCCTTTCGTGTGGCGCGGGCCGGGTCGCCCGGCCGAGGCCGGCTACTCGGCGGACGTGGCGCGGCGGCGCGACTCCCGGACCTTCATGGCGTGCTCCATCAGCGTGATGAGCACATCCTTGCTGGACTCGCGCTGCCGGGCGTCGCAGAGCAGCACCGGCACCCCCGGGTCGAGGTTGAGCGCGGCCTGCACCTCGTCGAGCCGGTACTGGCGGGCGCCCTCGAAGCAGTTCACCGCCACCACGAACGGGGTGCCCCGCCCCTCGAAGTAGTCGATCGAGGGGAAGCAGTCGGCGAGCCGACGGGTGTCGGCGAGCACCACCGCGCCGAGCGCGCCGAGCGCCAACTCGTCCCAGACGAACCAGAATCGGTCCTGGCCGGGCGTGCCGAAGAGGTAGAGCACGAGGTCGTCGCTGATGGTGATGCGGCCGAAGTCCATCGCCACCGTGGTGGTGGTCTTGCTCTCCACCCCGGAGAGGTCGTCGACGCCGATCCCCGTCTCGGTCAGCACCTCCTCGGTGCGCAACGGCCGGGTCTCGCTCACGGCACCGACCATGGTGGTCTTGCCGACGCCGAAACCACCCGCGATCAGGATCTTGATCGCGGTGGGCAGCGGCACGGCTCCCGCCGGCCGCTCAGAGGGCCCGTAGTCCATTGATAACCGCCTCGAAAATGCTGTCGTCGGGAAGTCCCGCGGTGGCCCGCGGCTCGCGCACCTCGACCAGATCCCGCGCCGCCAGGTCGCCGAGCAGGACCCGGATGGTGCCCACCGGCAGGTCCAGGTGGGCGGCGACCTCGGCGACGGACTGGATCCGCTGGCAGAGCAGGACGATGGCCAGGTGCTCGGGACCCAGGCCGACCTCCGCCGGCACCTCCGAGCGGGTGGCCGTCACCAGGGAGATCAGGTCGAACGTGCCGGTGACGGGCCGGGCCCGGCCCCGCGTCACCGCGTACGGGCGGACCACCGGGCCGGCGTTGTCGTCGACCCACTGTTCCTGTGTGGACTCCCCTGGGACCGTCATCGCGGCTACTTCTCGCCGACCGACGGCTCGGGCAGGCGCGTCGGGGAGGCCACGTACTTGCCCACCCGGGTGACCAGCATGGCCATCTCGTACGCGATCAACCCGACGTCGGCGTCCTCGGAGGCCAGCACCGCCAGGCAGGCGTTGCGGCCGGCGGCGGTGACGAAGAGGAACGACGACTGCATCTCGATGATCGTCTGCTGGACCTGCCCGCCGCCGAACCGTTTCCCCGCGCCCCGGGCCAGGCTCTGGATCCCGGCCGCCATCGCCGCCAGGTGCTCGCCGTCGTCCTGGCTCAGCCCACGCGACGACGCCATCAGCAGGCCGTCTGTGGAGAGCGCGACAGCGTGCTCGGCCTGCTTCACCCGGCCGACCAGATCGTCCAGCAACCACGTCAGGTCGGCACTCGATGCCGTCTTCTGCCCCACTCGTCGTCCTCTTCTTCCCGGCTGGTGTCGCCGTCGTCGTCCGGGACCTGCCGTCCCGCTCTGGGCGCGGGTTCCCGCGCGCCACCCTCAGGTCGCTTCGTGCCCGCCGGCCTCGGGCCCGTCACCGGGTTCCGTCGTGCCGTCGTCGCCGAGCAACCGGGCCGCCTCGGTGCGGCCGCGCAGGGTGCCGGTCTGGTAGGAGCTCATCATCCGGCGCACCTGCTCCGGCGGCCGGATCGTCTCCTCGTCGTCTTCTGGCTGGGCCGCCGGCTCGTCGCGCAGCTCGGGCACGATGTTGGCCTGGCGCACCCGCACGGGCAACCCCGAGCCGGTCCGCTGGGCCGGCACCGGCCACTGGGTCGGGGCCGGGCCGGTCGGGGTCGGCGGGATGGGCACGTCGACCGAGGCGGCCGGCCGGGGTGCGGCCACCGGGAAGCCGCTCGGCACCGTCGGCGCGTCCAGCGCCGACTGCCCGGAGCGGCGCGGTGAACGCACCGGCAGCCCGGCCTCGGTCTCGCTCGGCGCGGCCGGCGTCGTCGGGGCCTCCGGCGTCGTCGGGGCCGCGCGCAGCCGCCCCCGGGTGGGCAGGGCCGGCAGCCCGTCGACCGCATCCGGCTCGGGGGCCGACGCGTCCGGGCTCGCGGTCGACACGTCCGGGTTCGCGGTCGTTGTCGCCGGGTTCGCGGTCGGCGTGGCCGGGGCCACCCGGGGTTCCACCAGGGCGACCGGCGCGGCCGGTCGGGCCGAGGAGTCCCCGCCGGCCGGCGGGGCGAGGGCCACCGGGGCGACCGGGGCGGGGCCGGCGAGGGCGGCCGGACGCTGGGCGGCGTCGGCGTCGCCGTCGGCGGGGTCGGCGACCAGCTCCGGCGGGATCAGCACCACCGCGGTGGTCCCCCCGTACGCCGACTCCTTGAGCTGCACCCGCACCCCGTGTCGGTCGGTGAGCCGGCTGACCACGTAGAGGCCGAGCCGGGCGGCGTTGGCCAGGTTCAGCTCGGAGCGGTCCACGATCCGCTGGTTGGCGGCGACGAGGTCCTCCTCGCTCATCCCGAGGCCACGGTCCTCGATCTCGATGACGAAGCCGTTGGCCACCTTCTGCCCGCGCACCTCGACGCTGGTGTGCGGGGGCGAGAACGACAGGCCGTTCTCGATCAGCTCGGCCAGCAGGTGGATGACGTCGCCGACGGCCCGTCCGGCCAGCGACACCGAGCCCAGCGGGAGCACGTTGACCCGGGTGTAGTCCTCCACCTCGGCGACCGCGCCCCGCACCACGTCGACCATCGGGACGCTGCGTCGCCAGGCCCGCCCCGGGGTGGACCCGGAGAGGACGATCAGGTTCTCGGCGTTGCGTCGCATCCGGGTGGCGAGGTGGTCGACCCGGAACAGGTCCTCCAGCTCCTCGGCGTCGTGCTCGCGCCGCTCCATCGCGTCGAGCAGGGTGAGCTGGCGGTGCACCAGGGCCTGGGTGCGCCGGGCCAGGCTGAGGAAGACCTCGCGGACGTTGCGGCGCAGCTCCGCCTGCTCCACGGCGGTGCGCAGCGCGGTCTCCTGGACCACGTTGAACGCCTTGCTGACCTGGCCGACCTCGTCGTCGCCGAACTCCAGCGGTGGCGCCTCCTTGGCGACGTCCACCTCCTCGCCACGCCCCAGCCGCTCCACCACGCTGGGCAGCCGGTCGTTGGCCAGCGTGACGGCCGCCTGGCGCAGCCGCTCCAGCTGCTCCAGCAGGCCCCGGGCGGTGGTGATCGAAACGATGATCGCGCCGACGACGGCCAGCAGGCCCAGGCCGGTGGCGAGGACCAGCCGGACGATGACCATGACACCGACCGGGAGGGCGCGCTCCAGCACGCCGTCACCCCCGGCGGTGACCACCTCGTCCCACCGGGTCAGCGCCGGCGTCACGGCCTGCTCCCACTCGGCGGGCTGGAAGCCCGGCCGGGGGTCGCTGGCCCGGTTCTGGATGATGCTGTCCTCCAGGGCGCGCAGCTTCTCGAACGCCTCGCTGCCCACCATGGCGTCGTACCGGTCGTGGTCGGCGGCGGGCAGCCGGCTCACCGACAGGTCTGCCGCGAAGCGCTGCGCGCCGATGAGCTGGGCGAGCTGGGCCCGCTCCGCCGTGGTCACCCGGCCCGCCGCGAGCACGCCGGTGACCAGGGAGTCCTCCTGGGCAAGCAGCTCCCGGGCGCGGTTGAGCTCGATCAGCGCGAGGGTGTCCTCGGCGACCTGCTCGTCGTCGAGCACGCCCATCGCGGTGAAGACGTCGAAGACGGCGCCCACCACCGCGCCGTACGAGGTGAACGTGGTCGTCCGGTCCACGCTGCGGGCGTCCACCTCGGAGCGGATCTGCCCCAACCGGTCGAGCTGCCCGTACAGCAGGTCGATGCGCCGCTCGAGGGCGTCGCCGGCCGCCAGCCCGGTGCGCCAGTCGCTCGACGAGCTACGGAGCGCCGCCGCCACCTCGTCGGTGCTGCGGCGTTCCGTGCCGAGCGCGTCGCGCCGGGCCTCGTCCGGCCGCCCGAGATAGGCCAGCGACACCTTGCGTTCCCGCTGGAGCTGGTGCACCAGCTTCTCGCTCGGCTCGGACACCGACTCGTTGAGCTTCTGCACCCCGAGAAGGTTGTAGCCGTCCCGGATCGTCACCCACGCCGCGAAGGCCCAGAGCGCGACGAGCGACGCCAGCATGGCGACGATCTTGGTACGGAGATTTGTACTGCGAGAACGCATCACACCGTCCTGGCCGGGTGTTCGAGAGGGTGCCGGAGCGCACGTGGCCGATACACCGTCGACCACGGGCGCACGCTAGCAGCGTCGGATTGTTCACTCAAGCGACACTGATCAGGGGGCTTGTCCGGATCGTGGCATCCTCTGTGGCGTCGCCGCCGAGGCGGGCGCGCAGGAGGTGCCGGGCGGCGCGAACCGCCGCGCGGACGATCACGTCCGGCCGGTACAGGTCCTTGTCGTGCCAGAGAGCGGGCTCGCCGTCGCGTCCCTCCATGGTGGCCAGGTAGCGCCGGGCACGGCCGAGCGCCGAGCGCACCCCGGCCGGCGCCGCGGGCCCGGCGGCGCAGAGGACCTGCACGGCGTACGCGGTCTCCTCGACCGTGCCGCCCCACCTGCCCCAGGAGCCGTCGGCGCGCTGCCCGGCCAGCACCCAGCCGGCCGCCCGAGCCACCGCCTGCGCGGCGCCTGCCCCTCGGCCGTAGCCGGCCAGGGCGAGCGTCGCGCAGCTCGTGGCGTAGTACGGCGAGGCGTGCCAGCGGTCGGACCACCGCCCGTCGGGTCGCTGCCGGTCGACGAGCCAGCCGGTGAGCCGAGGCACCACCTCGGTCAGCCGGGCGTCGGCCGGTGCCCGGTGCAGCCGGTGCCAGCCGAACGCGTCGAGCACGTGGGCGTTGGTGGTGACCGAGGCCCCGTCCTCCCCCCGCCAGGTGCAGAAGTGCTCGCCGGTGTCGTAGCCCCAGAGGCTCTCCGGGGCCACCGGGTGGCCGAGCCGGGCCAGCGCGTAGAGGGTCACCGCGGTGGTGTCGGCGTCGGCGGGCAGGCCCGGGGCGGTCGGCGTACCGGCGGGCCCGACCGTCGCCACGAGGCCGGCCAGCAGCCGGGGCGGGACGGGCAGCGCCATGCCCGCCCGGCTCATGGTGCTCAGCGCCCAGGCCCGCTCGAAGACGGCGATCCCGGTGGTGCAGGGCACCGGCCCGCCGTGCCGGCGGGCCGCTTCCTCCAGGTAGGAGACCGCCTCGGCTGCCCCGCAGTCGGGCCCGGCCCCCGGATCGGGCCGGCCGAGCCAGGCCGCGGTGGCCGCCGGGGAGGCCCCGACGGTGCCCGGCCCCACCGGGCGCACCCCGGCGGCGCGGTGGGCCGCCGGGCCGCCGACCTCCAGGGCATGCAGCAGCTTCTCGGGCAACGGCCCGCCGGCGGCCAGCAGCGCGCGGACCCGCTCCAGTCGGGTGCCGGCCATCCCGGACGGCAGCGGTAGCGCGGGGACGCCGAGGGGCGGCGTCAGGCCGGGCAGCGGGTCGCGGCGCAGCGCGTCGAGGTGCGCGTTGAGCGCGTCGACCAGCGCCGGGATGGTCAGGTCGGTGGCCGGCAGGTCGGGCAGCGGCGGCCCGGCCGGGGTGGTGAGCCGGGCGTGCAGGAAGCGCAGGCCGGCGTCGACGGCACCGGCCAGCCGCTCGGCGGCGCTCGCCTCGCCCCCGGCGGCGTCGCCCTCGCCCGGCCCGCCCGACCCGGCCGCGTCGCCCCGGCGTAGGGCGGTGAGCAGCGCCTCGGTGGCGCTCAGGGTCGGCACCAGGGCGTATCCCTGCGGCCCGCCCCACGCGCCGTCCGGGCCCTGGCTGGCCAGCAGGTACCCGATCCGCTCGGCGTGGTGGGTCAGCCATGGCGCGAGGGCGACCAGCCGGGCGGTCTCGTAGACCGACACGGAGGACTGCCCCGAGGCGGTGAGGGTCATCGCGGCGACCAGCTCGCGGGCGTCGGCCGCGGACTCCGGGTCGAGCCGCTCCCGCTGGACGGCGGCGGTGCCGGTGACCCGGTGCGACCGGGGGGCGCGACCGGCTCCCCCGCCGTCGCCGGTGCCCCGTCGGCGCACGGCCGTCACCGCTGGCCCCAGAAGTCCGTCGAGCGGTAGAAGCCGCTGCTGAAGCCGATCTGCCGGGCCAGGTACGCCGCCTGCAGCGAGCAGCTGCCGGCCAACGGGGCGAGCAGCTCGGTGCAGCGCTCGACCAGCTCGACGATGCGCTGGTCGACCTCGGCCCGGTCGGCGACGAGCAGCAGGGCGTTGAGGTCACCCCATTCGAGGTCCCGCTCGTGGGTGGCCAGGTCGTTGACCAGCCGCAACACCCGTTGCACCTCGTCGCTGGCCGGGACGAGGCGATCGAGGTGCCGGTGGGTCTCGGCGTCGCCGGTCCAGATCCAGTGCGTCACGTTGACCACGGTGCAGGCGAGGTTGTCGGCGTTGTCGAGGTATTCGGCCAGACCCGGCAGCGGCGCGTCGTGCTGCTCCCGGGCCGTCTTCCAGTCCCACTCGCGGGCCATCGCGGTCACCGTCCGGCGTACCGCCGCCCGCCACTGCCCGCCCAGCTCGGCGAAGGCCGGCACGCCGGCCAACTCGTCGCGCAGCTCGGCGAAGAGGCGGCCGAGGGGGTCGTCGGCGTCCGGGCTGGCGCCATCGGCGATCGCGAGGGCACCGTCGAGCACCCGGTCGACGTCCGCCCGGCTCTTGGCCAGGTAGTCGATCTGCCAGTCCAGGGCGAAGCCCCACAGCACCGCCCGGTTCGTCAGCCGCAACTGCTCGGCGGTGCACCAGGGTGCCCCGAACGCGATGGCCATCGCGATGTTGCCCAGCAGCGCGCCGTCGAAGGGCGGGCCGGTGAAGAGGTCGGGGTGGCGGGCGACGTGCCGTTGCAGGTCCCGCTGTCCCTTCGCGGCGAGCGCGCAGATCCGGCCCTGTTCGGCGGCGGTGGACATCTGGTCGGGCAGCACCGCCGAGGGGCGGGTGGAGACGTTCACGCGGCGGCCACCTGGTGGGCGGGACGCAGTTCGATCTCCACGCGGTCCCGTGGGCGCAGCGCGACGGCGAGCACCGGGGCGGGCAGGTGCGGGCTGCGCACCCGCAGCCGGTAGCGGCTCAGCAGGTTGGCCACGATCAGTTGTGCCTCCAGGTAGAACAGGTGCGTGCCCAGGCACTGGTGCGGCCCGCCACCGAAGGGGAAGAACGCGTACCGGTGCCGGGCCCGGACCCGCTCCGGGGTGAACCGGTCGGGGTCGAAGACCTCGGGCTGCTCCCAGTGGCGCGACAGGCGCTGGGTGACCAGCGGGCTGATCAGCACCGTCGCCCCGGCTTCCAGCTCCACCTCGCCGAGGCGGACCGGGCGGATCACCTGCCGGGGCAGCAGCCAGCCCACCGGGTAGAGCCGGATCAGCTCGTCGAGCACCATCCGGGTGTAGCGCAGCCTCGGCAGGTGCTCCGGGCCGACGGGGCCGTGCCCCACCACCTCGTCAATCTCCTGCTGAAGCCGGGCGGCGACCTCGGGCGCGCGTTCCAGGTGCGGCCAGAGCCAGGTCAGCACGTTGATGGTCGTCTCGGTGGTGACCGCGACCATCGCGACGGTGTCGTTGCGGACCTGCAGCTCGTCCACCGGCCGCCCGTCGTGCGTGGTGCCCCGCCAGAGGGTGGAGATGACGTCGTCGCCGTGCGCGGCCGGGTCCCGGACCGACCGGACGATCGGCACCAGCACCTCGTCGATCTGCCGGACGGCGTTGCGGAAGGTCCGGTCGCCCGGCATGGGCAGCGACAGCGGAACGAACGGCACCAGCACCCGGGGGATGACCGAGGTGGCGATGGCCTCCTGGGCCTCGATGACGCGCAGCGCGTCGGCGTTCGAGATCCGGTCGGCGAAGAATGCCTTCATGATCGCTCGGCAGACGATCCGGGCCTGCTCGGCGCCGATGTCCACCGGCTGGCCGCTGCGGGCGGCGACGTCCAGCTCGGCGACCGCGCCGGCGATCGTCTCGGCGATCCCGCCCATCATCGCGTCGACCCGCCGGGCGGTGAAGAGCGGCTGGAGGATGCGCCGGCTGTCGGACCACACCGGACCGTCGCCGAGGATGCCGTCGCCGAAGAGCCGGCGCAGCGGCCCCCAGAACGGCCCGTCGCCGGCCCGGCCGAAGTTGTCGGCCCGGTCCCCGAGCACCTGCTGCACGTGGGCGGGATCGGTCACCAGGTAGGGGCGGAACGACCCGAGGTTGAGTCGGACGATCTGGCCGTCGGCCTGCTCGCCGAAGTTGATCAGGGCCCGGGCCGGGTCGCGGGCGAGGGCCGGCAGCACCTGCCAGGGCGGCACGGTTCTGGCTCGCCGGGGCCGGGTCGAAGTGGTCAGTGGGGTTACCACGGGTGGTTGAGCTCCCCTTATCGACAGTGCGTCGTCAGACGACTGTGCAAAGTCACGTTCCGCCCGAGCATGCCACCGAGCAGGTCAACTTCTCCAGAGGGAAGCGGAGAAATTTTCGCGGACGAAATTTCCCAATTCCACAAGGGATGTCACGCGAGCCCTGGACCAGCGAAAATTTCACCGGCGGCGCGGACGGCACCGATCGACCGGTGACCGGGCCCGGCGTCGGACCGGAGCACCCCGCCGCCGCCGGCACCCCCGCCACCGGCCGCACCGCCCCCTCGGCGTCGACGCCGCCCTGGTCACGGTGCGTGAGCTCCCCGGGGGGGCGGTGCCGGGGAGCTCGGACGGCCGGTGCCGCCGGACGACCGGCTGGTGGCGGAGAACCGGGCGCGCGGCGGGCCGCTGTGCCAGGCTCAGGGGCATGGACGACAAGACCATCCTGAACCGGATCTCCGAGTTGGTCGATGAGGAGCACCGGCTCCGGTCGACCGCCCAGGCCCACGAGTCGGGCACCGAGGACGAGCGGGACCGGCTGCGCGCGCTGGAGGAGTCCCTGGACCAGTGCTGGGACCTGCTGCGTCGGCGGCGGGCCGCGCGGCAGGCCCACGGCGACCCCGACGCCCAGGGCGAGCGCCCCACGCCGGCGGTGGAGCGCTACCTGCAGTAGGCCGGCGTCTTCGGCGGGCCGGGGCCGTCGGGGCGGGCGACGGCGTCGTCCGCCCCCGACGGCCGGCTCAGCCCAGGCCCGCCTCGCGCAGGAGCAGCGCGGTCAGGGCCTGCGGGTCGGTCCGGCCATCGCCCGGTTCTCCCGGGAGCGGCGCACCCGCCGCCCCTCCAGGTAACCGGCGTCGCGGTGGAAGAGCCGGTGCTGGGCGTCGCGGTAGCGCCTGACCGCCAGCAGGCAGGACCGGCCGGTGCCGGGCACCCCCCGGCGGACCAGGTGGACGTCGGCCTCCTTCCCCGCCCCCGGGCCCGGACGGGGGCCCGGTTCAGGCCGCGAGCACCGCGGCGACGGCCGCGATCACGCCGTCGACCGTGCGGGTCGGAGCCAGCCGGGGATCCGTCCAGGTCCGGCCCCGGTGCAGCCAGACGCTGGGCAGCCCCACCGCCGCCGCCCCGCCGATGTCCGTCTCCGGGCAGTCCCCCACCACCCACGCCCCGTGCAGCGGCATCCGGACCCGCCGGGCGGCCAGCGCGAAGATCCGCGGGTCGGGCTTGCCGAACCCGGCCTCCTCGGAGATCACCCAGTCGGCGAGATAGCTGTTCAGGCCGGTGCGGCGGATCCGGGCGTCCTCCTGACGCACGATGCCGTTGGTGACCACCACCGGCACCCAGCCGGCGTCGTCGGCGATCCGCAGCGCGCAGGCCACCAGCGGGTCGAGCCGGCTCTGGGTCAGCACGGCGTCGTGCAGTTCCTCGACCAGGTCGAGCGAGGAGATCAGCAGCCCGTACCGCTCGCGGATCGCGTCCGCCACGTCCCAGCGGTCGCTGCGCCCGTCGGCGTCGATGGCCAGCAGCCAGTCGATGTCGGCGGCCTGGGCCCCGATGCCGGCCAGGAAGCGCTCGCCCCAGGCGCGGAACGGGCCGGCCCGGTCGAGCAGGGTGTCGTCCAGGTCCAGGAGGAGCAACGGCACTCGGCCACCTTAGGGGAGACGGGCCGCCGGCCGACAGAGCCGGCCGGCTGGGGACCTCGGGACGTCAACCCCGCAGCGACGCGCGGGGCGCCCCGGCATCGGCGGGGCGGTCGGCCAGCATCGAGTGCGCCGCGCGGGTGGCCGCGAGCACCGCCGGGTCGAGGACGGCCACCAGCACGTCCTCGCCGGTCTCCGCGCCCCGGGCCAACGGCCGGCCCTGCGGGTCGTAGATCGCCGCGCCGCCGTTGAACCGCCACGGATCCGCGCCGTCGACGGCGTTGGCGAAGACCACGAACATCGTGTTGTCCAGCGCGCGGGCCGCGTAGTAGAGGTCCCGTCGGTGGGCGGAGCCGGTGAGGTAGCCGCTCGGGCAGAGGTACCCGTGCGCCCCGTCGGCGGCGGCGGCCCGGCCGTGCTCGGGAAAGCAGCCGTCGTAGCAGACCCCGAGGCCGAAGCGCCAGTCGTCCACCAGCAGGGTCGCCCCGCGCCGGCCGGGCTGGAACAGCTCGCGCTCGTCGGCCCAGAGCTGCTGCTTGTCGTACGCCGCGTGGGCCTCGCCGGCCCGGTCGACGACCAGGGCGGAGATGGTCCGCCGGCCGTCCGGGTGCCGCAGCGCCGCCCCGACCACCACGACCGCCGCGCCGTCGTGGGCGGCGGCGCGCAGCGGGTCGAGCCGGGCGTCGGCCACGGTCCCGTCCCCGGCCACCGCGAGGTCGGTGCCGGCCGGATCGGCCGCCAGCGTCGGCAGGTGGTACGCGGGCAGGAACAGCTCCGGCAGCACCACCACCCGCGCGCCCTCGGCGACGCCGCGACCGGTGAGGCGGGCGGCGGCGCGTGCGTTGCCGGCGACGTCACCGGGCACGGGGTCGGCCTGTACCGCCGCCACGGTCAGCGCCGCGGCGGGGATGGCATCGGTGGCGGCGACGGCTGGGCGGGGGGCGACGGCGGTGCCGGGGGTGCCCGGTGGGGCGGGGGGTGTCACCGGCTGATCGTAGCCGCCCGGTCGGCGGCGCGACCTGGCCAACGGCGACCGCGCCGACGCCACCTCAAGCCGTACGTACGGTTTGCACGGTGTCCGGGCACCTGACACGATCGTGACGTGCCCAGAGTAAGCCAGGACCAGCTCGACGCCCGCAGGCAGGAGATCCTCGCCGCGGCGCGGGGGTGTTTCGCCCGCCACGGGTACGAGGGCGCCACGGTGCGGCGGCTGGAGGAGGCGACCGGGCTCTCCCGGGGCGCCATCTTCCACCACTTCCGGGACAAGGACTCGCTCTTCCTCGCCGTGGCCGAGGACGACGCGGCGACGATGGTGGAGACGGTCGCCCGCAACGGCCTGGTCCAGGTGATGCGGGACCTGCTGGCCCGCGCCGTCTCACCCGACACCACCGGCTGGCTGGGCAGCCAGTTGGAGGTCTCCCGGCGGCTGCGCACCGACCCGGCGTTCGCCCGCCGCTGGGCCGAACGCTCCGCCGCCATCGCCGAGGCCACCCGGGAGCGGCTGGCCCGGCAGCGGGAGGCCGGCGTGCTCCGCGAGGACGTCTCGATCGACGTGCTGGCCCAGTTCCTGGAGCTCGCCTACGACGGGCTGGTGCTGCACCTGGCGATGGGCCGCCCGGCCGGCGACCTGGGGCGGGTGCTCGACCTGGTCGAGGAGGCCGTGCGCCGCCCCTGAGCAGCGCGCCCGGCCCTTGGCGGGGGCCCGATTCGGCCGTTGCGGGGCTGCTCCACAATGGCAGCTGCACGGTCTCCCCCGCCGACAGGAGCAGCAGCATGATCGTCCTCGCGGCACCCGGCGACACCTGGGGCGTGCCCAGCCGCACCTTCCTCGCGCTCTACCTGGCAGCGGCCCTCGTGATCGTCGTCGGCGCGCTCGTCCACCGCCGCCGCCTGTTCTCCGGGCCGCCGGTCGCCGACGTCGGCCAGCTCGGCCCGCAGCAGGTGGCCTTCCTCAACGGCGGCGAGCAGCTCGCGATCTGGACCGCGCTGGGCGGGCTGCGCGGCACCGGCGTGGTCGGGGTGCGCTCCGACCGGCGGCTGGCCACCGGCGGTCCCCTGCCGTCCGGGTGCACCCCGCTGGACTACGCGATCCACCACGCCGCCCACCGCAACCGGTACGCCCGCGAGCTGCGCCGCGACGAGCAGGTGCGGCGGGCCGTCGAACAACTGCGCGAGGGTCTCGAACGGCAGGGTCTGGTGGTCGGCGCGAAGGGCCGCAGCGCCGCGCGGCGCGCGTCGATCGTGCTGGCCCTGCTGGCCGTGCTCGGCGTGTTCCGGACCACCGCCGGGCTCTCCAACGACCGGCCGGTGGCGTACCTGATCCTGCTGCTCTTCCCCGTGGTCCTGGCGGCCGTGCTGCTGCGCCGGGTGCCCCGGCGGACCCGGGCCGCCGACGCGGCGCTGCGCGACCTGCGCCGGCGCAACGCCCACCTCGCCCCGACCTCGGCCCCGGCGTTCGCCACCTACGGCGCGGCCGGCGCGGCGATGGGGGTCGCCCTGTTCGGCACCGCCTCGCTCTGGGCGATGGATCCGGGCTTCGCCGAGCAGGCCGAGATCCAGCGGCAGGCGCTGACCGGTTCCGGATACGCCTCCGGCGGCGGCAGCGGTTGCGGCGGCGCCAGCTCGTGCAGCGGCGGGAGCTCGTCGTGCAGCGGCGGCAGCTCCTGCGGTGGCGGTGGCGGGTGCGGCGGATGACCGCCCCGGGGGGCCAGGACCCGACCGGCCCGGTGGGCGTCCGCCCCGTCGGCCGGCCCGGCGTCGCCGCCGACGGGGCGGGGCCCACGGGTGTCGGCATCGGGTGGCGGCCGGAGATCGCCGGCTTCGTCGCCGAGCTGCCCGGGCTGCGCTTCGTCGAGGTGGTGGCCGAGGCGGTCGCCACGGCGGGGCCACCGCCGGCTGGGCTCGCCGAGCTGGCCGAACGGGGCGTGACGGTCGTACCGCACGGGGTGCGGCTCTCCCTCGGCGGCGCGGAGCCGGTCGACCCGGCCCGGGTGGCCCACCTGGCGGGGGTGGCCGAGCTCGTCGGTGCGCCGCTGGTCAGCGAGCACATCGCGTTCGTCCGGGCCGGCGGGCTGGAGGCCGGGCACCTGCTGCCGCTGCCGCGCAGCCGCGAGGCCGTCGCCGCGGTCGTCGCGAACGTGCGCCGCACCCAGGCCGAGCTGCCGGTGCCGATCGCGCTGGAGCCCGTCGCGGCGCTCTTCGACTGGCCCGACGACGAGCTCGACGAGGCGGCCTTCCTCACCGAGATCCTCGGCGCCACCGGCGCGCTGCTGCTGCTGGATATCGCCAACGTGTACGCCAACGCCCGCAACCGGGGCACCGACCCCCTCGACCTGCTGGACCGGCTGCCGCTGGAGCGCGTCGCCTACGCGCACGTCGCCGGGGGCGCCGAGCAGGGCGGCTTCTACCACGACACACACACCGACCCGGTGCCGCCGGCCGTGCTCGACCTGATCGGCGCGCTCTGCGCCCGGCACCGCCCGCCGGCGCTGCTGCTGGAACGCGACGGCGACTGGCCGCCCGCGCCCCACCTGCGCGCCGAGCTGGACGCGATCGCCCGCGCCTGCGGGTACCCGGTGGTGACGTGAGCGCCGCGCCGCCGGGGGCGGAGGCCGGTGCTGCCGGTGGCGGCGGCCCGGCCCGCGACGCCGGCCCGGCCGGCGAGGATGCGGTCGGCGGCGGGGCGGCCGGCGGCCTGGCGGCCCGGCAGGCGGCGTTGGTGGCGACGCTGGTCGCCGGTGCGCCGGTGCCGCCCGGCTTCGCGCCGGCCCCGGTCGACGCCGCGCGCCGCGCCCTGCTGCGCAAGCGGGCCGGCGACGTGGCCCGGCACTGGCCGCTGCTGGCCGCCGGCCTGGGCCCGGCCTGGCCGGCCACCTTCGCCGGCTGGGCGGCCGGCCGGCCCAGCAACGGCTCGCTGCGCGACGGCTGGGACCTGGCCCGCGAGCTGCGCGGGCGCGGCGGGCTGCCCACGCTGGGCGCGGAGGAGCTGGCCGGCCGGGAGGCCGCCGCCCGCTACGACGGCAAGGGCGCGCCCCGGCCGCGTCGGCTGCCGGCCCTGGCCCGCGTCGGCGGCACCGTCGCGGTGCAGCTCGCCGGCCGGGTACGCCTGCTGCGCCCGGCCCGCCGTTAGCGGCCTGCCCGGCCGTACGGCAGGATCGGCGCATGGATCTGGGACTCACCGACCGGGTGTACGTGCTGACCGGCGCCTCGCGCGGGCTGGGCTTCGCCACCGCCGAATGCCTCGTCGCCGACGGGGCCCGGGTGGTCGTGGCCGCCCGGGCCCCGGAGCGGGTGGCCGAGGCGGTCCAGCGCCTCGGCGGCCCGGACCGGGCGATCGGGCTGGCCGCCGACCTGGCCGATCCGGCCACCCCGCAGCGGCTGGTCGTGGCGGCCCGGGAACACTTCGGCCGGCTCGACGGCGCGCTGGTCTCGGTCGGCGGGCCGCCGCAGGGCAGCGCCGCCGGGGTCAGCGACGCGCAGTGGCGGGAGTCCTTCGAGACCGTCTTCCTGGGCACCGTCCGCACCGCCCGGACGGTCGCCGCCGAGCTGACCGACGGCGGCGCGATCGGGCTGGTCCTCTCCAGCTCGGTACGCGGCCCGCTGGCCGGGCTGGGCATCTCCAACGGCCTGCGCCCCGGCCTGGCCGGGGTGGCCAAGGACATGGCCGACGAGTACGGCCCCCGGGGCGTGCGGGTGGTCGGCCTGCTGCCGGGGCGGATCATGACCGACCGCAACCGTGAGCTGATGGCCGCCTCCGGCGACGCCGACCGGGCCCGCGCCGAGGTGGAGGCCGCCATCCCGCTGCGCCGCATCGGTGACCCGGCGGAGTTCGGCCGGGTCGCCGCGTTCGTCCTCTCCCCCGCCGCCGGCTACCTGACCGGGATCACCCTCCCGGTCGACGGCGGCGCGCTGCGCGGGCTGTGACCCCGATGAGCGGCCGCCCGAACGGCACGGTGGGCGCACCGGCAGGCGCGGCGCGGGATCGGCGGCCCACCCGGGAGGAGTTGGCCGCCGCCGCGGACCGGACCCTCGCCGATGTCATCGCACCCGGGTTGCACGTGCTCTTCGTCGGCATCAACCCCGGCCTCTGGTCGGCGGCGACAGGCTGGCACTTCGCCCGGCCGGGCAACCGCTTCTGGCCGGCCCTGCACCGGGGCGGCTTCACCCCGCGCCAGTTGCACCCGAGCGAGCAGGACACGCTGCCCGGCTACGGGCTGGGGATCACCAACATGGTGGCGCGGGCCAGCGCCCGCGCCGACGAGCTGACCGCCGACGAGCTGGTCGACGGCGCGGCGATCCTCACCGACAAGGTGCGGTCGTACCGGCCCGCCTGGGTGGCGGTGGTCGGGGTGACCGCGTACCGGATCGGGTTCGGCCGGCCGAAGGCGACCTTCGGCCCGCAGCCGGAGCTGCTGGGCGACGCCCGGCTCTGGGTGCTGCCCAACCCGAGCGGGCTGAACGCCCACTTCACGCCGCAGACGCTGGGCGCGGCGTTCGGAGAGCTGCGCGCGGTGGCCGGTCCGGGGCCGGGCTGACCGCGCCCCGCACCGGTTCAGCCGGCGCTACCGTCGGGCCCTCAGTTGGCGGCGGCCGGGGGTAGCGCCTCGTCGGGGACGTACCCGGCCATCGGCACGTTGATCAGCGTCTCGGGGCCGGTCGCGTCGACGTACGGGGCGGGCGAGTCGGCCACCGCGAACTGGGTGCGGTACAGCTCGGCGTAGAGCCCGCCGACGGCGACCAGCTCGTCGTGGCGGCCCCGCTCGACGATCCGCCCCTGGTCGAGCACGAG
Organism: Micromonospora sp. DT233; assembly: GCF_049841815.1. Lineage (NCBI taxonomy): Bacteria > Bacillati > Actinomycetota > Actinomycetes > Micromonosporales > Micromonosporaceae > Micromonospora > Micromonospora sp. DT233. Next base: position 435,885 of record NZ_JBNCLB010000004.1, on the reverse strand, counting down.
GATCTGGTCGGCGTCGCGGACCGTGGAGAGCCGGTGCGCGATCACCAGCGCCGTACGCCCCGTCAACGCCACCGACAGGGCCCGCTGCACCGCCGCCTCGCTCTCCGAGTCCAGGTGTGCGGTCGCCTCGTCGAGGATCACGATCGACGGGGCCTTGAGCAGCAGCCGGGCGATGGCGATGCGCTGCTTCTCGCCGCCGGAGAAGCGGTATCCCCGCTCGCCGACGGTGGTCTCCAGCCCGTCCGGCAGCGACCGGACCAGGTCGGCGACCTGCGCGCCCGCGAGGGCGGCCCAGATCTCGTCGTCGGTGGCGTCCGGCCGGGCGTAGCGCAGGTTCTCGGCGATCGTCTCGTGGAAGAGGTGGGAGTCCTGGGTGACCACGCCGATCTCGTCGCGCAGCGAGGCGAGCGTGGCGTCACGGACATCGACGCCGCCGACCAGCACCTGGCCGTCGGTGACGTCGTAGACCCGGGGAATGAGCATGGACAGGGTGGACTTGCCCGCGCCGGAGGGGCCGACCAGGGCGATCATCTGCCCCGGCTCGACGCTGAACGACACCCCCCGCAGCACCGGCTCGTTGACGGTGCGGTCCAGGGTGGTGACCTCCTCCAGGGAGGCCAGCGACACCTCGGAGGCGGCCGGGTAGCGGAACCGCACGCCGCGGAACTCCACCCGCCCGTTGCCCCGGGGCACGGGCACCGCGTCGGGCCGCTCCTCGATGCCGGGGCGCAGGTCGAGCACCTCGAAGACCCGGTCGAAGGAGACCAGGGCGCTCATCACGTCGACCCGGACGTTGGAGAGCGCGGTCAGCGGGCCGTAGAGCCGGGTGAGCAGCAGCGCCAGGGTCACCACGGTGCCGGGGCTGACGTTGCCGGTGACCGCGAGCCAGCCGCCGAGACCGTAGGTGAGCGCCTGGGCCAGCGACGCGACGAGCAGCATCGCCACGAAGAACGTCCGCGAGTACATCGCCGACTGGATGCCGATGTCGCGGACCCGCTCGGCCCGGCCGGCGAACCGGCGGGCCTCCACCTCGGGGGCGCCGAAGAGCTTGACCAGCAGCGCGCCGGACACCCCGAACCGCTCGGTCATGGTCGTGTTCATGCTGGCGTTGAGGTTGTACGACTCGCGGGTGATCTCGGCCAGCCGCCGGCCGACCCGCCGGGCCGGGACGATGAAGATCGGCAGCAGGATCAGCGACAGCACGGTGATCTGCCAGGAGAGGGTGAGCATCACCGCGGCGGTGAGCACCAGCTGGATGACGTTGCTGACCACCCCGGAGAGGGTGGAGGTGAACGCCCGCTGGGCCCCCATCACGTCGTTGTTGAGCCGGCTGACCAGCGCCCCGGTCTGGGTGCGGGTGAAGAACTGCAACGGCATCCGCTGCACGTGGTCGTAGACCCGGGTGCGCAGGTCGAGGATGATCCCCTCGCCGATGCGCGCCGAGTACCACCGTTGGGCCAGGGAGAACAGCGCGTCGGCGACGGCGAGCGCGGCGATGATGAAGGCGATGCGGACCACGGTCGTGCCGGCCTCGGCGCCGCCCCGGCTGATCGCGTTGATCACGTCACCGGCCAGCACCGGGGTGGCGACGCCGATCACCGCAGCGATCACCACGGTGACCAGGAAGACGATGATGTCGCGCCGGTAGGGCCGGGCGAACTCGACGATCCGTCGGGCGGTGCCGCGCTTGAGCCGGTGGTCGGAGATCTCGTCCCGGCTGCGCATCGATCGGATCATGTGCCAGCCCGCCATGCCACCGTCGGACATCTCGCGTCACCTCCGGGTCGGGTCGTGGGCGGCCTCGTGCCGTCGAATCGATTCTCCAGACGGCTACGACAACCTCGGCCGCGACCCGGTTCTTCCCACGCCGGGCCGAAACCTGATCTTTCTCCGGTCGGCGGCACCGCCTGGCACCCACGACCGGGCCACGACACCGTACGCGCGGCCGGCCACCACGACGGGCCCGGCCGGCGGGGTGGCTACTCCCCCCGGCCGGCGAGGTCGCGCAGTCGGCGGGTCTGCGCCTCGCGCTCGGCCCGCTGCTGATCGGCGTGGGAGCGGTCGCCGGCGCCGGCCAGCAGCGCCTTGATCTCCACCACCGCGTCGCGGTCGTTGGCCAGCAGGCCGGCGGTCAGGTCCCGCACGGCGGCGTCCAGCTCTCCGGTGGGCACCACCAGCGTGGCCAGGCCGAGCCGGTCGGCCTCGGCGGCGTCCATCCGGCGGCCGGTGGCGCAGATCTCCAGCGCGCGGGCGTAGCCGACCAGCTCGACCAGGCGCTTGGTGCCGGCCAGGTCGGGGACCAGGCCGAGGGTCACCTCGGCCATGGAGAGCCGGGCGTCGGCGGCCAGCACCCGCAGGTCACAGGCGAGCGCGAGCTGGAAGCCGGCGCCGATGGCGTGCCCCTGGACGGCGGCCACCGAGACGACGTCCGGCCGGTGCAGCCAGGTGAAGGCCTGCTGGAACTGCGCGATCCGGTCGGCGCACTCCTGCTCGGGCAGGGCGGCCAGCTCCGCGAACGAGCCGGGGCCGGTGGACCCGGCGACCGCCAGGTCGAGGCCGGCGGAGAACGCCCGCCCCTCGCCGCGCACGACGACGACCCGTACGTCGCCCGGCAGGTCGCGGGAGAAGTCGGTCAGCGCGCGCCACATCGCCGGGGTCTGGGCGTTGAGCACGTCGGGCCGGCACAACGTGACCGTCGCGACCGGCCCGTCGCAGTCGAGTCGCACCCCGACCGGATCGGGGCTCACCGGGCGGCCCGGGGAACGGCGCTGGTGGACGACCTGGGTGGGCGGGTCACGCCTTCTTGCGACGCCGCGCGCCGCCGCGTTGACGCAGTTGCACGCCGGACTCGGTGAGCACCCGGTGGATGAACCCGTAGGATCGCCCGGTGGAGGCGGCGAGCGCGCGGATGCTCTCCCCGGAGGTGTACCGCTTTACCAGGTCCTTGGCGAGCGTCTGACGCTCGGCTCCGACGATCCGGCGACCCTTCTCAGTGCTGGTGGCTGTGCCGGTGGCTGCCATAGCTGATTCCTCACGTCCCAGACTGTGCGGTTCGGATACGGTCCCACCTATTAGACCGCCTCGAACGATCATGCGCCAGATATCAACTATTCGCCAACCGACACGCTACGCAGTGTCGGCTACCCGATAGGGTGACCGAGGCGGCCGGGGGCCGACCGGTCGGGGCGACGGCGGCGGGCGGTCCGGGCACGATGATCGTACTCTCGCTCGCCTGACCGGCCGGATCACCGCCACCGGCCCGGCGGCCCCGCACGGCCCCGGCGCCGGGGCCGACCCGGCGCGACGCGCGGACGGGGAGTGACGATGCTCCGCGTAAGGCGCAAAAACTGACATCGCATTGTCACGCCTACGGGACGGTGCGCGCCGCCCGGAAATCAGGCCAGCTCGACCAGCTCGAGCAGGTCGTCGCTCCAGGCGTCCTCGTCGCCGTCGGGGAGCAGGATCGCCCGGTCCGGCTTGAGCGCCAGCACCGCCCCCGGGTCGTGGGTGACCAGCACGATCGCCCCCGGGTAGTTGGCGATGGCGTCGAGGACCTGCTCCCGGCTGACCGGGTCGAGGTTGTTCGTCGGCTCGTCGAGCAGCAGCACGTTCGCGCCGGAGCAGACCAGGGTGGAGAGCGCCAGCCGGGTCTTCTCCCCGCCGGAGAGCACCCCGGCCGGCTTGTCCACGTCCTCGCCGGAGAAGAGGAACGCGCCGAGGATCTTGCGCAGCTCGGTGTCGGTCTGCTCGGTCGAGGCGGCGCGCATGTTCTCCAGCACCGTCCGGTTCACGTCCAGCGTCTCGTGCTCCTGGGCGTAGTAGCCCAGCCGCAGCCCGTGCCCGGGGCGCACCTCGCCGGTGTCCGGCGTGAGCAGGCCGCCGAGCATCCGCAGCAGGGTGGTCTTGCCCGCGCCGTTGAGGCCGAGGATGGCCACCCGGGAGCCCCGGTCGACCGCCACGTTGACGTCGGTGAAGATCTCCAACGAGCCGTACGACTTGGAGAGGCCGGCTGCGGTCAGCGGGGTCTTGCCGCACGGCGCGGGGCTCGGGAAGCGGACCTTGGCCACCTTGTCGGAGACCCGGACCTCCTCCAGCCCGGAGATCAGCTTCTCGGCCCGGCGGGCCATGTTCTGCGCGGCGACGGTCTTGGTGGCCTTGGCCCGCATCTTGTCGGCCTGGGCCATCAGCGCGCCGGCCTTCTTCTCGGCGTTGGCCCGCTCCCGGCGGCGGCGACGCTCGTCGGTCTCCCGCGCCTCCAGGTACGCCTTCCAGCCCAGGTTGTAGACGTCGACCACGGAGCGGGTGGCGTCGAGGAACCAGACCTTGTTGACCACCGACTCCAACAGCGCCCCGTCGTGGGAGATCACGATGAGGCCGCCCTTGTGGTTGGCGAGGAAGCCGCGCAGCCAGGTGATCGAGTCGGCGTCGAGGTGGTTGGTCGGCTCGTCGAGCAGCAGGATCCCGCCGCCGTTCTCCCCGGCGTCGCGGAACAGGATCCGGGCCAGCTCGATGCGGCGGCGCTGCCCGCCGGAGAGGGTGCCGATGGTCTGGGCCAGCGCCCGGTCGGGCAGCCCCAGGTTGGCGCAGATCCGGGCGGCCTCGGCCTCGGCCGCGTACCCGCCGAGGGAGGCGAACTGGTCCTCCAGCGCGCCGTAGCGGCGGACCAGCTTGTCGTTGACGCCCTCGGCGAGCTGGGCCTCGACCTGCTGCATCTGGGCCATCAGCACGTCCAGCCCCCGGGCGGAGAGCACCCGGTCGCGGCCGGTGACCTCCAGGTCGCCGGTGCGCGGGTCCTGCGGGAGGTAGCCGATGGCGCTGCGCCGGTCGATCTGGCCGCCGTACGGCTGCCCCTCCCCCGCCAGTACCTTCAGCGTGGTGGTCTTGCCGGCGCCGTTGCGGCCGACCAGGCCGATGCGGTCGCCGGGCTGCACCCGCAGGGTGGTGTCGGACAGCAGGATCCGGGCGCCGGCGCGCAACTCCAGGCCGGTGGCAGTGATCATGTCGCGGACTCGCTCTCGGGGTTTCTAGGAAGGCTGGCTCAGGGCACGCGAAAGCGCCGGCGGGTCGATGTTCCCGTCGGCGCGGGGCGGTTCAGCCTTCGCAGAGCAGCACGCGGCAAGTGTACCGGGCCGCGCCGCGCGCCCCCGCCGGATTACCGATCAAGATCATCGGGTACGGAGGCGGAAGTCCGGACCCGGTCCGGTGCCGCAACCGCCAGACGTGATGAATCGGTGATCGGGGTCAACATGGAGCTGAACGAGAACGCGCAGGTCGACACCAGCCAGGTGGACGACCGACGAGGGTCCGGCGGAGGTGGCGGGCTGGGCGGCATCCCCATCCCGATCGGCGGCGGGCGCGGCGGCCTGATCGGCATCGTCGTCGCCGTGCTGGTCGCCCTGGTCGGCGGCGGTTTCGGGCTGAACGCGGCCACCAACGGCGGCGACGAGTCCGGGTCCGGCGACAACACCTCGCTGGAACAGAAGTGCGCGGCCGACGACGCCCTCAAGCAGCTCGACTGCCGCAATGCGCTCTACGTCAACTCGATCCAGGCGTACTGGCGCACGGCGCTGCCGGAGAAGTTCGGCAACCAGTACCAGCCGTCCAAGACGGTCTTCTTCAGCCAGGGCGTCAACACCCGCTGCGGCCAGGCCGACTCCGGGGTCGGCCCGTTCTACTGCCCGGCCGACGACCAGGTCTACATCGACCTGACCTTCTACCAGATGCTCGCCGACCAGCTCGGCGCGAAGGGCGAGTTCGCCCAGCCGTACGTGCTGGCCCACGAGTACGGCCACCACGTGCAGGACCTCCTCGGCACCGAGGCGCAGATGCGCCGCCAGCAGCAGCGCGACCCGGACGACGCCAACGCCCTGTCGGTGAAGCTGGAGTTGCAGGCCGACTGCTACGCGGGCGCGTGGGCGCGCAACGCCACCGGCACCGCCGACGGCAAGGGTCAGAAGATCTTCACCAGCATCACCGAGCAGGACATCGCCCAGGCCATCGACGCCGCCGAGAAGATCGGCGACGACGCCATCCAGGAGCGCTCGGGCCGCCCGGTCAACCCCGACGAGTTCACCCACGGCACGTCCGCGCAGCGCAAGCAGTGGTTCACCAAGGGGTACGACACCGGCGACCCGAAGCAGTGCGACACCTTCGGCGGCGGCGCCTGAGCCGTACGCCCCCGGGGCGGCCGGAACAGATCCGGCCGCCCCGGGGTTCCCTCCGCACCAACGCCCCTCAGCCGCAGGGGGTGGCTTCGATGGCGTCGAACGCGGCGCGGGAGTTGGCCGAGGCCTGGCGGCACAGTTCTTCCCAGCCCTTGGCCGCGTCGTTGGCGGCGAACCGCAGGGCGTAGCCGCCGGGGCGGGGTGGCGGCGCGGCCCGGTCGCCGCGCTTGGCGCTCACTCGCCGTCCGGGCGCGTGGCCGCCCCGAAGTCGTCGGCGCTGGGCGCGGTCAGGACCCGGTGCAGGTCGGGGTCCGCGTGGATCTCGGCGGTGTGACGCCACTCGGCGAGCAGCTGCGACAGCGCCGCGGTGTTACCCATTGCGGTGGCGGCCTCGGCGGTGGCGACGAATTCGTCGGCCATCTGCTGGGCGTCGGCGGGCGGGAGGAACCGCACCCAGGACAGCACGGCGGGCAGCGCCTCGCGCACCAGGCCGGGGTCGCGGCGAACCAGGCTGGCCAGCAGCCGGGCGGTCAGGTCGACCACCTCGCCCTCGGCCTCGGCCCGGTCGGCGGACATCAGCACCAGGTCGGCGGCGTCACGGCGGCGCAGCCGCACCGCCCGGGTGCGGGCCAGCCGCTCGGCGGTCTCCGCCGGCTGGCGCAGCAGTTCGGAGAAGGGCACGGACTCCAACGGCATCGACATGACATCATCACTACTTCAGAAGTTGGCAGCAGGCACGCCAGGAAACGTCGAAGAGCTACCAGGCTCTCCATACCTGTGCTCGGACCCAGGCCTGGCGCAGGTCCAGATCCGGGTCCCCGGGCCTCGGGGCGGGCTTGGCCGGGACCGCGTGGACGGGGCGCGGGGTGGGTGATCCGATCACCGTCGTATTCCTCGACGGCGCATGATAGCCACGGCGGGCACCGCACGAAAAGTCACTTCAGCACGAACTCAGGGTGCCCGCATCCACAGCTTCGGGTCGTTGACGAAGACACCCTTGCCCTGCTGACGGCGGATGACACGGAGCGCTTCGAGCCGGGCGTACGACATCTGCACGGTCCCGTGGCTGACACCGTATTTTTCGCGCAGCTCGCTGATCGAGGGCAGCCTGTCCCCCGACTTCAACTTGTTGGACCTCACGTCGGCGATCACATCATCGGCGATGCGCCAGTAGTCCGGCACTTCTCGCATGGCACTCCTCGCGTGGCAATCCGATTCGATCACATCGCGACGCGCCCAACAAGCAGCGTTGACTCATCTGACATGTCTAGTTATGTTGGATGTGAGCCGCTCCTCGCGTGGCAACGAGATCGGCTCTTCCCCTGGTCGGGGCGGGTGTGCACGCCCGTCCCGGCCCACGGTTCACTCCGTCGTCGTACCGCCGATCAGGGCTGCGGCGGCGGAGCGGGCGGGCCGTGCGCACGCCGGCCGCGCACGACCCGCCCTTCCAGCACCACCGCACGCACCCCCCGCGTCTCCCCCGGCCCCGGAAAGGACCGTCGTGGCACAGGTGAATCGGGGCGGCCAGCCCCACCAGGGCCGCCGGCCCGTCCGGATGAGCCCGCACGAGGCGCTCACCCAGGAGTTCGGCCGGCGTCCGCGCGGCCTCGACCCCGATCAGGTACGCGAGTTCCAGGCGCGGGTGGCCGCCGAGCTGGCCGACCTGCACCGGCACGTACGGCTGCTGGTGCAGAAGAACACCCGGCTCACGCACGTGCTGCGCGACTGGCGGACCCTGCCTACCCGGGAGCCCCGGCCACCGGAGGAGCACCACGGGAACCAGGGCTGGTGACCGCCCACCCGTCCCCCGGTGACCTGCTGAGGGTCGACGGCTGCGCCTCGGTGCAGTTCGCCGGGGATCGCGCCCTGACGTTCCGGGTCGTCTCGGTGCCCGACCGGCCGACGTACCAAGGGTGGATCTGGTTGACCGGTTACGTGCTGGACCACCGGGGCTTGGCGACCGACAAGCGCGAGATCTACGTCCAGCTCGCCGGCCTGCACCCCCTGACGGCCGGAACGACCGGGACGCTCCGTCGCTCCTGAGGCGCAGGGCGGGGCGGCGGCGCGGCGTTTCGAGCCGATGTGCGGCGACCGCCGGAGGCCATGTCGCCGGACGGGACCGGGTCCCTCGGGGATCGGGCCGGGCCGTCCACGCTGTGGATCGTGCTGCTGAAGGCAGGTCCGACGGTTGGACAGGTAAGGCCCGGGCAGATCGCTTCGGCGAATTCGATGAGCGCGGCGACCGAGGGGCTCGGGGATCACCTAACCTCGACTCCGACTACTGAATGTCAGCGCCCTCATTCACCTCTCCGATAATTTCCGGAAGTCGTTGACGCGTTCGAAACGCCGCTGCAATACTCCGATCCACAGTGACTTTCATTCACGGTCATTGATGTCAAACATCGTCAGGTGCCACCACCCCCAAGGAGAACCTGCGCATGTTCACCAGCATCAGCGGCCCCCGCCGCCCGTCCCCGCCCCGAACATCCCGCCGCGCCCTCCGGCTGGCCGTCCTCGCCACCACCGTGGCGTTGGGCGCCACCGGTGTCGCGGTCGCCGCCACCCCGTCCAGCGCCGCCGCCTGCAACGGCTACGTCGGCCTCACCTTCGACGACGGGCCGACCGGCGGCACCAGCGCGCTGCTCTCCGTGCTGCGTGCCAACAACGCCCGAGCGACCATGTTCAACGTCGGGCAGAACGTGCAGGGCAACCAGTCCGCCGCGCGCGCCCAGGTCGACGCCGGCATGTGGGTCGCCAACCACAGTTGGAACCACGCGCACATGACGTCGATGAGCCAGAGCCAGATGCAGTCGGACCTCTCCCAGACCAACTCGGCGATCCAGTCGGCGACCGGCGTACGCCCGCAGTTGTTCCGCCCGCCCTACGGGGAGACCAACTCGACGCTCCAGTCGGTCGCCACGTCGCTCGGCCTGCGCCAGGTGATCTGGGACGTCGACTCCCAGGACTGGAACGGCGCCAGCGTCAGCCAGATCGTCTCCAACGCCAGCCGACTCCAGGCCGGTCAGGTGATCCTGATGCACGACGGCATCCAGAACACCCGCGACGCGATCCCGCAGATCATGGCCAACCTGACCAGCCGCAACCTCTGCCCGGGCATGATCTCACCGAGCACCGGCCGGGCGGTGGCCCCGGACGGCACCCCGCCGCCGACCACCCCACCCCCGACCACCCCGCCGCCCACCACCCCGCCCCCCGGTGGGGGTTGCACCGCGACGGCGACGACCCCCAACGTCTGGGGCGACCGGTACAACACTTCGGTGACGGTCCAGGGCGCCAGCAACTGGACCGTGGTCGTGGCGGTGACCGCGCCGCAGCGGATCACCACCACCTGGAACGGCACCCCCAGTTGGGACGGCACCGGTTACGTGATGACGATGCGCTCCAACGGCAACGGCAACACGTTCGGCTTCACCACGATGATGAACGGCAACAGCGGCGCCAGGCCGCAGATCCGTTCCTGCACCGCCGGTTGACCCCGGGGGTCCCGCCCGGGCCACGCCAATGGCTCGGGCGGGACTTCGGCCGCCGAGCGGCGTCCTCACGCTCCGGGGCGTCCCGGTGCCCGACCCGCCGACGCTGCCGCCGCGCGGATCGCGGGCAGGTGCCGGGTGAGGGTCCGGGCGTAGTCGGCGAGGATGTCGGTGGCCCTCTCGACGTGGTCGTACAGGGCCTCGACCTCGGCGGCGGTCTCCTCGCCCTGATCGATCCTGAGCCGGCGGGCGACGGCCAGGACGTCGTCGACGTCGGCGGTCGCGGCGAGGATCTCGCCGAGCGCCGCCAACGGCAGGTCGAGCCGGGCCAGCGCCCGGTCCAGTTGGGCCGCGTCGGGAAGATCGGGCAACCGGTGATCCGCCCAGGTGCCGGCCCAGAGCCGGCGCAGCCGGGCGTCCGGATCGATGATGTCGTCCCGGAAGACCACGCCGCCGTCCGGCGAGGGCCACGGGGTGAACCCTGCCCGCGCGACGTAGTCGGCCACGGCGGCGCGCAGGCCGTCCTCGGGGTCGTACGGGCTCGGCGGGCCGGCGACGGCGGCGGCGAGTTCGGCGAGCTGCCGCTGCTCGTCGGTGGGGTACGGCAGGTGACGCAGTTCCTCGTCCCAGAAGTGCGCGCTGGGGTCAGCGGCAGCGGCGCGGCACCGGTTCACGGGCTGGCCCGCCGCGGCGGACAACACGGCATAACAGGCGAGGTCGGCCCACCAGGCCGCGATGTGCCGGCTGGCGTCGCGCAGATCCCGGGCGGCGTGGCAGGCGTGGGCCAGGCGCAGGGAGCGCAGCGCCCGGTGCGGGTCGGGGCGGCTCCAGTATCCCGGGCCGACCTCCCCCCGCTCCAGGGGCCCCTCGTTGTCGTCGTTGCGGGCGTTCACCTCCTGCTCGGCGGCGGCGGTGTCCGCGATGAGCTGCTCGGCCACGGCGGCGAGGCCGGCCAGCACGGCATCGACGGCGTCATCGGTCAGACTCTCGTCGACGGGAGCGGACTTGACGGCTCCGTCGTGACGCTGGTCGTACATGGGTTCCTCCCGAGGGTGGGCCGGCGCTGGTCGGCCGGCGTGCAGGAGGTCATGGTGGCCGTGGTGACTACCATTTCCGTCGCACTCGGAGTCCGTCTTTTTCGGCACGCCCGCTGCCGCTGCGGCTAGACCAGATCCGGGTCGCGGACGAGAACGTGCACGGCGCGGGCGGCGGGAATCGCGGCCAGCAGCACCGCGTGGCGGGGCTCCGGCACGTCCAGCAGGCGTTCGGCACGCAGCGCCGCGAGCGGGGCGAGCCGCCGATCGGCCAGCACGGTCTCCACGGCCCGCCGGTCGCCGCCGCCGACCAGGGCCGCCAGGGTCACCGCCTGCGGCAGCAGCAGCCGTACGGCCAAGTCGGCCGCGTCGCCCAGGGCCGCCTTCGCCTGGTTGTCGCGCCGCCGGGCGAAGCGGTGCTGCGACCAGCCCCCGGCGGCGGTGCGCCCCTGCACGTACTGCGTGTCCACCTTGGAGACCACGAGATCGGTGCCCTCGGCGATCCCGACCGCCACCGCGCCCTTGCGGGCCAGCAGCAGCCCGATGCGGCGCGACGCGGAGGCGGCGGCCACGAATTCGGCGAGGTCGGCGGCCGGGGGTGCGCCCGGCGGGGCGTGCAGCTCGGCGGTCGCCCCGTCGGGGGCGGCGAGGCGGAGGCCGTACGGCTGCGGGGTGGTCGTCGGCGGGCCGTGCCGGTCGGCGAAGCCGGCGACCCAGCGGGCGACGCGCGCCGGGTCCATCTCGACCCACCGGCCGCCCCCGGCGGCGGGACGACTGCTCATGCGCCGACCGTACGGCATGTCGGGGACGTCGACCCGGCGGGGCGACGCGCCCGACGGGCACCGGTCACGTTGCGTAAACGCGCCCCGCCACGCCACCGGAACCTGCTCGCCGCCTTTGCTTTGCTGCCCTCCCGGCAACACGGCACGATCGGCGGCGGCATGATCGGCGGCGGGTGCCCCGACAGCGCGAAACGCCGCGAGCGTGCCCCGGGTGGGGGCACGCTCGCGGCGTGATGCCTGACGCAGGTGGGCGTCAGACGTTGAAGCCGAGGGAGCGGAGCTGGTCGCGCCCCTCGTCAGTGATCTTGTCGGGGCCCCACGGGGGCAGCCAGACCCAGTTGATCCGGATGTCGTTGACCAGTCCCCCGCCGGGGCCGGTGGTCAGCGCCTGCCGGGTCTGGTCCTCGATCACGTCGGTCAGCGGGCAGGCCGCCGAGGTCAGCGTCATGTCCAGGGTGGCGACGTTGTCGTCGTCGACGTGGACGCCGTACACCAGGCCGAGGTCGACCACGTTGATGCCCAGCTCCGGGTCGACGACGTCCTTCATCGCCTCCTCGACGTCGGCGACGGCGGCCTTCGCGCCGGCCGTCGCCGGCGCGGCGTCGGTGGCCACGGCGCCGGTCTCCGACGTGGTGGTGATCTCCTCAGAACTCATGCCTTCACCTCCGGGCTCGCGCCCACACCGGCGCGTGCCGCGGCGTCCTTGAACGCCATCCACGACAACAGCGCGCACTTGACCCGGGCGGGGAAGCGCGCGACACCCGCGAACGCCACCCCGTCACCGAGCACGTCCTCGTCCGGCGTGACCTGGCCACGGCCGGACAGTAACTCGACGAACGCCTCGTGCACCGCGAACGCCTCGTCCGCGTCCTTACCCCTGAGCAGCTCGTGCAACACGCTCGCCGACGCCATGCTGATCGAGCAGCCGACGCCCTCGTAGGAGATGTCGCGCAGCACGGCGCCGTCGGTGGCGACCCGGACGGTCACCTCGTCCCCGCAGGTCGGGTTGACGTGGTGCGCCTCGCCGACCCGGTCGCCCGGGTCGTCGGCGGCACGCAGCCCACGGCCCTGCGGGTGCTTGTAATGGTCCAGGATGATCTCCTGGTAGAGCTGGTCGAGCTGCATCAGTCGAACACCTTCCGCGCCTGCTCCAGGGCACCCACCAGGGTGTCGATCTCGGCCGTGGTGGTGTAAAGGTAGAACGAGGCTCGCGTCATGGCCGGTACGCCGAAACGGGCGCAGACCGGCTTGGCGCAGTGGTGACCGACGCGGACCTGCACGCCCAACGAGTCGAGCACCTGCCCCACGTCGTGCGGGTGCAGGTCGCCGAGGGCGAACGAGATCGTCCCACCCCGGCCCACCGGCACCGTCGGGCCGAAGATCCGCAGGCCGGGCACGGTGGCGAGGGCGTCCAGCGCGTACGCCGTCAGCTCCTTCTCGTGCCACTGGATCGCCCGCATGCCGATCCCGGTCAGGTAGTCCACCGCCGCGCCCAGCGCCACGGCCTCGGCGATCGGCGGGGTGCCGGCCTCGAAGCGGGCCGGCGGGGCGGCGAACGTCGACCGGGCCATGGTGACCGTCTCGATCATCGAGCCGCCGCCGAAGACCGGGGGCATCGCCGCCAGCAGCTCGCCCCGGCCCCAGAGCACGCCGATGCCGGTCGGACCGCACATCTTGTGGCCGGTGAAGACGATGAAGTCGGCGTCGAGGTCGACCACGTCGATCGGCAGGTGCGGCACCGACTGGGAGCAGTCGAGCAGCAGCAGCGCCCCCACCTGGCGGACCCGCTCGGTGATCCGGGCGGTGGCGTTGACGGTGCCGAGGATGTTGGACATGTGCACCAGCGAGACGATCTTCGTCCGCTCGGTGACCAGCTCCTCCAGCCCCGACTCGTCCAGCCGCCCGCCGTCGGTGACCGGGAACCAGCGCAGGGTCGCGCCGGTGCGCTCGGCCAGCAGCTGCCACGGGACGATGTTCGAGTGGTGCTCCATCTCGGAGATCACGATCTCGTCGCCGGGGCCCAGCCGGAAGCGCGGGTCGGCGTCGGCGCGCGGCGAGGCGTTGGAGAACGCGTACGCCACGATGTTGATCGCCTCGGTGGAGTTCTTCGTGAAGACCACCTCGTCGACGCTCGGCGCGTTGACGAACGCGGCGATCTTCGCCCGCGCGCCCTCGTACGCCTCGGTGGCCTCGGCGCCCAGGGTGTGCACCGAGCGCGACACGTTGGCGTTGTGCAGCGCGTAGTGCTCGGTGAGCGCGTCGAGCACCTGGCGCGGCTTGTGCGAGGTGTTGGCGCTGTCGAGGTAGACCAGCGGTCGCCCGTTGACCTCCCGGCTCAGGATCGGGAAGTCCGCGCGCACCGCCGCGGTGTCGAGGCGTGGCACGTCGTCGAACTGCGGCATCCCCTGCGGGATCGTGATGGTGGTCATCTGCGTGACCAGCCCCTTTCTCAGGCCCGCGCCGAGCCGGCCCCGGCGCTGTACCGCTCGTAGCCCTCGTCCTCGAGCTTGTCGGCCAGCTCCGGGCCGCCCTGCTCGACGATCCGACCGGCGACGAAGACGTGTACGAAGTCGGGCTTGATGTAGCGCAGGATGCGGGTGTAGTGGGTGATCAGCAGCAGGCCGGTGTCCCCGGTGTCGCGGACCCGGTTGACCCCCTCGCTGACCACGCGCAGCGCGTCCACGTCGAGGCCGGAGTCGGTCTCGTCGAGAATCGCGATCTTCGGCTTGAGCAGCTCCAGCTGCACGATCTCGTGGCGCTTCTTCTCGCCGCCGGAGAAACCCTCGTTGACGTTGCGCTGAGCGAACGCCGGGTCCATCTGGAGGCGCTCCATGGCCCCGCGCAGCTCGCCGCCCCAGGTGCGCAGCTTCGGCGCGGTGCCGTCGATCGCGGTCTTCGCGGTACGCAGGAAGTTGGCCACCGAGACGCCGGGGACCTCGACCGGGTACTGCATGGCGAGGAAGAGCCCGGCGCGGGCCCGCTCGTCGACGGACATGGCCAGCACGTCGACGCCGTCGAGGGTCACCGAGCCGCCGGTGATCTCGTACTTCGGGTGGCCGGCGATGGAGTACGCCAGGGTGGACTTGCCGGAGCCGTTGGGGCCCATGATGGCGTGGGTCTCGCCCGAGGCCACGGTCAGGTCGACGCCGGCCAGGATCGGCTTGAGCTCACCCTCGGGCAGCTTGACCGACACCTTCAGGTCGCGGATCTCCAGGGTGCTCATTATCGGGTCACTCCATTGCTCGGCATCGGGCGGCCGTCTGCGCCCACGGGAAGATAGATGTCGCCGTCGCGGACTTCGACGGGGTATACGGGTACGGGTTCGGTGGCGGGCAGGCCGCTGGGCTCACCCGTCCGCAGGTCGAAACGCGATCCGTGCAGCCAGCATTCCAGCGTGCACCCCTCGACCTCGCCCTCGGAGAGGGCGACGGCGGCGTGCGAGCACTCGTCGTAGGCGGCGTAGAAGACGCCGTCGTCGCCGTGCACCAGCGCCAGCGGGGTGCCCTCGACGTCGGCCCGGACCACGCTGCCCTTGGGCACGTCCTCGGCGGAGCAGATCCGGATCATCAGGCGCCCGCCTTGGCCAGCCGGGCCTCGATCGCGTCGCCGAGGCGCTCGCGCAGCTCCTCGACGGGGATCTTGTTGATCACCTCGGCGAAGAAGCCGCGCACCACCAGGCGGCGGGCTTCGCCCTCCGGGATGCCCCGGGCCATCAGGTAGAAGAGCTGCTCGTCGTCGAAGCGGCCGGTGGCGCTGGCGTGCCCGGCCCCGGCGATCTCGCCGGTCTCGATCTCCAGGTTAGGGACCGAGTCGGCCCGCGCCCCGTCGGAGAGCAGCAGGTTCCGGTTGATCTCGTACGTGTCGGTGCCGGTCGCCTCGGCCCGGATCAGCACGTCACCCACCCAGACGGTGTGCGCGTCGTCGCCCTGCAGCGCGCCCCGGTAGCCGACGTGGCTGCGGCAGTCGGGCACGTTGTGGTCGACGAGCTGGCGGTGCTCCAGGTGCTGGCCGCTGTCGGCGAAGTAGACGCCGTAGAGCTCGGCCTCGCCGCCGCGCCCGGTGTATTCCACCGAGATGAACTGCCGCACCAGGTCACCGCCGAGGCTGACCTGGATGTGCACCACCCGGGCGTCGCGGCCGAGGGTGATCCCGACGTGCTGCGCCTGCACCGTGTCGGAGGCCCAGTCGGCGATGGTGACCAGCGTCAGCTTCGCCCCGTCGGCGACGGTCACCTCGAGGTTGTCGGCCAGCGTGGCCGAGCCCTCCTGGGAGAAGACCACGGTCGCCTCGGCGAACCGCCCCACCCGGACCTGCGTGCGGGCCAGCGAGAGCTCCTCGGGGTACGCGCCCAGCAGCCGCACCACGACGGGCTCCGCGACGACCGCCTCGGCCGCCACCTCGACCACCGAGACCCGCGCCGCCCCGCCGTGGGCCAACGCGCCGGTCCGGTCGACCGGCAGGGGCGCCGTCGCCAGGGCGGCGTCGGTCGGCTCGACGAAGCGCAGCGACACCCCGGCCGGCAGGCTCGGGTGCTCCACGGTGAGGCCCCGGCCGTTGCCGGCCGACGCGTCGGCCGTGACCAGGCCGCGCAGGCGCTTGAGCGGGGTGAAACGCCACTCCTCCTCCAGGCCGGTGAGGGCCGGGAAGTCGGCGACGTCGTACGAGCGGAGCGCCTGCAACTTGGTGCTGGGCGGCGCGGAAGCCTGGGTAGTCATCTCTTCCTTGGTCTGTTCTGCGGCGTGGGGTCGTGCGCCGGAGGGCGGTGGGGCGGGTCGCGGCGCGGCGTCAGCCGACCGCGCCCTCCATCTGCAGCTCGATCAGGCGGTTGAGCTCCAGCGCGTACTCCATCGGGAGCTCCTTGGCGACGGGCTCGATGAAGCCGCGCACGATCATCGCCATCGCCTCGTCCTCGCTCAGGCCCCGGCTCATCAGGTAGAAGAGCTGGTCGTCGCTGATCTTGGAGACGGTCGCCTCGTGCCCCATCGACACGTCGTCCTCGCGGATGTCGACGTACGGGTAGGTGTCGGAGCGGGAGATGGTGTCGACCAGCAGCGCGTCGCACTTGACCGTGCTGCGGCTGTGGTGCGAGCCCTCCAGCACCTGCACCAGGCCCCGGTACGAGGTCCGGCCGCCGCCCCGGGCGATCGACTTGGAGATGATCGTCGAGGAGGTGTGCGGCGCGGCGTGCACCATCTTGGCGCCGGCGTCCTGGTGCTGCCCCTCGCCGGCCATCGCCACCGAGAGCACCTCGCCCTTGGCGTGCTCACCGGTCATGTAGACCGCCGGGTACTTCATGGTGACCTTGGAGCCGATGTTGCCGTCGACCCACTCCATCGTCGCGCCCTCGTGGCACACGGCGCGCTTGGTGACCAGGTTGTACACGTTGTTCGACCAGTTCTGGATGGTCGTGTACCGGCACCGGGCGTTCTTCTTGACGATGATCTCCACGACCGCGCTGTGCAGCGAGTCGGAGGAGTAGAGCGGGGCGGTGCAGCCCTCGACGTAGTGCACGTACGCGCCCTCGTCGACGATGATCAGCGTCCGCTCGAACTGGCCCATGTTCTCGGTGTTGATCCGGAAGTACGCCTGCAGCGGGATCTCCACCTGCACGCCCTTCGGCACGTAGATGAACGAGCCGCCGGACCAGACCGAGGTGTTCAGCGCGGCGAACTTGTTGTCGCCGACCGGGATCACCGTGCCGAAGTACTCCTTGAAGACGTCCTCGTGCTCGCGCAGCGCGGTGTCGGTGTCGAGGAAGACGACGCCCTGCTCCTCAAGGTCCTCGCGGATCTTGTGGTAGACCACCTCGGACTCGTACTGCGCCGCGACGCCGGCGACGAGCCGCTGCTTCTCCGCCTCGGGGATGCCCAGCCGGTCGTAGGTGTTCTTGATCTCCTCGGGCAGGTCCTCCCAGCTGGCGGCCTGCTTCTCCGTGGAGCGCACGAAGTACTTGATGTTGTCGAAGTCGATGCCGGTGAGGTCCGCGCCCCAGGCCGGCATGGGCTTGCGACCGAACAGCCGCAGTCCCTTCAGGCGCAGGTCGAGCATCCAGGCCGGCTCGCTCTTCTTCGCCGAGATGTCCCGCACCACCGCTTCGCTGAGGCCACGCTGGGCGGTCGCGCCGGCGACGTCGGAGTCGGCCCAGCCGTACTCGTAGCGACCGAGGGCAGCGAGCTGCTCCTCCTGGGTCAGGGGCTGAACGATCTGCTCGGTCATCTATCTGTCCTCACAGTGGTGACGGTCTTACCGGACGTGGCGCGCGACGACTGGGCGGGAATGTGCGTGGTGCACACCCCGTCGCCGTGCGCGATGGTGGCCAGGCGCTGCACGTGGGTGCCGACCAGGCGGGAGATCACCGTGGTCTCGGCCTCGCAGAGCTGGGGGAACTCGGCGGCCACGTGCGCCACCGGGCAGTGGTGCTGACAGAGCTGACCGCCGGAGGCGATCGTGGAGGCGTTGGCGGCGTACCCCTCGGCGGTGAGGGCCCCGGCGAGCGCCTCGGCCCGCGCCAGGGGGTCGTCGCCGGCGTCCTCCATCGCCGCGCGGCAGCGGTCCTCCAGCGCGGCGACCTGGTCGGTCGCGAAGGCCTCCACCGCCTCGGAGCCGCCGTTGCGGGCGATCCAGCGCAGCGCGGCGGTGGCGATGTTGTCGTAGTGGTGGGTGCCGCAGCGGACCCGGGCGGCGTCGGTCAGCACGAACACCTTCGCCGGGCGGCCCCGACCCCGGCTGCCCCGGACGATCTGCTCGCGGGCCAGCACGTCGCCGTCGGCCAGCATCGCGTCGAGGTGCCGGCGGATCGCCGCCGGGCTGAGCCCGAGCGCCGCGCCGAGCTGGGCGGCGGTGATCGCCCCCCGCTCCAGCAGCAGCCGGGTCACCCGGTCGCGGGTGGAGAGGTCGGTCCCGGCCGGGGGCACCGCCGCGTCGGGCCGGGAGACGGCGGACGGGGACACGCCGGCGACCGGACCGGTCGTCGGCTGCCGCCCGTGGAGCGCCGCCGCGTTTTTCACAACGCCAACGTTACGTAATTCGTCCGAGGGTGGCAAACCCGACTCCGGTGATCCGAGCCACCGACACCCCGAGTCACCCGATCGCGCCACCACTACGGTGCGTAGGATTCGCCCCGTGAAGGCATTCGCCCGGTTCCCCGTCTCCACCGTCCTGCTGCGCCGGCTGGCGCTCGCCTCGATCATCGCGAACGTCGCCATCGTGGTCACCGGTGGGGCCGTCCGGCTGACCGCCTCCGGCCTCGGCTGCCCCACCTGGCCCAGGTGCACCGACGCGTCGTACACCACGACGCCCGAGATGGGCGTGCACGGCGTGATCGAGTTCGGCAACCGGCTGCTCACCTTCGCCGTCGGCGCGATCGCCCTGGCCGTGGTGCTGGCCGTGCTGCGTCACTCCGCGCGGCGGCGGGCCCTGCTGCCCCTGGCGATCGGGGTGCTGCTCGGCATCCCGGCCCAGGCGGTGCTGGGCGGGATCACCGTGCTGACCGATCTGAACCCGTGGGTGGTCGGCCTGCACTTCCTCGCCTCGATGGCGGTGATCGCCGCCGCGTACGCGCTCTGGCGGCGCGTCGACGAGCCGGACGGCCCGGTCCTGCCCGCCGTGCCGGCGCCGCTGCGGACCCTGGCGCTGGTCACCACCGCCGTCAGCGTCGCGGTGCTGGTGATCGGCACCTGGGTCACCGGCAGCGGCCCGCACGCGGGCGACCACGGCGCGGCCCGCAACGGCCTCGACCCCGAGTCGATCTCCCAGGTGCACGCCGACAGCGTCTTCCTGCTCATCGGGCTCTCGGTGGCGTTGGTCTTCGCGTTCCGGGCCGTGGGCGCCCGACGCGCCGAACGGGCCGCGCTGGTGCTGGTGGCCGTGGAGCTGGGTCAGGGCCTGATCGGCTTCGTGCAGTACTTCACCCACCTGCCGCAGGTACTGGTCGGCGCGCACATGCTGGGCTCCTGCCTGGTGCTGCTGGCGACCCTGTCCGTGCTCTGGTCGACCCGCGAGCGCGCCCTGCCGCCGGTGGGAACGGCGGCGGGAACGGGTACGTCAGCGGAGGCGGGGGCGGGGCAGGTGGGCGAGGACCGCGTCCGCGAAGCGGTCGGGAGCGCCGTCGGCGTGCCCGACGAAGAGCGACGGCTCGGTGAGCTCCAGCTCGACCAGCACCGGTGAGCCGCCCGCGTCGTCGATGACGTCCACCCGGGCGTAGAGCAGGCGGTCCGGCCCGCCGGGGACCGCCGCCAGCGCCCGCCGCGCCACGTCGAGCTGCGCGGGGGTGGCCGTCTGGGCGGAGATCTGCGCCTCCCGGTAGTCGGTGTCGTCGCCCAGGTCCGGCCCGGTCAGCATCGCGCCCTTGCGGATCGCGTGGCTGAACCGCAGCCCGCCCTCGCCGGTCAGGAAGAGCAGCGCGGTCTCCCCGGCGGTGTCCACCGCCGGCAGGTACGGCTGGACCATGGCGACCCGGCCGGCGGCGCCCAGCCGTTGCAGGTGGGCGGCGGCCAGCTCGCGGTGCTGCGGGTCGGCCAGGTCGTAGCGGCCGGTGTCCTGGCTGTTGGAGCTGATCGCCGGCTTGATCACGTACTCGCCGTGGGCGGCCGGCGGCGACCAGCGCTGCCCCGGCGTGACCCAACTGGTCGGCACCGTGGGCACCCCGGCGGCGCAGAGGTCGTCGAGGTAGCGCTTGTCGGTGTTCCAGCGCACCACGTCGGCCGGGTTCACCAGCCGGGGCACGGTCTGCGCCCAGGCCACGAACTCGTCGCGGCGGGCCGGGTAGTCCCAGGGCGAGCGGAGCACCACCAGGTCGTAGCGGGCCCAGTCCACGGCCGGGTCGTCCCAGATCGGAGCGTCGACCCCGACGCCCCGGTCGGCCAGCGGGGCCAGCAGCAGCCGGTCGTCGGGCTCCAGGTCGCGGTGCCCGACGCTGGTGACGAGAGCGACCCGGGGTTCCCCCCGGGTCGACTGGTGGTGGTGATCGGTCATGGGGGTCAGCGTGACATGGCCCGGCGCCCCATCGACCGCCAGAGGTCGTTGTTCGGCCGCATCTGGTCCATCAGCTCGCGCTCCCAGGTGTTCTCGATGCTGACTCCCGCCGTGGCGCAGGCCTGCCGCGCCGTGACGGTGTCCTCCGCGAACTGGTCGGCCCACTGCCCGTCGCCGCCGACGAGGACGATGCGCGCCCCGCGCTTGCCGACGTACTCGATGACCGCCTTCGCCCCGCCGTGCCCGGCGGCGAACGACTTGATGCCCGCTACCAGGCCCTGCGGGGCCGGTGCGGAGACGGCCTCGCCGGCCGCGAGTGTCGTGTCGGAACCATCTGCCATGCCGTGAGCCTAAGCAGGGACCGCCGCCGAGGTGCGGGAACCATGAGCCAATTGTGATAACCGTTACCCCTGGGTTTAGCGGAGCGTGATGGCCATTCACGCCGCTAAATCCGGAATTACCGCCGCAAAACGACCGCAAAATGTGAACACTGCGTCCCGCGATGTGAACGGAGAGTTGCGTGAGCGGAGGGGCGGGACGCCGGCCCGGCCGGGCCCGGATCAGATCAGCGCGTCGACGGCGACGGCGGCGAAGAGGATCGTCAGGTAGACGTACGACCAGTGGAACAGCCGCATCGGCTTGACCGCCCCGCCCCGGCTCACCTGCCGGCACAGCCGGTGCGCCTCGTAGACGAAGACCCCGCCGGCGAGCAGCGCGGTGACCCCGTAGATCGCGCTCATCCCGAGCGGCCAGAGGGCCAGCGAGGCGAAGAGCGTCACCCAGGCGAAGCCGATGATCTCGGCGTTGACCCGGCGGGGCGAGGCGACCACCGGCAGCATCGGGATGCCCGCGCGGGCGTAGTCGGCCTTGTACTTCATCGCCAGCGGGTAGAAGTGCGGCATCTGCCAGAAGAAGACCACCGCGAAGAGCACCCACGCGGCCGGGGCCAGCGAGCCGGTCACCGCGGCCCAGCCGATCAGCACCGGGGCCGCCCCGCACGCGCCGCCCCAGAAGGTGTTCTGCGGCGTGGTGCGCTTGAGCCAGAGCGTGTAGACCAGGTCGTAGTAGGCGATGGCGGCCAGGGTCAGCCCGGCGGCCAGCAGGTTGGTGAAGGCGGCCATCAGGGCCACCGAGACCACCGCCAGCACCAGCCCGAAGATCAGCGCGTTGCGCGGCGAGACGGTGTGCGTCGGCAGCGGCCGGCGCTTGGTGCGCCGCATCAACTGGTCGATGTCCCGGTCGATGTAGCAGTTGATCACGCTGGCCGCGCCGGCGGCCAGCGAGCCGCCGACCAGCACCACCGCCATCAGCCACAGCGACGGCAGGCCCCCCTCGGCCAGCATCATCGCCGGGATGGTGGTGACCAGCAGCAGCTCCACGATGCGCGGCTTGGTCATCGCGACGTACGCCGACACCATCGCCCGGACGTCCCGCCGGGGTGCCGCCGGCACCCTGGTCGTCACCGTGCGCACCGGCGGCTGCCCGGCAGGATTGCTGACGGGGCGCTCGGTGATCATGCTCACGGATTGCCACCTTCCGGCGTCGGCAGAGGAGGTCGGGGTGGTCGAACCCGTCGGGGCTCACACACGAACCACACACTACGCGTCGTCGTTTTGGCTGCCCGCGCGACCCGACAACGGTGCGGGCGGTCACACCTAAGAGGTAACGACGATCCGGTCACCGAGGTGATAAAGGCATCACCAGATCCTCCGGCGGGTGTTTAGGACCGCTCGATAGGGTCATCACTGAGGGTTCCGCCCAACTGCCGAGGAGCACAACCATCGTGGCTGCCAACCGACCCGAGCAACCCGCACTCAACTGGTCCGACCTTGACCGCCGCGCCGTCGACCTCGTCCGCGTGCTGGCGATGGACGCCGTGGAGAAGTCCGGCAACGGCCACCCGGGCACCGCGATGAGCCTCGCGCCCGCGGCGTACCTCCTCTTCAACCGGGTGATGCGGCACAACCCGGCCGACCCGAACTGGCCCGGCCGGGACCGGTTCGTGCTCTCCGCCGGGCACTCCAGCCTGACCCTCTACACCCAGCTCTTCCTCTCCGGCTACCCGCTGGCCCTGGACGACCTCAAGTCGCTGCGGCAGTGGGGCTCGCTCACCCCGGGCCACCCGGAGCACGGCCACACCCCGGGCGTGGAGACCACCACCGGCCCGCTCGGGCAGGGCCTGGGCAACGCGGTCGGCATGGCGATGGCGGCCCGCCGCGAGCGCGGCCTCTTCGACCCCGAGTCCGAGGCCGGCGCGTCGGTCTTCGACCACGACGTGTGGTGCATCGCCTCCGACGGCGACATCGAGGAGGGCATCAGCCACGAGGCCAGCGCCCTGGCCGGGCACCAGCAGCTCGGCAACCTCACGCTGATCTACGACGACAACGAGATCTCGATCGAGGACGACACCCGCATCGCCAAGAGCGAGGACGTCGCGGCCCGCTACGCGGCGTACGGCTGGCACGTGCAGACCGTCGACTGGCGGGCCGGCGAGGCCGACCAGGGCGACTACCACGAGGACGTCGAAGCGCTGTACCGGGCGCTGCTGGCGGCGAAGGCCGAGACCGGCCGCCCGTCGTTCATCGCGCTGCGCACCATCATCGGCTGGCCCGCGCCGAACAAGAAGAACACCGGCAAGATCCACGGCTCGGCGCTCGGCGCCGACGAGGTGGCCGCCACCAAGGAGCTGCTCGACTTCGACCCGGCCAAGAGCTTCGAGGTCGACGAGAAGGTGCTCGGCCACGCCCGCGGGGTGCTCACCCGCGCCGCGCAGGCCCAGCAGGAGTGGGAGAAGGCGTACGCGGCCTGGGCGCAGGCCAACCCGGAGCGCAAGGAGCTGTGGGACCGGATGGCCTCCCGCACCCTGCCGCAGGGCTGGACCGACGCGCTGCCGACCTTCCCGGCCGACTCCAAGGGCGTCGCCACCCGCGCCGCCTCCGGCAAGGTGCTGGAGGCCCTGGCCCCGGTGCTGCCGGAGCTCTGGGGCGGCTCCGCCGACCTGGCGGAGAGCAACAACACCACGATGAAGGGCGAGCCGTCGTTCGTCCCGGCGATGCACGCCACCAAGGACTTCCCCGGCCACGAGTACGGCCGCACCCTGCACTTCGGCATCCGCGAGCACGCCATGGGCGCGATCCTCAACGGCATCGCCCTGCACGGCGGGACCCGCCCCTACGGCGGCACGTTCATGGTGTTCAGCGACTACATGCGCCCGTCTGTGCGGCTCGCCGCGCTGATGAAGCTCCCGGTGGTCTACGTCTGGACGCACGACTCGATCGGGCTGGGCGAGGACGGCCCGACCCACCAGCCGGTGGAGCACCTCACCGCGCTGCGGGCCATCCCCGGCCTGGACGTGGTGCGCCCGGCCGACGCCAACGAGACGGCGTGGGCGTGGCGGCAGGCGCTGGAGCACACCGACCGGCCGACCGCGCTGGCGCTGAGCCGCCAGGCCCTGCCGACGCTGGACCGCTCGACGCTGGGCCCCGCCGAGGGCACCACCAAGGGCGGCTACGTGCTGGCCGAGGCCTCCAACGGCAAGCCGCAGGTGATCATCGTCGGCACCGGCTCGGAGGTGCAGCTCTGCCTCACCGCGCGGGAGCGGCTGGAGGCCGACGGCACCCCCACCCGGGTGGTGTCGATGCCGTGCC
The DNA here is from genome assembly GCF_049841815.1 of Micromonospora sp. DT233. Classification (NCBI taxonomy): domain Bacteria; kingdom Bacillati; phylum Actinomycetota; class Actinomycetes; order Micromonosporales; family Micromonosporaceae; genus Micromonospora; species Micromonospora sp. DT233. Next base: position 411,794 of record NZ_JBNCLB010000004.1, on the reverse strand, counting down.
AGGAGTGGTTCTACGCCCAGGACGAGGCGTACCGGGAGTCGGTGCTGCCGCGCGGGGTAAAGGCACGGGTGAGCGTGGAGGCGGGCATCGCGATGTCGTGGCGCGGGATCGTCGGCGACTCCGGCGAGAGCGTGAGCCTGGAGCACTACGGCGCGAGCGCCCCGCACACCGTGCTCTTCGAGCAGTTCGGGTTCACCCCGGACCGGATCGTGGCCGCCGCGCACGCGGCGCTGACCCGGATCGGCGACATCACCGGTTTCACGACCGGCAACTGAGGAAAGCGTGGACGACATGACGGACAGGCTCAGTGAACTCACCGCCACCGGGGTGGCGGTCTGGCTCGACGACCTCTCCCGGGAGCGGCTGACCTCCGGCGGGCTGGACCAGCTGCGCCGGGAGAAGCACGTGGCCGGGGTCACCACCAACCCGACGATCTTCGCGAAGGCGCTCGCCGACGCCGATACCTACGACTGGCAGCTGCGCGACCTGGCCAGCCGTGGGGTGGAGGTGGAGGAGGCGGTGCGGATGCTCACCACGTACGACGTGCGGTGGGCCTGCGACGTGATGCGCCCCTCGTACGACGCCAGCAAGGGCATCGACGGCCGGGTCTCCATCGAGGTGGACCCCCGGGTGGCGCACCACGCCGACCGCACGCTCGCCGAGGCCAAGGCGCTGTGGTGGCTGGTCGACCGGCCCAACCTCTACATCAAGATCCCGGCCACCGAGGCGGGGCTGGGGGCGATCACCGCGACCCTGGCCGAGGGGATCAGCGTCAACGTCACGCTGATCTTCGGGCTGGACCGCTACTCGCAGGTCATGGAGGCCTTCCTCGCCGGTCTCGAGCAGGCCAAGGCCAACGGCCACGACCTGTCGAAGATCGGCTCGGTGGCGTCGTTCTTCGTCTCCCGGGTCGACGCCGAGGTCGACAAGCGGCTGGAGAAGATCGGCTCCGACGAGGCCAAGGCGCTGCGCGGCAAGGCCGCCGTGGCCAACGCCCAGCTCGCCTACGAGCGCTACAGCGAGGTCTTCTCCTCGGAGCGCTGGCAGGCCCTGGCCGATGCGGGCGCCCACCCGCAGCGCCCGCTCTGGGCGTCGACCTCGACGAAGAACCCGGACTACCGCGACGTGATCTACGTCGAGGAGCTGATCGCCCCCGGCACCGTCAACACGATGCCGGAGCCGGTCATCCACGCCTACGCCGACCACGGCGAGACCCGCGGCGACACCGTCACCGGGTCGTACGAGGCGGCCCGGAAGCTCTTCACCGACCTGGAGTCCGTCGGCGTCGACATGCCCGACGTGATCGCCAAGCTGGAGCGCGAGGGCGTGGAGAAGTTCGAGGCGAGCTGGCAGGAGCTGCTCGACGGGGTCCGCAAGTCCCTCGCCGCCGCAGGTCAGGGCAGCGGGCGGCCGAGCCAGGCCGCCGAGGGCAACGCGCAGGCCGCCCAGCAGGCCGGGGGCAACGCGTGACCGATGGTCGTGGGCGCGCCCCGGGGCACCGCCCCGGGGCGCGCCGCGCCACCGGCGTAAACGCCATCGGCGGGCATGCCACCGCCCGGCGGACCACCGCCCGGCACGCCACCGACCGGCGGGCCGAATCGGCCGGCGCGGCCGGGTGAGCGACCTGCTGGCCGGCCCGGCGGAGGCGTCCGCCGGGCTGGTCGTGCACGGCGCGGGCACGGTGGACCCCGCCGCGCCCGCCTCCACCCGCGACGCCCTGACGCTCCTGGGCGTCCCGGCGCGGCTCGCGGCACCGGACGCGACGCTGTGGGGCCCGGAGGTCGAGGCCGAGGCACGCGAGCGGCTCGGCTGGCTGGACACCCACCGGCGCAGCCGGGAACTACTCCCCCAGCTCGCCGAGCTCACCGCCGAGCTGGCCGACCTGGACCACGTGGTGCTGGCCGGGACGGGCGGCTCGGCGCTGGCGGCCGAGGTGATCACCCGCACCCTGGGCCGGCCGCTGACCGTGCTGGACGGCACCGACCCGGGCGAGGTCCGGGCCGCGCTGGCCGACCGGCTGGAGCGCACGGTGGTGGTGCTGGCCAGCAAGTCCGGCGCGACCGTGGAGACCGACAGCCACCGGCGGGCGTACCTGGCGGCGTTCCTCGACGCGGGGCTGACCGAGGCGGAGGCCGCCCGGCACTTCGTGGTGGTCACCGATCCCGGTTCGCCGCTGGAGGCCGTCGCCGCCGAGCTGGGCGCGGTCGCCGTGCTGGCCGACCCGCAGGTGGGTGGCCGGTACTCGGCGCTGACCGCGTTCGGGCTGGTGCCCGCGGCGCTGGCCGGGGCCGAGGTGAGCGAGCTGCTCGACCAGGCCGAGGCCCTCGCCGGGTCGCTGGCCGGCGAGGCCGACAACCCGGCGCTGGCCCTCGGCGCGGCGCTGGCCGCCGCGGCCACCTCCGGGCGGGACACGATCACCCTGGTCGACGACGGCACCGGCATCGAAGGGCTCGGCGACTGGATCGAGCAGTTGCTGGCCGAGTCCACCGGCAAGACCGGGCTGGGGCTGCTGCCCGTGGTGCTGGAGTCCCCCGACGCCCCCGGTGGCGCCGGCCCGGACGTGCTCACGGTCAGCCACGGCGGCGCGCTGGCACCCGGGGCCGTCCCCGGCGGCTGGGCCGCCCCGGACCTGGCCGTCAACGGCCCGCTGGGCGCGCACTTCCTGGCCTGGGAGTACGCCACGGCGCTGGTCGGCGCGGTGCTCGGGGTCAACCCGTTCGACCAGCCGAACGTCGCCGAGAGCAAGGAGAACACCGCCCGGCTCCTCGCCTCGGCCCCGCCACCGCAGCCGCCGTCGGCCGTCGAGGGCGCGATCGAGGTGTACGCCCCGGCGGGCACCCCGACCGACCTGGCCGGCGCGCTGCGCCACCTGCTCGACGGCCTAGACCCCGGCGGCTACCTGGCGGTGCAGGCGTACCTGGACCGGCGCGCCGACGCCGACGCGGCCCGGCTGCGGCCGGCGCTCGCCGGGCTGACCGGCCGGCCGGTCACCTTCGGCTGGGGGCCGCGCTACCTGCACTCCACCGGCCAGTACCACAAGGGCGGCCCTCAGGTGGGCAGTTTCCTTCAGTTGACCGGTACGGTCGACAATGATCTGGCCGTGCCCGGGCGCCCGTATTCCTTCGGGGAGCTCCAGGCTGCCCAGGCCACCGGCGACCGAGAGGCGCTGACCGGTCGGGGGCGCCCGGTGCTGCGGCTACACCTGACCGACCGGTCGGCCGGGCTCGCCCAGCTGATCGATACGGCCCGGCGGTTACGGGCATGACGATGGACCATGTGACACCAGCGGAGCGAGGAGGCGTCCGGTGAACCCGCTGCGCGACGCGCAGGACCGACGACTGCCGAGGATCCCTGAGCCCTGCGCTCTGGTGATCTTCGGAGTGACCGGTGACCTGGCGCGGAAGAAGCTGCTACCGGCGGTCTACGACCTGGCCAACCGGGGGCTGCTGCCGCCCGGTTTCGTGGTCCTGGGCTTCGCCCGCCGCGACTGGGGCGACGGCGACTTCGAGTCGCTGGCCCACGAAGCGGCCAAACAGCACGCCCGCACACCGTGGCGGGAGGAGGTCTGGGCGCGGCTCGCCGGCAACATCAAGTTCGTCGGCGGCTCGTTCGACGACGACGCCGCGTTCGACCACCTCAAGACGAGCCTGGACGAGCTGCGCGACTCCCACGGCATCCACGGCAACGCCGCGTTCTACTTCTCCATCCCCCCGGCGGCGTTCCCCGTGGTGCTCAAGCAGCTCGCCCGCACCGGGATGGCCGACAACGACACCTCCGGCGGCTGGCGTCGGGTGGTGGTGGAGAAGCCGTTCGGCAACGACCTGCCCTCGGCCAAGGAGCTCAACGACCTGGTCGACGACGTCTTCACCGGCCGGGACGTGTTCCGCATCGACCACTACCTCGGCAAGGAGACGGTCCAGAACATCCTGGCGCTGCGCTTCGCCAACAGCCTCTTCGAGCCGCTGTGGAACTCCCGGCACGTCGACTCGGTGCAGATCACCATGGCCGAGGACGTCGGCATCGGCAGCCGGGCCGCCTTCTACGACTCGGTCGGCACCGCCCGCGACGTGCTCCAGAACCACCTGCTCCAGCTCCTGGCGCTGGTGGCGATGGAGGAGCCGACCAGCTTCGACGCCGACGAGATCCGCGCCGAGAAGCTGAAGGTGCTCAAGGCGATCACCCTGCCGAAGGACGTCGCCCAGGGCACCGTGCGCGGGCAGTACCTGCCCGGTTGGGTCGGCGGGCAGCGGGCGGTCGGCTACCTCGACGAGGAGGGCGTGCCGGAGGGCTCGACCACGGAGACGTACGTGGCGGTGCGGCTGGGCATCCAGAACCGCCGCTGGGCCGGGGTGCCGTTCTACATCCGCGCCGGCAAGCGGCTGCCCCGGCGGGTGACCGAGGTGGCCATCATCTTCAAGAAGGCCCCGCACCTTCCGTTCAACGAAGCCGACATGGAGATGCTCGGCAACAACCAGCTCGTCATCCGGGTGCAGCCCGACGAGGGCGTGGTGCTGAAGTTCGGCTCCAAGGTGCCGGGCACCACCATGGAGGTCCGCGACATCGCGATGGACTTCCAGTACGGCGAGGCGTTCACCGAGTCCAGCCCCGAGGCGTACGAGCGGCTGGTGCTGGACGTGCTGATCGGCGACCGTACCCTCTTCCCCGACGCCTCCGAGGTCGAGCAGAGCTGGGCGGTGGTGGACCCGCTGGAGCACGCCTGGGAGGGCACTAAGCCGGAGCCCTACCGGGCCGGCGAGTGGGGGCCCCGGGCCGCCGACGAGATGCTGGCCCACGAGGGCCGGGCGTGGCGGCGGGCGTGAGCGGGCGCAGCGAGCGAACCAGGAGGTTCCGTTGATCGGGCTGTGGGACACCACCGGCAACGAGGTGGTCAAGGCGCTCGCCGCCGAGCGGCGCAGCGCGGGCGGGGTCGCCAGCGGCATGGCGCTGACCCTGATCGTGGTGGCCGACGAGAAGCGGGTCCGGGAGGCGGAGGCGGCGGCGACCATAGCCGCCGCAGCCCACCCGTGCCGGCTGCTGGTGGTGGTCCGCGCCGACGTGGAGCGGGAACGCAACCGGCTGGACGCGGAGATCGTCGTCGGCGGCCGGCTCGGCCCGTGCGAGGCGGTGGTCACCCGGATGTACGGCCGGCTGGCGCTGCATGCCGAGTCGGTGGTGATGCCGCTGCTGGTGCCGGACGTGCCGGTGGTGACGTGGTGGCACGGCGCGCCGCCGGCGGAGATCGCGACGGACTTCCTCGGCGTCGTCGCCGACCGACGGATCACCGACAGCGCGCAGGCCGCCGACCCGATCGAGGCGCTGCGCGAGCGGGCCCGTGACTACGCCCCGGGCGACACCGACCTGGCGTGGACCCGGATCACCCCGTGGCGCACCCTGGTGGCCGGCGCGTTCGACACCACCGACGCCCGGATCACCGAGGCCCGGGTGGTGGCCCCGCCGTCGGACCCGACGGCCGCGCTGATGTGCGGCTGGCTGGGCGGCCGGCTCGGGATCACCCCGCGCTGGGAGCCCACCGACGAGTTCCCCCGGATGCGGGAGGTGGAGCTGAGCTGCGCAAACGGCGACGTGCTCACCCTCACCCGGGAGGACAGCCAGGCCACCTTCCGCCGCACCGGCCAGCACGACCGGCAGCTGCCGCTGGTGCGCCGGCCGCTCGGCGACGAACTGGCCGAGGAGCTGCGCCGGTTGGACGCCGACCAGGTCTACGCCGGGGCGTTGGGCGCGATGGCGGGCGTCTCCGGGCTGGACGAGCGGCCCGCGCAGCGGGTGCACGTCTGGAAGGACCCGGCGACCGCGCAGCGGGCCGAGGCGGGCGTCACCGCCCACGCCGGCACCAGCGCCACCGCCTGACGGCCGACGCGGGCCGGCCGGCGACCCGGCCCGGCCCGCGTCGGGCGCACCGCGCCGTACGGGCGGCCACCGGCCCCCGGGCTGGACGAGAACCCAGGAGACCGCGCGGGCGGTCCGGAGACGAGGGCACGACAGATGAGCGAGGCGAGTGTCGCCGTGCACGCCGACGCCGACCTGCTGGCGCAGGCGGTGGCGGCCCGGATGCTGGTGAAGCTGCTCGACGCGCAGGCCGACCGCGGCGAGGCGTCGATGGTGCTGACCGGCGGGCGGATCGCCGCCGCCGTCTACCGGGCGGTGGGCGCGCTGCCGGCCCGCGACGCGGTGGACTGGACCCGGGTCGACGTCTGGTGGGGCGACGAGCGCTTCCTGCCCGCCGGCCACCCGGAGCGCAACGAGACCCAGGCCCGCGCGGCGCTGCTCGACGCGGTGCCGCTGGACCCGGCCCGGGTGCACCCGATGCCGGCCTCCGACGGCCCCGACGGGGACGACCCGGAGGCCGCCGCCGCCGGGTACGCCGCCGAGCTGGCCCGCGCGGCCCGCCCGGGGCACGCCACGCTGCCCCACTTCGACCTGCTGATGCTCGGGGTGGGCGAGGACGGGCACGTCGCCTCGGTCTTCCCCGGGCATCCGGTGCACCACGACAGCCGCCCGGTCAGCGCCGTGCGGGGCAGCCCCAAGCCGCCGCCGGTGCGCACCACGCTGACCCTCCCGGCGATCAACACCGCCGAGGAGGTCTGGCTGGTGGCCAGCGGCGCGGACAAGGCCCGCGCGGTCGGCATGGCGTTGCACGGGGCCGGGCCGGTGCAGCTTCCGGCGGCCGGGGCGCAGGGCGTCGGTCGTACCCTCTGGCTGCTGGACCGGGCGGCGGCGGCCGAGGTCCCGCCCCGCCTGCGCAGCCTGCGCTGAGCGGCGCGGCCAGGGGCGGCCTGCGCTGAACGACGAGATCAAGGGGCATCCCGCCGACGCGGCGGGGTGCCCCTTTCCCGTGGCCCCTGTGCGGGCGCAAAAGCCCGCGCGCGGCCCGTCGAGGTGACGGGCCGCGCGCGGGCGGACGGCGTTTGCGCGGGCGGGGTCAGGCGGCCCCGTCGAGCTGGAGGCGCAACCAGAGCCCCAACCCGACGATGCAGGCGAACCAGACGATGCCCACCAGCACCGTGTAGCGGTCGAGGTTCTTCTCGGCCACGGAGGAACCGGCAAGGCTGGAGCTGACCCCGCCGCCGAACATGCTCGACATCCCACCGCCCTTACCGCGGTGCAGCAGGATGAGCATGGTGAGCATGACGCTCGTGATGACCAGCAACACGATCAACGTGTATGCGAACCAGATCGGCATGGCTGGGGTCAGTCCTCTCGTTACGATCCTCGCCCGGACAGGTCGGGCACGGCGGCACCGACCGACGGACGGGCGGAGTCAAGAATAGCGAGCGGTCAGCGGCTGATGTGCTCCGGGAACCGGCAGATCTTGGCGAATTCCTCGGCGTCCAGGCTCGCGCCGCCCACCAGGGCCCCGTCCACGTCCGGCTGGGCCATGATCGAGGCGACGTTGGAGGACTTCACCGAGCCGCCGTAGAGGATCCGGACCGCGTCGGCGGTGGCCTGGTCGAAGCTCTCGGCCAGCCGCTTGCGGACCTCCCCGCACACCTCCTGGGCGTCCTCCGGCGTCGCCGTCTTGCCCGTGCCGATCGCCCAGACCGGCTCGTACGCCACGACGACCTTGGTGACCTGCTCCGCGCTCAGCCCGCGCAGCGCGCCGTCGAGCTGGTCGCAGCAGTGCGGCACGTGCCGCAGCTGCTCGCGGATCTCCAGGCCCTCGCCGATGCAGAGGATCGGGGTCAGCCCGTTGGCCAGCGCGGCGGTCACCTTGTCGTTGACCAGCGCGTCGTCCTCGCGGTGGTACTGCCGCCGCTCGGAGTGGCCGACCGCCACGTACGTGCAGCCCAGCTTCGCCAGCATCGCCCCGGAGATGTCCCCGGTGTAGGCCCCCGACTGGTACGGCGAGAGGTCCTGCGCGCCGTAGCCGATCAGCAGCTTGTCGCCCTCGATCGCCGTCTGCACGGTGCGCAGGTCGGTGAAGGGCGGGAGCACGACGCACTCGACGTCGGTGAGCTGCTTCTCGGTGAGGCTCGCGGCCAGCTTCTGCACCAGCAGGTTGGCCTCGAAGTGGTTGAGGTTCATCTTCCAGTTGCCGGCCATCAGCGGCCGGCGGGTGTTCGCCGCCATCAGTCCTCCAGTGCCGCGATGCCGGGGAGGGTCTTGCCCTCGAGGTATTCCAGGGAGGCGCCGCCGCCCGTGGAGATGTGACCGAAGGCGGACTCGTCCAGCTTCAGCGCGCGCACCGCCGCGGCGGAGTCGCCGCCGCCGACCACGCTGAACGCGTCGGCGGCGAGGATCGCCTCGGCGACGCCCCGGGTGCCGGCCGCGAACGCCGGCATCTCGAAGACGCCCATCGGCCCGTTCCAGAAGATCGTCTTAGCCTCGGCGAGGGCGGCCGCGAAGCCGGCCACCGTCTCCGGGCCGATGTCCAGCCCGACCCGGTGGCTCGGGATGGCGTCGGCACGGACGGTGTCGTGCGCCGCGTCGGGGGCGAAGGCGTCCGCCGCCACCACGTCGACCGGGAGCAGGATCTTGCCGTCCGCGCGGGCCAGCAGGTTGGCGCAGGTCTCCACCATCTCCTGCTCCAGCAGCGACGTGCCCACCTCGTGGCCCTGGGCCTTGAGGAAGGTGAAGCACATCCCGCCGCCGATGAGCAGCCGGTCGACCTTCGGCAGCAGCGCCTCGATCACCGCGAGCTTGTCGGAGACCTTCGAGCCGCCGAGCACCACCACGTACGGGCGCTCGGACTCGCCGGCGAGCTTCGCCAGCACCTCCACCTCGCGCAGCACGAGGCGGCCGGCGACGTGCGGCAACCGGGCCGGCACGTCGAAGACGCTGGCGTGCTTGCGGTGCACCGCGCCGAACGCGTCGTCGACGTACGCCTCACCGAGGGCGGCGAGCTGGTCGGCGAACGCGCCCCGCTCGGCCTCGTCCTTGCTGGTCTCCCCCTTGTTGAAGCGGAGGTTCTCCAGCAGGGCCACCTCGCCGTCGGCGAGCGCGTCGACGGTGGCGCGGGCGGAGTCGCCGACGGTGTCCTCGGCGAAGCGCACCTGCGCGCCGAGGAGCTCGCCGAGGCGGGCCGCGACCGGGCGGAGGCTGAACTTCGGGTCGGGCGCGCCCTTCGGGCGGCCCAGGTGCGACAAGAGCACGACCTTCGCGCCGGCGGAGGTCAGGGCGCTCAGCGTCGGCAGCACCGCCCGGATGCGGCCGTCGTCGGCGATCCTTACTCCGTCCGGAGTGCCGCCTTGCGGCGCGGAGGCGGAGTCATGATCGTTAATGGCGCCGGTCTGCTTGTCGAGCGGGACGTTCAGGTCGGCGCGCACGAGCACGCGCCGACCCGACACCCCCTCGGCGAGCAGGTCGTCGAGGTTACGGATGGTCACAGAGCCAGCCCTCCGTTCGTGACTGCGGGGCTCGCAAGCTCACTCCTCGCACTCACAGGGACTGACCCACCAGCTTCACCAGGTCGACGAGGCGGTTGGAGTAGCCCCACTCGTTGTCGTACCAGCCGACGACCTTGACCTGGTTGCCCACGACCTTGGTCAGCGGCGCGTCGAAGATGCACGACGCCGGGTCGGTGACGATGTCGGCGGAGACGATCGGGTCCTCGTTGTAGACCAGGACGCCCTTGAGCGGGCCCTCGGCGGCGGCCTTCAGCGCGGCGTTGACCTCGTCCACGGTGGTCTCGCGCTCCACGTTGACGGTGAGGTCGGTGGCCGAGCCGGTGGGGATCGGCACCCGCAGCGCGTACCCGTCGAGCTTGCCCTTGAGCTCCGGCAGCACCAGGCCGATGGCCTTCGCGGCGCCCGTGGAGGTCGGGACGATGTTCAGCGCGGCGGCGCGGGCGCGACGCAGGTCCTTGTGCGGCGCGTCCTGCAGGTTCTGGTCCTGCGTGTACGCGTGGATCGTCGTCATCAGGCCGTGCTGGATGCCGAACGTGTCGTGCAGCACCTTCGCCATCGGGGCGAGGCAGTTGGTGGTGCAGGAGGCGTTCGAGATGATGGTGTGCTTCGCCGCGTCGTACTGGTCGTGGTTGACGCCCATGACGACCGTGAAGTCCTCGTTCTTCGCCGGGGCGGAGATGATGACCTTCTTGGCGCCGCCGGCGACGTGCGCCTTGGCCTTGGTGGCGTCGGTGAAGAAGCCGGTGGACTCGATCACGACGTCCACGCCCGCCTCGCCCCACGGCAGCTTCGCCGGGTCCTTCTCGGCGAACGCCTTGATGGCCTTGCCGCCCACGATGATCTCGTCGGCGGTCGCCTTGACCTCGTGCGGGAGCCGGCCCAGGATGCTGTCGTACTTGAGCAGGTGGGCGAGCGTCGCGTTGTCGGTCAGGTCGTTGACGGCCACGACCTCGATGTCCGCGCCGGATGCCAGCACGGCCCGGAAGAAGTTACGGCCGATACGGCCAAAACCATTGATGCCAACCCGGATGGTCACAGGTTCCGTCTCCTCGCGTTCAGATCCGCCGGCGTCAGCAGCGGGGCGGCGAGGTGATGTACGCCGTCCGTTGGAGCCGGCCGATCACAGTTGATGTCGGCCACCCCGCCACGGTCTGCTAGACCTGACCGCCCGAGGCGGTGAGCACGGCGAGGAGTGCCAGTGCCGGCCTCCTTGCCGTACCAACCGACCCTATCCGAGCCCTTGTCGGCACCCCGCGCCGGGTGGTGATCCTTTAGGCGGTGCCGGGGCCCCGCGCACCCCGGTCACACCGGCGCGCCGACGCACGGCTGCGGGTCACCGGCGCACCTGTCGTCACCGCCCCATCACACCACGAGCATGTCGGGCGTGACGGCCGCTTCCGTATCCGGGATGCCCAGGTCACGGGCCCTCTTGTCGGCCAGCGCCAGCAGCCGGCGGATCCGCCCGGCGATGGCGTCCTTGGTCAGCGGCGGGTCGGCGAGCGCGCCCAGCTCCTCCAGCGACGCCTGCCGGTGCTCCAGGCGCAGCCGGCCGGCGGAGGTGAGATGGTTGGGGGCGTCCTCGGCGAGGATCTCCAGCGCCCGGGTGACCCGGGCGGCGGCGGCCACGGCGGCCCGCGCCGAGCGGCGCAGGTTGGCGTCGTCGAAGTTGGCCAGCCGGTTGGCGGTGGCCCGCACCTCCCGGCGCACCCGGCGCTCCTCCCAGGCCAGCACGCTGGAGTGCGCGCCCACCCGGGTCAGCAGCGCGGCGATGGCGTCACCGTCCTTGACCACCACCCGGTCCACGCCGCGCACCTCGCGGTTCTTGGCGGTGATGCCGAGCCGGCGGGCCGCCCCGACCAGGGCCAACGCGGACTCCGGGCCGGGGCAGGTGATCTCCAACGCGCTGGAGCGACCCGGCTCGGTCAGCGAGCCGTGCGCCATGAACGCCCCCCGCCAGGCGGAGACCGCGCAGCAGACGTTCGCGGCCACCACGTGCGGCGGCAGGCCCCGCACCGGTCGGCCCCGCACGTCGAGCAGCCCGGTCTGCCGGGCCAGCGCCTCGCCGTCCTTGACCACCCGGATGAGGAAGTGGCTGCCCTTGCGCAGCCCGCCGGAGGCGAGCACGTGGATCTCGCTGGAGTAGCCGTAGACCTCGGCGATCTCCCGGCGCAGCCGCCGGGCCGCCGCCCCGGTGTCGAGCTCGGCCTCCACCACCACCCGGCCGGAGACGATGTGCAGCCCACCGGCGAAGCGCAGCAGCGCCGCCATCTCCGCCCGCCGGCAGCAGGGCTTGGGCACGTCGACCCGACTCAGCTCGTCCTTGACCGCAGCCGTCATCGCCATTGTGCGCCCCCTCACGGACCGGTTCCGGCGTGTTGCCGGACATTACGTACGTGCTTAACGATCGGCACCCAGGACAGGCACCAGGGCGGCGCCCAGGGCGGCCGGATCGTGACGGGGTTCGCCGTCGGTGACGGCGACCGGGGCAAGGACCAGCCGGGCACCCAGCGATTCTGCCGCACGCTCGACCGGGCCGGGATCGCCCACCGCCTTGGCGTCGGCGAGCACCGCGTCGACGGTCAGCGCGGGCAGGTATTGGCGCAGGGTGGCCACGTGGTCGGCCAGGGAGAGCCCGAGGGTCTCCTTCTCGGCGGCCAGGTTGAGGGTGACCAGCCGGCGGGCCGGGCTGGCGACGATCGCGGCGGCCAGCTCCGGCACCAGCAGGTGCGGCAGCACACTGGTGTACCAGCTCCCCGGCCCGAAGATCAACCAGTCGGCCTCGGCGGTCGCCGTGACCGCCTCCGCGCAGGCGGCCGGGGTCGCCGGGGTGAGCCGCAGCGACTCCACCCGGCCGGTGGTGACCGCCACCCGGTGCTGCCCGCGCACCGTGTCCACCTCGTCGGGGCGCGCCGGGTCGGCCCCACGCACCCGGGCCTCGATGCCGACCGGCTGGCAGGACATCGGCAGCACCCGGCCCACCGTGCCGAGCATCGCCCCGGCATGCTCCAGGGCGGCGACCGGGTCGCCGAGCAGCTCGATCAGCCCGCAGAGCACCAGGTTGCCGACCGCGTGCCCGGCCAGCCCGTCGTCGGTGTCGGCCCGGTCGCCGGGGGTGCCGGCGAAGCGGTGCTGGAAGAGCCCGGCGCTGCGCCGGGTGGCCGGGTGGTCGCCGGCGAGCGCCACCAGCGCCTGTCGCAGGTCCCCCGGGGGCAGGCCGCCCCGGCGGGCGCGCAGCCGGCCGCTGGAGCCGCCGTCGTCGCCGACGGTGACCACGGCGGTGAGGTCCAGGTCCAGCTCCGGGGCGCAGCGGCGCAGCGCCCGCAGGGACGCCGAGAGGCCGTGCCCGCCGCCGAAGGCCACCACCCGGGTGCGGCGCCCGGCGGCCCGGCTGTCGATCGGGGTCGCCGCCGCCGTCATTCCCGCCCCAGGTCGCGGTGCTGGGCGTGGGCCGCCAGCCCCAGGTGGCGCAGCCGGGCGGCCAGTTCCTCGGAGATGGCCACGCTGCGGTGCTTGCCGCCGGTGCAGCCGACCGCCACGGTCAGGTACCGCTTGCCCTCCCGCTCGAACCCGGCGGTGGTGGCGTTGACCAGGTCGGCGTACGTGCCGACGAAGGCCTCCGCGCCCTCCTGACCCAGCACGTACGAGCTGACCGCCGCCTCGCGGCCGGTGTGCTCGCGCAGCTCCGGCACCCAGTACGGGTTGGGCAGGAAGCGGGCGTCGAGCACGAAGTCGGCGTCCGGGGGCAGGCCGTACTTGAAGCCGAAGGAGAGCACGGTCAGCCGCAGCCGGCGGGCGTCCTCCGCGCCGAAGAGCTCCTCGATGCGGCGGCGGAGCTGGTTGACGTTCAGGTGGCTGGTGTCGATGATCACGTCGGCCTGGTCGCGGGCCTCCTCCAGCAGCCCGCGCTCCACGGCGATGCCGTCGGCGAGCCGCCCGTCGCCCTGCAACGGGTGCGAGCGCCGCACGCTCTCGAAGCGCCGGATCAGCACCTCGTCGTCGGCGTCGACGAAGACCACCCGGGGGGAGAAGCCGCGCTCCTTGAGCTCGCGGATCGCCCCCACCAGGTCGGTGGAGAAGGCGCGCGAGCGCACGTCCAGGACCATCGCCGTACGCCGGGCCGCGCCGCCGGCCTTCAGGGCCAGCTCGGCCATGTCGAGCATCAGCGCCTGGGGCAGGTTGTCGACCACGTAGTAGCCGACGTTCTCCAGCGCCCGCGCCACGGTGCTGCGGCCGCCGCCGGAGACCCCGGTCACCACCACGAGCGTGGTCTCCCCGGTGCTCTCCGCCGTCAGCGCCGGGGTGGCGACGCTCTCCGCCGTCGCGGCGCCCGCCGCGCCTGTCGCGCCTGTCGCGCCTGTCGCGCCTGTCGTCGGTGTCGGTGTCGGGTCGCCGGAGGGCGACGCCTCGGGCATCCGCGCCTCGTCCACTGCCTACTCCCCACGGGTGACGCCACGGTCGAAGTGACCGGGCATGGCCGATCTGCGACTCTATCCCGCCGACCCCCGTCGATCGGCCCACTCCCGCCCCGCCGCCGCCGCGGCCCCTGCCCCGCCTTCCCGCCGCCTTCAAGATCCGCGCATCTTCGGGGAAAATGCTGCCTGAGCGGCCAGCCCAGGCAGCATTTTCGGGGAAAATGCTGCCTGGGATCTTCGGGGCGCGGGTGGGGAGGGGTCAGTGGCGGCCGTGGAGGGTCTTGACCCGGTCGCGGCCGAGCACGTCGAGGTAGTCCCACGGCTCGTCGAGGCAGGAGTCGACCTCGGCCGCCCCGATGATCCCGGTCAGCCGCTTCGCCAGCTCGTCGGGGTCCGGCCGGAGCTGCTCGCAGAGGTGCACGTGGACCGCCCGCAGCGCGCCGCCGATCTCGCCGGGCTCCTCCTCGTACGTCTCCCAGGCGTCCAGCAGCGGCACGACGATGCGGTCCCAGGCACGGGCGGCCCGCTCGACCACCAGCAGCGTCTCCTCGGTCGCCGGCCGCTCGGCCAGCACCCGTACCTCCTCGACGATCGCCCGGCCGGCCCGCTCGACGTCGGCCAGGTCCCACCGGTCGCCGCCGGTCGCCTCGTCGGCGAGATTGTCGACAATCCGACCGACGTCGTCCAGCTCGGCGGCGGTCGGCGGCGCGAGCCGCCCGGCGTACGCCAGCAGTCTGCTCTCCAGGACCCGGTCCGTGGCCGCCCACTCGGCGACCAGCGCGGCCAGTCGCCGCGCGGGCACCTCGCGCGCGATCTCGGTCAGCTCGGCGACCCGGGGGTCGGCCTCCGGCACCGACGACGAGCCGGCGGCCGAGGACCAGTCGAAGCCGTCCCGCACGGCGGCGACGGTGAGGGCGACCGCGTGGGCGCAGAGCTCCGTGTCGGCCGGGCAGTCGCACTCGGTGGTGAAGCCGTCGGGGGTGATGCCGACCCAGACCTCGTACGGCGGCTGCCCGGCCTCCCGGAACACCCCGGACGCTCCCCCGTCCTCGCTGGTGATCGCCGCCGGTTGCCCGGCGGCCAGGAGCTTCTCCGCCGCGTCGCAGGCCACGGCCCCGGCCTCGCCCCGCAGGGCGTCGATGTCGATGCGTACCGCCATCGGGCCATCTAACCGGGCGGGTACGACACCGCCGCCGGCAGGGCGGACCGCCTTCTATCCTTCGTGGATGCCAACGACCGATCGGGATCTCGTCGTCGCCGCCGCCCAGGCGGGGGCCGCCGTGGTGCGGGCGCGCTACGGCGCGGCGACGCCCCACTTCGCGAAGGGCGGGGGCGACTTCGCGACCGCCGTCGACATCGAGGCGGAGCGCGTCATCGTCGAGCTCCTGCGCGCCGCCCGGCCGGACGACGCCGTGGTGGGTGAGGAGAGCGGCCGTACGGGCCCCGACCAGGCCGAGCGGGTGTGGCTGGTCGACCCGCTCTGCGGCACGCTGAACTACGCGGTGCGCGGCACGCTGGTCGCGGTGAACGTCGCGCTCCGCACGGGCACGCGGAGCACCGTGGCAGCCTCGGCCGACCCGTTCACCGACGAGATCTTCTGGACCGACGGCGAGGGCGCGTGGGTGCGCCGCGACGGCGGGGACGAGCGCCTGGCGCCGTCGGGCGATTCGCGCCTGGTGGACGTCAACCTCGACCCGCCGTTTCCCAACGAGCCCGACTTCCGGGCCGTCGCGCTGCTCGCCGAGCCGGGCTTCGTGGCGCGGTTCCGCCCACGCGTGGTCTCCACCACCCTGGCGCTGGCCTGGGTGGCGGCGGGTCGGCGGGCCGGGTACGTGACCGACGGTGAGCTGCGCGACAGCGTGCACTTCGCCAGCGGCATCGCCCTGTGCCAGGCCGCCGGTTGCGTGGTGACCGACCTGCGGGGCGAGCCCGTGCACACGGGCGCGGGCGGCCTGGTCGCAGCGGCGGACCACGAGACGCACGCCGAGCTGCTGACCCTCATCGCCCGGCAGCTCGCCGGCTGAGGCGGCCCCGCAACACGCGCGATCTTGAACGCTTCACGTTCCCGGTGAACACGAAGTGTTTCAGGTCCGGGTGCCGGCCCGCAGGCCGGCGACGAACGACGACCAGGCGGCAGGGCCGAAGAGGAGCACCGGGCCGGCCGGGTCCTTGGAGTCCCGCACCGCCAACGCGGCGGGCAACTCGGCCACCTCGACGCAATTGGAATCGTTCGCACCGCTTCGACTGCTCTTGTGCCAGTGCACCTGTGCCAGCTCCGAGGGGGTCATCGGCAGCGCTCCAAGGGTGGGCTCAGTCCGGCACCTCGGCAGCAAGTCGCGCAAGCAGGTCCGCAGACCGGTCGGGGTCGAGTGCCTTGGCCCGAAGATGGTCGAACATGAGTTTATATCGGGCCACCTGCCGATCCTCTTCCAGCAAGAGGGTGCTGGTGTCGTTGCTGAGATAGACCACCGCCGGGTCCAGGAGCGGATCGGCGTAACCCAGCAGGGTGAAGGCTCCACCCATCGCCGCGTGCGCTCCGGCGGCGAACGGCAGGACCTGGATCTCCACGGTGGGCAGTTCGCACGCCTCTACCAGGCGCGTGAGCTGCGCACGCATCACCTTCGGGCCGCCGACCACCCGGCGGACGGCCGCCTCGTCCAACACGGCCCAGAGCGCCGGCGGCACGTCTCGGGACAACAGCGCCTTGCGAGCGAGCCGCGCCGCAACCACCCGGTCAGTCTCGTCCTGGTCGGCGGTGCTGCGGCCCGCCTTGACGATCGCACGAACGTATTCCTCGGTCTGCAACAAGCCCGGCACATAGAGGCTCTCGAACGCGCTGATCGACGTGGCCTCGGCCTCGAAGCCGACGTAGTCGTCCGGCAGCACGTCGCCGTACGCGCTCCACCAGCCCTTCTGCCGGGACTGCCGCAGCAGCGCGGTCAGCGATTCCCGATCGTCGGCGGTGGCCTGGTAGAGGTCGAGCAGCGGCGGCAGGTCCTTGGGCATCACCCGCGAGTGCCCCAACTCGAAGCGGATCACCTTGGTCCGGTGCCAGCCGAGGATCTTGGCCACCTCCTCGGCCGTGTGCCCGGTGCCGTCGCGCAGGCGGCGCAGTTCGCGCCGCAGCCGTCGGGCTCTGATCGTCGGACTCGGCACCTGCGCCACCGTCAACACCACCTCCACCGTGAGTAGTCGATTCTGCCCGGAGAGCCACCGCAACTCAAGCACCATTTCGCCGAACATTGCGACGTTGCATTTCCTCTCGACATGGTCCACTCTCTTGGTAATCACTCACTTACGGAGAGGCAGGCGCTGGTGACCGACAATCGATCTTCGCGGTGGGGGCGGGCCGAGCAGCCCGTCGAGCAGGACGACCTGGCCGCCCTGCTCGACGGGGCCGACGTCTCCGAACGGGTCCGGGCCGCCATCGCCCGCGCGCTGGCGAAGCCGGACGCCCTCGACATGTACGCCAACGCCCTGATCGCCCGCTACACCACCGAGCGGGAGCGGGGCTCGGGGCGCAACGGCCCTCCCGCCGGGGCGTACCGGATGCCGCTTCGGTGGACCTTGCACGTGACCTACCTGGCGACGGACCTGGCGGAGGCCCGCGACCAGGCCGCCATCTACGCGGACGGGCTGACGACCCTGCGCCCGGAGTTGGCCGCCAACGCCGCGCTGCTCTCCCGGGCCGACGCCTGGAACCACGTCGAGCCGGTCTTCTGCGGCCGGACTGGCCCCGACGACGAGGTGTGCATGGACGTCACGGGCCATCCGGGGTTCCACAGCGCGGCCGGGCTCGGCGGCCTGTGCTGGGGCGACGGGGACGACGAGCCGGGGCAGTAAAGATCCTGGCCGTCGACGAAGCGGCCCGGTCGGGGGTCAGAGAGTCAGAGGGTCAGCTTCCAGCCTTCGAGCAGGCCGTCGTACTCGGCGACGTTCTCGACCCGCAGCTTCCAGGTGCCGCCGGTCGGCTTCCCCGACAGGTCGGTGACGAAGGCTTCGCGGGCGTTCGCCCGGTACGACCCCTCGTAGCTCTCCTTGAGCAGGAACTCCTGCCCGCCCGGCGCGATGATGGAGATTCGGAGCTCCCGGAAGTACGGGTGAGCGATGTTGGTCTCGATGTAGCTGGTGGTCGACGGCGCCCGGCCGCAGTTGGGCACGCTGATCGGTGATTCGACCGCGCCGAGGCCCGGGAGCCGCAGGTCGACGGTGGAGATGCCACCGCACGCGGGCGGCGGCAGGTCCGCGCCCGCCAGGTTGAGCCGCCACGAGTCGAGGAACCCGATGCCCTGGTTCAGGTAGTCGTTGACGTACAGCTGCCAGGTGCCGTTCGCCGGTTCGGCCGACAGGTCGTAGGTGAACGTGTAGTCGATGTCGTCGCCGCTGCCGCCGGTGTGATCCAGCAGGTAGTACCAGGTGCCCCTGGGCGAGATCAACCGCACGTCGAGCTCCCCGATGACGGGGTGGTCGATGTGCACCTCGACCGTGCTGTTGCGGGCGGCGGCACCGGCACAGCCGGTGAAGGTGATGGGGGCGTAGAGGCTGTCGTAGTCGCTGATCGCCCGGTCGGTGCCGTCCGAGCCGACGCAGCCGGGCACGTCGTCGACGCGCAACTGGAAGGCCACCGGACGGATCACCCCGGCTCCGGTGCCGAGCACCGTGACGGTGTAGGTGCCGGCCAGCGTCGTCGACCCCGTGCTGATCCGGAGCGTGCTGCTGGCGTTCGAGGAGATGCTGGCGGGCTGGAACGTGGCCGTGACGCCGGCGGGCAGGCCCCGGACCGCCAGCGAGACCGGCTGGGCCGCGCCCCTGGTGACGGTGCCGGCGATCGTGGTCGAGACGGTGCCACCGGGCGTGACGGTGCCGCTCGCCGGGGTGGCCGTCAGCGTGAAGTCGTTGGCGGGGGTGGTGGCGCTGACGTGCAGCAGCCGGTTCGGCGAGCCGACGCCCGCGTCGGTCACCACCTCGGGCGTGGCGTCGGCCAGCAGCGCCTGGGTCACCTGCGCCGGCGCGTACGTCGGATGGTCGGCGAGGATCAGCGCGGCCGCCCCGGTGACGTGCGGGGTGGCCATCGACGTCCCGGAGGCGGTGCGGGTGGCCGTGTTGCCGCCGATGTACGCCGAGGGGATGTCGACGCCCGGCGCGAAGAGGTCCACACACGTACCGATGTTGGAGAACGCCGCGCGCGCGTCGTTGGTGCCGGTGGCGGCCACCGTGATGGCCTCGGGGACGGCGGCCGGGGCTTTCGTGCACGCGTCGGCGCCGTTCTCGTTCCCCGCCGCCACCGCGTAGGTGACGCCGTCGGCGATCGACCGTCTCACGGCCTCGACCATGGGCGCGAAGACCGGGCCGCCGAGGCTCATGTTCGCGACGGACAACTCCCCGGGGTCATGGTCGCCGGTCACCCAGTCGACCCCGGCGATCACCTGCACGTAGTTGCCGCTGCCGGTGCAGTTGAACACGCGGACGGCCACCAGTTGCACGTTCTTGGCCACGCCGAAGGTGGACCCGCCGACCGTGCCGGCCACGTGGGTGCCGTGGCCCTGGCAGTCGGTGGCGTCGGCGTCGTTGTCGACGAAGTCCCAGCCGGAGACCGCCCGCCCGGTGAACTCGTTGTGGGTCAGGTTGATCCCGGTGTCGATGACGTAGGCCCGCACGGCCGGTGAGACGCGGGGGTAGGTGAACGAGTTGTCGAGCGGCAGGGCGCGCTGGTCGAGCCGGTCGAGGCCCCAGGACGGGGTCGGGCTCTGCACGTCGGCCACGGAGAGCGTGTGGTTCTGCGTCACCGACGCCACGGCCGGGTCGGCGGCGAGCCGGCGGGCGCCCCGCTCGGAGAGCCGGGCCTCGAAGCCCCGCAGGGCGTGCCGGTAGACCGGGCCGACGCCGCCGCCGTGGCGCGACGTGAGGGAACGGGCGGTGGCGGGCACGGCGTCGGCGGAGACGGCGGAGTCCCGCAACACGACGATGTAGGAGCCGGCCACGGCGGTCGGGCCGCCGGCGGCGAGGATCTCGCCCTCGGCCGGGACGGCGAGCGCGGGCGCGGCGGTCGCGGTGAGGGCCAGCGCGGTCGCTGCGGCGGCGATGCCGCAGCGCAGCGGGGAGAACCAGCGCGGTCCGGTCCGGGTCATGGTGATCTCCCCTGCTGCCAGCGACGCGCCCGGGACCGACCCCGTCGCACCCGTCACGCGACAGGGTCGGGGAAGCTCCGGACAGCCATACCCTCGTCATCATGGCCACTCGGCCACCTCAACGCCATAGATGATAGTTGATTTTTCATCTTTCGCGACGTGGAACCGGCGCGGGTGGCCGGGCTCCTGGCCCGCACCCGAGCGACGGTGCGCGGCGCTAGCCCTCGCCCGCCGCGTCGGCCTCGGCGGGTCGTGGGCCCGCCCCGGAGTTGAGGGCGGCGGTGATCGCCTCGGCGGTGCGCCGGCCGACGCCCGGCACCGCCATGATCTCCTCCACCGACGCCGCCGCGAGGCGCTTGGGCGAGCCGAAGTGGCGCAGCAGCGCCTTGCGCCGCACCTCGCCGAGGCCCGGCACGGTGTCCAGCGCCGACTCCGTCATCCGCTTGGAGCGGCGCTGCCGGTGGAAGGTGATGGCGAAGCGGTGCGCCTCGTCGCGCACCCGTTGCAGCAGGTAGAGCCCCTCGGAGGTGCGCGGCAGGATGATCGGGAACTCGTCGTCGGGCACCCAGACCTCCTCCAGCCGCTTGGCCAGACCGCAGAGCGCCACGTCGTCGATGCCCAGCTCCGCGAGGGCCTGGGCCGCCGCCGCGACCTGCGGCGCGCCGCCGTCGACCACCACCAACTGCGGCGGGTACGCGAACTTGCGCGGCCGCCCGGTGGTCGGGTCGATGCCGGGCCGGTCCGGGTCGGTGGCGGTCTCCTCGCCGATCTCGCCGGTCTCGGCGCGGGCGTCGAGGTAGCGGGCGAAGCGCCGGCGCAGCACCTCCGACATGGCGGAGAGGTCGTCGGTGGCGCCCCGGACGATGAAGCGGCGGTATTCGCTCTTGCGGGGCAGGCCGTCCTCGAAGACGACCATGCTGGCGACCACGTCGGTGCCCTGGATCTGGGAGATGTCGAAGCACTCGATGCGCAGCGGCGAGGTGCGCATGTCCAGCGCCTCGCTGATCTCGTCGAGGGCCTTGCCCCGGGTGGTCAGGTCGCCGGCGCGCCTGAGCTTGTGCCGGGCCAGGCCGTCCTTGGCGTTGCGGGCCACCGTCTCCATCAGGGAACGCTTGTCGCCGCGCTGCGGCACCCGCAGCGACACCCGGCTGCCCCGGCGGGCCGACAGCCAGTCGGCCAGCGCGTCGGCGTCGGCGGGCAGGGCGGGCACCAGCAGCTCCCGGGGCACGTCGGTCTCGCCCTGCTCCTCGCCGTAGACCTGGGTGCAGAAGTGGTGCACCAGGTCGCCGGGGGTCAGCTCCTCGGTCTTCTCCACCACCCAGCCGCGCTGGCCGCGCACCCGGCCGTCGCGGACGTGGAAGACCTGCACGGCGGCCTCCATCGGGTCGTCGGCGAAGGCGACCACGTCGGCGTCGGTGCCGTCGCCGAGCACCACGGTCTGCTTCTCCATGGCCCGGCGCAGGGCCGCCACGTCGTCGCGCAGCCGGGCGGCCCGCTCGAACTCCAGCGCCTCGCTGGCGTCGGTCATCTCGCGTTCCAGCCGGCGGACCATGGCGTCGGTGCGCCCGCCCATGAAGTCGCAGAAGCCCTCGACGATGTCGCGGTGCTCGTCGGCGGTGACGCTGCCCACGCAGGGGGCGGAGCACTTGTCGATGTAGCCCAGCAGGCAGGGGCGGCCGACCTGCCCGGCGCGCTTGAACACCCCGGCCGAGCAGGTCCGCGCGGGGAAGACCCGCAGCAGCAGGTCGAGCGTCTCGCGGATGGCCCAGGCATGCGAGTACGGCCCGAAGTAGCGCACCCCCTTGCGCTTGGCCCCGCGCATCACCTGGAGCCGGGGGAACTCCTCGCCGACGGTGACGGCGAGGTACGGATACGACTTGTCGTCGCGGTAGCGGACGTTGAAGCGGGGGTCGTACTGCTTGATCCAGGTGTATTCGAGCTGAAGGGCCTCGACCTCGGTGCCGACGGTGACCCAGTCGACCGACTCGGCGGTGGTGACCATCTGCTGGGTGCGCTGGTGCAGCCCCCACAGGTCGGCGAAGTAGGAGTTGAGCCTGCTGCGCAGGTTCTTCGCCTTGCCGACGTAGATCACCCGGCCGGTGCCGTCGCGGAACCGGTAGACCCCCGGGGACTCGGGGATGGTGCCGGGGGCGGGACGGTAGGTCGAGGGGTCAGCCACCCCCCGAGACTAGCCGGCGGCCCCGACAGCCCAGATCACGCCGAGCTGGTCGACCTCGTCACCTGAGCGGCCGTGGAAGCCGGCGAGCCGGCCGCCGGGCGGGGCGGTGAAGGTGACCGCGTCGGCGGTCGGCGTACCGCCGGTCAGGGTGCGCCCGAGGTTGGTGGTCAGCCGGGCGGAGAAGATCCGGGTGCGACCGTCCTTCCGGCCCTGGGTGAGGGTGACCTGGGTGACGTGCTCGCCGGCGGCCAGGCTCAGCCCGGCCGGGGTGCCCCCCGTGCCGCCGTGGGTGCGGGTGACGCCGCCGGCGAGGCCGACGCCGACCGCGTCGAGGCGGGAGCCGGCGCGCAGCGAGACGGCGCTGACCGCCGGCCCGGCGGCGTCGGCGTCGGTGAACGGGGTGCCGCCCGAGCCGCCCCAGGTGTCGCTGGCCCGCAGGCCGGGGTCGAGGGTCCAGGAGAACCAGGCGGCGTGCGGGTAGTGGTCCGACAAGGGCTCGCCGTCGGGGTCCAGGAACCGGGCGTGCTCGTTGGCGTAGCGGGTCAGGCCGAGCCGGACCAGCCGACCGCTGCGGTAGAGGATCTTGTCGACCACCTCGCAGGCGTTGGTGACGTTCGCCGGGTCACAGGTCAGCGCCGGGCTGCCCAGCGCCGGGGGGACCCCGCCGCGCTCCTGGCGCACCCAGGCGTCGGTGAGGCCGTTGGCGGCCACCAGGTCCCGGACGTTGTCGCCGACGCGGGTGTAGCGGGAGTTCAGGTCGCCCATCACGATCACCGCGTTGCCGGCGGAGTTCGCCGCCACGTACGCGGAGAGCTGGGTCAGGTTGGCGCGGCGAGCGGCGAAGTCGGCGTCGCTGTCGCCGGCGTTGGCGTGCACGTCGTAGAGGTCGACGAAGACGCCCTCGGCGAGGCGCATCCGGGTGCGGCTGAAGCCCTTCGGGGTGAGGCAGTCGAAGCCGTTGCACTTGCTCCACTTCACCCGGGTCAGGTCCGCCACCGGGTAGTTCGACATCGTGTTGAGGCCGTCGCCGAAGGGCACGCCGCCGCTGGTCGGCGTGCGGTGCGGGTGCCGGTCGGTGGCGTAGAGGTCGGCGTGGTAGTTGAAGTCCTCCTGCACGTGCACGACGTCGTAGGCGTTGACCCGCTCCCCGATGGGCCGGGTGTTCTCCGCCGGCCTGCTGCCGGAGAGCGGCTCGGGCAGACCCGCGACGTTGTACGTGAGCACGGAGAAGGCGCCGGAGGAGGGGGCCACGGGCGCGGCGGCGGGCACGGGCGCGGCGGCGGGCATGGGCGCGGCGGCGGGCATGGGCGCGGCGGCGGGCATGGGCGCGGCGGCGGCCGGGGCCGACGGGGGCAGCAGGGCGGCGAGCAGCGCCAGGGGCGCCAACAGGCGGGCGGTTCTCATCCGGGTTCCCTTCTCGACGGCCGGAGCTGCTCCGACCGGCCCGACACATCGATCGACATCTTCCCATGTCGAGGCCCCGGCGCTTACCATCCGGTAACCGAAATTTCTTCACGATGAGCCAACCGTCCCGCGCCCCCTGATCCCCACCCCTCGGAGGATCACCATGTCCCGTCCCGCCACCCTGCGCCGGCTGTTGGCCGGCGCGACCGCCGCCGTCGGCGTCGCGGCGCTGCTGGCCGCCACCCCGGCCACCTCCCCCGCCGCCGCGCCCACCACCGCCGCAGGCACCGCCACCACCGCGAACGCCACCACCGCCAGCGGGTACGCCGCCGCAGACCACTGCCTCGGCGAGTGCAACGACATCGTGCCGCCCGGCCAGAACGGCAACGCCACCCTCGTGGAGATCCTGGCCCACCAGACGCTGGGCACCATGCCCCGGCACTCCGCCGACCAACTCGGCCGCTACGCCGACCTGGTCTACGGCTACGCCGGGCTGCGCGAGGAGCAGATCGGCAGCTTCTTCAACGACGCCTCCTTCGGCGTCCCCGCCGGCCAGGTCGAACGCGACTACTCCCCCCGCGCCGACGTGCGGATCGTGCGGGACAAGGCCACCGGCGTCCCACACGTCACCGGCACCACCCGCGGCGGCACCATGTACGGCGCCGGCTACGCCGGGGCCGAGGACCGGCTCTTCACCATGGACCTGCTGCGGCACGTCGGCCGGGGCACCCTCACCCCGTTCGCCGGCGGGTCGCCGGGCAACCGGGCGCTGGAGCAGAGCGTCTGGCGCAACGCCCCGTACACCGACGCGGACCTCCAGGAGCAGGTCGACGCGCTGCGCGCCAAGGGCCCGCGCGGGGTGCAGCTGCACGCCGACGTGCAGGAGTACATCGCCGGCATCAACGCCTACATCGGCGTCTGCATGGCCAACCGCAACTGCCCCGGCGAGTACGTGCTGACCGGGCACCTCGACGCGATCACCAACAAGGGCGGCCCGGAGCCGTTCCGGATGACCGACCTCATCGCCATCGCGGGCGTGGTCGGCGGGCTCTTCGGCGGCGGGGGCGGCAACGAGATGCAGTCCGCGCTGGTGCGCGTCGCCGCCCGCGCCAAGTACGGCCCGACCGAGGGCGACCGGGTCTGGTCGGCCTTCCGCAACCAGAACGACCCCGAGACGGTGCTGACCCTGCACGACGGGCAGAGCTTCCCGTACGGCGGGGCCTCCCCCGACGCGGCGAGCGTGGCGCTGCCCGACGCCGGCACCGCGAAGGTCGAACCGGTGGTCACCGACCCGACCGGCTCCGCCACCGGCACCGCCGGGCGGGGCTCGGAGCTGGCCGCCGCGCTGGCCGGGCTGACCATCGACCCGGCGCACCGGGGCATGTCCAACGCGGCCGTCGTCTCCGCCGCCAACTCCGCCACCGGCCACCCGGTCGCCGTCTTCGGCCCGCAGACCGGCTACTTCGCCCCGCAACTGCTGATGATCCAGGAGTTGCAGGGCCCCGGGATCAGCGCCCGGGGGGCCGCGTTCGCCGGCCTGAACCTCTACGTGCTGCTCGGTCGCGGCCAGGACTACGCCTGGAGCGCCACCTCGGCGACCCAGGACATCACCGACACGTACGCGGTGCCGCTCTGCACCACCGACGGCAGCGCGCCCACCCCGACCAGCAACCGCTACCTCTACCGTGGTCAGTGCCTGGCGATGGAGCAGCTCGCGCACACCAACCGGTGGAGCCCGACGGTGGCCGACAGCACCCCCGCCGGGTCGTACAAGATCACCGCCTGGCGCACGAAGCTCGGCCTGGTGGCCTGGCGCGGCACCGTCGGCGGCCGGCCGCACGCGTTCACCCAGCTGCGCTCCACCTACCGGCACGAGGCCGACTCCGCGATCGGCTTCCAGATGTTCAACGACCCCGCCCAGATGGGCTCCGCCGCCGCCTTCACCACCTCGGCCAACAACGTCGAGTACGCGTTCAACTGGTTCTACGTCAACTCCACCCAGGCGGCGTACTTCAACTCCGGGCTGCTCCCGGTGCGGGCCGCCGGGTCCAACCCGAACCTGCCGATGAGGGGCGAGGCCGCCTACGAGTGGCAGGGCTACCAGCCGGCGACGAACACCGCCACGTACGCGCCGCTGGCCGCCCACCCCCGCTCAGTCGACCAGGACTACTACGTCAGCTGGAACAACAAGCAGGCCAAGGACTTCTCCGCCGCCGACGGCAACTTCAGCTTCGGCGCGGTGCACCGGGGCGACCTGCTGGACCGGCCGCTGAAGGCCGGCCTCGCCGCCGGGAAGAAGTACGACCGGGCGGCGCTGACCACCCTCGTGGAGCGGGCCGGGCTGACCGACCTGCGCGGCGTCGAGGTGCTCGACGAGCTGATCCGGGTGCTGGAGAGCCAGCCCGTCACCGACACCGCCCTGGCCGCCCAGGTCACCCGGCTCAAGGCGTGGCGGGCCGCCGGCGCGCTGCGGGTGGAGACCGCCAAGGGCTCGAAGGTCTACCAGCACGCCGAGGCGATCCGCACCTTCGACGCCTGGTGGCCGCTGCTGGTGCGGGGCATGTTCGCCGCCCCGCTCGGCGCGGAGCTCTACCAGTCCCTGGTCAACGCCATGCAGATCAACGAGTCCCCCTCCGGGCACCAGCAGGGCGACACCTCCAGCCTGCCGACGGCCGCCGGGGAGGCCCAGGCGCACAAGGGCTCGGCGTTCCAGTACGGCTGGTGGGGGTACGTCGACAAGGACCTGCGGGCGGTGCTCGGCGACCCGGTCGCCGGCAAGCTGCCCCGCACCCACTGCGGCGGCGGGACCCTCGCCGGGTGCCGGCAGGTCCTGCTCGACACGCTGCGCGCGGCGGCGGGCACCCCGGCCGCGCAGACCTACCCCGGCGACGACACCTGCGCCGCCGGCGACCAGTGGTGCGCCGACGCGATCGTCCAGTCGCCGCTGGGCGGCATCACCCACGACCCGATCGCCTGGCAGAACCGCCCCACCTACCAGCAGGTGGTCTCGTTCCCCGCCCGGCGCGGCGACGACCTGACCAACCTCGCCGCCGGGAAGCCGGCGACCGCGTCGAGCACCCAGCTCGGCTACCCGGCCGCCCGCGCCGTCGACGGCGACCCCGGCACCCGGTGGGCCAGCTCCCGCACCGACGACCAGACCCTCACCGTCGACCTGGGCGCCGCCCGGCCGGTGGGTCGGGTGGTGCTGGCCTGGGAGGAGGCGTACGCCCGGTCGTACCGCGTCGAGCTCTCCACCGACGGGACCACCTGGCGCACGGCCTGGTCGACCACGGTCGGCGACGGCGGCACCGACGTGGCCGCCTTCCCCGCCGGCACCGCCCGGTACGTGCGGATGCGCGGGCTGACCCGGGGCACCGAGTACGGCTTCTCGCTGTGGGAGATGTCGGTGTACGCCCACTGACGCGGCGCCGCCGAATGCGGCCGGCGGGCGGGGTCATCCCCCGCGCGCCGGCCGCGCGGCGCTCCCCCGCCGGCCGGGCCGCAGGGGGCACCGACCGGGCGCTGGGGCGAGCCGGGGCCGCGCAGCGGCGACTCGGGCCGCTGGGGCGCCGGCCGGGGCCGCTCAGGCGAGGGTGATCCGGTCGCCCTCGACCTTGATCTGCTTCTCCGGCAGCGGCTTCGTCGCCGGGCCGCCCTTCACCGAGCCGTCGGTGATGGAGAACTTGCTGTTGTGGCAGGTGCAGTTGATGGTGCCGGCGTCGACGTTCGACACCGGGCACCGCTGGTGGGTACAGATCGGGTCGAAGGCCTTGAACGTGCCGGCCTCGGGCTGGGTGATCACCACGCCCTTGGCGGCGAAGACCGCGCCGCCGCCGACCGGGATGTCGGAGGTGCGGGCCAGCGCACCGCCCTCGGCGTCGCCCACGCTCGGCGCGCCGCCGGCCGGGGCGGAGCCGCCGGCCGGCGCCGCGCCGTCGCCGCCGTCGTCGCCACACGCCGCCAGGACGACCGCCGCGCCCACCGCGCCGGCCCCGGCCAGGAGGGTACGGCGGGTCTGCGTGCCCGGCCCGGTCTGCACCTGCTCGTCGCTCATGTCGTGCCCTTCTCTCGACTGCCGCCGCCCGTCCGGTTCCACGGCGTAACTGCTCTCCACGCCACCTGTCCCCGAACGGTTCAACGAATCGACCAACGTGATCATCTCGGCGGGCGGGGTGACGGGCTCCCGACACCGGCCGGGGCGTCGGAGCACCGACTTGGACCGGTCAGCGCGCCTTGGCCGGGGCGCTGCGGGCGGCCCGGGAGCGGGTGGTGGCGCCGTTGGCCTTGGCAGCCCGGCTGGTGGCCGCCTTGGCCCCCCGGGCCTGCCCGTCGAGCTTGAGCACCTGGCGCAGGAAGTGCCCGGTGTGGCTCTCGGGCACCTCGGCGACCTCCTCGGGGGTGCCGGTGGCCAGCACCGAACCGCCCCGGTGGCCGCCCTCGGGGCCCATGTCGATCAGCCAGTCGGCCGTCTTGATCACGTCGAGGTTGTGCTCGATCGTGATCACCGTGTTGCCCTTGTCGACCAGCCCCTCCAGGACCATCAGCAGCTTGCGGATGTCCTCGAAGTGCAGGCCGGTGGTCGGCTCGTCGAGCACGTAGACCGTCCGGCCGCTGGAGCGCTTCTGCAGCTCGGAGGCGAGCTTGACCCGCTGCGCCTCGCCGCCGGAGAGCGTCGGCGCGGGCTGGCCGAGCCGCACGTACCCCAGGCCCACGTCGACCAGCGTCTTGAGGTGCCGGTGGATGGCCGGAATGGCGGAGAAGAACTCCGCCGCCTCCTCGATCGGCATGTCCAGCACGTCGGAGACGGTGCGGCCCTTGTAGTGCACCTCCAGGGTCTCCCGGTTGTACCGGGCGCCCTTGCAGACCTCGCACGGGACGTACACGTCCGGGAGGAAGTTCATCTCGATCTTGAGGGTGCCGTCGCCGGAGCAGGCCTCGCAGCGGCCCCCCTTGACGTTGAACGAGAACCGGCCCGGACCGTACCCCCGGACCTTGGCCTCGGTGGTCTCGGCGAAGAGCTTGCGGACGTGGTCCCAGACCCCGGTGTAGGTGGCCGGGTTGGAGCGCGGGGTGCGCCCGATCGGCGACTGGTCGACGCCGACGACCTTGTCCACGTGCTCCAGGCCGGTGACCCGGGTGTGCCGGCCCGGCACGTGCCGGGCGTGGTTGAGCTGGTTGGCCAGCACCGCGTGCAGGATGTCGTTGACCAGGGTCGACTTGCCCGAGCCGCTGACCCCGGTGACCGCGATGAGCTGCCCCAGCGGGAACGACACGGTGAGGTTGCGCAGGTTGTTCTCCCGCGCGCCGTGCACCACCAGCTCCCGGCCCGGCGTCGCCGGTCGGCGCTCGCCCGGCGTCGGGATCTCCCGCCGCCCCGACAGGTACGCCCCGGTGACCGACTCCGGGTGGGTCAGCAGCTCCGCCACCGAGCCGGAGTGCACGATCTCGCCGCCGTGCTCGCCCGCGCCGGGGCCGATGTCGACGACCCAGTCGGCGGCGCGGATGGTGTCCTCGTCGTGCTCGACCACGATCAGGGTGTTGCCCAGGCCGCGCAGCCGCACCAGGGTCTCGATCAGCCGGTGGTTGTCGCGCTGGTGCAGGCCGATCGACGGCTCGTCGAGCACGTAGAGCACCCCGACCAGGCCGGAGCCGATCTGGGTGGCCAGCCGGATGCGTTGGGCCTCGCCGCCGGAGAGGGTGCCCGCCGGGCGGTCCAGGGAGAGGTAGTCCAGCCCCACGTCCAGCAGGAACGTCAACCGGGCGTTGATCTCCTTGAGCACCCGCTCGGCGATCAGCTTCTGCCGGGCGGTCAGCTCGATGCCGGCCAGCAGCTCGGCGCACTCCCCCACCGAGAGGTTGCAGACCTCGGCGATGCTCTTGCCGGCCAGGGTGACCGCCAGCACCTCCGGCTTGAGCCGGGCCCCGCCGCAGGCCGCGCAGGGCACGTCGCGCATGTAGCCCTCGTACTTCTCCCGCGACCACTCCGACTCGGTGTCGGTGTGCCGGCGCTCGATCCACTGCACCACGCCCTCGAAGCCGGTGTAGTAGGAGCGCTCGCGGCCGAACTTGTTGCGGTAGCGCACGTGCACCTGGTCGCTGGAGCCGTGCAGGATCGTCTTCTGCGCCCGCGACGGCAGCGCCCGCCACGGGGTGTCCAGGTCGAAGTGCTCGGTCTCGCCCAACGCCTCCAGCAGGCGCAGGAAGTATTCCAGGTTGTGCCCGGTCGACCAGGGCTGGATCGCGCCCTCGCGCAGGCTGCGCTCCGCGTCGGGGACCACCAGCTCCGGGTCGATCTCCTTCTTGGTGCCCAGGCCGGTGCACTCCGGGCAGGCCCCGTACGGGGCGTTGAAGGAGAAGACCCGCGGCTCCAGGTCCTCGATGGCGAGCGGGTGGTCGTTGGGGCAGGCCAGGTGCTCGGAGTAGCGGCGCTCCCGCTCGGGGTGGTCCTCGGCGAGGTCGACGAAGTCGAGCAGCACCAGGCCGCCGGAGAGGCCGAGCGCCGCCTCGACCGAGTCGGTCAGCCGCTGCTTGGCGCTGGGCTTGACGGTGAGCCGGTCGATCACCACCTCGATGGTGTGCTTCTCCTGCTTCTTGAGCTTCGGCGGCTCGGTCAGCGGGTGCACCACGCCGTCGACGCGGGCGCGGGCGTACCCCTTGCCCTGCAGCTCGGCGAAGAGGTCGACGTATTCGCCCTTGCGGCCCCGCACCACCGGGGCGAGCACCATGAACTTGGTGCCCTCGGCCATCGCCAGCACCCGGTCGACGATCTGCTGCGGGCTCTGCTTGGAGATCCGCTCACCGCAGACCGGGCAGTGCGGCTCGCCGACGCGGGCGAAGAGCAGCCGCAGGTAGTCGTAGACCTCGGTGATCGTGCCGACCGTGGAGCGCGGGTTGCGCGAGGTCGACTTCTGGTCGATGGAGACGGCGGGGCTGAGCCCCTCGATGAAGTCGACGTCCGGCTTGTCCATCTGGCCGAGGAACTGCCGCGCGTACGAGGAGAGCGACTCGACGTAGCGGCGCTGCCCCTCCGCGAAGATCGTGTCGAAGGCCAGGCTCGACTTGCCGGAGCCGGAGAGCCCCGTGAAGACGATCAGGGCGTCCCGGGGCAGGTCGAGACTGACGTCACGCAGGTTGTGCTCGCGTGCGCCACGGATGATCAGTCGGTCGGCCACGGTGCGTGTACTCCCGGGTGAAGAAGACGAGGAGGATCTGTCCGCCGCCGGGCGGTCCGGTGGGTTCCGGGACGGCCCTGAGGCGGTCGTGCGGGCGCAGAGGAAGCGCCTCGGCAACTCTAGCCCCGAGGTACGACAACATCCCGCGCCCGCACATTCCCGCAGGTCACGCCGGTCGCGCCGACCCGACCCCCGGCCGAGGCCGGCTCGGCGGCGATCAGGAAGCCGCCCCGGCCGCCCCGCCCGGCCCCCGGCGGGCCGCCGCACCCCCGACACGCCCACGGGCGACGCCGCGATGACAACGAGTCACCGCGACGCCGCCGTGATCGCCCCCGGGCCGCCCCGCCCGCCCCGCCCGGACCGCGTCGCGGGGCGGTCAGCGGCTGGACCCGCCGCCGGTCACGGGCGGCTGGTACGGCGGCGGGCGCCACGCCAGCCGCCCCGGCGCTCGGCGGCCGACCGGGTCTCCCGCCGCCGGGTCTCGAAGGCCAGCTCCCGGCGCAGCCGACGCCAACTGTCGTACCGGCGGGCGGTCAACTCCCCGGCGGCGAGGGCGGCGCGGACCGCGCAGCCCGGCTCGGCGTCGTGGGCGCAGTCGCCGTAGCGGCAGTCGGTGGCGAGGGCGTCGATGTCGGCGAAGGCCCGGTCCAGGCCGGCCGCGCCGTCGAGCAGGCCCACCGCCCGCACCCCCGGGGTGTCCAGCACCGCCCCGCCGCCGGGGATCGGGATCAGCGCCCGCCAGGTGGTGGTGTGCCGGCCCTTGCCGTCGACCCGACGGATCGCCTGGGTGGGCATCACCACCGCCCCGGCGAGCGCGTTGACCAGGCTCGACTTGCCGGCCCCCGACGGGCCGAGCAGGCCCAGGGTGCGGCCCGGGGCGACGTGGGCGCGCAGCGCGTCGAGGCCGACGCCGCGTTCGGCGCTGACCGCCAGCACCGGCACCCCCGGGGCGACCCCGGCGAGCTGCCGGGCGATCGCCGCCGGATCGGCGGCGAGGTCGTCCTTGGTGAGCACCACCAGCGGGGTCGCGCCGGACTCGTGGGCCAGGGCCAGCAGCCGCTCGATGCGGGCCGCGTCCGGCTGCGGGTGCACCGGCTCGACGACGGCGGCGGTGTCCAGGTTCGCGGCGAGGAGCTGGCCGGCGGCGTCCTTGCCGGCGGTGCGGCGCACCAGCGCCGTACGCCGGGGCAGCACGCGCTCCACGGTGACCGGGCCGTCCGGCCAGGAGCGCAGCAGCACCCAGTCGCCGGTGCAGGGCAGCCGGGTCAGGTCGCTCGCGGCGGCGGCCAGCACCGCCGCGCCGAGGGTGGCGCGGAGCGGACCGTCGGCGGCGAGGACGGTGCACACGCCCCGGTCGACGCGGGCCACCCGGCCCGGCCGCCAGCCGGCGTGCCTACGGGCGTTCTCCGCCCGCTCGGCGTCCCAGCCGAGGGCGGTCAGATCGATGGTCATGGGAACCTCTCCGGGGTCGGACGGACTGGTGGCGCGACTCGCGTGCTACGACCGGCATGGGCACCACCTCCTCCGACGTCCCGGTGTCGCGTACGACGCCGACGGTAGGGGGCGCGCCGACGCGCCGAAAGCGATTTCCACGGCGACGCGCGGGGCGCGGGGCGCTAGGGTCGGGACGTGACCGCGGATCCGCTGCTGCTGACCGGTGACCTCGACGACGCCACGACCCGCCTGCTGCGTACCGCGGCCGACCTCGGCCCGGCCGACCTCGCCGCCCCGTCGGCGCTGCCCGGCTGGACCCGGGGGCACGTGCTGGCCCACCTGGCCCGCAACGCCGACGGGTTCGTCAACCTGCTCACCGCCGCCCGCACCGGCGAGCCCATCCCGATGTACGCGAGCGCCGCCGCCCGCGACGCCGACATCTCCGCCGGCGCGCCGCGCCCGCCCGCCGCCCAGCTGGACGACCTGCGCCACTCGGCGCGGTGCTTCGCCGAGGCCGTCGCCGCCATGCCGGCGCAGGCGTGGGCGGCCACCGTGCAGTCGCGGCGGGGCCCGTGGCCGGCGGCCCTGCTGGTCTGGGGTCGGCTGCGCGAGGTCGAGGTGCACCACGTCGACCTGGCCGTCGGCTACCACCCGGCCGACTGGTCGGCGGCCTTCGCCCAGCGGCTGCTGCACGAGGTCGCCGCCGGGCTCACCGACCGGGCCGACGCGCCGGCGATGGCGCTGCGCTTCGACGGCAGCCGACACGAGGTGGTCGTCGGCGACCGGGCGGCGGCGCCCACCATCACCGGCCCGGCCCCCGAGCTCGCCGCCTGGCTGATCGGCCGCGGCGCCGGGCAGAGGCTCGCCGTCGCCCCCGACGGCCCCCTGCCGAACCCACCGGAATGGATGTAGACAGACCATGACCTACAGCGGAAGCGTCCGCCCCGGCGGCGCACCGGCCGTACGCGAACTCGACGGGCTCACCATCACCAAGGTCTCGGTGGGGCCGATGGACAACAACGCCTACCTGCTGCGGTGCACCGACACGGGCGCGCAGTTGCTGATCGACGCGGCCAACGAGGCGCCCCGGCTGCTGGAGCTCGTCGGCGACGCCGGCCTGGCCACCGTGGTCACCACCCACCAGCACATGGACCACTGGGTGGCGCTGGAAGAGGTGGTCGCCAAGACCGGCGCCCGGCCGCTGGTGCACGTCGACGACGCCGCCGGCCTGCCGATCGAGGCGGAGCCCCTCGCCGACGGCGACACCGTCACCGTCGGCGAGCGCGCGTTGGAGGTCATCCACCTGCGCGGGCACACCCCCGGCTCGATCGCCCTGCTCTACCGGGACCCGGCCGGCACCCCGCACCTGTTCACCGGCGACTCCCTCTTCCCCGGCGGGGTGGGCAACACCGACCGGGACCCGCAGCGCTTCGGTCAGCTCATCGACGACGTGGAGCACCGGCTGTTCGACCGGCTGCCCGACGAGACGTGGTTCTACCCGGGCCACGGCGGGGACAGCACGCTCGGCGCGGAGCGCCCGTCGCTGCCGCAGTGGCGGGCGCGCGGCTGGTGAGCCGGCTCCCGGCCGGGCCGCCGGCCCGCTGACGCGACGCACGACACGCCGACCGCCCCCGCGCGGCGGACGCGCCGACCGCCCCCGCGCGGCGGCGCCGGGTCAGCGGGGGCGCAGCACCTCGACGTGGCGCATCGGCGTGTCGACGGCGGGTTCGGTGGTGGGCACCCGGTAGCTGGCCACCACGTCCAGCCGGTTGCGCGGCAGGTGGTCCCGGCCGGGGTCGCCGACCAGCACCTGCGCGCCCCGGTCGGCTGCGCGGCGCAGGAACGGCAGCATCCGCCCGGCCAGCCCGCTGTCGTAGAAGACGTCCCCGGCCAGCAGCAGGTCCGCGTCGCCGGGGTCGGAGTCGAGCAGGTCCGCCCCGGTGGCGGTGACGGCGACGCGGTTGACCCGGGCGTTGAGTGTGACGGCGGCCACGGCGTACGGGTCGATGTCGTTGGCGACGACCCGGGCCGCGCCGCCCAGCGCGGCGGCGATCGCCACCAGCCCGGAGCCGGCGGCCAGGTCCAGCACGCGGCGACCGGCGACCAGCTCGGGGTGGTCGAGCAGGTGCCGGGCCAGGGCCTGCCCGCCGGCCCAGACCGACGCCCAGTACGGCGCGGGCAGCGGGTGGCCGGCGGCGGCCTCCAGACGGGCCCACCAGACGATGGGGTCCTCGGCGAGGTAGAGCCGCACCTCGGCGACGAACGGGGTGGGGACCAGCCGCAGCCGGTCCAGCCCGGAACCGGGCGCGTCGGTCTCCCGCTCCAGCTCGGTCAGCGCGGCGGCTGTGGGAGTTATCACCGGGGCAAGCATGCCGTAGCCGCCCCTGCTCGGGGCGGTTTTCGGGGCGGTTCGGCGCGCCCGGCAGGTTTTGCCAAATACCTGCGGCACTTCGCACGGCAGAACCGGGCTCGGCCGGTTACTGTCAAGGAGGTACAGGGCGATCATCGGCCAGCGGTCGGTGGTCTCCCGCTTTGAACAGGGAGAAATGCATGGCTACCGGCACGGTCAAGTGGTTCAACTCGGAAAAGGGCTTCGGCTTCATCGAGCAGGACGGCGGAGGTCCGGACGTGTTCGTCCACTACTCCGCCATCGCGTCGAGCGGCTACCGCGAACTCAACGAGGGCCAGAAGGTCGAGTTCGAGGTGACCCAGGGGCAGAAGGGCCCGCAGGCGGACAACGTCCGTCCGATCTAGCTCCGTGCCGGTGGCGGGGGGCGGGGGGCCCCGCCCCCCCCCCCCCCCCCCCCCCGGGGGCGCCGGGGGGCCCCGTATAATTAAAAAAAAAAGACGGGGGTATTAACATT
>NZ_JBNCLB010000004.1:300460-376826 GCF_049841815.1 Micromonospora sp. DT233 | reverse complement strand
GGTCGTTTTCGTGGTGACCCGGGGGCATCGGGGCCCGCAGGCGGACAACGTCCGGCCGATCTCGCGCCGGGCGGGGGGGGGCGGCGGGTCGACCCGGCCGCCGCCACAGCGCACCCCCGGGGGCCGCGTGTAACGCGGCCCCTTTCGCGCACCCGCAAGAATACGTACGGTAGTGCGGCGATCACGCCAGCTCATCGGCCCCGGCACCGGTGGACCCGCGGCGGGCGATCTCGACGGCCACCTGCGCGGCCGTCTCCGGCGGCAGGGCGGCGACGATCTGCTGCGGGGTCAGCGTGGCCAGCAGGCCGGCCGGGCCGGCGTCGGCGCCCCGCAGGGCGACCAGCCGGGCCAGCACCGCGTCGACCTGCTGCATCGTGTAGTCCAGCTTGGCCACGACGCTGTTGGACTCCGGCTCCGGGCCGACGCCGTCCGGGTCGACCCGCCGGCCCATGCTGGAACCGCCGGTGAACATCGCGCTGAAGAGGCTGTTGATCTGGGATTCGGCCTTGGCGCTCATGTCGTCCTCCTGGATGAGACCGATGGCGGTCAGGTAGCGGCGGAACATTGGAATCTGGTCCCGGCCCGCCTTCGTCGAGTCGCGGAAGAAGCTGAAGTGGGTGTGCCAGAGGTGACTGGCGTCACCGCTGCTGCGCCGGCCCAGTCGGTCCCACCGCTGGACCCGGGTGCCGTCCGGGGAGTAGATGATCTCCCGGATGTCGCGGCTGTCGGCCGTGCCGGCGACGCACTGCGCGACGCACCACACGGAGAACGAGCGCAGGTTGTGGGTACGACCGCCGGAGCTGACGGAGAAGCCGCCGACGTCGAGGGCGGCCGCGTCCAGGGTCAGCCCCGCCTGGTCCCGGGGCGACTCCACGACGGAGTAGTCGCGGTCCACCACCCGGTCGGAGCCGCAGTGGTAGCCACCGCGGTGGGCGGGGTCACCGACGATGCCGACCTCGGCCGGCTCCAGGTCCTGGGGCCGCGAGGTGTCGGGGTCGAGGTTGAGGTGGGTCAGTAGGAAACTCCGGAGGGACAGGAGATTGGCAGGGGCCCGAGTCATCGGAGCCGCCTTCCGCTAGCGGGGAGGCCGAGCGAGGACGGTCACATGCCGTAAGGGGTGTGTGGTGCGTGCCGAGCCCGACCTGACACGCACGAGGCGTGCAACTTCCGTGAGCCTAACGACAC
This sequence comes from Micromonospora sp. DT233, assembly GCF_049841815.1. NCBI lineage: Bacteria > Bacillati > Actinomycetota > Actinomycetes > Micromonosporales > Micromonosporaceae > Micromonospora > Micromonospora sp. DT233. Next base: position 375,641 of record NZ_JBNCLB010000004.1, on the reverse strand, counting down.
TCTTAGGCGTTTTCCCAGCTCAGATGCGTTTTTTTCCGGTAAGGCGCGTTCGGTGTAATCGTGGCCTCGCGTCCCGTCGAGCGGCCCATGACCGGTGTATCCTTCGGATACACAACAGAGAGTAATCGTCGTAACGGGTGGTTCGTCCGGCGCGGCGTCCTTCAGGGTGCCGGTGGCGGCGGGGGCTCGGCCCGGCCGGCCCGCACGTCGTCGCGGTGCTCGCGCATGGAGGCGACCATCGCCGCCATGAACCGGCGGACGACGTCGAGCTCGGCGTCGTCGAAGCCCGCCATCACCTGGTCGGTGCGCCGCCCCAACGGCCGGAAGAACTCCGTGGCCAGCGTCGCGCCCCGGTCGGCGTAGCGCAGGAAGACCTTGCGCCGGTCCACGGTGTCGCGGTCGCGGCGGATGTGCCCGGTGCGCTCCAGCCGGTCGACCAGCGCGGTCACCGAGCCGGAGGAGAGGTTCAGCTGCTCCCCCAGCCGGCCCGGGGTGATCGGCGTGCCGGCGAACTCCGCGTCCATGACGGCAATCAGGGCCTGCAGGTCGGTGGCGTTGAGCCCGTGCAGCCCGGCGAAGGCGTGCCCGATGTGCTGCGCGTCGACGGAGTATCGCCGCAGGTCAGCGGCGATGTCGGCGACGAGCCGGTCGCGCCGGCTGACGCGTCGCCGAAACATCCCCTGCGCTGCCACGCCGCCGATTCCTCCCGCCGGTCCGCTCTCGTTTGCAGCATAGAGGAACGGCGGATAATCTCGCCTATCAAGATACTCGACAGCCTGCCCTATGTGCCGTCACGCTCCGCCGAAGCGGCCCCGTCCCGACAACCCTGAGGAACCCGATGTCTGTGTTCACCCGCGTCGCCCGAGGCCGGCTCGCCGCCTGGCTGACCGTGGTCGCCGCGATCGTCCTCGGCGCTGCCGTCTTCGGGCTTCCCCAGCCGGAAAACCCCGCCCCCGTGTCGTCCACCGGCCTGTCGGTGCAGTGGCAGTCCACCCAGGTCGAGCGCCTACAGGACGAACTTCCCGACAGCGAGGTCCAACCGGCGATCGTCGTGGTCAGCCGCGCCGACGGCGGGCCGCTGACCGAGCCCGACCGCACGGCGGTCACCGGCGTCGTCGGCGAGCTCGGCCGGTTCGCCGCCGGCGGCCGGGTCAGCCCCCCACAGACCTCCCCCGACGGCACCGTGGCCCTGGTCGCGGTCCCGCTCTCCACCGCCGACGGGCAGGACGACGTGGCCACCCGGGTGGCCGACCTGCGCACCGCCCTGGACGGGCTGCCGGACGGCCTCGCCGCGCAGGTGACCGGGGCGCCCGCGTTCACCGCCGACCTCACGAAGGTCTTCGACGGCGCCGACATCACCCTGCTGGCCGTCACCGCCACCGTCGTGGCCCTGCTGCTGCTCGTCACCTACCGCAGCCCGTTCCTGTGGATCGTGCCGCTCGTCGTCGTCGCGGCCGCCGAGCAGCTCACCCTGCGCGCCGTGGACACCATCGTCCCGGCCTTCGGCATCCACCTGCAGGAGGGCCAGGTCACCGGCATCGCCAGCGTGCTGGTCTTCGGCGCCGCCACGGACTACGCGCTGCTGCTCATCGCCCGCTACCGGGAGGAACTGCGCCGCGAGGCCGACCGCTTCGCCGCGATGCGCGCCGCCCTGCGCCGCACCGCCGAACCCATCCTCGCCAGCGGCGGCACCGTCGTGCTCGGCGTACTCACCCTGCTGCTGTCGGAGCAGGAGACCAACCGGGCCCTCGCCGTGGCCTGCGCCACCGGCGTGGTCTTCGCCATGCTCTCGGCGCTGTTCGTCCTCCCCGCCGTGCTGGTGCTCTTCGGCCGGGGGCTGTTCTGGCCCTTCGTGCCCCGCGTCGGCGGCCCCGCCCGCGAGGGACGGATCTGGGGCCGGCTCGGCACGGCCGTCGTACGCCGGCCCGCCCCGGTCGCGGTGCTCGCCACCCTGCTGCTGGCCGGCCTCGCGCTGGGCGGCCTCGGCATCCGCACCGGCCTGTCGGAGACCGAGCAGTTCCGGGTCAAGCCCGAGGCCGTGGCCGGCGCGGAGACCCTCGCCCGGGCCTTCCCCGCCGGCACCACCCAGCCCCTCGCCGTGCTCACCACCCCCGCCGCCGCGCAGGCCGTCACCGCCGCCGCCAAGGACGTCCCCGGCGTGGCCTCCGCCCGGCCGTCGAGCGCGGGCGACACCGTCGCCCAGGTCGACGTGGTGCTGGAGGCCGAACCGGGCACCGCCGAGTCCGACCGCACCGTCGAGGCGCTGCGCGACGCGGTCGACGCCGTCCCCGGCTCCGCCCCGCCGACCGTCGACGGGGCCGACCCCTTCGACGGGGCCGTGGTGGGCGGCACCGTCGCCGCCACCTACGACTCCGACCGGGCCGACACCAAGGACCTGAAGCTGATCCTGCCGATCATCCTGCTGCTCGTCGGCGCGGTGCTCGTGCTGCTGCTGCGCGGCCTCGTCGCGCCGGTGCTGCTGGTGCTCACCGTCATCGCGTCGTTCTTCGCCAGCCTCGGCGCGGCGTGGCTGCTCTTCGACCACGTCCTCGGCTTCCCGGCGCTGGACAGCGGCGTCCTGCTGCTCGCCTTCGTGTTCCTGGTCGCCCTCGGCGTGGACTACAACATCTTCCTGGTCACCCGGGCCCGGGAGGACGCCCGGCGCACCGGCACCCGCGACGGCATGCTGTCGGCGTTGCGGGTCACCGGCGGCGTGATCACCAGCGCCGGGATCCTGCTGGCCGCGGTCTTCGCCGTCCTCGGCGTCCTGCCGTTGCTCACGCTGACCCAGATCGGGATCATCGTCTGCATCGGCGTCCTGCTCGACACCCTGCTGGTCCGCACGGTCCTGGTCCCCGCGCTGGCGTTCCTGCTCGGCGACCGCTTCTGGTGGCCGGGCCACGTCCGCCGGGAGGCTGACCCCGGCACCGGCACCGGCACCGGCACCGGCACCGACGCCCCGGCGGACCGGCACGAGCCCACGGCCGCGGACCGGCACGGGACCGCCGCGACGGACGCCCCGGCGGGCCGGCACGGCGCCGCCGATACGGACACCGCGCGCGACTGAACACGCGGGCAACGACCCCGGGGGCCGCGGCGCACCACCGCGGCCCCCGGCACGCCCCTGCGGCCTGCCCAGGTCGCAGGTCGCGGCGACGAGCCTGGCGGAACCGCACCGCGCCGCCGCTCACCGCTGCGACAATCGTCACCAGCAGCACCGAACCCACCGTGGGACGTCGGCGACCGGCCCCTCGACCGGCCACACCGAGGGCGGGCGGAGCCGGCCGGCATCGAGGGGTGACCCCCCCGATTTCGCTTCCCACGCGCACAGGCGGGAGGATGGAGCCCATGCAGCTTCGCACCGACCTCCGCAACGTCGCCATCATCGCCCACGTCGACCACGGCAAGACCACCCTGGTCGACGCCATGTTGCGGCAGGCCGGCGCCTACGGCGCCCGCGGTGAGAACACTGAGCGGGTGATGGACTCGGGGGACCTGGAACGGGAGAAGGGCATCACGATCCTGGCCAAGAACACCGGCGTGCGTTACCTGCCGGCGGACGGCTCCGACCCGGTCACCATCAACATCATCGACACCCCCGGCCACGCCGACTTCGGCGGCGAGGTCGAGCGGGGCCTGACCATGGTCGACGGGGTGGTGCTGCTCGTCGACGCGAGCGAGGGCCCCCTGCCGCAGACCCGCTTCGTGCTGCGCAAGGCGCTGCGCGCCCGAATGCCGATCATCCTGGTGATCAACAAGGTGGACCGCCCCGACGCCCGGATCAAGGAGGTCGTGGACGACACCTACGAGCTCTTCCTCGACCTCGACGCCGACGCCGAGCAGATCGACTTCCCGATCGTCTACGCCTGCGCCCGCGACGGCATCGCCTCGCTCACCCAGCCCGCCGACGGCTCGGTCCCCAGCGACAGCACCAGCCTCGAGCCGCTGTTCCGCACCCTGCTGGACACCATCCCGCCGCCCTCGTACGACGAGGGTGCCCCGTTGCAGGCGCACGTGACCAACCTCGACGCCTCGCCGTTCCTCGGCCGGCTGGCCCTGTGCCGGGTCCGGCAGGGCACCATCGCCAAGGGCCAGACCGTCGCCTGGTGCCGCACCGACGGCAGCACCCAGCGGGTCCGCATCTCGGAGATGCTGATGACCGAGGGCCTGGAGCGCCGCCCCGCCCAGTCCGCCGGGCCGGGCGACATCATCGCCGTCGCCGGCATCCCGGAAATCATGATCGGCGAGACCCTGGCCGACGCCGAGAACCCGGTGGCCCTGCCGCTGATCACCGTCGACGAGCCGGCCATCTCGATGACCATCGGCACCAACACCTCGCCGCTGGTCGGCCGGGTCAAGGGCTCCAAGGTCACCGCCCGCATGGTCAAGGACCGGCTCGACAAGGAACTGGTCGGCAACGTCTCCCTGCGGGTGCTGCCCACCGAGCGGCCCGACGCCTGGGAGGTGCAGGGCCGAGGCGAGCTGGCGCTGGCCATCCTGGTCGAGCAGATGCGCCGCGAGTCCTTCGAGCTGACCGTCGGCAAGCCGCAGGTGGTCACCCGGGAGATCGACGGCAAGATCTGCGAGCCGGTGGAGCGGCTGACCATCGACTCCCCGGAGGAGTACCTGGGCCCGATCACCCAGCTCCTGGCCACCCGCAAGGGCCGGATGGAGCAGCTGGTCAACCACGGCACCGGCTGGATCCGGATGGAGTGGCTGGTGCCGGCGCGCGGCCTGATCGGCTTCCGCACCGAGTTCCTCACCGACACCCGGGGCACCGGCATCCTGCACCACGTCTTCGAGTCCTACGAGCCGTGGTTCGGCGAGCTGCGTACCCGCAACAACGGCTCGCTCGTCGCCGACCGCTCGGGTGCCGTCACCGCCTTCGCGATGATCAACCTTCAGGAGCGCGGTCAGCTCTTCGTCGAGCCCACCACCGAGGTGTACGAGGGCATGATCGTCGGGGAGAACTCCCGCGCCGACGACATGGACGTCAACATCACCAAGGAGAAGAAGCTCACCAACATGCGGGCCGCTTCCTCCGACGAGACCGAGAAGCTCGTCCCGCCGCGCAAGCTCTCCCTCGAGCAGGCCCTGGAGTTCTGCCGCGAGGACGAGTGCGTCGAGGTCACCCCGGCGGCCGTCCGGATCCGCAAGGTCGTCCTCGACCAGACCCAGCGCGCCCGCGCGACCGCCCGCCGCAAGCACGCCGGCTGACGCCCAACCCACCAGCACGACCGACGCGACGCGGGCCGGGAGGAATCCTCCCGGCCCGCGGCCGTACCTTGCCCGGCCGGTGCGCTGCGACCACCCGTCGATTGGCTACGGTCACCGGCATGACCTGGGACGACCTCGACACCCACCTGGACACGCTGCCGGGCACCATCTCGGCCTACGCCGGCCGGCTCGACGCCGCTGCCTCCTGGACCCGTCATCCCGACGCCACCCACTATGCGGCCAGCACCATGAAGGTCGCCGTCCTGCTGGCCCTGCACCGGGCCGCCGAGGCCGGCACCCTCGACCTGACCGCCCGCGTCGAGGTCCGCAACGAGTTCGACTCGGCCCGGCCCGACGCCCCCCGGTTCGGCTGCACCCAGCACGACGACAACGACGACGCCGTCTGGGACCGGATCGGCCACGACGCGCCGCTGCGCTGGCTCGCCCAGCGGATGATCGTCCGCTCCAGCAACCTGGCCACCAACCTCTGCCTCCAGCACGTCGGCCTGCCCGCCGTCGCCGAGGCCTGGGCGCTGGCCGGGGCGCGGCACAGCGTCACCGGGCGCGGCATCGAGGACTTCGCCGCCCGGGAGGCCGGGATCACCAACCTGGTCACCGCCGCCGACCTGGCCGCCCTGCTCGGCGGGTTGGCCACCGGGGCGACCCGCCCCGGCCCGCTGGCCTCCCCCGCCGCCTGCGCCACCATGCTCGACGTCCTGCTCGCCCAGGAGTTCCGCGACGACCTCGCCGTCGGGCTGCCCGACGGGGTGCGCATCGCCCACAAGAACGGCTGGGTACGCGGCGTGCGGCACAGCGTCGGGGTGATCTACCCGCCCGACGCCCCGCCGTACGTGCTGGCGGTCTGCACCACCACCGGCCTGGCCGACGGCGGCGTCGACGGCGACGGAAGGACCCCCGACGACGCCTGCGCGGTGCTGGCCGACATCTCCGCCCGGGTCTGGGCCGCCCGCCACGACCTCACCCCCGCCGGATAGCCGCCCGAACACCGGGGCCGACCCCCACCGGACAGCCGCCCGCCACCGGGGCCCGCACACCGGGGCCGGGCGGCCGGGCGGGGTCACTCCAGCAGGTTGTCCCGCAGCGCCGTCAGGTGCGCGTCGGTCAACCCCAGGCCGTCGCGCAGGTACCCGTCGAACGAGCCGTGCACCCGCCGCACCTCCGCGTACGCGGCGTCGAGGTACTCGTCGCGCACCTCCATCAGCGGCCGGATCGCCGCCTGCGCCAACTCCGGCTGCCGGGCCCGCATCGCCTGGAGGATGACCTCCTTGAGGCTCTCCGTCCGCTCGTTGGTCAGCAGGTAGTCGGCCCGGATCGCCGCCTCGTCCACGCCCAGCGCGGTCAGCAGCACCACCGACAGCCAACCGGTGCGGTCCTTGCCGGCCGAGCAGTGGAACACCAGCGGCAGGTTCCGCGCGTCGGCGGCCAACCGCACCGCCGCCCCGAAACCGGCCCGCGCCGCCTCCCCGGTGACGAACCAGCGGTAGATCGCCGCCATCGCCGCCGGGCTGCCCTGCAGGGCCAACTCCGCCTCCGCGTTCAGGTCGTGGCCCAGCAGCACCTCCGCCACCGCCGTGAAGACCGGATGCGCCGGGTCGTAGATCGGCAGGCGCACCACCTGCGGCTCGCCGACCAGCCGGTTCGGCGGGCCCGCCGCGATCTCCGAGTCGTCGCGCAGGTCCACCACGCAGGCCGGGGCGAGCTTGCCCAGCACCGCCAGGTCCTCATCGGTCAACCGCCCCAACGCCGGGGCCCGCAGCAGCCGGCCGGACCGCACCCGCCGCCCGTCCGCGCCCACCAGGCCACCCAGGTCCCGCGCGTTCGGCGCGCCCACCAGTTCCCAGTCCTGCTCTCGCATCTGGCCTCCCCTGTCATCGCTGTCGCTGCCGTATAGGGTGCCGCACATGACGATCGCCGCGGTGCGCACCCACCGGCTCTCCGCTCCCCTCCACACCCCGTTCGTCACCGCCCTGCGCCGCACCACCACCACCGACACCCTGATCGTCGAGGTGGTCGACGACGACGGGCGCTCCGGCTTCGGCGAGGCCCCGCAGGTCTGGCAGGTCACCGGCGCCTCGCTGGCCGGCGCGGACGCCTGCGTGCGGCAGATGCTCGCCCCGGGTCTGCTCGGGCGGGACCCCGACGACCTGGTCACCCGCTGCGCCGAGGTGCAGCGCGCCGTCGTCGGCAACGAGGCCGCCAAGGCGGCCGTGGACACCGCGCTGCACGACCTCGCCGCGCGCCGGCTCGGCGTACCCCTGGTGCGGTTGCTCGGCGGCACCACCCTGCGGGTGGCGACGGACGTCACCCTGGCCGCGGGCGACGCCACCGACCTGGCCACCTCCGCCCGGCAGCGCCGCACCGAGGGGTTCTCGGTGCTGAAGCTGAAGGTGGGCACCGACGCGGCGGGCGACCTGGAGCGGGTCCGCGCGGTCCGGGCGGCCGTCGGCCCGGAGGTCCGGATCCGGCTCGACGCCAACCAGGGCTGGACGGCCCGCGAGGCGGTCCGGGTGATCCGCGCCATCGAGGACGCCGGGCTCGACGTGGAGCTGGTGGAGCAGCCGGTGGCCCGCTGGGACCTCGACGGGATGGCCTGGGTCAGCGACCGGGTCGGGGTGCCGATCCTGGCCGACGAGTCGGTCTTCGGGCTGCGCGACCTGGTCGAGGTGATCCGCCGCCGCGCCGCCGACATGGTCAACGTCAAGCTCGCCAAGTGCGGGGGCCTGCACACCGCCCGGGCGCTGCTCGACCTGGCCGCCGCGCACGGCATCGGCACCGTCGTGGGCTCGATGATGGAGACCCAGGTCGGGTTGGGGGCGGCGGCCAGCCTGGTCGCCGCGTACGGGACCACCGCCGTGTCCGACCTCGACGCCGCCTGGTGGCTGGCCTGGTCGCCGGTGCACGGCGGCATCCGGTACGACGGGGCGACGGTGCTGCTGCCGGACTCCCCCGGCCTCGGCATCAGCTCGATCGCCGAAACAAACCTTCAGCGACGCAATATATGATTGGCGTTTTCCTTCTATCGGGGCACCGCAGAACCTAGGGGTGGACGTGCAACTACAGCCGGGCCGCGAGGCCGTCGTCCGGGTCGCCGTCGCGACCCTCTGGAGCCGCCCCGAGGCGGTACGCCCCGTCGACCGGCCCGCCCTCGACCCGCACGTCGACATCCCGACCTGGATCTCCGGCCTGGACACCGACCAGCGGGTCGGCGACTGCGTGCTGAGCCAGCTACTCCTCGGCGAACGGGTGCTCATCACCGAACTACGCCCGGACGGGTGGGCGCACGTGGTGGCCGTCGAGCAGCCGGCGGCGGGGCTCGACCCGCGCGGCTACCCGGGCTGGCTGCCGACCGCCCAGCTCGCCCCCGCCCCGACCGACGATGCCCGGCCCCCGGCCCCCTGGGTCGTCGACGCGACGGTCACCGAGCTGCGCGACGCCCCGGCCGGCGCGCCCGTCCTCCCCGGCGTCGTCCTCGGCACCTGGCTCGTCCCGGCCGGCCCGCCGGCCGAGGGCTGGCGACCCGTGCACGCCGCCGGGCACGACCGGCCGCTCTGGCTGCCCGCCGACCACCTGGTGCCCCTGCCCACCGAGGCACCCCCGGCGCGTGACGTGCTGGCCGTCGCCGCCCGGCTGCTCGACGTGGTCTACATCTGGGGCGGGCTGTCGACCCACGGCATCGACTGCTCGGGCCTGGTCCACCTGGCCTGGCGGCGGTTCGGCGTCCGGCTGCCCCGCGACGCCGACGCCCAGGCCCTCGCGACGACCCCGCTGCCGCTGGGCACGGAGCGCCCCGGCGACCTGTACTTCTTCGCCCGCCCCGGCCGGCCGGTGCACCACATCGGCTTCGTCAGCGCCGCACCCGGCACCGGGACGGATCGACGCCTCCTGCACGCCTGCTACCGGACCCGGCGGGTGCTCGACGAGGCGATGCCGGCGGAGCGGACCGCCACCCTGGTCGGCGTCCACCGGGTCTGACCCGGCCGGCCCGGCCCACCGGTTTCGGCCGGCCCACCCTCGCCCGATCGTCGATCGTGACCAGCCCAGGCAAGCAGCAGGGGCGCTCCCCGGTGCCGGGAGCGCCCCTGCTACGTGCTTCGGCGGGATCAGCGCCGGGCGTCGGAGAGCTCGCGCCGCCGGTCCCGAGCCGACTTGATCAGGCTGGCCACGGTCGCCACCGTCAGGGTGCCGAGGATGACCAGCAGGGAGAGCCAGATCGGGATGTGCGGGGCCCAACCCACCGGCTCGCCGCCGTTGATGAACGACAGGTGGTTGTCGGCGAGCGCCTCCAGCACCAGCTTCACACCGATGAAGCCGAGCACCACGGCGAGCCCGATGCTCAGGTAGACCAGCCGGTCCAGCAGCCCGCCCAGCAGGAAGTAGAGCTGACGCAGCCCCATCAGCGCGAAGACGTTCGCGGTGAAGACCAGGTACGGCTCCTGGGTGATCCCGAAGATCGCCGGGATCGAGTCCAGCGCGAAGATCAGGTCGGTGGTGCCGATGGCGATCATGACGATCAACATCGGGGTGAACTGCCGCTTGCCGCTCTGATGCGTGGTCATCTTCGCGCCGTCGTAGTCCTTGGAGATCGGCAGCGCCCGCCGGCTCCAGCGGATCAGCGCGTTCTCGGAGAACTCGTCCTCGTCCGGCTCGCCCTGGCGGAAGAGGTTGACCGCCGTGTAGATGAGGAACGCGCCGAAGAAGTAGAAGACGAAGGAGAACTGGGAGATCAGGGCGGCCCCGGCGGCGATGAAGCCGCCGCGCATGACCAGCGCCAGCACGATGCCGATCAGCAGCACCTTCTGCTGGTACGGCCGGGGCACGCCGAACCGCGCCATGATGATCACGAAGACGAAGAGGTTGTCGACGGAGAGGCTGTATTCCGTGAGCCAGCCGGTGTAGAACTCACCGGCCACCCCGGGGCCGTAGGCGAGCCAGAGCCCACCGCCGAAGAGTAGGGCCAGCCCGACGTAGAAGCCGACCCAGAGGCTCGACTCACGGACACTCGGCTCGTGCGGGCGACGGCCGATGATGAACAGGTCGACGACCAGAACCACCGTCAGTGCGACGAGGGTTCCCGCCCACACCAATCCGGACACGTTCAATCCAATCCTCCGGCAGACACGCGGCGTCGCGCACACCGTACGCCCGGTGCGGGCGGTCGGCATGCGACAACGCGATCAGTGGTGACTGTCGGAGGTCTCTTCCGCCACCGACCCAGAGTCGGGCCGTTGACCGGCGGAGCCGGGTCGGGGCACCGGAAACCGGCGGCCGACCGTGCTGACGACTCCGTCGCGGGGGAATACTCCCCTCCTTGGCCGCCATTGTTCACCAACCAGGGCGCCGGCCGCATCTCGGGTCCGCCAATCGGCGATTCTCCCCTGCTCGGGGTGACGGAGGTCTTGCGCCGTACGGCTTCCTAGGAGGCCAGCCCGAATTTGTGGGCGACGCCTCTCCGCCGCCGCCCACGTGGGACGGTCCACCCGAACCGACCCGACCCGTCGGGGCATGGCAGGCTCTGGGACATGGTGCTTGAGGTCGCGCTCATCGACGTGATGCCCGGACACGAGGACGAGTTCGCCGCCGCGTACGCGCAGGGGCACGAGGTCCTGGCGACCACGCCGGGCTGCCGCTCGGTCCGGATGACCCGCGGCGTCGAATCGCCGTCGCGGTTCGTGCTGCTGGTCGAGTGGGACTCCGTCGAGGCGCACGAGGAGAACTTCCGGGCCACCGAGCGGTTCAGCCGGTGGCGGGAGCTGATCGGCCCGCACTTCGCCGGCCCGCCCCTGGTCGAGCACTTCGCCGACGTGCCCGCCTGAGCCACGGCGCGGTCCAACCTGAGCCGCCGCGGGGCCCGGACCGAGCCTCCACACCGGCTCGAACGCCGCCGCCGGCTGCGGCTCCGCCGCCGACGCACCGAGTTTTCGTCGTACCCCTTCGCTATCGTGCGCCTCGCGGTCACCGGTCCCGGCGGGCTCGGGGGCGCCGGGCCCGGTGGTCGCGCGACGATAATCGCTGGCGGTTGCCCGGCCTGCGGGCTTGGCTGTCGGCCATGACGCAACGGACCGCGCTGGTGACCGGGGTCAGCCGACGCATCGGCATCGGGGCGGCGGTCGCCCGCGCGCTGGCCTCGGCCGGGCACCGGCTGCTGCTGACCGGCCTGCCCGAGTACGACGACGCCCAGCCCTACGGCGGTGACCGCGACGGCGTGCCCGCGCTCCTCGCCGAGTTGGGCGACCGCGCGGAGCACGTGCGGGCCGACCTGCTCGACCCGGCCGCCCCCGCCGCCCTCGTCGCCGAGGCGATCCACCGCTTCGGCCACCTCGACACGGTGGTGGCCGTGCACGCGTACTCGACACGGACCCCGCTGGGCGGTCTCGACGCCGCCGAGATCGACCGGCACCTGCTGGTCAACGTCCGGGCCACCCTGCTGCTGGCGGACGCGTTCGCGGCCGGCTTCGACGGCGGTCGGGCCGGCGAGGGCGGGCGGCTGGTGCTCTTCTCCACCGGGCAGCGGCTCGGCCCGATGCCCACCGAGCTGGCGTACGCGGCGAGCAAGGCGGCGGTGGAGAACCTCACCGTCCAGCTCAGCCCGCCGCTGATGGCGAAGGGCATCACGGTCAACTGCGTCAACCCCGGCCCCACCGACACCGGGTACGCCTGCCCCGAGGCGCGCGCAGCCGTGGCGCGGCTCTTTCCCGGCGGCGACTGGGGCACCCCCGAGGACGCCGCAAGGATCGTCCGCTTCCTCTGCTCCACCGACGCCCGCTGGATCACCGGCCAGGTGATCGACTCCGAGGGCGGCTTCCACCGGTACGGGTGAGCCCCGCCTCGGCCGGGGGCGGCGGGTCGGTCCCGCAGGGCGTGCGGGGCCGGCGGTTCAGTCCCGGGGCTCGCGGGGTCGGGGCAGCGCCATCGGGCCGTCCAGCCGGGCCCGGCCCGGCAGTTGCCCGCCGAGGTCGGTCGCCACCGACGGGTCCTCGGCCAGCCGGGCCAGCAGCGCCGTCGTCTCGGCCGCCGGCAGGGCCACGTCGAGCAGCCGGTCCACCACCGCGTCGTACCAGGCGAGGTCGGCGGCGGAGCCCAGCCGCACGTCGGTGGTCAACGCCTCCAGCATCACCGTCCGGGGGTCCGCCGGGTCGGGGAACGAGTAACAGGAGAACGGGGTCAACGGGTGCGCGCCGGCGGTCGTGACGCCGGGCGGCACCACGCGGATCGTGACGTTCGGCAGCCGGCTCAGGGCCACCAGGTGACGGAGCTGGTCACGCCAGACGCCCTCCGGCACCCCGCCCGGGTCGCAGGCGGTCAACTCCAGAAACCCGGTGTAGCGGGGCGGCTCGGCGCGGTGCAGCGCCTCCTGCCGGACCAGCCGGGCCCGCACGTCGGCCTCCACGTCCACCCCCGGGTGCAGCAGCCGGGCCACGCCGAGGCGCAGCCGGGCGTACGCCTGGGTCTGCAACAGGCCCGGCACGACCGCCGGCTGGTATTCCACCAGGGTCGCCGCGCCGGCCTCCAACTCGGCGTACGCGCGCTGGCGCTCACCCATCCCGCCGAGCGTCTTCCACCAGCCCCGGCTGGTGGCCGCGTCCCGGGCGATGACGATCAGCGTGTCGCGGTCGGCCGGGTCGACCTGGTAGACGTCCAGCAGGTCGAGCACGTCGGCGAGGTCCGGTCTGCTCTGCCCCAACTCGATGCGGGACAGCTTCGACGTCGACGCCCAGCTCAACCGCTCGCAGACCTGCTCAAGGGTGAGCTCCTTCCGCCTGCGTAGCTGACGCAACTCGGCACCGAGCCGCGCACGTCGAATCACCGGACTCGTTGGCAACGCCATTGCCGCCTCCCCAGAACGGAGAGTACGCAAATCGGTCACGCACTGCAATAGCCCCCTCGCGGTCAGCTACCGGCCCGGATGACGCCCCGGCGACGGGTGTCGCCCGCCGTGCCGGAGCCCGCCGTGCCGGAGCCCGCCGTGCCGGAGCCCGCCGTGCCGGAGCCCGCCGTGCCGGAGCCGCTCAGCGCACGCCGGCCGCGTCCATCCCCCGCAGTTCCTTCTTCAGGTCGGCTACCTCGTCGCGGATGCGGGCGGCCAACTCGAACTGCAGCTCCCGGGCGGCGGCCAGCATCTGGTCGTTGAGCTCCCCGATGAGCTGGGCCAGGTCGGCCCGCGCCATGCCCTCACGGGACGGGCCGCTTGCGGCGACGCGGCTGCGGCTGCGGGTCTCCTTCACCGGCGCCTTGCCCCGGGAGAGCTGCCGCGCCGCGCCGCCGATGCGGGAGTTCTCGGTGTCCTCCGCCTCCCGGTAGATGTCGTCGAGGATGTCGTGGATCTTCTTGCGCAACGGCTCCGGGCTGACGCCGCGCTCCAGGTTGTGGGCGATCTGCTTGTCCCGGCGCCGGTTGGTCTCCCCGATCGCCTCCGCCATCGACGGGGTGATCTTGTCCGCGTACATGTGGACCTGGCCGGAGACGTTGCGGGCGGCCCGGCCGATGGTCTGGATCAGCGAGCGGCCGCTGCGCAGGAAGCCCTCCTTGTCGGCGTCGAGGATCGCCACCAGGGAGACCTCGGGCAGGTCGAGGCCCTCCCGGAGCAGGTTGATGCCGACCAGCACGTCGTAGTCGCCCTTGCGCAGCTCGCTCAGCAGCTCCACCCGGCGCAGCGTGTCCACCTCCGAGTGCAGGTAGCGCACCCGGATGCCGTTCTCCAGCAGGTAGTCGGAGAGGTCCTCGGCCATCTTCTTGGTCAACGTGGTGACCAGGACCCGCTCGTCGCGCTCGGTGCGCAGCCGGATCTCGTGCATCAGGTCGTCGATCTGCCCCTTGGTGGGCTTGACCACGACCTCGGGGTCGACCAGGCCGGTCGGGCGGATCACCTGCTCGACGAACTCGCCCTGGGCCTGCTGCAACTCCCACGGGCCGGGGGTGGCGGAGAGGAAGACCAGCTGGCCGACCCGCTCCAGGAACTCGTCGAAGCGCAGCGGCCGGTTGTCGGCGGCGCTGGGCAGCCGGAAGCCGTGGTCGATGAGCATCCGCTTACGGGAGGCGTCGCCCTCGTACATCCCGCCGATCTGCGGGATCGTCACGTGCGACTCGTCGACCACGGTGAGGAAGTCGTCGGGGAAGTAGTCGAGCAGGCAGTGCGGCGGGCTGCCGGGCAGCCGCCCGTCGATGTGCATCGAGTAGTTCTCGATGCCGGAGCAGAAGCCGACCTGACGCATCATCTCCAGGTCGTAGGTGGTGCGCATGCGCAGCCGCTGCGCCTCCAGCAGCTTGCCCTGCCGCTCCAGCTCGGCGAGGCGCTCGCCCAGCTCGGCCTCGATGTCGCGGGTGGCCCGCTCCATCCGCTCGGGGCCGGCCGCGTAGTGCGTGGCGGGGAAGATCAGCAGGTGGTCGACCTCGCGGACCACGTCGCCGGTGAGCGGGTTGAGGTAGTAGAGCTTCTCCACCTCGTCGCCGAACATCTCGATCCGGACGGCCAGCTCCTCGTACGCCGGGATGATCTCCAGGGTGTCGCCGCGCACCCGGAACGTGCCGCGCTGGAAGGCCACGTCGTTGCGGGTGTATTGAATGTCGACGAGGCGGCGCAGCAACTGGTCGCGGTCGAGCTCCTGGCCGATGGTGATCCGGACGGCCCGGTCGAGGTATTCCTCCGGGGTGCCCAGGCCGTAGATCGCCGAGACGGTGGCCACCACGACCACGTCGCGGCGGGTGAGCAGCGACATCGTCGCCGAGTGCCGCAGCCGCTCGACCTCCTCGTTGATCGAGGAGTCCTTCTCGATGTAGGTGTCGGTCTGCGGGATGTAGGCCTCGGGCTGGTAGTAGTCGTAGTAGGAGACGAAGTATTCCACCGCGTTGTGCGGCAGCATCTCCCCGAACTCCTTGGCCAGCTGGGCGCAGAGCGTCTTGTTGGGGGCGAGCACCAGCGTGGGCCGCTGCAACCGCTCGATGAGCCACGCCGTGGTGGCGCTCTTGCCCGTGCCCGTCGCGCCGAGCAGCACGGTGTTGCGGTCGCCGCGCCGCACCCGACGCTCCAGGTCGTCGATCGCGGTCGGTTGGTCGCCGGCCGGTTGGAACTCGCTGACGACCTGGAAGCGGTTGTCGAGCCGGGGAATGTCGAGCGCCATGCCCCCAACGGTACGCCGACGGTCTGACAAAACGGACCGAGCACTGACGGTATGTGATCGGCTTCAATATTCGCATTGTGTGGCGTATCTCACGCGCGCTAGGGTGTGGCCGTAGGCCGCTCGCGGCGGCCGTCCGGGCCGGTGGCCGGGCCGTCAGCGGCCCGGCCCGCCCCCGGCACAGGGGGTCGCAGCACCCGGACATCACCGGTGTGCGCACCCGTCGTGGTCGCGCGACGCGCAGACCGGCCGCCGCGAGCGCCCCTGCCGGGCACCGCCCCCGGGCCTCACCCGACCGGGCATCCACCCCGGGCGTCACCTGGCCCCGGCGGCGGGCGTTCACCTGCCGTGGAGCACTCCCCCGCGCGGCCGACCCGACCCGCCCGGCACCGTCGCCGACCGGACGCCGCCGCCGCGCGCGACCGCCCCGGCGACGGGCGTCGGCGTACCCTCGTCGTCGCCCTGGGGGTGATCGCCGTCGCCGCCGCCGTGGGCCTGGCCGTCGCGCTGCTGACCTGGGCCCCGGCGGCGCGGGAGCCCTCCCGGCCGGTGACCCCCGCCGAGGCGGAACGGTTCGCCGCCATGCGGGTCACCAACCACCGGGACGTGCGGTCCGGCCTGCGGCTGACCACCGGTGCCGACGCCACCCGCACCGAACTGGTCGGCTGGGTGGACTGGTCCCGGCCGCTGGCCTACCTGGACGTCGGGGGCCCCGGTGCCGGGGCGGGCCGGGGCCTGGTCCAGGCCGTCCCCGGCCTGATGCTGCTCCGGCGCGACCCCGCGGCGGTGCCGGCCCCGGCGAACCCGCCGCTGGTGCCACCGGCCGACGGATGGCGCGTCGGCGACGGGCCGGCCACCCGGCTGCTCCGCCCCGCGTTGGAGCTGATCTTCGCGCTCGCCGCCACCCGACCCGAGCCGGCCGGAGCGACCCCGCCGGGTGCCGCCCGTTGGCTGGCCCACGCCGAGGCCGGCGGGCAGCAGGTGGACGTCCTCCAGGCCCCACTGCCCGGCACCACCACGCGGGCCGGCGGCCCGACGCGTACCACCGCCGCCCGCACCACCGCCGCCCGCATTGCCACGCCCGCCCCGACGCGCACCACCGCCGCCCGGTCGGCGTCCCCCTCCCGCAGCGGCGCGGCCGGCTCCGCCAGCCCTCCGGGCTGGCCCGGCCGGCCGGTCAGCCTGCCGACCGCCGCCGGGTCCCCCGCCGACGCCACCGGGCCACTGGACGGGGCGGCGCGCTGGTGGGTCGACCGCGACGCCCGACTGCACCGGCTACAGGGACGCCTGCCGGGCGGGGTGCCGGTGACGGTGGAGTTGCACAGGGCCGACCGGCCGGTGCTCTGGCCGGTGGCCGCGCTGGGCGGGCGGGCCGGGCTGCCCAGGGCGCTCACCGCCGCCGAGGAGGGCCGGTTGACCCGGGTGGCCGCCCGGATGCGGGCCGGCGGCGGCGCCACGGCGACCCTGACCGCGCCCGTCGGCGCCGGGAGGACCCTGCGTGGCACGGGCTGGATCAGCTGGTCGGCGCGGGCGGCGTACCTGTCGGTCGGCGACCCGCCGGTCGGGCGGACCCTGCGCCGCCACGACACCGCCGGGGTCTGGTCGACCTCGGACGCCGGGAACGCGCTCGTCGCCCCGCCGCTGCCACCCCCACGCGCGGGCCACGTCTGGGAGCGCGGCCCGACCGACGCGACCGACGTCGACGCGCTGGTGGCCGCCGCGCTGCGCCCCGGCCCGGCGAACGGGGCGCTCGCCACGGCGACCCGGCTGCGGGCGGATCGGCTCGCCGGCCGGAGCGTCGACGTCGTCGAGGCCGGCCGGCTGCGCTACTGGATCGACGGGGCCGGCCTGCTGCGCCGGCTGGAGCTGCGCACCCGGCTGGGCACCTACGCCCAGCTCGACCTCGTACCGGGGCGGGTGCCGGCGCTGCCGACGCCGGCCCCGGCCGTCCGCGAGGCACGCCGCTGACCCGCGGGGCTCATCCGGGTCAGGGCCGCCAACCGGGCGAGCCCTCCGGGCGCAGGTGCAGCCGCACCGGGCGGCCCGGGTCGGCGCTGCCGTGCAGCCGCTCGGGCCACCGGTCGCCGCCCGCCGCTCGGGGGTCGTCCGACCACCGGCCGGGCAGTCGGGGGAAGCCGGCGGCGGCGAGGCGCTGCGCCAGCGGGCCGTCCGCCTCGGCCAGGCTCGCCACCGTGAGTTGGACGTCGATGACGTCGGTCGCCGCCAGGCCGGGCACGGCGGTCGGGCCGATGTGGTCGATCCGCAGCTCGGCCGGGGCTGTGGCGTGCCGGATCCGGGCGGCCAGCCGGGCGTACTGCTCGGGCCAGGTGGGATCCGGGCCGACCGGGGCCGACCGGTCGGGGCGGACGGCCCGGCGCAGCCGCACGTTCTCCTCGTACGGCAGCAGCCGGTCCCGCCACAGCCGGTCCACCTCGGCGTGCAGGTCATCGAGGGTGCCGTCGTTGGTCAGCTCCACGTCGGCCACCGCGCGACGGCGGGCGTCGTCGGCCTGCGCGGCGATCCGCCGCTCGGCCTCCGCCCGGGGCATCCCTCGGTCGCGCTCCAGCCGGGCGATCCGGGTGGCCAGCTCCGTGCGCACCACGACCACCAGGTGGTACGTCGGGGCGAGCCCCACCTCGACCAGCAGCGGCACGTCGTTGACCACGACGGCGTCGCCTGCCGCCGCGGCGGCCAGCTCGGCGCTGCGCGCCCGGACCCGGGGATGCGTGATCGCCTCCAGCCGGCGGCGGGCGCCCTCGTCGGCGAAGACCGCCGCGCCCAGGGCGGGGCGGTCCAGCGCGCCTTCGGCGGTGAGCACCCGGTCGCCGAAGGCGGCGACGATCTCCGCCAGCCCTTCGGTGCCGGGAGCGACCACCTCCCGGGCGATCCGGTCGGAGTCGATCACCACCGCGCCGAGCGCGGCCAGCCGGGCCGCCACGGCGCTCTTGCCCGACCCGATCCCCCCGGTCAGTCCCACCATCAGCACCACACCAGTCAACCGGACCGGCATGGCGCCGCCGGCACCGGGGCACCTCGTCCGGGCGGTGGCCGTGCCGCCCCCGTCGGCGTCGGGGAGCGCCTATCCTGCGGTCGGGGGTAGGCGGGCGCGGGGGCGCGCCGAGGTCAGCGGCGAAGTGGTGGAGGCGGCGTGGCGACGACTGAGAAGATCGACTTCAGGAGGACCCTCGACGCCTACCGGGCGCGGCGGGGCCAGTTCCGGACCGTGGAGCTGCCGGTCACGCGGTACCTCATGATCGACGGCCACGGCGACCCGAACACGTCGCCGGCGTTCTCCCAGGCCGTCGAGGCCCTCTACCCGGTGGCCTACCGGCTGAAGTTCGCCAGCCGCAGCGAGCTCGGGCGCGACTACGTCGTGCCGCCCCTCGAGGGGCTCTGGTGGGCCGAGGACATGGCCGCCTTCACCGTAAAGCGCGACAAGTCACGCTGGGACTGGACGCTGATGATCATGACTCCGGACTGGATCGACCGGGACATGTTCGCCACCGCCGTGCAGCGGACGGGGGCCGGGAACCGCCCGGCGCGGCTCGCCGACGTCCGCCTGGAGACCCTGGCCGAGGGGCGGTGCGTGCAGACGCTGCACGTCGGCTCCTTCGACGACGAGGCCGAGGTGCTGGCCCGGCTGCACGGCGAGGTCATCCCCGGCGGCGGACTGCGAATGGCGGGCCGGCACCACGAGGTCTACCTCAGCGACTTCCGCCGGGTGGCCCCGAGAAGCGGCGCACCATCCTGCGGCAACCGGTCACCGCCACCGCCCCGGCGGCCGGGTAGCCGACGGCGAGGGCCCCGCCCCCGGCGATCTCACGATCGCGGGGACGGGGCCCTTGCCGTCGTTCAGCGGGTCACTTGCCGCCGGCGAGCTTCTCCCGCAGTGCGGCGAGCGCCTCGTCGGTGGCCAGCGTGCCGGCCGGCTCCTCGGCCTGCCGGCTCGGGGCCGAGCTGCTGGTCGAGGTGGTGGTGCCGGCACCGGCGGAGACCGGCGGAGCCGGGTTCGCCGCGGCCTCGGCGTCGGCGGCGCGGGAGGTCTGCACCTGCTTGGTGTGGGCCTCCCAGCGCTGACGGGCCTCGGCGTACTGGTTCTCCCAGGTCTCGCGCTGCTTGTCGTACCCCTCGAGCCACTCGCCCGTCTCCGGGTCGAAGCCCTCCGGGTAGATGTAGTTGCCCTCGGTGTCGTACGTCGCGGCCATGCCGTAGAGGGTCGGGTCGAAGTGCTCCTCGCCCTCGACGAAGCCCTCGTTGGCCTGCTTGAGCGACAGCGAGATCCGGCGACGCTCCAGGTCGATGTCGATGACCTTGACCATGACCTCGGAGCCGACCTGGACGACCTGCTCCGGGATCTCCACGTGGCGCTCGGCCAGCTCGGAGATGTGGACCAGGCCCTCGATGCCGTCGTCCACCCGGACGAAGGCGCCGAACGGCACCAGCTTGGTGACCTTACCCGGCACGATCTGCTGGATCGCGTGGGTGCGGGCGAACTGCCGCCACGGGTCCTCCTGGGTCGCCTTCAGCGACAGCGAGACCCGCTCGCGGTCCAGGTCGACGTCCAGGACCTCGACCTCGACCTCCTGGCCCACCTCGACGACCTCGGACGGGTGGTCGATGTGCTTCCAGGACAGCTCGGAGACGTGCACCAGGCCGTCCACGCCGCCCAGGTCGACGAAGGCGCCGAAGTTGACGATCGAGGACACGACGCCCTTGCGGACCTGGCCCTTCTGGAGCTTGTTGAGGAACTCGGTGCGCACCTCGGACTGCGTCTGCTCCAGCCAGGCCCGGCGGGACAGGACCACGTTGTTGCGGTTCTTGTCCAGCTCGATGATCTTGGCTTCGAGCTCACGGCCGACGTACGGCTGAAGGTCACGCACCCGCCGCATCTCCACCAGGGACGCGGGCAGGAAGCCGCGCAGCCCGATGTCGAGGATGAGACCACCCTTGACGACCTCGATGACCGAGCCGCGGACGACACCGTCCTCGTCCTTGATCTTCTCGATCGTGCCCCAGGCCCGCTCGTACTGCGCCCGCTTCTTGGAGAGGATCAGACGACCCTCCTTGTCCTCCTTCTGGAGGACCAGGGCCTCGATGTGGTCACCGACCGAAACGACCTCGGCCGGGTCCACGTCGTGCTTGATCGACAACTCACGAGAGGGGATGACACCCTCGGTCTTGTAGCCGATGTCGAGCAGGACCTCGTCCCGATCGACCTTGACGACGGTGCCTTCGACAATGTCGCCGTCGTTGAAGTACTTGATGGTCTCGTCGATCGCGGCGAGGAATGCCTCCTCGGAACCGAGATCGTCGTGGGTGACCCGGGTGGCGCTCGAGGGGGCCTCGATGCTGCTCGTCATGTGGGCGGTTGCTCCGGTCGGATGGGTTGTCACAGCAAAGCTGGTGTCGCGGTGACCTGTTCGCGCCAGCGGATCCGTCGCCGGGCACACCGAACGAGCGCTCAATGAGATCTAGTGATCGCTTGAGATCCTGATGTGGCTCCGTCGACCGCGCACCTGCTCCCTGCCGAGGCACACGATCCGCGAGCGCATCGTCAAGCCTACCGTGCGCATTACCACAGCGTGCAAGCCCCGGGGTAAGTGATTCAGCCCGCTTGCCCGAGGGGTCGCTGAATTCCTCCCGGTAAGGCCGGTTTCGGGCGTTCCGTCCCACGCGACGCCGGCCGCGCCGAGCGCCCCGACCCCGCCGCGCCCCGTGACCCTCCCGGCGCCTTCCTCGTTGACAGACACGTTCGACCCCGTCGCGTCCGGGGCGTCACCGCCGCGTCGCCCGGCGTCACCGGCCCACCCGCAACGAGCGCCGGCCGGTGCCGGCCCACCGAAGAGAAATGAGCCCGAAGTGCCACGTCCCACGATCACCCAGCGGGTCCGGGCCCGGATACCGGGGGTCCCGCGCACCGGCCGCGAAGCGCTCTCCTCGCTCCAGGTGCTCGCGGTGCTGCGGGAGCAGGGCTGGCACCGCACGGTCAGCGGCGGCACCCCGGCGGACGGGGCCGGCCGGCCGGTGCCCTGGCTGACCTACCCCGCCGTCGACCTGCTCGACCGGGTCATCACCCCGCAGACCCGCGTCTTCGAGTACGGCTCGGGCGCGTCGACCCGGTGGTTCGGCGCCGGGCGGGCCGCCGAGGTGATGGCGGTGGAGCACGACGCCGAGTGGTTCTCCCGGCTGCCCCAGCCGCGCAACGGGCGGATCGTCCACGTTCCCGGCGACGGCGCGCGGTGGGACACCGACCCGGACGCCCCGTACGTGCGGGCGGCCGCGGCCGGCGCGCCGTGGGACATCATCGTCGTCGACGGGATGGCCCGGACCACCTGCGCCGCCGCCGCACCGGACTACCTGCGCCCGTACGGCCTGGTCGTGCTCGACGACACCGACCATCCGGGGCTGGCCGACGCCCAGGCGGAACTGACCCGCCGCGGCATGGGGCGCATCGACTTCTGGGGCTTCAAGCCGGGCATCGGGCTGCGCGGCTGCACCTCGGTCTTCGCCTGGGACTTCAACCACTGGCTGGTCACCCGGTCGCCCGACCGCCGTGCCTGACCGACGGCCGACGGCGCGCGACGCGGAAGCGCCGCAGGAGCCGCGGCGGCGCACGCTGATCCTCAACCAGGGCCACCAGGGGCACCCCCTGGTCTACGTCCGGCTGCTGGTCGACGCCCTGCTCGACCGCGCCGACGTGCCGGTCCTGGCGCTGCCCGCCGCCGCGCTGCACTCCCCGGAGTTCACCCTGCACCTCGGCGCGGTGGCCGACCGGTGCGAGCTCGTCCGGTCCGACGAGCCGATCACCCCGGCGCTGGCCCACCGGCTGGCCGACCGGCACCGCTGCGCCCGGGTGCTCGTGCCCGACGGCGACCAGTTCGCCACCCGCCTCGGCCTGGTCGGGTGGCGCAGCGCGGCTCAGGTCGTCGCGCTGGTCATCCGGGACCCCCGGCTCTCCGGCAACCCCCGGCCCCGGCACCGGGCGAAGATGGCCGTCAAGGGCGTCCTGCTGCGGCGGACGGCCCGGCTTCCCCGGGTACGGGTGCTCTACCTGGCCGACCACGCCGAGACCGCCCGCCGCGGCCGCGACGCGGTGGCCGACCCGATCCTCTTCGACGCCGCCCACCTCGACCCGGCGGAGATCCGCCGCGACCTGGGGCTCTCCGAGGACCGGTTCTACTTCGTCGTGGCCGGCAAGATCACCGCCCGGAAGAACCTGGACATGGTCCTGCGGGGCATCCTGCCGCTGGCCGCCGCCAAGATCGGCCTCTTCGTCTGCGGCGAGCTCTCCCCGGACGTGCGGACGACGATCGCACCGCTGCTGGAGCAGGCCCGCCGGCTGGACGTCGAGGTGGTGCTCAGCGACCGGTTGCAGAGCAACCACGAGCTGAACCGCGCCGTGCAGATGGCGGACTGCCTGGTCACCGCCTACTCGAACTCCGCGCCGCCGTCGACCACGACCAAGGGCGCGCGGGCGGGCCGGCGGGTCGTCGTCGCCGGTTCCGAGGTGACCCGGATGTGGGCGCGGAACCTGGGCATCGAGCTGCACTGCCCGCTAAAGCAGCGGGCGCTCGACGATCTGCTCCGCCGGGCGTTGAGCAGCCCGGTCCCGCCGCCCATCCCCGGCGGCGACCCGCGCGCCTTCGCCGAGGCCTTTCTGTGCTGACCGCGCGGGGGTCCGGGCGATCGCGGCGCGGGTCCGGGTCGCGCCGGCACGGGTCGCGGCACGGC
The DNA here is from genome assembly GCF_049841815.1 of Micromonospora sp. DT233. Lineage (NCBI taxonomy): Bacteria > Bacillati > Actinomycetota > Actinomycetes > Micromonosporales > Micromonosporaceae > Micromonospora > Micromonospora sp. DT233. Next base: position 352,560 of record NZ_JBNCLB010000004.1, on the reverse strand, counting down.
GGGCCCGGACGGTTGCGGCGCGGGGCCGGCTCGCTGCGACGCGCGGCCGGACGGCTGCGGGACCGCTCCCGGTTGCTGCGGGGCCGGCTGCGGCCCCGGGGCGGGCTGACCCGGCAGACGCTGGTGCTGGCCGGCGCCACGGCGGTGTCCCAGCTCGGCTACGCGGGGCTGCTCGTCGTCGTGGCGAAGCACGCCGGCCCGGCCGACCTCGGGGCGGCCACGGCCGCCATCGGGCTCGGCAGCTTCCTGGGCGGGCTGCTGGACTACGGCTTCACCTCGTACTCCCTGCGGGAGCTGGCGGCCGGGCGGATGGCCACGGTCGAGTACTGGAGCCGGCTGCGGGCCAAGCTGGTCCTGACCGCCGCCGTGGGCCTGGCGGCCGTGCTGGTCGCGGTGGTGGCCCTGCCCGATCCCGGGCTGGTGGTGGGCGCGGCGGTGGTGGCGTTCGGACGGATCCTGGTGCTCGGCGTGACGATCCCGAACCGGGCCGACCGCCGGGTGGCCAGCATCGCCGGGGTGACCGTCCTGGAACGGGTGGTCGCCCTGGTCACCTACCTGGTCGTCGACGCCGTCCGCCCCGGCGACCCGGTCTCGGCGCTCTGGCTCGCGCTGGGGCTGGGCACCCTGGTCGCCGGCTGCTGCGGCCTGCTGCTCACCCCCGGCGGCCACCGGCTGGTCACCTCGCGCCGGCTGGTGAACCCCTGGTCGGCGGTGGCCGGGTTCGGCAGCTACGCGCTCGCGGTCAGCGCGTGCAGCCTGGACACCGCCCTGCTCGGCCTGGCCGGCGGCGGCGTGCAGGCCGGCCTCTACGGGGCGGTGAGCCGGTGGACCCAGCCGGCCCAGCTCATCGCCCAGTCGTACGCGATGGCGGCCGTGCCGCCCCTGGCCGCCGCGCAGTCCACCCGGGCGGCAGCCCGGATCGTGCGCAACTCGCTGGCCTTCCTGCTGCTCGGGGTGGCCGCCTGCGCGGCGCTGGCCGCCGCCGCCCCCGCGCTGGTGCCGCTGGTGCTCGGGGAGAGCTACCGGGGCTCCGCGCCGGTGCTGGTCCTGCTGGCCGGCTCCGCCGCCGTGGTGCTGCTGAACCAGCCGCTGCTGACCGTGCTGACCTCGCGGGGGCGCGACCGCTTCGTCGGTCGGGCGACCGTCGTCACCGTCGCGGCGCAACTGCTCGGGGTGTGGCTGCTCGCCGGCCCGGCCGGCGCGCTGGGGGCGGCGCTGGCCGCCCTGCTGTCGCAGGCCGCCCTCACCGTGGTGCTGGCGGTCGGCCTGGCCCGGCTGATCCACGGCGAGTCCGCCCCCGACACCGCCGCCCCGACACCCGCACCCGCCGCGCCCGTGGCGCCCGCCGAACCCGCCACGCCCACCGAACTCAGCACCCCCGCCGGACCCACCGTGCCCACCGGACCCGCCGCGCCCGCCGCCACGCCGCGTGCCGGGGAGCCGGCCGGGGCGGCCACTAGACTGCCGCGATGATTGACGACCGGGCGGGCAGCGCCCCGCAAGCCGACGACGCCGAAACCCCCGGCGTGCTGCGTCGCCCGGTGACCGACGCGGACGCCCGCCGGGCCAACCGGGGCTGGTGGGACTTCGACGCCGACGACTACCAGGCCGAGCACGGCCCGTTCCTCGGCGACGTGGACTTCGTCTGGTGCCCCGAAGGGCTGCGGGAGGCCGACGCCCGGCTGCTCGGCGACGTCACCGGGCGGCGGGTGCTGGAGGTGGGCGCGGGCGCCGCCGCCGCAGCCCGCTGGCTGGCCACCCAGGGGGCCCGGCCGGTCGCGCTGGACCTCTCCGCCGGCATGCTGCGGCACGCCGCCACGGCGGCCGGGCGCACCGGCGTACGTGTCCCGCTGGTGCAGGCCGACGCGCTCGCGCTCCCCTTCGCCGACGCGGCGTTCGACACCGCGTGCACGGCGTTCGGGGCGATCCCGTTCGTGGCCGACTCGGCGGCGGTGATGCGCGAGGTGTGCCGGGTGCTGCGGCCCGGCGGGCGGTGGGTCTTCTCGGTGACCCACCCGATGCGCTGGATCTTCCTCGACGACCCGGGTCAGGGCGGCCTGACGGCCGTGCACTCGTACTTCGACCGGTCCCCGTACGTGGAGCAGGACGCCACGGGCCGGGCCACCTACGTGGAGCAGCACCGCACCCTGGGCGACCGGATCCGCGAGCTGGTCGAGGCCGGGTTCCGGCTGGTCGACCTGGTCGAGCCGGAGTGGCCGCAGGGGCACGAGGGGGTCTGGGGGCAGTGGAGTCCGCTGCGCGGGCGGCTCTTCCCCGGCACCGCGATCTTCGTCGCGGAGAAGCCCGCCGGCTGAACCGCCTACGCGGACGAGCCAGCGGCCGACCTGGTCGGACGAGCCGGCCGGCCGGGCGCGAGACGCACCGCGAGTGCGACATGTCGGGCATCCGCCGGGGATATTCTGACCGGGTGAGCGCCGGACCGATCGCGACCCCACCCGGTCCCTGGCGTCCGGACCCGGTCCGGCAGCAGCGTGCCGACTACACGATCGAGGACCTCTTCAAACTGCCCGACGACGCCCCCCGCGTCGAACTCGTCGACGGAGTCATCCAGGTGGCGCCCTCCCCCACCCTGGGCCACCAGGACATCGCCCTCCTCCTGGCCCGCTGGTTGTTGCAGCACACCCCCGACCACCTACGCGTCACCCAGGCCGTCGGGGTCGCGCTGACCCTGACCACCAGCCGACAGCCGGACGTGCTGCTGCGCCGCGCCGGCGTGAGCACCGACCGCAGCCTGCTCCTGCCCGCCGACGTCGTGCTCGCGGTGGAGGTGGTCTCCCCCGCCACCCGGCGCACCGACCGCTTCACCAAGCCCACCGAGTACGCCGCCGCCGGCATCCCGTTCTACTGGCGCATCGAGCAGGACCCGGTGCACGTGTACGCGTACCGGCTCGGCGGCCGGCGGGGCCCGAGCGGCGAGCGGCAGTACGAGCTGGCCGCCGAGAGCGCGGAGCTGATCGCGCTGGACGAGCCCTTCGAGATCAAGCTGCCGGTGGCCGAGCTCATCGGCTGAGCCCGTCGTTTGGCCGTGGGTGCCCCGGGTAGCCAGGCGCATGGCCGAGAAGAAGTTCCGCAGAGGTGACCACGTCTCCTGGGCCAGCCACGGCAGCCGGACCCAGGGGGTCATCCGGGAGGAAGTGACCGAACGGACGCGGTTGAGCGGGCACACCGTGAACGCGTCCCCGGACGACCCGCAGTACCGCATCCGGGCCGACAGCTCCGGCCGGGACGTCGCCCACCGCCCGGAGGTGCTACGCCATGAGCGGAGCTGACCGCAACCGGGCCGACAGCAACCGGGCTGACCGGGGCAAGGCCGGACAGGGCGGGGCTGACCGGGGCGGGGACACCTATCGGGAGTTCACCGACGCGGTGAACATGAAGCCCCGCGAGCTGGCCACCTGGCTGGAGACCGACGAGTCCAAGCGGGTCGGCTGGCACAAGGGCGGCCGCTCCGGTGGCGGCGAGTCGGTCGGGCACGCCTCCGGCCGGCGGATCATCGACCTGCTGCGCCGCCGGCGCAACCAGCTCGACGAGGGCGACTACAAGCACATGCGCAAGGTCGTCGGGTACGTCCACCGGCACCTGGCGCAGCGCCCCTCCGGCGACGTCCGGAACACGAAGTGGCGGTGGTCGCTGATGAACTGGGGTCGCGACCCGCTCAGGTGACCATGCCCCGGCGTTGCGGCGGGTGCCGCCGCAGCGCCGGGGCCCACACCGGTGCGACCACAGCCCGCCGGGGCCCCTGCGGCCGCCGGCCGGTCAGTGGTCGTCCGGCCCGTCAGTGGTCGCGTCCCCGGCCCGTCAGTGGTCGGCGCTGTTCCAGTCGCGGCCCTCGCCGACGGAGACCTCCAGCGGCACCGACAGCGGGTACGCCCCGCCCATCCGCGCCCGCACCAGCGTCTCCAGCGTCTCCCGCTCGCCCGGGGCCACCTCGAAGACCAACTCGTCGTGCACCTGCAGCAGCATCCGGGAGCGCAGGCCGGCGTCGCGCAGCGCCGCGTCGACGTGCAGCATGGCCACCTTGATGATGTCCGCCGCGGAGCCCTGGATCGGGGCGTTGAGCGCCATCCGCTCGGCCATCTCCCGGCGCTGACGGTTGTCGCTGACCAGGTCGGGAAGGTATCGGCGGCGACCCAGGACGGTGGAGGTGTAGCCGTCGCGCCGGGCCCGGGCGACCACCTCGTCGAGGTAGTCGCGGACCCCGCCGAAGCCGGCGAAGTAGTTCTCCATCAGCCCGCGCGCCTCCTCGGCGCTGACCCCGAGCTGCTGGGAGAGGCCGAACGCGCTGAGCCCGTACGCCAGGCCGTAGTTCATCGCCTTGATCTTGCGGCGCTGGTCGGCGGTGACCTCGGCGACCGGCACGCCGAAGACCGACGAGGCGGTGGCGGCGTGGAAGTCCCGGCCGGAGTTGAACGCCTCGATCAGCGCCTCGTCGGCCGACAGGTGCGCCATGATCCGCATTTCGATCTGGCTGTAGTCGGCGGTGAGCAGGCACTCGTAGCCCTCCCCCACCACGAAGGCCCGGCGGATGCGCCGCCCCTCCTCCGTGCGGATGGGGATGTTCTGCAGGTTGGGGTCGGTGGAGGAGAGCCGCCCGGTGGCCGCCACCGTCTGCTTGAACGTGGTGTGGATGCGGCCGTCGTCGGAGACGGACTTGAGCAGCCCGTCCACGGTCGACTTGAGCTTGGCGACGTCCCGGTGGCGCAGCAGGTGCTCCAGCACCGGGTGCGGGTGCTGGGCGTGCAGCCACTGGAGGGCGTCGGCGTCGGTGGTGTATCCGGTCTTGATCTTCTTGGTCTTGGGCAGGCCCAGCTCGACGAAGAGCAGCTCCTGCAGTTGCTTGGGCGAGCCGAGGTTGAACTCCCGATCCACCGCCGCGTACGCGGACTGGGCGGCCTTCTTCACCTCGTCGGCGAAGTCGGTCTCCAGCTCGTGCAGGTAGTCCAGGTCGGCGGCGATGCCGACGCGCTGGATGGTGGCCAGCACCTCCGAGAGCGGCAGCTCGACGTCGGCCATCAGCCGGGCGGACTGCTCGCCGTCGCGGGAGAGCTCGGCGTCGATCGCGTCGGCCAGGTCGAGGGTGGCGCGGGCCTGCAGCATCAGGTTCTGCTCGGCCTCGCCCTCGTCGCCGAGCCCCTCGAGGGTGAGCTGGCCGGTCTCCGGGGCGTCGACCCGCAGCTCGCGGTGCAGGTAGCGCAGCGCCAGGTCGGTCAGGTCGTAGGAGCGCTGGTCGGGGCGGGCCAGGTAGGCGGCGAGCTCGGTGTCGCGGGCCACCCCCGCCAGCGACCAGCCCCGGGCGGCGAACGCCAACCGGGCGTGCTTGCTGTCGTGCAGCACCTTCGGCCGCTGCGGGTCGGCCAGCCAGCCGGCCAGGGCCCGCTCGTCGGCCTCGGCGAGCTGGGTCGGGTCGAACCAGGCCGCCGGCCCGGCCGCCAGGGCCAGGGCCACCCCGTCGAGCTGCGGCTCGTAGCGCTCGCGGGGGGCGGCCGGCTTGGCCGGCGTCTTCACCGCCACGCCGACCTGGGTGCCGGCCGGGGCATGGGCGTCGAGCCAGCCGGCCAGCGCCCCGGGCTCGGTGAGCTTCTCGCCGGCCAGGTCGAACCCGGCCTCGGCCTCCGGCTCCACGGCCTCCAGGTATTGGTAGAGGCGGTCGCGCAGGATGCGGAACTCCAGGGTGTCGAAGACCTGGTGCACCGCCTCCCGGTCCCAGCCGGCCCAGCGGGCGTCCTCGGGGCGGATCGGCAGCTCCAGGTCGCAGACCAGGCGGTTGATCTCGTAGTTGCGGATCACGTCGGCGAGCCGCTCGCGCAGGCTGTCGCCGGCCTTGCCCTTGATCTCGTCGGCGTGGGCGACGACCCCGTCGACCCCGCCGTACAGGTTGATCCACTTGGCGGCGGTCTTCGGGCCGACCCCGGGCACTCCGGGCAGGTTGTCGCTGGTCTCCCCGACCAGGGCGGCCAGGTCGCGGTAGCGCTGCGGGGGCACCCCGTACTTCGCCTCGACGGCGGCGGCGTCCATCCGGGCCAGGTCGGAGACGCCCTTGCGCGGGTAGAGCACGGTGATGTCGTCGTCGATGAGCTGGAAGGCGTCCCGGTCGCCGCTGGAGATCAGCACCGTCATGCCCTGGTCGCGGGCCTGGCAGGCCAGGGTGCCGATGACGTCGTCGGCCTCGTAGCCCTCCCGCTCCACCACCGGGATCCGCAGCGCCGCCAGCACCTCCTTGACCAGGCTGACCTGGCCCTTGAAGTCGGTGGGGGTCTCGCTGCGGCCGGCCTTGTACTCCGCGTACTGCTCGGTGCGGAAGGAGCGGCGGGAGACGTCGAAGGCGACCACGATGTGGGTGGGCCGCTCGTCGCGCAGCACGTTGATCAGCATCGAGGTGAAGCCGTAGACGGCGTTTGTCGGCTGCCCCGTCGTGGTGGAGAAGTTCTCCACCGGCAGGGCGAAGAACGCCCGGTATGCCAGGGAGTGTCCGTCGACGAGGAGCAGGCGCGGCGTCGTAGCTGTCACGCGAGCGACTCTAGTCCGTACCCCCGACAACCCGGCCCGGCGGCACGGCCGGTGACCCCGGGATTCGGCGGGCCCCGCGACGCCGGCGGCCGCCCGCCCCCCGGAGTGGGGAACGGACGGCCGCCGGCGGTGCGTGCTCAGGCCACGCCGAGGTACGCCTCCTTGACCGCCGGGTCGTGCAGCAGGTCCTGGCCGGTGCCCTCCTTGACGATCCGGCCGGTCTCCAGCACGTAACCCCGGTGGGCGCGGGAGAGCGCCTGCTGGGCGTTCTGCTCCACCAGCAGGATCGTGGTGCCCTGCTGGTTGATCCGGGTGATGATCTCGAAGATCTGCTGGATCAGCTTCGGCGCCAGCCCCATCGACGGCTCGTCGAGCAGCAGCAGCTTCGGCCGGGCCATCAGCGCCCGCCCCACGGCCAACATCTGCTGCTCACCGCCGGAGAGGGTGCCGCCGGCCTGCTTGCGCCGCTCGGCCAGCCGGGGGAACAGGTCCAGCACCATCGCCATGTCCTTGGCGATCTCCGCCTTGTCCCGGCGGGTGTACGCCCCCATCTCCAGGTTCTCCATCACCGTCATGCCGGGGAAGACGCCCCGACCCTCCGGCGCCTGGCCGATGCCCCGGGTGACCCGCAGGTCGGCCCGCATCCGGGTGACGTCGGTGCCGTCGAAGACGATGGAGCCCTGGGCCACCGGGCGCAGCCCGGAGATCGCCCGCATCGTGGTGGTCTTGCCCGCGCCGTTGGCGCCGATGAGCGCGACCACCTCGCCCTCGTTGACCACCAGGCTGATCCCGTGCAGGGCCTGGATGCGCCCGTAGAGCAGGGTCAGGTCCTTGATCTCAAGCAGCATCGGTCGGCACCCCCAGGTACGCGGCGATCACCTTCGGGTCGTCCCGGACCTCGGCCGGCAACCCCTCGGCGATCTTCTTGCCGAACTCCAGCACGACGATCCGGTCGGTGACGCCCATCACCAGCCGCATGTCGTGCTCGATCAGCAGCACGGTCGTGCCGTTGTCGCGGATCAGCCGGATCAGGCCGAGCAGCTCCTCCTTCTCCGCCGGGGTGAAGCCGGCGGCCGGCTCGTCCAGGCAGAGCAGGGCGGGATCGGTGGCGAGCGCCCGGGCGATCTCCAGGCGGCGCTGTTCGCCGTAGGAGAGGTTGCGGGCCAGGTCGTTGGCGCGCCGCTCGATGCCGACGAAGCGCAGCAGCTCCAGGGACTTCTCCCGGCCCTCCCGCTCCTCGCGCCAGTGCCGCGGCAGGCGCAGCATGGCGGCGATGACGCTGGTCTTGTGGTGGACGTCGGTGCCCACCATCACGTTCTCCAGCGCGGTCATCTCGGGGAAGAGCCGGATGTTCTGGAACGTCCGGGCGATGCCGACCTTGGTGATCCACGACCGCCGCTTGCCGTTGGTGCGCTGCCCCTTGAACCGGATCTCGCCCTCGGTGGGCCGGTAGACGCCGGTCACGGCGTTGAAGCAGGTCGTCTTGCCGGCGCCGTTCGGGCCGATCAGGCCGAGGATCTCCCCCTTGTAGAGGGTGAAGTTGACCTTGTCGAGGGCAACCACGCCACCGAAGCGCAGCGTGACGTCGTCGACCTCCAGCAGCGGCTCCCGGCCGCCGGCGTCCCGCCTGGCCGGGGCCGCGCCGGTGGGCCCGTCGTCGCCCTTCGCCGGCGGCACCCCGACCGTGCTACGGCCGTCGGCGGTGACGTCGCGGTCGCTGCTCTGGTCGCGCTCGCTTCTCATCTGCGGATCACTCACTGGACACCTTCTCCTGCGGAACCGCCTCCTGGCGTCGGTCGGCGAACTCCGCCGCCCGGCGCCGGTTGGGCACGATACCCTGCGGACGGAAGATCATCATCACGATGACGACCAGGCCGAAAATCAGGATCCGGTACTCCGCCGCGTCGAACTCCACCCCGAGCAGATCGCCGACCCCGCGCAGCCACTCCGGCAGGTACCAGGTGACCGCGCCGCCGACGATGGCGCCCTTGATGTTGCCGACACCACCCAGGATGACCGCCGCGAGCACCAGGATGGAACTCTCCAGCACGAACTGGTCGGAGTTGATGAACGTCTGCTTCCCGGCGAAGACCGCGCCGGTCAGGCCGGCCACCGCCGCCCCGATGGCGAACGCCCAGAGCTTGTACTTGAACGTCGGCACGCCCATCACCTCGGCGGCGTCCTCGTCCTCACGGGTCGCCACCCAGGCCCGGCCGACCCGGCTGTTGGCCAGGTTCCGCACCAGCACGACCACCAGCAGGATGAGCGTCAGCAGCAGCCAGTAGTACGGCCGGGAATCCACCACCCCGAACAGCGGCTTGCCGTCCGAGCCGGTGCCCGGCGGGTGCGGGATCGCCGGGATGCCCCGCTGGCCCTGCAGCACGCCCTCGTTGCGGGCGGCGTAGAGGCGGATCATCTCGGCGAAGCCGAGGGTCACGATGGCCAGGTAGTCGCCGCGCAGCCGCAGCGTGGGGCCACCCAGGATCACCCCGGAGATCATCGCGACCATCACCGCGATCGGCACCGCCGCCAGCCACGGCCACTCCGTGCCCAGCCGGCTCTCCGGCGAGGTCAACAGCGCGACCGTGTACGCGCCGAGCGCGTAGAAGCCGAAGTACCCCAGGTCGAGCAGGCCGGCGAAGCCGACCACCACGTTCAGCCCCACGGCCAGCAGCACGAAGACCGCGGTGTCGAAGAGGACACCCGCGAAGTCCGACCGGGTGGTGTAGAGCGCGAAGTACTCGCTGCCGATCGGGAAGCCCAGGTACTCGTAGAACCACTTGTTGGGCAGGATGTAGAGCAGCACGATCAGTGCCGCGATCCCGGCCCACCGGACCTGCTTGGGCATGGCCGCCCAACGGCCCTTCATGCCGACACGTCGGCCCTTGTCCACGGTGGCGGTCATGCGCGCGCCCTCCCGAGAGATTCGCCGAGCAGGCCGGTCGGCCGGAACATCAGCAACACGATCAGCAGCACGAAGCCGGTGAAGTCCTTCCAGTCCCCGCCGAAGAGGCCGGCGGCGTAGTTCTCCGCCACCCCGAGCAGCAGGCCGCCGAGCAGCGCGCCGCGCAGGTTGCCGATGCCCCCGAGCACCGCCGCCGCGAACGCCTTCAGCCCGAGCAGGAAGCCCACGTTGAACTTCGTGAAGCCGTAACGGACGTCCCACAGCAGCGCCCCGAAGCCGGCCATCAGGCCACCGAGGACGAAGACCAGCAGGATCACCCGGTTCTTGTTGACGCCCATCAGGGCGGCGGTGTCCGCGTCCTGGGCCACCGCCCGGATGCCGCGACCCATCCGGCTGCGGTTCACGAACTGGTCGAGGCCGACCATCATCACCAGCGTCACGCCGAAGATCAGCAGCTGGATGTTGGTGACGGCGGCGCCGAAGACCGTGAAGAGCGTCTCGGAGGGCAGCAGCGTGGGCATCCCGAAGGGCGCCCGGGAGGTGCCGATGCCGAAGGACTCGGCGAGCACGAACGACGCGCCGATCGCGGTGATGAGGAAGGCCAGCGGCGGCGCGTTGTGCCGCCGCAGCGGCCGGTAGGCGACCAACTCCAGGGTCACCGCGGTCGCCGCGGAGGCGACGCCCGCCACGATGAGGCCGGCGCCCAGGGCCAGCACCAGCGGGCCGAGGGCGGGGGCGGCGGAGTTCTGGTCGTAGCCGAGGGCTCCCCAGGTCCACAGTGCGGCGAAGGTGCCGACCATGAAGACCTCGGAGTGCGCAAAGTTGATCAGACGCAGAACGCCGTAGACGAGGGTGTAGCCGAGGGCGATGAGGGCGTAGATCGCGCCCTGTTCCAGACCGGTGATGGTCAGCGTCGGGAAGTTCCCGAACAACTCATCGAAGTTCAAAGTGAGGGCTCCAACTGTGCGGCCACGCGACGCGGCCGGGAGGAGGACTCCCGGCCGCGTCGTATGGATATCCCTGGCGGGACCGGCGAACCGGTTACGCCTTCGGGATCTCGACGTCCGGGACGACCTGGCCCGCGCTGACCTTGAACGCCCAGACCAGCACCTGGGCCGGGTCCAGCTCACCGCTGGACTCGAACTTGTAGGTCACACCGGTGGCGGCACCGGCCTTGTTGTAGGACTTCACGAAGGCGAGGAGGTCGGCCCGGCTGGTCTTGCCGGCCTTGATGCCCTCGAGGAAGATCTTCGCGATGTCGTACGACACGTCGGCGTAGGTGCCCGGCTGGGCGTTCTCGAAGGCCGCCTTGTAGTCGGTCACGAAGGTGCCCTTGGCCGCGGTGGCCGGGGCGCAGGGGCAGGTCAGGATGGTGCCCTCGGCGACATTCTGACCGGCGACCTTGATGAAGTTGGCATCGTTGACGCCGTCACCGGCGATCATGGTGCCCTTCCAGCCGGCACCCTTGAGCTGCTTGAGCAGCAGGCCCGCCTCGGTGTAGTAACCACCGAAGAAGAGCGCCGTCGCGCCACTGCCGACGATCTTGGTGACGACCGCGGAGAAGTTGGTCTGCTTGACCTGGATCTTGTCCTGGCCGACCGGGGTGCCGATGACCTTCTTGACCTCGTCGGCCAGACCCACGCCGTACGCCGACTGGTCGTCGACGACGTAGACCTTCTCGGCCTTCAGCACGTTCTTGATGTAGCGGCCGGCGGCCGGGCCCTGCGAGGTGTCGTTGCCGACGCCCCGGTGGAAGATCTTCCAGCCCTTGGTGGTCAGGGTCGGGTTGGTCGCCGACGGGGTGATGACCGCCAGGCCAGCCTCGTCGAACGTCGGGCCGGCCACCTCGGACTCACCCGAGAACGCCGGGCCGACCATGCCGACGACCTTGGTGTCGCCCGCCGCCTTCTGCGCCAGCGGCGGGGCCTTGGCGGGGTCACCCTGCGAGTCGTACTCGGAGAGGGCGACCTTGCAGTCGGCGTTCTCCTTGTTGTACTGGTCGATCGCCAGCTTGGTGCCGTTGCGCATGTGGATGCCGAGGCCCGCGGCGTCGCCGGTCAGCGGGCCGAAAAAGCCGATCTTCAGGTCGCAGGCGGCCTTGTCGCCACCGCCACCCTCACTGCCACTGTCGGCCTTGCAGGCGACCGCGCTAGTCAAAACGAGCGCGGTGATGGCCACGCCACCCAGCACCCGTGCGAGCTTCTGCCTCACGGCTCGTACCCTCCTCCGTCCGAAGGCTCGAATCACCCGCCGCAATGTGGAAATTGGCTCTTGCAGGAGGGGATCGAACCGACCGCGTACCCGGTCTGGGCCGGGACGTTATCCCACCGGCGGGTCGGCGGGGTAGACCTGGACAGCGGGGTTCATCTAACCGTTACGTTCCGTGGCCGATTTCACTGCCGTGGTGTAACACACACTTTTGGCAGCCCGGTGAAACCGGACATCCGACACTGACTGGTAACAGACCCGTGCAACCCTCAGCCGGCCCCCGCCGGCAACCGGGCCGACCACGCGCCCACCTGGCCACCGCCGTCGACCAGCAGCAACACCCGATCCCCCGCGCCGGCGAGCGCCACCGAGCGGTCCGCGCCCACCGGCAGCGGCCCCGGCAACGTCACCGGGAACCACCCGCCACCGTCGGTGGTGAACCACGCCGCCCCGCCCGCGTCTGTCAGGACCACCGCCAGCGCGCCGTCGCTCACGGTCGCCAGGCCCCCCACCTGCGCCGACGCGCCCTCCGTCGGCCCCAACGCCCCGCCCCCGCGCCAACCGCTCCGCGCCAACCCCGGACCCGGCCCGTCGGTCCAGGCGCCCAGCCCGTCGCCGCGTCGGCCCACCGCCACCAGCCGGTCCCCCACCCGCACCACCCGCTGAAGATCGCCCGACCCGGCGCCCGAGATCGCCTCCCGCTGCCAGCCCAGACCGTCCGACGACGTCCACACCGCAGGGCCGCCGCCGGGCGGGCCCGCCGCCGACCCCACCAGCACCCACCCCGCCTCCGCCGCGGCCACGTCCGCCGCCCAGGTCCGCCCGGTGCCGCCCGACGCCAGCGGCGGCACCCCGCTGACCAGCCGGAACTCCGTCGCATCCGGCGAGGACCAGGCCGCCGCGCCGGTGCCCCGGTTGCCGGCGATCACCCACCCCTGCGGGCCGCCCGCGATCCGCCCCACGTTCACCGCGTCCGGGCCGCCGAAGACCTCGAACTCCGCCGGCACCTCCCGCACCGAGCCGTCGGCGAGCTGCCGCCAGGTGCTCACCCGGGGATTGCCGTGCACCCCGCCGCTCTTCGCCCCCACCGCCGCCAGCACGCCGTCGCGGCAGCCCACCGCCGTCAGCACGTTCTCCGCGCCGTACGCGCTGCGCGCCGCCAAACGCAGCGACGCCCACGCCCGCCCGTCCACGCTGGACCAGGCCGCCGGCCGGGTCGCCCCCGCCGCGTCCGCGACCGCGCCCACCACGAACCACCGCCCGGCGCAGGCCGCCGCGTCGCGCAGCAGCAGCCGCCCGGCCGCGCCCGGCGGCGTCGGCAGGGTCACCGGCTGCCAGTCGGGGCGCGCCGGGACGAGCGGTGGCGGGCGCGGGTCCGACCAGCATGCGGTCAGCAGCAGCGTGCACGCCGCCAGCACGCCGGGCACCGTCCGCAGGCGGGGAGGGGACATGACGCCGATCGTATCGACCGATCCCCACACCGGGTGCCCCCGCGAGCGCGGGCCCGCCCGGTCGGCCCGCCCGGTCGGGTCGGGCCGTTCGTCAGGAGGCCGGCTGGGCCATCTCGCCGCCGGCGGTCTCGGCGAGGATCCGCTCGGCGACCTCCTTCATGGTCAGCCGGTGGTCCATCGCCGTGCGCTGGATCCACTTGAACGCCTGCGGCTCGGTCATCCCGTACGTCGTCATCAGCGCGCCCTTGGCGCGCTCCACCGCCTTGCGGATCTCCAGCCGGTCGGTCAGGCCGGCGACCTCCGACTCCAGCGCGGCGATCTCCGAGTACCGCGACAGCGCGATCTCCACCGCCGGCACCAGGTCGCTCTTCTGGAAGGGCTTGACCAGGTACGCCATCGCGCCGGCCGCCCGCGCCCGCTCCACCAGGTCCCGCTGGCTGAACGCGGTCAGGATGATCACGGGGGCGATCCGGTTGCCGGCGATCCGCTCGGCGGCGGCCAGCCCGTCCATGATCGGCATCTTGATGTCGAGGATGACCAGGTCGGGCTTGAGCTCCTCGGCGAGCCGGACGGCGGTCTCGCCGTCGCCGGCCTCGCCGACCACGTCGTAGCCCTCCTCGATCAGCATCTCCGCCAGGTCCAGCCGGATGAGCGCCTCGTCCTCGGCGATCAACACCCGCCTGCGCGCGGCGTCCGTCTGCGTCTCGGCCACGAGCCACTCCCACCAGTCTGTGCCCGACACCGCCGTGCCGGGTGTCGCCGCCCCTAGCCTAGTAGGTACTCTGACGGGGCCGGACCACGGAAGCCCTCGTAGCCCAATGGCAGGAGGCAATGGATTCAAAATCCATACAGTGTGGGTTCGAATCCCACCGAGGGCACCAAAACTTGTCATACAGGCGTTCGAAGATGAGCGCGTGCATCCACCCGAGATCCGAGCGCGCGCCCGCCGCCTCTACCTCTCCGGGGCGACCGTCGCCGAGACCGCCCGCACTGTCGGCCTCCCCTATCCGACGGTCCGGCACTGGTGCAGGGATCGCCCGGAGAGCAAGCAGCAGGCCAGCGCGCTGCGCTGCTTCCGCTGCCGCGACGGCGTCGACGACCCGACAGATCCGGCTGCCTACGCCTACCTCCTGGGGCTCTACCTGGGCGACGGCCACCTGGTCACCACCGCACGGGTCCCCGTGCTCCGCGTCTACTGCGCGAATGCCTGGCCCGAGCTGATCGATGCCTGCGAAGCAGCCATGCGCGCGGTCCTGGCGACGAAGGTGCAACGGGTTCAGCAGCAGGGATGCGTCAGTGTGCAGAGCTACGGGGTCCATTGGCCCTGCCTCTTCCCCCAGCACGGGCCGGGCAAGAAGCACGAGCGGCCGATCGTCCTCGCCGACTGGCAGCGCGAGCTCGTCGTCGCCCACCCCGGCGACTTCGTGCGCGGCCTGTTCCACTCCGACGGCTGCCGGGTAACCAACCGGGTGACCGTGCGGGGCAAGGGCTACGTCTACCCCCGCTACATGTTCAGCAACGAGTCGGCCGACATCATGGGGCTGTGCCAGTGGGCGCTGGGCCTGCTGGGCGTCGCCTGGCGGATGAGCCGTCGCAACTGCCTCTCGGTGGCCCGCCGCGAGGCCGTCGCCGCCCTGGACCGGCACGTCGGCCCGAAGTCCTGACCGCACCCCCGGCCCGGAACGCCCGAGGCCCTGCCCCTCGGCGAGGACCGGGCGGGCCCCGTCAGTCGAGCGCCGCGAGCGCCTGCGCCAGGTCGTCGCGCAGGTCCTCCGGGTCCTCCAGGCCGACGGAGATCCGCAGCAGCCCGCCGACCGGCTTGGCGTCGCCGGCGACCGGGCGGTGGGTCAGCGAGGCGGGGTGCTGGATGAGGGTGTCCACGCCGCCGAGGGAGACGGCGTGGGTGATCAGCCGGCAGGCGCCCGCGACGGTGGCGGCGGCGGGCGCGCCGCCGCGTACCTCGAAGGCGAGCAGGCTGCCGGTGCCGGCCAGTTGCCGGCCGACGAGCCCGGCGGGGTCGGCGACGCTGGGGTGGTGCACGCGGGTGACGGCCCGGTGGCCGGCGAGCCAGCCGGCGAGCTTCTCGGCACCGGCCTGTTGGGCGCGGACCCGCACGGGGAGGGTCTGCAGGCCGCGGTGCAGCAGGTACCCGCCGAGGGGGTGCAGGATCGCGCCGGTGAGGGCGCGGACCTGGCGCAGCCGGGCGGCCCACTCCTCGTCGCAGGCGACGACGCCGGCGAGGACGTCGCCGTGGCCGCCGATGCTCTTGGTGGCGCTGTGCAGGACGAGGGCGGCGCCGTGCCGGGCGGGCTGCTGGAGCACGGGGGTGGCGACGGTGTTGTCGACGAGCAGGGGAACGTCGCCGGCGGCGGTGGCGAGGGCGGCGATGTCGACGAGGTCGAGGGTGGGGTTGGCGGGGGTCTCGACGATGACGAGGGCGGTGTCGGGGCGGAGTGCGGCGGCGACGTCGTCGGGGTGGGCCCAGGTGACGGTGGTGCCGAGCAGCCCGGTGGCGAGGACGTGGTCGGTGCCGCCGTAGAGGGGGCGCACGGCGACGACGTGCCGGCGTCCGTCGCGGGTGGCGGCGAGCAGGGTGGCGGTGAGGGCGGCCATGCCGCTGGCGAAGGCGACGGCGGCGGCGGTGCCCTCCAGCTCGGCGAGGGCGGTCTCGAAGCGGGCCACGGTGGGGTTCCAGAGGCGCTGGTAGACGGGGTTGCCGCCCGGGGGGAGGGTGCCGCCGGTGGCCAGCAGCTC
This sequence comes from Micromonospora sp. DT233, assembly GCF_049841815.1. Lineage (NCBI taxonomy): Bacteria > Bacillati > Actinomycetota > Actinomycetes > Micromonosporales > Micromonosporaceae > Micromonospora > Micromonospora sp. DT233. The sequence continues at coordinate 336,714 of NZ_JBNCLB010000004.1, read as the reverse complement.
GTACGCGTCGCCGCCGGCGTCGACCGAGGGCAGCGGGTTGGTGGTGGAGAAGTCGAGGGGCGGCACGTGGACGCCGAGGGCGGCGAGGTCTGCGCGCCCGGCATGCACTGCCCTGGTGTCCACGGTTGTCATGATCGGAAGCTTCGAACATGAGGGCGACATGAGGCAATAGTTCCGCATATCATTCTGCTTGCCGACAGCTAGGCAAGCAGAAATTCGGGGAAGGACGAGCGGATGCCCCTCGCACCGCATGATGTGCGGCCCTTCGCGGCCCTGGACGACGTCGATCGCGCGATCCTGACGGAGCTGGCCGGCGACGGCCGGTTGCCCAACAACGCCCTGGCCGAGCGGGTGGGGGTGGCCCCGTCGACGTGCCTGACCCGCACGAGGGCGCTGCGGGAGTCCGGCGCGATCCGGGGCTTCCACGCGGAGGTGGACCCGGCGGCGGTGGGGCTGCCGTTGCAGGCGCTGGTGTCGGTGCGGTTGACGGCGCACGAGCGGGCGGCGGTGGACGCGTTCCGGGCCCGCTCGGTGCGGCTGCCGGGGGTGGTGTCGGTGTTCCACGTGGCGGGCGCGGAGGACTACGTGCTGCACGTGCGGGCCGCGTCGGGCGACGCGCTGCGCGACTTCGTACTGGATCATCTGGCGGTGGATCCGGTGGTGCAGCACACCCAGACGAGCCTCATCTTCGAGCAGGTCCGGGGGGTGGGCTGAGCCACCCGGGCCGGCCCCGGGGAACAATCGGGGCGCGGGGCGGCTTGGGTTCGGGTGTGATCGACGTACCCCTGTCTGTTCTTGATCTTGCCCCGGTCGCGGCCAACGGCACCGTCGGCGAGGCCCTGCGGCACACCACCGAGCTCGCCCGACGCACCGAGGAGCTGGGCTACCGCCGGTTCTGGGTGGCCGAGCACCACAACATGCCCTCCATCGCCAGCTCCGCCCCGGCGGTGCTGCTGGCGCACCTGGCGGCGCACACCTCGACGATCCGGCTGGGCTCGGGCGGGGTGATGCTGCCCAACCACGCCCCGCTGGTGGTGGCCGAGCAGTTCGGCACCCTGGAGGCGCTGCACCCGGGCCGCATCGACCTGGGCATCGGCCGCGCCCCGGGGACCGACCAGGTCACCGCGTTGGCGTTGCGCCGGACGATGGAGGGGCTGTCGGCCGAGGGCTTCCCCCGGGAGCTGACGGACCTGATGAACTACTTCTCCGGCGAGCGGCCCGGGCCGATCACGGCCACCCCGGGGCGGGGCCTGCAACCGGCGGTCTGGCTGCTGGGCTCCAGCGGGTTCAGCGCGCAGCTCGCGGGGCTGCTGGGGCTGCCGTTCTCGTTCGCGCACCACTTCAGCTCGCAGCACACGATCCCGGCGTTGGCGCTGTACCGGCAGCACTTCCGGCCGTCGCGGTTCCTGGACGAGCCGTACGCGATGGTGGCGGTGAACGCGATCTGCGCGGAGACCGACGAGCGGGCGCAGTGGCTGGCCGGGCCGAGCACGCTGTCGTTCCTGAAGCTGCGCTCGGGGCGCCCGGAGCCCCTGGTGACGCCGGAGCAGGCGGCGGAGTACCCGTACACGCCCGCGGAGCGGGAGTTCGCCCTGGCCCGGCGCGACGGGCAGGCGATGGGGTCGCCGGAGACGGTACGCGGGCAGCTCACCGACCTGCTGGCGCGCACGGGCGCGGACGAGCTGATGCTGACCTCGATGGTCTACGACGTGGCGGATCGGGTGCGCTCCTACGAGCTGGTCGCGGAGCAGGTGGTGGGCGGGCTGCGCCGCCAGGGGTGAACCGCCCGCCAGCCGGGCGAAACACGATCTTCATACCGGCGTCACCCCCGCGTCGCGGTCCGCCGGTAACTTGGGTTCCGGTGGTGGTACGGCACTCCCCGGTCGGGACGGGTCGGGGATGCCGCGGTGTGGTGCACCGGGCCGGAGCTGTGCGGATTCCGCGGCTGCGGCCCGGTGCCTGCCACCTGTCTGCGAGCGCTCAGCGCAGGTAGATGTTCGGCACGGGCGGGGCGCCCATGCCGTCTCCGATGAAGAATCCCGGGTGCGGCGGCTGGTTGTACGCCGTGTTCTGCCAGGCGATGGCGGCCCGGTACTGCGGGTCGTGCATCAGCGTGTAGATCCGGGTGCTGGTCGGCGTCGGGGTGCTGTAGATGCGCAGCGCGGTGCTGTCGCTGGTGCGCCAGACGACCTCCTCGCGCCAGTCGCCGAGGATGTCGCCGGAGAGCGCCGGGGTCGACTTGGTGCCGTTGTTCGACGCCACCGAGCTGCCGGTGAGCAGCCGGGTCTCGCCGCCGGTGCCGTACTTGTCGATCTTGGTGCCGTCGAGCAGTTCGCGCACCGGGTCGCCGTCCCACCAGGCGAGGAAGTTCGCCGAGGAGGGCTTGCGGCCGACGTTCTGCCCCCGGGGGTTGGCCACGCCGCTGCTGGCCGAGGACCAGGACTCCGCGCCGGGGCTGCCGGCCCAGATGTCGGCGCTCACGCCCCGGCCGTTGTCGCCGGAGGCGGCGGTGGACCAGATGATCTGCCCGGTGCGGGCGTCGGCGAAGTACGAGCTGGGCTTGCTGCCGTCCTCGTCGACCTTGAAGACCTCCAGGCCGGCGCGGGTCGGGTCGAGGTCACCGACGTGCATGGCGTCGCCGTGGCCGTTGCCGGTGGAGTACAGCAGCCGGCCGTTGTCGTCGATCGTGGCGGCCCCGTAGACGATCTCCTGCCGGCCGTCGGCGTCGACGTCGGCGACGGAGAGCTGGTGGTTGCCCTGGCCGGCGGCGGCCGAGTTGCCGGAGGCGTTCGAGTCGAACGTCCACCGCTTGCGCAGGGTGCCGTCGCGGAAGTCCCAGGCGGCGATCACCGCGCGGGTGTAGTAGCCCCGGGCCATGATCAGCGAGGGGCGCTGGCCGTCGAGGTACGCCGTCCCGGCGAGGAACCGGTCGACCCGGTTGCCGTAGTTGTCGCCCCAGGAGGAGACGGTGCCGCGCGGCGGGTCGTAGTCGACGGTGGAGGCGATGGCGCCGGTCTGCCCGTTGAACATGGTCAGGTACTCGGGGCCGGCCAGGACGTACCCGCCGGAGTTGCGGTGGTCGGCCGAGGAGGAGCCGACGACCTGGCCGGTGCCCGAGCGGGTGCCGTCGGCGGTCTTCATGGCGACCTCCGCGCGGCCGTCGCCGTCGTAGTCGTACACCTGGAACTGGGTGTAGTGGGCGCCCGCGCGGATGTTGCGCCCCAGGTCGATGCGCCACAGCCGGGTGCCGGTGAGGGTGTACGCGTCGACGTAGACGTTGCCGGTGTAGCCGGACTGGGAGTTGTCCTTGGCGTTGGACGGGTCCCACTTGAGCACGATCTCGTAGTCGCCGTCGCCGTCGAGGTCACCGACGCTGGCGTCGTTGGCCGAGTAGCTGTACGCCTCCCCGCTCGGCGTGCTGCCCCCGGCCGGCGGCTGGATCGGCACGTCGAGGTAGCCGGCGCCGAACTGCAACGCCGGGGCCGAGGCCGCCTGTTCCGCGCCGTTCACCACGGCCCGCACGGTGTACGCCGCACCGGCCGCCGCCCCGGCGTCGAGGTAGTTGGTGGCCCCGCTGATCGGGGTGGCGTTGACCTTGGTGCCGCCCCGGTAGACGTTGAACGACACCCCGGAGGTCTCGGTGCCCAGCAGCCGCCAGGAGACGAGGTTCCCGCTGCCGGAGCGGACGCTGATCACCCCCCGGTCGAGGTCCTCGAGCTGCTTGGCCCCGGCCGGCGGCGTGGTGGGAGTCGGGGTCGGGGTGATCGGGGGTGGCGTGGTGGTCGGGGGTGGCGTGGTGGTCGGCGGCGGGGTGCTGGTGGGGGCGGTGCCGCCGGTGCAGGTCGTGCCGTTGAGCGCGAAGCTCGCCGGGACGGGGTTGCTGGCGTCGTTCCACGAGGCGTTGAAGCCGAAGTTCGCGGTGCCGCCGGTGCCGATCGGCGCGTTGTAGCCGACGTCGCGGGCGGTGACCTGCGTGCCGGACTGGGTGACGGTGGCGTTCCACGCCTGGGAGACCTGCTGACCTGCGGCGTACGCCCAGGTCAGGGCCCAGCCGTTGACCGGGTCGCCCAGGTTGGTCACGGTGACGTCGGCGCCGAAGCCGCCGCCCCAGGAGTTGGTGATCCGGTAGTCGACCCGGCAGCCGGCTGCGGCGGCCGAGGCGGTGACGACGCCGAGGGCGCCGGCGGTGACGGTGGCGGCCGCCGCCGCGGCGACGAGCGCGGTGCGGCGGCGGAATCTGCTGCGGTGGTGCACGGAGTGCCTCCGGGGAGGTCGGGCGCGCGGCGACGCGGTGCCCCGTCGGCCTGCCCCGGCCGGCGGGAGGTGTGCGCCGCACTGCGGCGATGAGCGGACGCATCGACGTCCGTTGTTCGGCTCCGCGCAGCACGAATGCTAGGACACCGCTTTCCCGCAGGCAACCACGGGCGAGTACGCCGGGCGGGTGACCGGCGGTACCGGGGGTTGCCTGCGGTGCCGGGGTTTGATCGACTTCACGGATGGCTGAGCACATGGATCCCGAGGAGTTCCGCCGGGCCGGGCACGCGGCGGTGGACTGGATCGCCGACTACTGGGCCACCCTCGGGCAGCGCCCGGTCGGCTCGTCGGAGCCGCCGGGGGCGCTGGCCGCCGCGCTTGCGGGCGGGCCGACCGCGCAGGGCGAGCCGGTCGAGGCCGTCCTCGCCGACCTGGACACGCTGATCGCCCCCCGGCTGACGCACTGGCAGCACCCCGGCTTCTTCGGCTACTTCCCCGCCAACACCTCCGGCCCCAGCGTGCTGGGCGACCTGATCAGCTCTGGCCTCGGGGTGCAGAGCATGCTCTGGGCCACCAGCCCCGCCGCCACCGAGCTGGAGACGGTGATGCTGGACTGGCTGGCCGACCTGCTCGATCTGCCGCAGCGGTTCCGCTCGGGCGGCAGCGGCGGCGGGGTGATCCAGGACTCGGCCTCCTCGGCGACCCTGGTGGCCACGCTCGCCGCGCTGCACCGGGCCAGCGCGGGCCGGTGGCGGGCCGCCGGGCTCGACCGCCGCTACCGCGCCTACACCTCCACCGAGGGCCACTCGTCCATCGAGAAGGCCGCCCGGATCGCCGGGCTGGGCGGCGACGGGCTCCGGACGATCGAGGTGGACCCGCAGACGCTGGCGATGAGCCCCGACGCGCTGCGCGCGGCGATCCGGGCGGACCTCGCGGCCGGCGACGTGCCCGCGATCGTGGTGGCCACGATCGGCACCACCTCCACCACCGCCGTCGACCCGCTGCCGGAGATCGGCGCGATCTGCGCCGAGTACGGCGTCTGGCTGCACGTCGACGCCGCGTACGCGGGCGCGGCGGCGGTCTGCCCGGAGCTGCGTTGGTCGCACGCCGGCCTGGAGTACGCCGACTCGTACTGCTTCGACCCGCACAAGTGGCTGCTCACCGGCTTCGACTGCGACGCGTTCTGGGTGGCCGACTCCGGCGAGCTGATCGAGGCGCTGACGGTGCTGCCGGAGTACCTGCGCAACGCGGCCTCCGAGTCCGGCGCGGTGATCGACTACCGGGACTGGCAGGTGCCGTTGGGCCGCCGCTTCCGCGCCCTGAAGCTCTGGTTCGTGCTGCGCTGGTACGGGGTGGAGGGGCTGCGGGCGCACGTCCGCGCCGGGGTGGCCCTGGCCGACCGCTTCGCCGCCCGGATCCGCGCCGACGACCGCTTCGTGCTCGCCGCGCCGCACCCCTTCTCGTTGGTCTGCTTCCGTCTCGCCGCCGGTGACGAGGCCAGCGCCGAAGTGCTGAGCCGGGTCAACGCCACGGGCCGGGTGCTGCTCACCCACACCCGGGTCGCCGGCCGGTTCACGCTGCGCCTGGCGGTCGGCTCCCCCCTGACCACACTGGAGCACGTCGACGAGGCGTGGAAACTGCTGAGCGAGACGGCCGAAAAGCTGCCGACCGTCCACGAGTGACCCGGTCGGCCAGTGCGCTGGGTGGGGCGCCGGCCAGTGGGCCGGGTGGGACGGCAGGGCGGGGCGAGCGGGGACCGGCGCGGATCTGGGGACGGGCCGGCGCGGCACGGGCCGGCGCGACACGGGCCGGCGCGACACGGGCCGGCGCGGCACGGGCCGGCGCGACACGGGCCGGCGCGACACGGGTCTCCGTCCGTGCGGCGTTCGGCCAGGTGGGAAGGCTGTTCGGGACGCTATGGAGCTGATGTCGTTTACGACATCAGGCGGACTGCGTATCCCTGGATCGGAACGGGTCCCCCTGATTCGTCTACGACATCAGCTCCAGATAGCGCCGAAGAGGTATCCGCCGCTCCCCCGCCTCGGCCGTTCGCTCGCTCCGATGCGGCCGGGGCGGGTGAGAGGGCCGGCCGGGTCTTTCAGCCTTTCATGGTGGCCAGTGGGCGGGTCCGCCCCCGAGCCGCCTCCTCCGGAGCCGCCGGCAGCGCTTCCGGAGCCGCCGGCAGCGCTTCCGGGGCCAGGGGCAGCGCCGGCCCGGCGGCGGCCTCGACCGTGGCGCGGGCGTGGCGTACCCGACGCAGGGCGCGGACGGCCAGGACGATGGCGGCGAGCCAGCCTGCGGCCAGCAGCCCGTAGACCAGCCAGTGCGCGGCGGCGGGCAGGCCACCGGCGCGGACCAGGGTGCGGGCGTTGGTCAGCACGATCACGCCACCGACGGCGGCGCCGAGGAGCTGGGCCGGAACGATCCGGACCAGCCAGGCGGCGATCGGGGCGGCGATCAGGCCGCCGACGAGTAGCGCGGCCACGGTCGGCAGCAGGAAGCCCTCCGTGCCGAGGCCGATCAGGAAGCCGAGGCTGGCCGCGCCGGCCACCACGAACTCGGCGGTGTCGACCGAGCCGATGACCCGACGTGGTTCCATCCGGCCGGAGACCAGCAGCGCCGGCGTGGCGACCGGGCCCCATCCCCCGCCGCCGGTCGCGTCGACGAAGCCGGCGACCAGGCCCAGCGGGCCGAGGAACCGGCCGCGCAGCCGCCCGGCGGTCCGGTTGGTGGGCAGCGGCCGGGAGAAGCGCACCAGCAGGTACGCCCCGAGGGTGAACAGGATCGCGGCCATCCAGGGCGCGGCGGCCTCGGTGGAGATGGCGCTGAGGAAGGTCGCGCCGGCGAACGCGCCGAGGGCGCCCGGCACGGCGATGCGGGCCACCACCCGCCAGTCGACGTTGCCGAACCGCCAGTGGGCCACCCCGGCGGCGAGGGTCGTGCCGATCTCGGCCAGGTGCACCGAGGCCGACGCGGCGGCCGGGGCGATCCCGGCGACCAACAGCAGGGTGGACGACGTCAGCCCGTAGGCCATGCCGAGCGAGCCGTCGATCAGTTGCGCGACCAGCCCGACGAGGGCGAGGACCAGCAGTTTGCGCATGAGCGCCCCCCGACTTTTCGGCATCTCCTATCAACTTGGTCGACAATGCGCCACGCGCCGGCCCGGGTCAAGTCCCCTATCGACTGGTGAGACGCGCCGAACGGCCCCCGTCCCCGCAACCCGCCGTCGCGCCGGGCCCGGCCGGGCGGCGGAGCCCATGCCAGGCCGACCCGGGCCCGTTCCCGTGACCCGCCGCTACGCCGGTCCGGCCGGTCAGGTCCAGGCGCGCGGGTCGGCGGCCAGCTCGCTGACCCGCTCGGGCAGGGTGCCGTTGGCCACGTCGGCGACCGTGACCAGTTCGAGGATCTCCCGCTCGCTGGCCCGCAGGGCGATCCACACGTCCTGCAGCGCGCGGGCCGCCCCGAGGTAGCCGAGCTGCTCCGGTCGCTGCCCCCGGATGTGCGCCAGCGGCCCGTCCACCACCCGGATCACGTCGGCGAGGGAGATCTCCGTCGCCGGCCGGGCCAGCCAGTAGCCGCCCTCGGGGCCCCGTTGGGCGTGCACGATGCCGCCTCGGCGCAGTTGCAGCAGGATGCTCTCCAGGAACTTCGGCGGGATCTCCTGCGCCCTGGCGATCTGCTCGGCGGTCACCGGACGGGTCCGGGTGCCGTTGGCGCCCTCGGCGACGGCCGCGAGTTCCGCAGCGGCGCGGAGGGCGTAGTCGACCCGGGCGGAGAGGCGCATGTCGGTGAGGTTAGTCGGCTGGTCGGCCGGCCGGACTGCCGCCCCTCGGCCGAACGGCCGAACCGGCATCCCCCCTCCGCCGGCACGCCGAGGTGCTCACCGGTGGCGCAGTCGTGGCACCATACCGGTGTCGACGCGGCGAGGACGCGCGACGTGGCGAGACGAGCGGTTCGCGCGGGACGACGCACCCGCGCCAGCCGAAGGCAGCCAGGCCGATAGGGGCAGCGACAGCAATGCCGGAGATGACGCCGCTGGGTCCGCGGGACCCCGTCCGGGCGGGCCCCTACGAGCTGCTCGGCCGGCTCGGCGCGGGCGGCCAGGGCGTGGTCTACCTGGGCCGCGACGAGCAGGGCACGGCGGTCGCCGTCAAGATGATCAACGTCGACCTGCACCACCACCCCCGCGCCAAGGCCCAGTTCGCCAAGGAGATCGCCGCTGCCCGGCGGGTCGCGGCGTTCTGCACGGCCCAGATCCTCGCGGCGGACGTGGACAGCGACCCCCCGTACGTGGTGAGCGAGTACATCGAGGGCCTCACCCTGCAACAGCACGTGCGCGAGCAGGGCCCGATCACCGGCAACGCCCTGCACCGGCTGGCCGTGGGCACCGCCACCGCGCTCGCCGCCATCCACCAGTCCGATGTGGTGCACTGCGACCTCAAGCCCGACAACGTCGTCCTCGGCGCGGACGGGCCCCGGGTCATCGACTTCGGCATCGCCCGAGCGCTCGACGTCACCGAGACGGTGACCAGCAGGATCATGGGCACCGCGCCGTACATGGCCCCGGAGCGGTTCCGCGACGAGGAGGTCGGCCCGGCCAGCGACGTCTTCGCGTGGGCGGCGACCATCGCCTTCGCCGCGGCGGGCCGGCCACCGTTCGGCACCGGGACGATCGTGGCGGTGATGAACCGGGTCCTGCACGACCCGCCGGAGCTGGCCGGCCTCTCCGGCCCGCTGGCCGAGCTGGTCGCGCACTGCCTGGCCAAGGACCACCGGGCCCGGCCCCCGGCCGAGCAGGTCCTGCTGCGGCTGCTGGGGCACACCCGCGCCGAGGCCCCGGTGCCCATCCAGGCGGCGCTGCGCGAGGGCACCGACGCGGCCACCCACCTGGTCCCCCGCCAGCCGACGACACGGCAGCCTGCGCCCCCCGGGGCGACGACCCACCAGACGACCCACCACGCGCCCCCGGCGCAGAGGGCGACCGCCCACCACGGGACCGCCCACGCGCCGCTGGCGCACGAGGCGACCGCCCACCACGCGACCGCCCACCCGCCCCCGACGCACGGGACGACGGCGTACGCCCAGACCGCGCACGGGTCGACGGCGTACCCCCAGGTGGCGCACGGGGCGACGGCGTGGCACGGGCGGGCCGGACGGGGAGAGCCGGCGTGGCCGCCGGCGGCCGCCGAGACCGGGCCGACCGGTGCGGCGGGCGACCGGCGTGAGTCCGCCCGGGACACCTGGTCGGCGCGGCTGCGCCGGCAGTGGGCCGACGCGTGGGGCATCTCGACGGCCATCTTCCTCGGCGCGGTGGGGGCGGCGACCGGCTACGTGGCGTCCACCGCCGTGGGCACCGCCGCCGGCATCGGGGCGGTGACGTTCGTCGTGGTCTACGGTGTCCGTCTGCTGGTCGCCAGCGCGTTGCCCACGGTCCGGGCACCGCACGCCGCCGCCCTACCGCAGGACGCCGCCTCACCGCACGACCCCGCACGGGACGGTCACCCAGCCGGGCCGGGCCGCCGGGCGGCCCACCCCGACGTCACCAACCGACCCCAACCGTAGGAGGACCCGATGGCCGCCGGCCAGCCTGCCGCCCGCGCGTGGTTGCCGTACTCGCTGGCCGTCGTCGCCGGCCTCGCGGTGATCGCCGGGGCGTACGTGATCGTGCGGCCGGCCACCGGACCCGGCACGGACCGCTCCTCGTGCGTGGCGCTGGAGGTGAACTCCTCGACGGAGAAGGACCACCTCCTCGGCCAGCTCGCGGAGCGGTACAACGCCGCCGACCGGCGCTTCGGCGGGCACTGCGCCCAGGTCAGCGTGCACGGGCTCAACTCGGGTAAGGCGATGGAGGCGCTGGCGGCGGGGAACTGGGCGGGTCGGCAGCCGACGTTCCCCACCCCGCAGGTGTGGCTGCCGACGTCGTCGCTGTGGACGAGCCGGCTACGGATGCTGGAGCAGCAGGAGCCGGGTCGGCCGGCGCAGATCGCCGAGCGCACGTACCCGTCGATCGCCACCAGCCCGTTGGTCATCGCCATGCCGCAGGAGAAGGGTGAGTTGGTGCGCCAGCGCGGCCCGCTCGGCTGGGCGGACCTGCTCGGGCTCTCCGGCGACGCGGGCTGGGCGGCCTTCGGCCGCCCCGAGTGGGGCCGGTTCACCTTCGGCAAGGACAACCCCAGCCTCTCCACGTCGGGGCTGGCGGCCACCATCGCCACCTACTACGCCGCCGTGGGCCGCTCCAGCGACCTGACCAAGGCCGACCTGGGCAGGCCGGCGGTGACCCAGTTCGTCCGGCGGATCGAGGCGAACGTCTCGCACTACAGCGACGACTCGGTGGACCTGCTGCGCGACCTGGCCGAGGCGGACCTGGGCGCGATCGGTGACGCGCGGGCGCGCGACATGAGCGCGGTCGTGGTGCAGGAGGAGCTGGTCTACCAGTACAACGAGGGGCAGCTCAGCCCCACCCCGGGCGACAAGCCCCGGGTGCCGCTGGTGGCGGTGCACCCGAAGGAGGGCACCTTCAACCTCGACCACCCGTACGTCGTGCTCGCCTCAACCGACGAGGCGCAGCGGGCGGCGGCCCAGGACTTCCTGGCCTTCCTCCAGGCCGCGCCCCAGCAGCGCAGCTTCGCGGAGCTGGGCTTCCGCGACCACGAGGGCCGGCCCTCCGACGCCCTGCTCGCGGCGGTCGGCGGCGGGCCCGGCGCGGAGCTGGTCACCTTCGACCCGCCGGAGCCCGAGGTGGTCGACGCGATCCTGCGCGGCTGGGGCACGCTGCGCAAGAAGGCGAACATCCTGCTGGCCGTGGACACCTCCGGCTCGATGACCGCCCCGGTCGGCGGCAGCACCCGGTTCAAGGTGGCCACCGCCGCCGCGTACAAGGGCGTGGACCTGCTCAACTCCGCCGACCGGGTGGCGCTCTGGTCGTTCTCCTCGGAGACGCCGCAGCGGCCGGGCAAGCCGTACGGCGAGGAGGTCCCGCTGGGGCCGTTCAACCGGGCCGTGTTCAAGCGCGGCCTCGCCGAGCTGCGGCCGGAGGGCAACACCGCGCTGTACGCGACGGTCCGCGCCGCGCACCGGCACCTGCGCGACAACTACGACCCGGATCGGATCAACGCGGTGGTGGTCCTCACCGACGGCAAGAACGAGTACCCGAAGGACAACGACCTGGCCCGGCTGCTCAAGGACATCGCGCTGGACCCGCAGCGGCCGGTGAAGGTCTTCTGCGTGGCCTTCGACCAGCAGTCCGACCTGCCCGCCCTGGAGCAGATCGCCACGGCCAGCGCCGGCAAGGCGTTCAACGCCAAGGACCCGACGACGATCGACGAGGCCTTCGTGAAGCTGGTCAGCAGCTTCTGACCGGCCCGGCCCGGCCGAAGCAGATCAAGCCCGCCCGGCGCGGCGGGTCAGGCGCCGACCCGGCGCAGCAGGCCCTCCTGCACGGCGCTGGCGATGTGCCGGCCCTGCGCGGTGAACATCCGGCCGGTCGCCAGCCCTCGGGCGCCGGAGGCCGACGGGCTCTCGCAGTCGTACAGGAACCACTCGTCGGCGCGGAACGGCCGGTGGAACCACAGGGCGTGGTCGAGGCTGGCGCCGACCACGCCGCCGGGGCCCCACACCTCGCCGTGCACCGACAGCACCGAGTCGAGCAGGCTCAGGTCGGAGGCGTACGTCAGGGCGCAGGCGTGCAGCAGCGGGTCGTCGGGGAGCTTGCCGTCGATGCGCATCCACGCCCGCTGGTGCAGGTCGGCGGGGCGGTCGCCGGGGCGTACCCAGCCGGGCTCGCCGACGTAGCGCACGTCGATCGGGCGGGGGATCTGGCCCCAGATGCCCCGCCGCTCGGGGTAGCGGGCCAGTCGCTCGCTCATGGTCGGCACGTCGTCGGGTCGGGGCACGTCCGGCGGGGTGGGGGTCTGGTGGTCCAGGCCCTCCTCCGGCCGCTGGAACGACGCCGACATGAAGAAGATCGGCTTGCCGTGTTGCAGCGCCACCGCGCGGCGCACGGAGAACGACCGGCCGTCGCGGATGTTCTCCACCTGGTACTCGATCGGCTCGGCGGCGTCGCCGGCGCGGACGAAGTAGCCGTGCAGCGAGTGCACGGCCCGCTCCGCGTCGACGGTGCGGCCGGCGGCTACCAGCGCCTGGCCGGCGACCTGGCCACCGTAGACCCGCTGCAGACCCACCTGGGGGCTCATCCCCCGGAAGGTCATGTCACCGGTCTGCTCCAGGTCGAGGACCTGGAGGAGTTGGTCCACGGCGGCCTGGCCGACGGCCACGGCGTCGGTCACCGCAACGCCCTCGCCGAGGCCGCGTCGACCAGCGAGCCGAGCTGGTGCACCCGCAGGGTGTTGGTGGAGCCGGGGGTGCCGGGCGGGCTGCCGGCGACGATCACCACGTAGTCGCCGGGGTTGGCCCGGTCCAGGCCGAGCAGCGCCTGGTCGACCTGGCGGAACATGTCGTCGGTGTGCTCGACGAACGGCATCAGGAAGGTCTCCACGCCCCAGCAGAGGGCGAGCTGGCTGCGCACCTCGGGCACCGGGGTGAAGGCCAGCAGCGGCAGGTCGCAGTGCAGCCGGCTGAGTCGCTTGACGGTGTCACCGGTCTGCGAGAAGGCGACCAGGGCCTTGGCGTTGATGGCGCGGGCGATCGAGGACGCGGCGACGGTGAGCGCCCCGCCGTGGGTGCGCGGGTCGTGCTGCAGCCGGGGCACCCCGATGGAGCCGGCCTCGGTGGTGGTGATGATCTTCGCCATGGTGCTGACGGTGAGCACCGGGTACTTGCCGACGCTGGTCTCGCCGGAGAGCATCACCGCGTCCGCGCCGTCGAGCACCGCGTTGGCCACGTCGGAGGCCTCGGCGCGGGTGGGCCGCGAGTTCTCGATCATGGAGTCGAGCATCTGGGTGGCCACGATGACCGGCTTGGCGTTCTCCCGGCAGAGCTGCACGGCGCGCTTCTGCACCAGCGGCACCTGGTCCAGCGGCATCTCGACGCCGAGGTCGCCGCGGGCGACCATCACGCCGTCGAAGGCCAGCACGATCGCCTCCAGGTGGTCGACCGCCTCCGGCTTCTCCACCTTGGCCAGCACCGGCCGGCGCAGGCCGACCTCGTCCATGATGCTGTGGACGAGCTTGATGTCCTCCGCCGAGCGGACGAAGGAGAGGGCGATCAGGTCGACGTTGAGCCCGAGGGCGAAGCGCAGGTCCTCGGCGTCCTTCTCGGACAGGGCCGGGACGCTGACCGCCACGTTCGGCAGCGAGACGCCCTTGTTGTTGGAGACCGGGCCGCCCTCGGTGACCAGGCAGCGGATGTCGTTGCCGACCACCTCGCTGACCTCGACGGCCACCCGACCGTCGTCGATGAGCAGCCGGTCGCCGGCCTTCACCTCCTGCGGGAGCTTGGTGTAGGTGCAGGAGACCCGCTCCCTGCTGCCGAGGATCTCGTCGCCGGTGATCACCACCGAGTCGCCGGTGCGCCACTCGTGCGGGCCGTCGGCGAAGCGGCCGAGGCGGATCTTGGGGCCCTGCAGGTCGGCGAGCACGGCCACCGGCCGGCCCGCGGCGTCGGCGGCCTCGCGGACGAGCCGGTAGACCGCCTCGTGGTCGGCGTGGCTGCCGTGGCTGAAGTTGAGCCTCGCCACGTTCATGCCCGCCTCGACGAGTCCCCGGATGCGTTCCGGGGACGCGGTGGCAGGACCGAGAGTGCAGACGATCTTCGCGCGGCGTGTCACGCCCATCAGGCTAGTCTCTCCTCCGGGTCGGTCGAGGGGCCGACCCCTTTGGGACTGCGGAACAAAAGTGTGCGACGACCTGGCACGCCCGCGTGCCCGGCGAGCGGGACCACACCGGCGCCGTCGTCGGGAATCATCGTGTCGGCGGGCATCGGTGACCGCGCGCCGGGAATCGTACCGCCCGGTGTCATCCGCCGTGGTCGCGCTCCCCGCCCCGCCGCGCGGGCCGTGGCCGCCGACGCGGTTTCGATCACGCAGGCCCGCCCCGGGGGACGGGCGGCGGATGTCCGCCGAGGATCAGCTCCCGGTCTTGACGAGGGGGAAATCCACCGAGCCGGCCGGGCAGAGGAACGTCAGGACGTCCACCCGGTAGAGCCCGGCCTGCACCGCCGGGTCGGCCTGCATCACGTCGCGTACGCCGTCGACCGAGCCGGTACGGGCCAGGCCGAAGCCGATCGGCGGGTCGGGCTCGCGGGCGGGACCGTCGATCGAGCCGACGAGCAGCACGATGCCCCGCCGTTGCAGCGCAAGCATGTGCTCGGTGTGCTCGGCCTGCAACCGCTGCACCGTCTCCTCGGGCAGGGCCCGGCCGGCGGCTCCGGGGTAGAGCACGATGCACTCGTAGGTGTCCAGCGCCGAATCGACCTGCGGCAACCCCGTCATGGTGCTCCCCTCCCCCGCTCCCGACCCGTTCCCCGCTCCACGGCCCGCCCGGCCCGCGCGCCGCTCCCGGCCCACCCGAGCCGCCCGACCCGCGCGCCGCTCGCCGCGCCCGGCCCACCTGCGCCGTTCCCGGCGGTCGGCCCACGGACGCCGGGGCGACCGGACGTCGTTTCCGGCCCAGCGTCGCACGCGGACGGCCGCCGCCGGGGCCGCTCGGCGCAACTGACCCCGCCGCCGGCCCGGTTGTCGACCCCGTGCCGGTTTCGCCCGGCCCACCGGGGGCCGACCCACACACCGCGTCACCCCACGGCCGCGAGGGGTGCCCCGCTCTTTCCGTCGGGTGATCGAGCGACTACCTTCTGAGGGATTCTCACACCCGTCGATCGGGGGCAGCGTGACAGAGTTCGACTACGTCGTGGTGGGTGCCGGCGCCGCCGGGTGCGTGCTGGCCAACCGGCTCAGCGAGGACCCGGGGACCCGGGTGCTGCTGATCGAGGCGGGCGGCTGGGACCGCAGCCCCTTCGTCCGTATCCCCAAGGGCTTCAGCAGGCTGATGGACGACCGGCGCACCGCCTGGCACTACCCGGCCCAGGCGGCCCCCGCGCAGCGCGAGGTGTGGCAGCGCGGCCGGCTGATCGGCGGGTCCAGCTCCCTCAACGGCATGGTGTACGGCCGGGGCGACCGCCTCGACCACGACGAGCTGGAGCGGCTGGGCAACCCGGGCTGGGGCTGGGACACCATGCTGCCGATCTTCAAGCGGCTGGAGGACCACCCGCTGGGCGCCTCGGCGGTGCGCGGCGCGGGCGGGCCGCTGCGGCTCTCCTCGGCCACCGACACCGACGAGCTCTGCGAGGACGCGCTCACCGCCGGGCAGGCCCTGGGTTGGCGTCGGGTCGACGACCTCAACGCCGACGACGACGAGCGGATCGGCTACCTGACCGCCACCATCCGCGACGGCCGGCGGGTCAGCGCCGCCGACGCGTTCCTGCACCCGGTCCGCGACCGGCCCAACCTCACCGTCGCGGTGGAGACCGCCGTGGTCCGGGTCCTCGTCGAGGGCGGCCGGGCGGTCGGGGTACGCGCCCACCGCGCCGGCCGGACCGTCGACTACACCGCCGCCGCCGAGGTGATCCTCGCCGCCGGGGCCATCGCCACCCCGCAACTGTTGCAGGTCTCCGGGATCGGGCCGGCGCAGACGCTGCGCCGCGCCGGGGTGCGGGTGCTGCTGGACCGCCCCCGGGTGGGGCTGGGGCTGCGCGAGCACCGCGCGACGCCGGTGCAGTTCCGGCTGACCGGCGACGGCGGCTACAACCGGATGCTGGGCAGCCTGCTCGGCCAGGGGCTGGCCGCGCTGCGGTACGCGCTGACCCGGCGCGGCCCGCTCAGCCTCCCCGTGCACGACGTCGGGGCGCACATCCGGTCGTCGGCGGACGTCGACCGGCCCGACGCGCAACTGCTGATCGCCCCGTTCTCGGCCGCGCCGAGGCGGCCGGGTCACGCGCTGGAGCTGGAGACCGAGCCCGGCATGATGGGGCTCTGCACGGTCAGCCGGCCGGACAGCGAGGGCACCCTCGCCATCACCTCCGCCGACCCGGCCACGCCACCGCGGATCGTCGCCAACTACCTCACCACCGACCACGACCGGCGGGTGGCCGTGAACGCGTTCCGGCGGATGCGGGAGCTCTTCGCCACCGACCCGCTCGCCGGGCGGGTGGCGGTGGAGACCCTGCCCGGCCCGGACGTCCGCGACGACTCCGAGATCATCGCGGCGTCGCTGGCCCTGGGCTACTGCGGCTACCACGCGGTGGGCACCTGCGCGATGGGCCCCGACGACGCGCACGTCGTCGACCCGCAGCTGCGGGTGCGGGGGGTCGACGGGCTGCGGGTCGCCGACGCCTCGGTGCTGCCGGTGCTGGTCTCCGGGTACCTCAACGCCCCGGTGATGGCGCTGGCCTGGCGGGCGGCCGATCTGATCCTGGGCCGCACGGCGCGACCGACGGATGTCGTACCGGCGGCGTAGGCGTCCGCGATACGCGGGACCGGGCTCCTTCGCGTCGCTGCGCCCGTCGTCGGGTGCGCTCGGGCTGATCGGGCGTTGGAAACCCCGATCCGGGGGAATGACCCACCGTACGATGCCGGGTCCGCCGAGGGCGACACGCAGGGATTGGGGTTCGACCATGGGCAACGACGCTGGCGGGCAACCCGCGAAGGCGTCCGGGACGTACCGGATCGGTGGTGACCTTGAGGTGCGGCGGCTCGGCTACGGGGCGATGCAGCTCACCGGGCCGGGGGTGTGGGGCGAGCCGAAGGACCCGGCGGAGGCGGTGCGGGTGCTGCGCCGCGCGTACGAGCTGGGGGTGACGTTCATCGACACCGCCGACTCGTACGGCCCGTTCGTCTCGGAGCGGCTGATCCGCGAGGCGCTGCACCCGTACGCCGATGATCTGGTGATCGCGACGAAGGCCGGGCTGACCCGCGCCGGGCCGAGCGACTGGCGGCCGGTGGGGCGGCCGGAGTACCTGCGCCAGCAGTGCGAGCTCAGCCTGCGCCACCTGGGCCTGGAGACCATCGGGCTCTACCAGTTGCACCGCATCGACGCCAAGGTGCCGCTGGCCGACCAGCTCGGCGAGCTGGCGCTGCTGCGCCAGGAGGGCAAGATCCGCCACATCGGGCTCTCCGAGGTGACCGTGGAGCAGATCGAGCAGGCCCGGGCGATCGTCCCGATCGTCTCGGTGCAGAACCTCTACAACCTGGCCGAGCGCAGCGCCGAGGCGGTGCTGGAGCACTGCGAACGCAACGACCTGGCGTTCATCCCGTGGTTCCCGATGGCCACCGGCGAGCTGGCCAAGGCGGGCGGCCCGCTGGACGCGATCTCCACCGCGCACGGCGCGACGCCCGCGCAGCTCGCGCTGGCGTGGCTGCTGCGGCGCTCGCCGGTCATCCTCCCCATCCCGGGTACGTCGTCCGTGGCGCACCTGGAGGAGAACGTGGCCGCCGCGCAGGTGCGGCTCACCGACGACGAGTACGAGGCGTTGGCGAAGGCCGCCTGAGCGCCCTTTGGCGGTGCGGGGACGTGGGCGGGTCGCTAACCTGCCGTGGGCGGGGCGCACGGGGTGCCCGCAGAGGCGAGGAGACAACGGCATGGCCGCAGCGGGGCAGGGCGAGACTATCGAGGACAGCCCGGTCGGCTGGGTGGGCGAGCACATCCGGCGGTACGTGGAGACCGACGGCGCGGAGGGCTCCACGTACAACGGCTACGAGGCGCTGCTGCTCACCACGCGGGGCCGCAAGTCGGGCGCGCTGCGGCGCACCGCGTTGTACTACGGCCGCGACGGCGACCGGGTGGTGCTGGTCGCCTCCAACGGCGGCTCGGCGACCCACCCGAGCTGGTACCTGAACCTGGCCGCCGACCCGGCGGTGGAGGTGCAGATCGGCGCGGAGCGCTTCACGGGGCGGGCCCGGACGGTCGACGCGCAGGAGCGGCCCCGGCTGTTCGAGCTGATGGCGAAGGTCTTCCCCCCGTACGCCGAGTACCAGCGCAAGGCCGACCGGGAGATCCCGGTGGTGGTGATCGAGCGCGCCTGATCGTCGGCGTAGCCGGCCGGGCCGGGGCGGGCGGGTGGACTGCGCTCACCCGGCCCGGGCCGGCCCGGCGCGGTCGGCGTTGTCGACGGGTCGGCGCGGCCGGCGGGTCGTCCGTTTCGTCGGGGCCGGGGCGAGGGCGGAGGGGTTCAGCAGCCGCAGCCCGGCGCGCTGGACGAAGATCGAGCGCCGCGCCACCGCGTCGCCCGTGGCGTCGAGCTGGTAGCCGTCCAACCAGGTCCAGCCGTCGTAGGTGATCCGGTCGGCGTGCACGCGGATCAGCCGGAAGAAGATCGGCTTCACGAACTGGACGCTCGCCGCGCTGGTGACGTGCAGCAGCGCCCCGGCCCGCAGGTCGATCACCGCACCCAGCCGAGGAAGCGGCGGTGCAGCGTGCCCGCCGGGGCCCAACCGATGTCCTGGCAGGCGGCCACGTAGTACGAGCCCATGTAGAGGGCCAGGGAGATCGGCGAGCCCGCGAACTCCTGGCGCAGTTCGTCGCGGCGGGTGGCGCAGGGCCAGGGGGTGGAGCAGCCGGCGCAGAGCCACAGCGGCAGCACCGGGCCGTGCCGGGTCACTGCTCCTCCCCCGGCCAGTGCTGGCGACTGATCGGGATGCGGTGCCGGTGCCGGCAGGGCAGGTCGTTGCCGCACCTACAGACGTACCGCCACCTGATCCACGACCAGACCGGCTTGTGCCGCCGGGCCAGGGTCATCGCCGTGGCGACCAGGAACTCCTTGAAGGACACTCGTCGCTGCATACGGACACGATCCCGACGGGGCGACGAGTCAACTGGCAATAGCCAATCGGATAGTGACCGACCGGCTACTTTCGGCCCTCGTGGGACGTGTCCTGGGGGCCCTGATGGGGCCCTACGAGATCGCCGAACGGCTGGGCGTCTCGCGGCAGCGGTTCCAGCAGCTCACCCGGTACCCCACCTTCCCGAAGCCCTACCAGGAGCTGCGCGGCATGAAGGTGTGGCTGGCCGAGGACGTCGAAGAGTGGATCAAAAAGTACCGCCAGCCACGCCCGACCGAGGACGACACCCCAGCCTGACAACGCAAGGCTGACGCGCTGCCGGCCTGACATGTCGATGAGCTGACGCGGGAGTGGCGGCAGCCGGGGCGGATCAGACCGGGGAGAAAATGACGGGCAAATCAGGACCTGGTCAGGCCGCGGGCCCGTCGCACTTCGGCAGGGCAATGGCCGACTACACCGGCGAGCAGTTCCTGCTTGCCAGCCTCGACTGCTTCTTCGCCACCAGCCCGTTCGACGTGCTCGGCGCGGATGTCCTTCCATCGCGCGTAGTTGCTGCTCATGACTGGCTCCCCTACTCCTCGGCGCGTTCCTTCAGATACGTCTCGTAGAGATATTCCGCCAGGGGGATGGCTCCGGCGTACCTCAGGTTAGCGATCGACGAGCCGTGGATCGTGTCGACG
Organism: Micromonospora sp. DT233; assembly: GCF_049841815.1. Lineage (NCBI taxonomy): Bacteria > Bacillati > Actinomycetota > Actinomycetes > Micromonosporales > Micromonosporaceae > Micromonospora > Micromonospora sp. DT233. Next base: position 317,052 of record NZ_JBNCLB010000004.1, on the reverse strand, counting down.
AGCGGACGGCCCCAACCCTGGCCCCACCTCGGCGAGGAGGTCGAGGGCTACGGCACCTCACATGGCCTATCCTCAGCCCTTGTCGTTCCCGCGCCAACGAGACGCTCGCTCGGTGATTCGGCTGGAGAGCCTGCCCGTCACCGAGATGGCCCGGTCGACGGTCTCGTTACTCAGGCGCCTGGCGGTATCGACGCCCTCTCCTCCCGTCTCGAGCGCCTTGTTGGTCACCTCCTTGGCCGCGTCCGCCCATCGCCTCGCCTCCGCTGATTGCGCAGCACGCTCGATTCCGAGCCGTCCTTGAAAGTCGACGATGGCGACCGAGACATGGTTGCTCGACTGCACTACCGCCGGGGCATCGAACGGGTTCATCAGAACCTTCGTGTTCGCTCGACCGGCAGCCACAGCCAACCGAGCCAACAAGCGCTCGGTGCACCGCGAGATGAGCTCCAGCCGGTTCTGACGGGCCGTCTTCAGCCCCAGGCGATGCCCGTCCAACTGACCCGGAGACGCGTCGAGGACCCGGTCGAGTTCAAGCACGGCGACCGCGTCTTGAAGCTGGAAGCAGCGAGCCAGCACGGCAAGCCACTCCCCCGCCTGGGACTCTGCTTCCTTCGCCGCCTTGGCGAGACCACCGATGTCGGTCTTGCGCTCCAGCTTCTCCGCGAGGGCGTCGAGCTGACGCAGCGCGTACGCCTGGGTATCCGCGATGGTCGTCGGCGCGGTCTGCACCTTCGACCACGTGATTTCGTCGACCCGGCCCGTGCTCTCTCGGATGGTCATGGCCTCTTCGATGACGAAGCCCACTCCGATCATCCGGGCCAGCACAGCGTCCTTCTGCGCCCGGAGCACATCGTCGACCTTCTCCTCGATTCGGGCGAGATAGTCGGTGATCTCCTCCATGGCCTGTTGCATGGCAACCTGCGCCATGATCCCCGCAGCACCGGACAGAATCGCCGGGTTGCCGGCAATCGATCCTGGCCCCTTCGCGATCTGCAGCCATGACTGGATCGAGCCGGGCTGCCCCACCATCGCATGACTGACGCCGGGGGTCTTGCTCGGCATCAGCCCGAATTTATGGACCTTCTCTGCGGACTCCTTGGTCAATTGCACCCAGCGGCCCGAGTTGGCGGCAACCTCGGAAGCTGCCTGTGCGATGCCAGATCCGCTGCTAAGGACAGAGCGAAGCCGTGGGAGTCCCGGGTCCTTCGACGGCAGCCCTTCGGAGACGAGGAAGAGTTCGACAGCCGCCGCATCCCCGAGGACCAGCAGCCCATCCCCGTCACTGATCAGTTGCACTGCGTTATCCATTGTCGACTCCTGAAGTCTGGGCACCGAGGGCTTCGGCGATGGCGGCGAACTCGCGTAGCGCCGCCTGTAGGTCCTCGACGATCTCCTGCGCGATGACCTCCGGCGGGAGCAGCGCGTCGGCGTCCTCCAACGAGGCGTCCTTGAGCCAGGTGATGTCCAGGTTCACCTTGTCGCGGGCGATCAGCTCGTCGTACGAGAAGGATTTGAAGCGTTCGGTCTCCACCCGCTCGGAGCGGTCCTTGCCGGGCAGGTAGCAGTCCACGAAGTCCTGGAGGTGGTCGCGGCGCAGCGCGTTCTGTTTGAGCGTGAAGTGCTGGTTGGTGCGGAAGTCGTACACCCAGAGCTTTTCGGTCCACGGCTCCTCGCGGGCGCGCTTGCGCTCGAAGAAAAGCACGTTGGCCTTGACGCCGCCCGCGTAGAAGATGCCCGTGGGTAGGCGCAGCATGGTGTGCAGGTCGTACTGCTTGAGCAGCCGGCGGCGGATGATCTCCCCCGCGCCACCCTCGAAGAGCACGTTGTCGGGCAGGACGACCGCCGCCCGTCCGTCGATCCTCAGCAGCGAGGCGATGTGCTGGACGAAGTTGAGCTGCTTGTTGGCGGTGGTGGCCCAGAAGTCGGCGCGGTTGATCTCGCGTTCCTCGCGATTGCTCTTCCCGCCCTCCCCCACCATCCGGATCGAGGAACTGCGCCCGAACGGCGGGTTGGCCAGCACCAGGCTGACCCGCTGCTCCGGCTCCTTGCCGAGGGCGTCCCGCACACTGATCAGCGACGGGCCGTTGGGGGTGCCGATGCCGTGCAGCAGCATGTTCATCGCCGCCAGGCGCGCGGTGCCGTCGACCAGCTCGGTGCCGGTGATCGCCCCGTTGGCGAGCCGCCGCCGCTGGTCGGGGGTGAGCCCGCTGCCGTGGTGGCGCTGGATATGCTCGAACGCCGCCAGCAGGAAGCCGCCCGTGCCGCAGGCCGGGTCGGTGATCGTGTCGTCGGGGGTGGGCAGCATGCAGTCGACCATGGCGGTGGTCAGGGCGCGCGGGGTGAAGTACTGCCCCGCGCCGGACTTCGCGTCCTCCGCGCCCTTGGCCAACAGCTCCTCGTAGGCGTCACCCTTGACGTCGACCCCAGTGGCCGACCATTCCTGCTTGCCGATCAGGTCCACGATCAGCCGCTTGAGCTTCGCCGGGTCCTGGATCTTGTTCTGCGCCTTGCGGAAGATCGTGCCGAGGGTGCCGCCCTCGCGGGCCAGCCCGGTGAGGATGTGCCGGTACTGCACCTCCAGCGCGTCACCCTCGGAGTCGAGCAGGGTCTGCCAGCTCAGCTCGTCCGGAACGATCTTCTCCGGCCTGAGATTTCGGTTGGCCCGCTCGTGGGCCATCTTGAGGAAGAGCAGGAACGTCAACTGCTCGACGTAGTCGATGGTCGAGACGCCGTCGTCGCGGAGCACGTCGCAGTAGTTCCAGAGCTTCTGCACCAGCCGGCGAGAATCCACGGTGCTCACAGCGGCAAAGCCTCCTGCTGATAGTCGTCGCCGGTCACCCTGGTCGGCGGAGCCGGCAGCTCCTTGGGGGTACGTCGAGAGCGGGCGCGCTGCTTCGGGACGGTGGCCGCCCGCTCGGCCCTGATCCGGGCCAGCAGCTCGGAGGCCGGCTCGTCGTTCGGGTCCTGCGGCACCAGCTGCCCCGCGAATGCCTCAGACAAGAGCGAGGCGCGCAGCGCCGCAGCCCGGCGCTGAGCGATGGTGGTCGCCTCCGTCAGACGGTCGATTCCCCCAAGAAGATCGGAGGTGCGAGCCACGATCTCCCTCTGCTCAGACAGCGGCGGAATTGGGAACTCGACCGCTTTGAAGCGCCCGGCGGAGAGATGTGCGATATTCGTCGTGATCCGCACCTCTCGCGTGAAGCGCCCGGCGTGCATGTGCCGCCGAAACACCAGCAATGCCCACTCCGGGTCAACGCCAGGCCCCGTCCGGAAACGAAGAATACTGTTCGTGAATGCCGCATCCTTGGGGACGCCGCGATAAAGAGCGGGGCGCCCCAGGAGCTCCGGGCTTTGCCCCTCGTTGAGGAGGACATCGCCCTCACGAAGCCTGAACTTTTCGAAGACTGCGGGCGGAAAGTCCATCTCCATGACGTCCGAGGTGTCGATGCGATCCTCGAAGACGTTGGCCACCCGCAGATAGGGCCGCATGTGCGGGCCGTTGTGCCAGTCGGGATGCCGCTGCCGCCCAAGGTCGACTGTTCCGGCATCAGCGACGGTCACCAGCCGCCAGCGGCTACCACCGTCAAGCGGCACCGCCTCGACCAGGACTCTCTTCTTCAACCTGCCAAGTCGCTGCTGCGACAACCGCAACAACTCAGTCCCGGCGTCGAGCAGAGAGAGCTGGCCCTCAAGCGCGGCGACGATGCGGCGCTGCTCCACAAGTGGAGGAAGCGAAAATGGTATCGACTTTAAGCTAGACCCGGAAATTCCTGCTTGACCAGCAGTGGTGCGCGCACTCGATCGAACCAGCGATCGAACCTGCGGAGCCTCGAAGGCATATTGAATGTACCTGGGATCGACGACATCCTGATTGAGTCTGGCCCGAATCAACTTGTCAGGATAGGTCAAATCTCCGAGACAGTCCGGCACCATTGCGCACGCGCCAACGTAATTGATATTGCCGTTGTACCGAGTGAAGAGTAAATCACCTGGAACCAGCAGAGCGTCCGACTTTGACAGCTCATCGCGATCTTTCGCGCTGTAGCGCACGTCATCGAGCCTCAGGGCTCCAGGCCGAACAGCATTGATACGCAGGATTGGCACACCGTTTGGCTCAGCATCAGGTCGAGAGACGAAGATTCCGTTCTTTACTGACTCTGCCACATCTCCAAGGGTGACCTCGGTCCAGCCGACCGGCAGATCGGTCACGCGGAAAGCTCCTGGTTCAGCTCGTCCAGCAGTGGCTCAGCCCGATCTCCGAACGTGTTGGCGTACCCGTCGATGCCGCCGCGTTCCGTGAACGGGGCGCCCTCCAGGTCTTCCGTGGTGATCTCCACGCTGACCGATATCACGTCCTTGATCCTCTCCAGCCACCACACCTGATCGGCTGTGAACGTAGCCCCCGCCTGCCGCTGCGCCAGCAGCCACCCACGGAATCGCTCCTCAACGGACGTCCGATAGGGACGAAGCTCCTGGTCAAGCCCTATTTCGTACCGGATGAGGGCCACCAGGTCGGTCAGCGCGCGCGGGCCGGGCTGCGCGGAGGTCCGTCCGAGCAGGACGTACGCCTCCCAGAGCCGCTCGGTCGTCCATGCCTGCGGCGGGCGGGCGATGCGCGCGGCCAGTTCCTTGATCTGCTCGTAACTGACCCGGCCCTTGCCCTCGTAGTAGACCTGCAACGCGGTGATCTCGTCGCGGTGCTGCTCCAGGTATTCGTGCCAGCTCCGCACGGTCACCCGGGCGCGCTCCTCGGCGGGCACCCCGGCCGCCGAGACAAGCTTGTCGACGTTGACTTCGTCGATGGTGATGTCGTGCGCCCGGCGGATCTGAAGGATGCGTTCGCGCAGCGTCGGGTTCGCGGCGAGCGGGTGCAGCGCGCCGGCCAGCAGATCCCGTACGGCCTTCTGCCCGGCCTGCCGGGCCGGGTTGAGCTGCTCGGGGGCGACGGCGTCGGTCAGGCCGCGCACGATGCCCTTGAGCGGTCGCCCGGCCAGCGTGGCCAGCTCGGCCCGCTCGTCGGGGCTGAGCTGGCGGTCGAGCCGGGCCAGCCGGGCTGCGAGGGTGGCCACCTCGTCGGCGGTGGCGGTGAGCGTGCCGGCCTTGCGCAGCAGGTCGCGCAGCGAGATCTGCTTCTCGGTGTGCCGGTGCAGCGGCACCGCCTCGTCCAGGTCGGCCTCGGTGACGCCGACCGCGTCGACGATGACGAAGCGCTCCTTGACCTCGGCGTCGGGGGTGACGGACTGGAAGTCGGCCGCGTCGATGGTGCGCGCCCCGCGCCCCTTCATCTGCTCGAAGTACGTGGCGCTGCGCACCGGCCGGAGGAAGAAGACGCACTCCAGGGGCTTGACGTCGGTGCCCGTGGCGATCATGTCGACGGTCACCGCGATGCGCAGCTCGGGGCTGTTGCGGAACGCCTGGATCAGCGCGTCGGGGTTGTCGCCGTCCCGGCGCGACGAATAGGTGATCTTCTTGGCGAAGTCGTTGCCACGGCCGAAGACGGTGCGGACCATCGCCACGATCTCCTCGGCGTGGTTGTCGTCGCAGGCGAAGATCAGCGTCTTGGGCACGGTGCTGCGGCCGGGGAAGATCTCGGTGAACAGCCGGTCGCGGAAGGTCTCCAGCACCAACTTGAGCTGCCCCTTGGAGATCACCGACCGGCCGACCTGGCTGCCGCCGTACGTGAAGTCGTCCTCCAGCTCCTGGTAGCGCTCGGCGCGGGTGCGGCGGTCGCGCAGCGGCACGACGGTCCGGGCATCGATCTTCGCCCCGGACGCGGTGATCTCCGTCTTGATCCGGTACACGTCGAAGTCGACGTTGACGCCGTCGGCGACCGCCTCCTCGTAGGTGTACTGCGAGACGATGTTCTGGCCGAAGAAGCCGAGGGTCTGGTTGACCGGCGTCGCGGTCAGCCCCACCACGAACGCGTCGAAGTACTCGATGACGGCCCGCCACTTGCCGTAGATCGACCGGTGACACTCGTCGACCACGATCAGGTCGAACGTCTCCGGCGGGAGCTGCGGGCTGTAGCCGACCTCGGCCGGCTCGTCGAGGTCGTAGCTGTCGTACGCCGGGTCGTCGGCGTCCGCGTCGGGCAGCTCCGCGCCGCGCAGCGCCCCGTAGAGCCGCTGGATCGTGGAGATCACCACGTTCGACGAGTCGAGCATGGCGGCCCCGGTGAGCCGGTCGACGGCGTACAGCTCGGTGAACTTCCGCCCGTCGTCCGGGGTCTGGTAGCCGGCGTACTCGCGCAGGGTCTGCTTGCCGAGGTTGTTGCGGTCGACCAGGAAGAGGATGCGGCGGGCGCGGGCGTGCTTGAGCAGCCGGTAGCTCGCCGTCACCGCCGTGAAGGTCTTCCCCGCGCCCGTGGCCATCTGGATCAGCCCCCGGGGCAGGTCCTTGGCCAGCGACGCCTCCAGCCCTTCCACCGCCTCGATCTGCGCCGGGCGCAGGCCGTCGTGCTCCAGCGCCGGCATCCGGCGCAGCCGCGCCCGCAAAGTGGGCGCGGCCGGGTCGTCGTCGGCCTCCCGCATCCACCGCGCCAGCGTCTCCGGCCGGTGAATAGCAAAGATCTCCCGAGTACGCGGGACGGGGTCGAGCCCGTTGACGAACGTGGTCTCGGTGCCGGTGGCGACGTACCCGAAGGGCAGGGCGGTGTCGTCGTACCGCCACGCGCTGAGCCGCTGCTCGGCGGTCAGGCCGGCGCGGTACCGGTCGAGCTGCGCCTCCACGCCGCGCGGGGCGGTGCCCTCCCGCTTGGCCTCGACCACGCCGACCAGGCGCTGGTCGACGTAGAGCAGGTAGTCGGCCCGGCCCGTCGCCAGGGTCACTTCGCGCACGGCGACGCCCGTGGCCGCGTACAGGTTGAGCTGGTGTTGGTTCTGCACCGACCAGCCGGCGGCGGCGAGCTGGCGGTCGATCTGAACGCGGGTCTGCGCCTCGTTCAGCGGCTCGTGGGAGGCCCGCCGGGCGCGGGTGATGAAGTCCTCCCGCCGCGCTGCGGAGACCCGCGCCGGCTTGGCGCTGTCGAAGGCCCGCTGCGCCGCCTTGGCGGCCGGTGCCAGGCTGACCACCAGCGCGGCAGCATCCGCCCGGCGGGCGTCGGCGACCCGCACCGCCGCCTCGGCGGCCAGCGCCGCGTCGGCCTCGGCCTGCGCCAGCGACGCCTTCCCCTCCAGCAGCAGCTTGGCCTCGGCCAGCTCCCGCTTGTAACGCTCGATCTCCGCCTGGAGGCCGGCCGCGATCGAGGCGGGCACCTGGGTCGGCGGCGGCGTCGGGGGCACGAACCCGATCGGCGTCCGGTCACCGGTGAGCGCGCGGTGGAACCACAGCCCCAACTCGAAGCACGTACGCAGCAGCTCCAGCGCCTCGCGCAGCTCGCTGAGGTGCCCGTGCACCGCCTCGTTGCCGACGTTGCGCAGCCGCTCGAAGGCGGCGTGGACGCGCGGCAGGAGGACGCCGGCGGCGTTGAGCGCCTGCACCTGGTGCACGAACTTGGTGCTCTGCGCCTTCGTCGCGGTGCGCCGGATCAGGTCCCCGGCCAGCACCTCGCCGAAGCTGCGGGTCTTGACCATCGCGGCCTGCGCGTCGACGTAGAGCAGCGCTTCCGCGCCCGCGCCGTACCAGACCAGCAGCGGGTAATCCTGGAGGAACCCGAAGTTGGCGGACTGCTCCGCCAGGCGGCGCACTTTGCGAGGTTCCACGACTCTCCACGTCCATACTCGACGGTGAACACGTCAGGGTATGAAGGGAGAGCCGCGTTCGTCGACCGCCGGCCTATCGGCTTTCCGACACCACTCAGGCCGAGCGGGTCACCTGCGCGACCACGGCCAGCAGCTCGGACTCCGGCACCAGCTCCGGGTCGGCCAGCACGTCCACCGCCACGCCCGGCTCGACCAGCCGGAACGCCTCGCCGTCGCCGGCCAGGCCGGTGACCTCGCCGACGCGGAACTCGGTGGGCCGCCACCCTTCGGGGTCGCGCTCGTGATAGCCGGCGAGGAATTCGCGCAGGTCGTCGAGGCTGCCCAGCCCGCCGCCGCGCAGGACGTGCACCCGCAGGTCGACGCGGTGGCCGTCCTCGACCCGCCGCTCCCACACCCGCGTGGAGAAGGTCACGTCCTCCCACTCGCTGGCGAAGTCCGACACCTCGGCACCGATCCCCGCCGGCACGTACCCGATCGTGAACCCGTCCAACTCCCCGCCCACGGTCACCTCTCCCTCACCGCCCCGATCCTCAACGTCTCTTGTCTACAAGGGACATTAGACGTCGACAGCCTCGACGGGCACCTGTTTTGATCGACTTCGTGTGCGGCATGTGGGGGTTTCCGGGCGGGGTCGAGGCGCGATGTGCCGCATCTCGTGTGGATCAAGCCAGCCCTCCGCCGGGTGCCGCGGCTGGTGGGGGTGGCAGGAGGGCCAGGAGGTGGTGGACCGTCGGGTTGGTGCCGTCACGCCGCCACGCCAGCCGCACGTCCACCGTGGGCACCGGGGCGGTGAACTGGCGCAGCCGTACCCCCGGCACCTTCAACGCCCGCGCGCGGCCGGCCGGCACCGCCGCGATCACGTCGCCCTGCGCGACCGCGCGGAGCAGTTGCTCGTCGTCGGGTTCGTGCCGCACCCGGCGGAAGCCGCCGTGCGGCCAGACCTGGGCGATGGTCCGGTCGTACATGCCGGGGCCGTTCTCGCGCGGCCACATCACGGCGGGCAGGTCCACCACCTCGGCCCGGCTGATCCGGCGTCGCCCGGCGGCCAGCGGATGCCCCGCCGGCACGGCCAGCAGCAGCTCCTCGATGTCGACCAGCCGACAGGACAGCGCCTCGTCCAGCACCGGGGTGCGGACGAAGGCCGCGTCGAGCCGGCCGGCCAGCAGGCCCGCGACGTTCGGGGCGGTCCAGGCGGTCTCGACGACCAGCTCCACGTCGGGGTGCGCGGCCCGGAACCGGGCCACCAGGTCGTCGACCCGGCCGCCCCGGGCCGAGCGGGTGTACGCCAGGCGGAGCCGGCCGCCCGGCTCGCCGGCCAGGGCCCGGATGCGGGAGGTGCCGGCGCCGACCTCGGCCAGCAGCCGGGTGGCCTCGGCGGCGACCCGCTGCCCCGCCTCGGTCAGCGTGCAGCCCCGGCTGGTGCGGTGCACGAGCACCGCGCCGAGCTGGCGTTCCAGGGCCCGGATCTGCTGACTGAGCGCCGGCTGGGCGATGTGCAGACGGACGGCGGCCCGGGTGAAGTGCAGCTCCTCGGCGAAGACCGCGAAGTACCGCAACCGGCGCAGGTCCCACCAGGAGTCTCGCTCGGGCATGGCCCATCATAAGCCCCGCTTATGGTCGCCTGCCGGTTCCGTCTTGGACGCCGAGCGCCGCCACCAGCGACGATCCGTAGCCAGGGCAGATCGCAGCACCGCCCGCGACGCCGGACGGCCCGGGGCGCGGCGAAGAGTTCCGAGCACGACGGAGAGGAGCGGACGATGACGCACACGAGGGACGTGCTGGTGATCGGCGGCGGGGTGATCGGGCTGACCACCGCGATCACCTTGCAGCAGCGGGGCGCGCGGGTGACGGTGTGGGCGGCGGACGACCCGGACGAGATCGTCTCGACGGTGGCCGCCGCGGTCTGGTACCCGAGCCACACCGACTCCGACCCCCGGGTGCTGCGCTGGGCCCGCGACACCCACGCGGAGCTGCTCCGCCAGGCGGGCGAGGGCGTGCCGGGGGTGGTGGCCCGGCCGACCCGGATGCTGCTGCGCCACCGCTACGCCGGCCCGCCGTGGTGGGGCGACGCCACCGGGGACCTGGTGGCCGAGCCGGCCGCCGCGCCGTACACGACGGTGCTGCGGTTCACCGCGCCGACGGTGGAGATGGTCCCGTACCTGGCCTGGCTGCGCCGGCGCGTCGAGGACGGCGGCGGGCGGGTGCTGCGCCGCCGGGCGCGGCGGCTGACCGAGGGCTTCGACGCCGCGCCGACGGTGGTCAACGCGACCGGGCTGGCCGCCGGCTGGCTCGCCGCCGACCCGGCGGTGTACCCGGCGCGCGGGCACGTGCTGCTGGTGGCGAACCCGGGGCTGACCACGTCGGTGCGCGACGAGGACGACCCGGCGGGCATCACCTACGTGCACCCCCGCCGGCACGACGTGGTGCTCGGCGGCACGTTCCAGCCGAACGTCTGGGACACCCGCCCCGACCCGCAGACGGCCGCGGCGATCCGGCGGCGCTGCGTGGCGCTGGTGCCGGAGCTGGCCGACGCGCCGCTGCTCGGCGAGCGGGTCGGGCTGCGGCCGGCCCGGCACGGCGGGCCCCGCGTCGAGGTGGCGCCGGTCGAGGCGGGCGGCGGCCGGCTGGTGCACGCGTACGGCCACGGCGGTGCCGGGGTCACCCTCTCCTGGGGCTGCGCCGCCGAGATCGCCCGCCTCGCCCTGGGCGACTGACCGACGGGTGGACGGGTGTCAGGGGGCGAGGCGGGAGAGCAGCAGGTACCCGCACTGGGCCAGCGGCACCAGCAGCACGCAGATGACGAAGCCGAGCGGGACGAACCGGGGTGGCGGCCCCTCCGCGCCGAGCGCCGGCCGCCCCCACCGGCCCAGCACCAGGTACCCGGCGACGAAGCAGAGCACCGGCAGCCCGGCGCAGCTCGCGGCGTAGAGGGCGCCGGCGCCGAGCACCAGGCCACCGGCGTTGAGCAGGACCAGCGCCAGCAGGATCCCGGCGGCGGCGCTGCCGGCGTACACGGCCACCGCCCGCGACATCGGCGACCAGGTCGGCAGCAGCGTCGGGTACCGGGCGACGGCCTCGGTGACCCCGACCAGCCGGTCGGCCTCGTCGGCGAGCCGCCGGGCCTCGGCCAGCTCGGCGGCCGGATCGCCACCCCCGGCGCGGGGCGCGGGCACCCCGGCCGCCGTCGGCAGCGCCACCAGCGCCCCGCTCACCGCCCCGCCGGGATACGCCCCGACCCCTGCCCGCCCCGGCGCGGCGGCTGCGCCGCCGGGCAACACCGTCCCCGCCTCGGTGGCCGGTCCGGGCCCGGATGGGGGGGCGGTGGGGCCGGGGTCGGCGGGCGGGGGCAGGCCCAGGGCCCGGCCGAGCTGGTCGAGGCGGTGGCCCTGCCCGGCGAGGCGCTGGGCGAGCTGGTCGGCCGAGGCGTGCAGGGCGCGGCGGCGCGCGGTCTCGGCGGCGGCGTCCTGGTCGGTCTCGCGGCGCTGGTCGGCGAGGTGCCGGGCCAGCGCGGCGTACTCGGAGAAGGTGGACACCGCTCAGTCCTCCGCGTCGTGCTCGTACCCGGCCCGCGTGAACGGCACGATCAGCCGGACGCGCTGGTCGTGCCGGTCCACCAGCAGCGCCCGGTCGGCGCGCGGGCTGTGGCTCAGGTCGTGCTCGCCCAGGTACAGCCCCAGCTCCGCGCCGGGGACGTTCAGCGCGACGAGGCAGGCGACGTCGTCGCGGTGGTGCGACCCGCCGAGGTCGTCGGCGAGCCGGCGCAGCCCACGCCACCAGCCGAGCAGGTGCACCCCGTGGCCGGGGCCCTCGCGCAGCAGGGTGCGCAGGTCGTCCAGGCCGGAGCGGAACGTGGTCGGATCGGTGCCGGCGAGCCCGGCCGACGCGGCGTCCGCCCCGAAGAGCACCAGGTAGGTCCGGCCTTCGCCGGGCGCGGCGGCGGCGAGGGTGGCGATCCGGGCGCGCAGGGCGGCCTGGTCGAGGCGCTCCACCGGGTGGCCGTCGGCGGCCAGCGCGGCGGCGGTGTCGTCGGCGGCCGGCGCGGCGGCGGCGACCAGCGGGGCCAGCAGGAAGCGGGCCGCGCCGGGGAGGTGCTGGCGGGCGAGGCTGAGCACGGCGGCACGCAGCACCTCCGCGCCGGCGGTGTCGGTGCCGACGACGGCGAGGTGCCGCCCCGGGGTGGCGTCCAGGGTGAACCGGGCGGTGCTGCCGGCCACGTCGACCGTCCGGCCCACCAGGACGACCGGGGGCCCGGCACCGGGGCGCAGGGCGGCGAAGGTGGCGTCGTCGGCCAGCCGCGCCGGCTCGTACCCCCGGAACACCACCGGCGGGCGGTCGTCGGGGCGGCGGTCCCGCCACAGCTCGTGGCGCAGCCGGGCGAGGTCGTCGCGGGCGGCGTACGCGTCGGGGAAGCGGATCACCGTGTCCGCGCCGGGCGCCCCGGCGGCGGTGTTCAGCACGGCCGCGCCGATCGGCAGCGCGTTGGCGGCGGGGTTGAGCGGGTCAAGGGCACCCCCGCCGCCAGGCAGCGCCACCCGCAACGGGAACTGCCCGAAGATCGCCTCGGCCCGACCGTAGAGCGACTCGATGCCGGCGGTGGCCTGGCTGGCCAGCACCAGGTGCACCCCGTACGAGCGGCCCTTGCGGGCCAGCTCCTCCAACAGGTCGACGGCCTCCCGGGCCACCGCGTCGGTGCCGGCGAGCAGCACCTGGAACTCGTCGACGACCGCCACGATCCGGGGCACGGCGGCCTCCGGCGGCAGGTCGGCCAGCTTGGTGACACCGTGCCGCTTGAGCACGGTGGCCCGCCGGTTGAGCTCCCGACGCAGCTCACGCAGCACGGCGAGGCCGTACTCCCGGTCGGACTCGATGCCGACCGCGCGGGCGTGCGGCAGCCACGACGGGTCGCGTTCGGTGGGCACGAACTCGGTGAAGCTGACGCCCTCCTTGAAGTCGAGCAGCCAGAGCTGCAACTGCGCCGGGGAGTACCGGGCGGCCAGCCCGTAGAGGGCGTCGAGGAGGAAGACGGTCTTGCCGGCCCCGGTGCGCCCGGCGACCAGCCAGTGCGGGGTGGCGTCGTCGAAGGCGACGGTGACGGGCTGCCGCCCGGCCCGGCCGACGACCGTGGCGAGCCCGGCGGCGCTGGACTCCGCCCAGCGGCGGGCCGGCAGCAGCTCGGCGAAGGTGGGCGGGACGTCACGGCGCGCGGCCGGGCCGAGGTGCCCGGCGAGGGCGGCCACGGTGGCTGGCGGCAGGTCGCCGTCGAGCACGACGGGGGCGGCCAGCCCGGAGCCGTCGGCGCTGAACGGGTGGCCGGGCGGGTCGCCGACGTGGGCGTACCGGTGCTGTAGCCGCAGCGCGGTCGCCGCGCCCAGCCGCGGCGCGTCGGGCGCGGTCGCCGGGGTCGCCGGCGGGTGGCCGGCGAGCAGGACGCAGATCGCGGCGGACGGGCCGGCGTGGGTGAGCGCGGCGAGCCGGGCCAGCTCCCGGGGCGCGGGCGCCGCGGCGGCGACCAGCACCAGCAGCTCCCGGTCGGCGCCGGTGGCCTGCTGCGCCGTGCGGGCGTGCCGCTCGGCGGCGTCCAGCAGCGCGGTGACCTCGGCGGCGGTGGTGGCGGTCGGGGCCAGCACCCCGGCGTCGAGCAGCGGGCGCAGCGGCAGGAAGGTCGCCCCGAAGGCCACCGTGTCGATGCCGGCGACCCGGACCGTGCCGGGCGGGGCGGTGGCCAGCAGCCGCAGCACCAACGCCCGCAGCAGCTCGCCGACGCGCAGGTCGCGGGCGTCGGCGTCGATGGTGAGGTGGCAGCCGCCGCCGAGCGGCACGAGCACCGGGAACCGGCCGTCGAGGGTGCGCGCCTCGCCGACGCGTACCCCGGCGGGGGTGTCGGTCAGCGGGGTCGCCCCGGGGGTGGGGGTGGCGAGCCGCCCGCCGAGGCGGGCCAGCCGGGCGACGACCTCGGCGGGGCCGGCCACGGCCGGCGGCGGTGCGCCGAGGGCCTGCCGGGCCCGGTCGAGCCGGTCGCGGGCCTGCCGGTGGGCGGTGACCGCCTGGGTGTACGCCGCCGAGAGCCTGCCCACCCTGTGCCCCCCACGCGCCGGCCGTCCGATCCAGCGAACCCTAACGGACGCGCGCCCGCAACGGACAGTCCCGCAGCCCCGGGGCGGTCACCGCGTCCGCGCGGCGGACCCGCCGACCCGCGCGGCGGCCTTCCGGGCAGATCACACGCGACACAATGTGATTCACAATCTTCGATTACTGTGTGGTGCGTACACCCGATGGAGGGAGTCCACCTCGTGCGACGCGCTCTCACGGCGGCCCTCGCCGCCCTGACCGTCACCACCGCCGGCGCGGCCGTGGCCGCCGCCCCCGGGCAGGCCGCCACCCGGCCCGGCTGGGGCCGCCCGGCCGCCGCCGCGCCGACGCCCGGCAGCCCCGGCGCGGGCGACAGCTACTTCCCCGACTACGGCAACGGCGGCTACGACGTCGACCACTACGACGTCCGGCTGCGCTACGAACCGGCCAGCGACCAGCTCGCCGGCACCGCCACGATCCTGGCCCGAGCCACCCAGGACCTGTCCCGGTTCAACCTGGACTTCGTGCTGGGCGTGCAGTCCGTGCGGGTCAACGGCTGGGCCGCCCAGTTCGCCCGCGAGGGCGTGCACGAACTCGCGATCACCGCGCCCCGTCCGATCGTCAAGGGCCAGTCGCTGACCATCGTCGTCACCTACTCCGGGGTGCCGTCGACGACCCGCGTCAACGGCTACACCGCCTGGAAGCGCACGGCCGACGGCGGGATGGCCGTCAACGAGCCCGAGTCGGCGTGGTGGTGGTACCCGAGCAACGACCACCCCAGCGACAAGGCCACCTGGGACGTCTCGGTCTCCGTGCCGACCGGCGTCGAGGTGGTCAGCAACGGCGTCCAGCCCCGCCCGCCGGTGGTCGAGGCCGGCAACCGGACCCGGTGGAGCTGGCGCAGCACCAGCCCCGGCGCGACGTACGAGTCGTTCCTGGTCGTCGGCCAGTACGACATCGTCACCGACACCGCCCCCAACGGGCAGCCGGTGGTCAACGCGTACAGCACCACGCTGGGCGAGCTCGGGCCGGCGGCGCGGGCCAGCATCGAGCGGACCGCCGAGGTCAACGAGTGGGCGAGCGGGCTCTTCGGGCCGTACCCGTTCGAGGCCCAGGGCGGCGTCGTGGGCCCGCTCGACGGCATCAGCTTCGCCCTGGAGACCCAGACCCGCCCGGTGTACGGCTCGAGGTTCTTCCGGTCCGGCTCGAACACCTACGTGGTCGTCCACGAGAACGCCCACCAGTGGTTCGGCGCCTCGGTCTCGGTCGCCGACTGGCGACACATCTGGCTCAACGAGGGCTTCGCCTCGTACGCCGAGTGGCTCTGGTCGGAGGCCCAGGGCGAGGGCACCGCGCAGGAGCTGTTCGACTTCACCTACGCCAGCTACCCGGCCGACGACGAGTTCTGGCAGGTTCGCCCCGGCGACCCCGGCGCGGACGACATCTTCGCCGGGGCGGTCTACGACCGGGGCGCGATGGCCCTGCACCAGCTCCGGCTGGCCGTCGGCGACGAGGCGTTCTTCCGGACCCTGCGCCAGTGGACCGCCGCCCACCGACACGGCAACGGCACGACCGCGCAGTTCCAGGCCCTCGCCGAGCGCGTCTCCGGCCAGGAACTCGACACCCTCTTCACCACCTGGCTCCTCACCACGGGCCGCCCGGAGCTGCCCGCCGCCCCCGCCGGAGCCGCCGCCCCCACCACCCCCGCCGGAGCCGCCGGCACCCCGGCCGGCACCGCGCCGGCCCAGCCGAAGTCGTGGACGAAGATCCGCGACGCGCACCAGCTCCTCCCCCGCTGACCGTCCCACTCCTGCGGCCGTCGGCTCGACGCAAGGAACCATCGGCGCGGGTGCCCTCCTCCGGGGGAGGCACCCGCGCCACCGCGCCGGGCGGGCGTGCCGACCGCGTCGCCGGACACGCATGGGCAGCGCGGACGTGACCCAGCGACCTAGACCGTCGGGCAGCGGAGGTAGGTCGGTCGCGGACACTATGGAGCTGATGTCGTCAACGAATCACCCCGTCACCTGCGCCTCCTCCGAAACCACGGGACAGGCCGGTCCCCCGCCTCCGCAGAACCCGAACCCGAACCCGAACCAGAGCGGTCGCCCCCGGCACCGCCACCACCCGGGGCGCGGGCGAGCTGGAGACGATCGTCGCGGTGGGCGACCGGGGGCGGGGCGTCCTCCCGCCGTGCGGCCGGTGCCGGCAGGTGCTGCTGGACTACTTCCCGTCGATCCGGGTGATCGTCGGCCCGCCGGACGCCCTGCGCGTGACGCGGATCGCCGACCCCCTCCCCGACACCTACGTCTGGGCCGACCACCAATCCCCCACCCCCACCGTGCCCGCCCCCACTCCCACCGCGCCCGCCCCCGTCGTGCCCGCCCCCGCCCCTAACCACTCTTGCGTCGGTCAAGATCCGAACATTTTCAGGGAAAATGCTGCCTGGAGGGCTGGTTGACCCAGCATTTTCAGGGAAAATGTTCGGATCTTGGCCGACGCAAGGGTTGTTCGGATCTTGGCCGACGCGCGGGTGATGTGGCGCGTATCCAGTCCAGTCAAAATTGGGCATAGCGCCGGAAGTCAGGGAAGGCAGGCTGGCGCCGCCATCCCGCGAATCGAAGCAGTGCCAGCCCGAGCAGAGCGCCGTTGGCTGAGTCATTGACGACATCAGCTCCATAGCGCTCGCAGAGACATCACTGGCACCCGTGCGAACAGGGCGACAGGGCGCACAGGGCGAACGGGCGGGGGGGGGGGGGGGGGGCGCCGGCCCCCCCCCCCCCCCCCCCCCCCCCCCCCCACCCCCCCCCCCCCCCCCCCCCCCCA
>NZ_JBNCLB010000004.1:0-300451 GCF_049841815.1 Micromonospora sp. DT233 | reverse complement strand
GCGGTGGCATCGACATACCGGGCACCCGTGCCAACCGGGGGAAGGGGCGCCATGGGCTAAGGGGGGGGGGCCTTTGCTCCGGATTCCGGAGCATCGGCCGCCGTCCGACACGACACACCTCCGCCCGCCACGACGCCTCGGCGCTCGGCACGACACGCACCGCCGCCCGTCACGGCCATCGACGCCTCGGCGCGCGTCAGCCCGTCAGCCCGTCAGCCCGTCAGCGCGTCAGCGCCTCAGCCCGTCAGCGCCTCAGCCCGTCAGCCCGTCAGCCCGTCAGCCCGTCAGCGCGTCAGCGCCTCAGCTCGTCAGCCCGTCAGCGCCCGGTGTCCGGGTGTTTCGGTGCCTGCGCGGGTCAGCGGGCCGCCAGGGGCTGGCGGGCCGGGTCCACCGGGGCGGGGAGTTCGCCGACGCCACCGAGGTACGCGTGGATCGCGGCGGCGGCCGCGCGCCCCTCGGCGATCGCCCAGACGATCAGCGACGCGCCCCGGTGCATGTCACCGGCGACGAAGACGCCGTCGGTGCCGGTCTGCCAGTCCGGGCGGGCGTCGATGGCGCCCCGACCGTTGCGGGCCAGCCCGAACTGTTCCAGCAGCGGCTGCTGCTCGGTGCCCTCGAAGCCGATCGCCAGCAGCACCAGGTCCGCCGGGAGGTCCCGCTCGGAGCCGGGCAGCGGGGTGACGATGCGCCGGCCGTCGCGCTTCTCGACGGTCACCTCGGCGATCCGGACGGCCTTGACCTGCCCGGTGCCGTCGTCGACGAACTCCTGCACGGCGACGGCGAAGACCCGCTCCCCGCCCTCCTCGTGCGCCGGGTAGTTGCGCAGCACCCACGGCCAGGTGGGCCACGGGTCCCGTTCGGCGTCGCGGCCCTGCGGCGGCTGCGGGTACAGGTCGAGCTGGTGCACCCCGGCGGTGCCCTGGCGGTGGGCCACGCCAAGACAGTCCGCGGCGGTGTCGCCGCCGCCGATGATCACCACGTGCTTGCCGGCCGCGTCGATCGGCGTGCCGTCGGGCAGCACGGCGAGCGCCGGGCGGCCCTCGTCGGCCGCGGCGACCACCCGGTTGGCCGCCACCAGGTGCGTCATCGCCTGGTGCACCCCGCGCAGGGCCCGCCCCGGCGTCTGCGGGGTGTCGCGCCCCTGCAACGCGCCGCAGGCCAGCAACACCGCGTCGTACGCCTCGCGGAGCTGCTCGGCGGTCACGTCGACGCCGACGTCCACCCCGGTGCGGAACCGCACGCCCTCGGCGGTCAACTGTTCGATCCGCCGGTCGACATGCTGCTTCTCCAGCTTGAAGTCGGGGATGCCGTACCGCAGCAGGCCGCCGATCGCGTCGTCGCGCTCGTACACCGTGACGGCGTGACCGGCGCGGGCGAGCTGCTGGGCGGCGGCGAGGCCGGCGGGCCCGGAGCCGACCACGGCGACGGAGCGGCCGGTGGGGGCCGGCGCGGGGCGGGGCGTCAGGCCGCCCCGGGTGACCGCCGCGTCGGCGATCTCCACCTCGACCTGCTTGATGGTGACCGGGTCGCCGCCGCCGATGCCGAGCACGCAGGCGGCCTCGCACGGGGCCGGGCAGAGCCGGCCGGTGAACTCGGGGAAGTTGTTGGTGGCGTGCAGCGACTCCACCGCCGCGTCCCAGTCGCCGGTGCGGACCAGGTCGTTCCAGTCCGGGATGCGGTTGCCCAGCGGGCAGCCGTCGTGGCAGAACGGGATGCCGCAGTCCATGCAGCGGGTGGCCTGCTCGCGGACGAGGTCCTCGCCGGCCGGCGGGTACACCTCGCGCCAGTCGCTGATCCGCACCGGCACGGGGCGGCGCGCGGGCAGCCGCCGGTCGTAGCGCAGGAAACCGTTCGGGTCAGGCACGAGCCACCTCCTGGGCGACAGCCCGCGGGGCGGGCGGCATTGGCGCGTCGACGGGCGTCGACGGGGCGGCCGGGGCGGCCGGTGCCGTCAGTGCGCTCATCACCGCGTCGTCGACGTCACGGCCGGCGGCTTCGGCGGCTCGCATGATCTCCAGCACCCGGCGGTAGTCGCGGGGCACCACGGCGGTGAACTCCTCCACCGCCTCCGGCCAGCGCTTCAGCAGCGCCTCGGCGACCGCCGAGTCGGTCTCGGCGAAGTGCCGCTGCACCAGGTCGTGCAGCCGGTCCCGCTCGGCGTCGCCCAGCGGCGACAGGTCGACCAGCTCGGTGTTGACCCGCCGCCGGTCGAGGTTGCGGACGTACGCGGTGCCGCCGGACATGCCGGCGGCGAAGTTGCGCCCGGTCTCGCCGAGCACCACCACCGTGCCGCCGGTCATGTACTCGCAGCCGTGGTCGCCGACGCCCTCGACGACCGCCACCGCGCCGGAGTTGCGCACCGCGAAGCGCTCGCCGACCCGGCCGCGCAGGAAGACCTCGCCGGCGGTGGCCCCGTACAAGATGGTGTTGCCGGCGATGATCTGGTCCTCGGCGCGCTGCCCCGGCGCGGCCTCACCGGCGACGAACGGCGCGGCGGCGTCCGGGCGGACGACGATCCGGCCGCCGGAGAGCCCCTTGCCGACGTAGTCGTTGGCGTCGCCGTGCAACCGCAGGGTGACCCCGCTCGGCAGGAACGCGCCGAACGACTGCCCGGCGGTGCCGCGCAGCAGGAACTCGATGGTGTCGTTGGGCAGGCCGACGCCGCCGAAGCGGCGGGTGACCTCCCCGCCGAGCATCGCGCCGACGCTGCGGTGCTCGTTGCGCACCGCCACCTCCACCCGCACGGGCGTGCCGTCGGTGAGCGCCGGGCGGGCCAGGGCGAGGAGTTCGTTGTCCAGCGCCAGCTCCAGGCCGTGGTCCTGGGCGCGTACGCCGCGCCGGGCGGCGTCGGCCGGCAGCTCCGGCTGGTGCAGCACCCGGGCGAGGTCCAGCCCGTGGGCCTTCCAGTGGTCCACGGCCGGCACCACGTCGAGCAGCTCGGTCTGCCCGATGGCCTCCTCGATCGACCGCAGGCCCAGCTCGGCGAGGTAGCCCCGGACCTCCTCGGCGAGGAAGAGGAAGAAGTTCTCCACGAACTCCGGGGTGCCGGTGAAGCGCTCGCGCAGCACCGGGTTCTGGGTGGCGATGCCGACCGGGCAGGTGTCCAGGTGACAGACCCGCATCATCACGCAGCCGGAGACGATCAGCGGGGCGGTGGCGAAGCCGAACTCCTCCGCGCCGAGCAGCGCCGCGACCAGCACGTCCCGGCCGGTCTTGAGCTGCCCGTCAACCTGCACGGTGACCCGGTCGCGCAGCTTGTTGAGCAGCAGCGTCTGCTGCGCCTCGGCCAGGCCCAGCTCCCAGGGGGTGCCGGCGTGCTTGAGGGAGTTCAGCGGCGACGCCCCGGTGCCGCCGTCGTGGCCGGAGATCAGGATGACGTCGGCCTTGAGCTTCGCCACGCCCGCCGCGACCGTGCCGACGCCGACCTCGCTGACCAGCTTGACGTGCACCCGGGCGGCCGGGTTGACGCACTTGAGGTCGTGCACGAGCTGCGCGAGGTCCTCGATGGAGTAGATGTCGTGGTGCGGCGGCGGGGAGATCAGGCCGACGCCGGGGGTGGCGTGCCGGGTCCGGGCGATCCACGGCCAGACCTTGTTGCCGGGGAGCTGGCCGCCCTCGCCGGGCTTCGCCCCCTGGGCCATCTTGATCTGCAGGTCGTCGGCGTTGACCAGGTATTCGCTGGTCACCCCGAAGCGGCCGGAGGCGATCTGCTTGACCGCCGAGCGACGGGCCGGGTCGTGCAGCCGCTCGACGTCCTCGCCACCCTCGCCGGTGTTGGACTTGCCGCCGAGGCGGTTCATCGCGATGGCGAGGGTCTCGTGCGCCTCGGCGGAGATCGACCCGTACGACATGGCGCCGGTGGCGAAGCGCTTGACGATCTCGGTGGCCGGCTCGACCTCGTCGATCGGCACCGGCGGGCGGGCCCCGGTGCGCAGGGTGAACAGGCCGCGCAGCGAGCCGGCCTGCGCGGCCAGCTCGTCGACCTTGGCGGTGTACTGGCGGAACACGTCGTACTGGCGGCTGCGGGTGGCGTGCTGGAGTAGGAAGACCGTCTCCGGGTTGAACAGGTGCAGCTCGCCCTCGCGGCGCCACTGGTACTCGCCGCCGACCTCGAGCCGGTCGGAGGCCACCGCCCCCGGCGGCGGCCAGGCCAGCGCGTGCCGGGCGGCGACCTCGGCGTGCACGCCGTGCAGGTCGATGCCGCCGATGGTGCTGGGGGTGCCCCGGAAGTACCGGTGGACGAGGCGGGCGTCCAGGCCCACGGCCTCGAAGACCTGCGCCCCGCAGTAGGACGACACGGTCGAGATGCCCATCTTGGACATGATCTTCAGGACGCCCTTGCCGAGCGCCTTGACGTAGTTGCGCACCGCCTTCGCCGCCAGCCGCGCTGGCGGCTCATCCGGCTCAGCCGGCTCCACTCGGGTGATCACCCCGGTGGTGATCATGTCCTCCACCGACTCGAACGCCAGATAGGGGTTGACCGCCGCCGCGCCGTAGCCGATGAGCACGGCCGCGTGGTGCACCTCCCGGCAGTCGCCGGACTCCACGATCAACGCCACCTGGGTGCGGGTCTGCTCCCGCACCAGGTGCTGGTGCACGGCGGCGGTGAGCAGCAACGACGGGATCGGGGCCAGGTCCGCGTTGGAGTCGCGGTCGGAGAGGACCAGGATGCGTACGCCGTCCTCGATCGCCTCGGAGACGTGCCGGCAGATCTCGGTGAGCCGGGCCTTGATCCCGGCGCCGCCGTCGCGGACCCGGTAGAGCCCGGAGACCCGCACGGCCTTGAAGCCGGGCAGGTCGCCGTCCTCGTCGATGCAGAGGATCTTGGCCAGCTCGTCGTTGTCGATCACCGGATAGGGCAGCACGATCTGCCGGCAGCTCGCCGGGCCCGGGTCGAGCAGGTTGGCCTCCGCGCCGATGGTGGCCTGCAGGCTGGTCACCAGCTCCTCGCGGATGGCGTCCAGCGGCGGGTTGGTGACCTGGGCGAAGAGCTGGTGGAAGTAGTCGTAGAGCAGCCGGGGTCGGGTCGACAGCGGGGCGATCGGCGTGTCGGTGCCCATCGAGCCCAGCGGCTCCGCGCCGGTGCGGGCCATCGGCGCGAGGAGGATCTTCAGCTCCTCCTGCGAGTACCCGAAGGTCTGCTGCCGGCGGCGCACCGAGTCGTGGGTGTAGACCACGTGCTCGCGCGCCGGCAGGTCGCCCAGCTCGATCAGCCCGGCGTGCAGCCACTCGTCGTACGGCTGCGCGGCGGCCAGCTCGGCCTTGATCTCGTCGTCGGAGACGATCCGCCCGGCGACCGTGTCGACCAGGAACATCCGCCCCGGCTGCAGCCGCCCCTTGGCGACCACGGTGGCCGGGTCGAGGTCGAGCACGCCGGCCTCGCTGCCCAGCACCACCAGGCCGTCGGCGGTGTGCCACCAGCGGCCCGGCCGCAGGCCGTTGCGGTCGAGTACCGCGCCGACGATCTCGCCGTCGGTGAACGCCACCGACGCCGGCCCGTCCCACGGCTCCATCAGGCTGGCGTGGAACCGGTAGAAGGCGCGCTCGTCGGCCCGCATGTCCGGGTCGTTCTCCCACGCCTCGGGGATCATCATCAGCACCGCGTGCGGCAGGCTGCGCCCGGCCAGGTGCAGCAGCTCCAGCACCTCGTCGAAGTTCGCCGAGTCGGAGGCGGCGGGGGTGCAGACCGGGAAGACCCGGCGGATGTTGCCCGGGATGTGCGGGCTGCGCAGCAGCGCCTCGCGGGCCTGCATCCAGTTCCGGTTGCCCCGGATCGTGTTGATCTCGCCGTTGTGCGCGATGAACCGGTACGGGTGGGCCAGCGGCCAGGACGGGAACGTGTTCGTGGAGAACCGGGAGTGCACCAGCGCGATGGCGCTGACCACCCGCTCGTCGGTCAGGTCCGGGAAGAACTGCGGAAGCTGGTCGGGGGTGAGCATCCCCTTGAAGACCATGGTCCGGGCCGACAGCGACGGGAAGTACGCCGGCACGCCCCGCTCCGCGCTCTCCCGCTCGGCCTGCTTGCGCACGCAGAACGCCACCCGGTCCAGGTCCAGACCGGTCAGCGGGGAGCCGGCCGGGCCGGCGGGCGAGTCGGTGAGCCGGCGCGCGGCCAGGAAGAGCTGCCGCACCCGGGGCAGCGCCGCGAGGGCGCTCTCGCCGAGGCCGCTCGCGTCGGTCGGCACGTCCCGCCAGCCGAGCACGTCGGCGCCCTCGACCAGCGCGTACTTCTCCAGCACCCGGCGGGACCGGGCCTCGGCGGCGTCGTCGTCGGGGAGGAAGACCAGGCCGGTGGCGTACTCGCCGGCCGGCGGCAGCGGGAAGTCCACCACCGCGCGCAGGAACGCGTCCGGCACCTGGATCATGATGCCGGCCCCGTCGCCGGTGTTCTGCTCCGCGCCGCGCGCGCCCCGGTGGTCCAGCCGAAGCAGGGCACCGAGGCCGCTGGCCACCACCGCGTGGGAGCGCCGGCCGTACAGGTCGGCCACGAAGGCCACCCCGCAGGCGTCATGCTCGTACGCGGGGTCGTAGAGGCCGGCTGCGCGCGGGGCCGACTGCGGGCTGGAAGGGTACGAAAAAGCCACCGGGCCTCCTGTCGTCACTCAGGTCAACACATGGCGGGACGACGTCGGCCCTTATGGGTCTATTGAGTCTACGTTAGGGGTTGCCACGCAAGGCCAGTTCAGATTGATCACACTTCCAGATGCTGGGAAGGGTAGTCTCGCGCGGTGGATGACGTACGTCTGGGCAACGCTGCGACGTTCGAGCGGCTCGAGCACTTCTACGACGCGGTGCCCCGCGATGTGGCCCGCGTGGAGGAGCACGGCCCCCTGGTCCTCTTCGTCCGGGAAGGCCCCGGTTGGCCGTTCTACGCGCGGCCCCGCCTCGACGCCACCGCGCCGGTCTCGGTCGCCGACGTCACCGCCGTGCGGCAGCGGCAGCGGCAGCTGGGCCAGCCGGAGGCCTTCGAGTGGGTGCACGAGCGCAACCCGGACCTGCTGGCGGTCACCCGCGCGGCGGGGCTGGCCGTGCTGGAGGCCCCGCTGATGGTGCTCGACCCGGCGGCGGCGCTGGCCGCCCCCGCGGACTTCACCGACGTACCGGTGCGGCTGCTGGACCCCGCCGCGCCCGGCTTCGCCGCCGACGTGGCCGCCCGGCGCGCGGTCGCCGCGGTCGGCTTCGCCGTCGCCGGCACCGCCCGGGGTGAGGTCGGCCCGGCGCAGCGCGACGCGGCGATCACCGAGCTGGACGCGGCCTCGCTGGAGGAGGAGCGGTCCCGCACCGCCGACGGCCGCCGCCTCTCCGTGCTCGCCGAGACGCCCACCGAGGGCGCGTTGGCCAGCGGAATGGCGATGCCGGTCGGGGACACCGCCGAGATCGCCGGGGTGGCCACCCTCCCGTCGGCCCGCCGCCGGGGCCTCGCCGCGGCGGTCACCGCCGCGCTCGCCCACGCGCTGCGCCGGGCCGGCGTCGATCTGATCTTCCTCTCCGCCGGCAGCGAGGAGATCGCCCGCGTCTACCTGCGGGTCGGCTTCCGCCGGCTCGGCACCGCCTGCATCGCCGAGCCCAGCGCGCTCATCTGAGCGCCGATCCGTCGGCGGGCCGGTCGGGGACCGGCCCGCAACGGCGGCCCTACCCGGGCAACCAGGCCCGGAAGTACCAGCCGTTGTATTCGCTGTTGGGCAGGGTGCGGTATTCGCAGTTGCCGCTCACCTCGCCCCAGTAACTGGCGTCGATGCGGTAGAGCTCGCACTCCTCGTAGGTCACGAAGTAGCCGTGCCAGTCGAATTGCACGGCGGCGGCCGGGGCCGGCGCGACGGTGAGGCTGACGGCTGCCGTGGCGACGGCGACAGCCGCGAGGCGGGTGAGCCGGCGGCGGAGCGGCTGGGGCATGGCGAGTCCTTCCGGAGCGGCGACGAACCTGCCCGGCCATCATAAATCCACGGTTACCGATTTATGATCGGCCATCCGGGCAGCCGGACCCGCCGCTGCCGGCGGATGCCCCGGCACCGCTCCCCTGTGGCCTGCCTGGCTGGGCGGCGGGTCAGGACGGAGGGCGCCAGCGGGCGGCGGAGGTGGCGGCGCTGGAGAGCAGCCGGGGGCTGAGCGTGCCCAGGGCCGCGTCGCGGGCCCGCAGGGCCAGCCGGCCCCGGGCCTGGAGCACCGCCGACATCCGGCGGGTCTGCCGCACCACCGTGGCCGCGCGGGGCCGGCGCAGCCGGTCGTACGCCGTGACGGCGTCCGGCAGGCGGGTCTCGCGCAGCAGCGAGGCGAGGGTGGCCGCGTCCTCGAACGCGAGGCAGGCCCCCTGGCCCAGGTGCGGGGGCATGGCGTGGGCGGCGTCGCCGAGCAGCACCACCCCACCCGGCCCGGCCGGGAAGCCGTACGCGCGCGGCAGCGGGCGCAACTCGCGGATCTCCTGCTGCACCAGGTCGGCCGGGTCGGTGGCGTCGAGCAGCTCCCCGATCGGGTCGGGCCAGCCGGCGTACCAGCGGCGCAGCAGGGCGAGCTGGGTCTCCGGGGACTCCGGCCGGGGCGCACCGGCGGCGGTGGCCACCCAGTAGACGCCGCCCCGACTGGAACCACCGCCGGAGGAGCCGCGTTCGCCCAGCGAGGCGGCCACGAAGCGGTACCCGGCGCCCAGGGTCTCCCCGCCGACCGGCTGGTCCGGCGCGAGCCGGGGGGCCTTGTACCAGGGGACGACCGCCCGCCAGGCGGCGCAGCCGGAGCTGACCACCCTCGACTCGGGGGCCAACTGCCGGCGGATCTCGCTGTCGATGCCGTCCGCCGCGATGACCAGGTCGGCCTCGAAGCGCTGCCGGCCGTCGCCGACCGAGGGCCGCTCCCCCGCCTCGGCCCGCGCGGTACGCACCGCCACGCCGGTACGCAGCTCCACCCGCTCGCCGAGGCCGGCGATCAGCGTGTCGTGCAGGTCCTCCCGGTGCACCACCACCGGCGTCCGGTCGGCCGGGACGGGGCGGGGCTGCACCAGCCAGTGTCCGTCGGGGCGGCGTACCCCGCCGTCGGGCAGCGGGGTGGCGATCGCGTCCAGCCCCGCGCCGAGGCCCAGGGCGCGCAGCGCGCGTACCCCGTTGGGCCAGAGCACGACGGCCGTCGGCTCCGGGCGGACCCGGTCGGCGCGCTCCAGCAGGGTGACCTGCCACCCGGACCGGGCCAGCGCGCCGGCGACCGCGAGGCCGCCGATCCCGGCCCCAACCACCACCGCGGTACGCATTGCCGTCCCTCCCCCGCTCAGCTCTCCCGGTCGGTGGCGCGGCGGTCGGCGGCGCCGGCCCGCTCGTCGCCCAACCGCACGTCGTCGGCCGGCGAGGCGGCGGGCGCGTCGCCGGCCGCCGCGTCGACCTCGCCGCTCGCGTCGACCTTGCCGCTCGCCTCGGCACTGCGGCTCGCGTCGGCACTGCCGCTCGCGTCGGCACTGCCGCTCGCGTCGGCACTGCCGCTCGCGTCGGCACTGCCGCTCGCGTCGGTCTTGCCGCTCGCGTCGGTCTTGTCGCTCGCGTCGGTCTTGTCGATCGCGTCGGCCGTTGGTTCGCCCTCGGGGGCGTCGACGTCCGCCGGTTGCCGGCTCGCCGCGTCGGCGTCGGGGACGTCGGGGACGACTCCGGTCTCCTGGTAGGCGCGGAACTGCTCCTCGCTGACCACCCGGTAGCCCTCGGGTGCGCTCGCCTGCGCGCCGGTCTCCCGCTCGGAGAGGTCGACCTGGGAGACGTCGCCGCCGGTAGGAGCCGGGACGGCGGCGGGCCCGCCGAGCGGGACCAGGTATTCCCGGGGGCCACGGACCCGCAGGAAGTAGATCAGCGCGCCGAGGAAGACCAGGACGGCCGTGAAGACGTTGAGCCGGACGCCGAAGATCTCGGTGGCCTCGTCGGTGCGCATCAGCTCGATCCAGAACCGGCCGGCGGTGTAGCCCATCACGTAGAGCGCGAACGCCCGCCCCCGGCCCAGCCGCAGCTTGCGGTCGAGGACCAGGACCAGCACGGCGACGCCGACGTTCCACAGCGCCTCGTAGAGGAACGTCGGGTGGTAGAGGCCGGGCAGCAGCACCGGCTCACCGTCGACGACCTCCGCGTGCCCGGGGTTACTCGGGTCCATGTCGTGGATCCGCAGCCCCCAGGGCAGGGTCGTCAGGCCCCCGTAGAGCTCGTTGTTGAACCAGTTGCCGAGCCGGCCCACGGCCTGCGCCAGGGGCAGGCCCGGGGCGAGCGCGTCGGCCACCACGGCGAACGGGATGCCGAGCTGACGGGCGGCGATCCAGGCGCCGAGCGCCCCACCGGCCACCGCGCCCCAGATGCCCAGGCCACCCTCCCAGATGGCGAACGCCTTCAGCGGGTCGCCGCCGTCGCCGAAGTAGGGCCCCGGGGAGGTGATCACGTGGTAGATCCGGGCACCGATGATGCCGAACGGCACCGCCCAGACGGCGATGTCGAGCACCGCGCCCGGGGCGACGCCGCGTCGGCGCAGCCGGCGCTCGGTGACCACGCAGGCCACCACGATGCCGGCGATGATGCAGAGCGCGTACGCCCGCAGGGGCAGCGGGCCAATTTGCCAGACGGCCGTGCTCGGGCTCGGCAGCGCCGCCAGGGGGATCGTCGGAGCGAGGGTCACGGGCCACACGCTACCGCTGCGTACCGCCTCGGCGGCACCCCGGTCCATCGCCCCGCCGCCCCCCGCCCCCGCCCGCTTCGTCGATCATGGACCCGTGGTGCCGGCTACGCCCGTTCGGCGGCATTTGCGGGGCAGCACAACTCCATGATCGACGCGGGGTGGGGGGGTGGGGGGGTGGGGGGTGGGGTGGGGTGGGGGGTGGGTTAGGGGTGGGGGGTGCGGACGCCCTTGGCGAGGTCGGCGGTGAGGGTGCGCAGGGCCGTCAGGGCGTCTGCCGGGGTTGGGGCGTCCAGGACGCAGCGGACCAGGGCGCTGCCGACGATCACGCCGTCGGCGTAGCCGGCGACCGTGCCGGCCTGCGCGCCGGTGCCGACGCCCAACCCGACGCCGACCGGCAGGTCGGTGACCGCGCGGACCCGGTCGACCAGCACCGGAGCGGCGTCGGAGGTCTGCGCCCGCGCGCCGGTGACGCCCATGATCGCGGTGGCGTAGACGAAGCCCCGGCAGTGCTCGACGGTCATCTTCAGCCGCGCGTCGGTCGACGACGGGGAGACCAGGAAGGTGCGGTCCAGGCCGTGCGCGTCCGAGGCGGCCAGCCACTCGTCGGCCTCGTCGGGGATCAGGTCCGGGGTGATCAGGCCGGTGCCGCCGGCCGAGGCCAGGTCCCGGGCGAAGGCGTCGACGCCGTACTGCTCGATGGGGTTCCAGTAGGTCATCGTGACCACCGGGGCGCCGGTGGCCGCGACGGCCTCGACGATGCGCAGCGTGTCGGCGGTGCGGACGCCGCCGGCCAGGGCGATGTCGCTGGCCCGCTGGATCACCGGGCCGTCCATCACCGGGTCGGAGTACGGGATCTCCACCTCGATCACGTCCACCCCGGCCTGCACCATCGCGGTCATCGCCGCGATGCTGCCGTCGACGGTGGGGAACCCGGCCGGCATGCAGCCGACCAGCACGGCCCGCCCCTGCGCACGGGCGGAGTCGAAGGCTGCCCCGATCCGGCTCACGTTCTCACTGCTCCTTGTCGAGGATGCCGAAGTACTCGCCGGCGGTGTGCACGTCCTTGTCGCCCCGGCCGGAGAGGTTGACCACGATGAGCGGCTCCCGGCCCAGCTCGGCGGCGAGCCCCGGGGCGATCTTGAGCGCGCCGGCGAGGGCGTGGGAGCTCTCGATCGCGGGGATGATCCCCTCGGTGCGGCAGAGCAGCTCGAACGCGGCCATCGCCTCGGCGTCGGTGATCGGCGCGTACGTCGCCCGGCCGCTGTCGTGCAGCCAGGCGTGCTCCGGCCCGACGCCCGGGTAGTCCAGGCCGGCCGAGATCGAGTGCGACTCGATCGTCTGCCCGTCGGCGTTCTGCAGCACGTACGTGCGGGCGCCGTGCAGCACCCCGGAGGAGCCGCCGGTGATGCTGGCGGCGTGCCGGCCGGTATCCATGCCGTCGCCGCCGGCCTCGAAGCCGTAGAGCCGCACCCCGGGGTCGTCGACGAAGGCGTGGAAGATGCCGAGCGCGTTGGAGCCGCCGCCGACGCAGGCCGCGACCGCGTCGGGCAGCGCGCCCGTGAGGTCGAGGCACTGCGCGCGGGCCTCCTCGCCGATGCCCCGGACGAAGTCGCGGACCATCTCCGGGAACGGGTGCGGGCCGGCGGCGGTGCCGATCAGGTAGTGGGTGTCGTCGACGTTGGCGACCCAGTCCCGCATCGCCTCGTTCATCGCGTCCTTGAGGGTGCGCGAGCCGTTGGTGACCGGGACGACGGTGGCCCCGAGCATCCGCATCCGGGCCACGTTGAGCGCCTGCCGCTCGGTGTCGACCTCGCCCATGTAGACCACGCAGTCGAGGTCGAACAGGGCGGCGGCGGTCGCGGTGGCCACCCCGTGCTGCCCGGCCCCGGTCTCGGCGATCACCCGCCGCTTGCCCATCCGCCGGGTCAGCAGCGCCTGGCCGAGCACGTTGCGCACCTTGTGCGCCCCGGTGTGGTTGAGGTCCTCCCGCTTGAGCAGCACCCGCGCGCCGATCTTGGCGGAGAAGCGCTGCGCCGCGTAGAGCAGCGAGGGGGTGCCGGCGTAGTCGCGCAGCAGGGCGTCGAACTCGGCGCGGAACGCCTCGTCGCCCATCGCCTTGCGGTACGCGGCGTCCAGCTCGTCGAGCGCCGCGACCAGCGCCTCCGGGACGAACCGGCCGCCGAACCGGCCGAAGTGGCCGGCGGCGTCGGGGAGCTGGCCGGCCGGGGCCGGCACGTTGGCGCTCATCGCGGGTGTCCTCTCGCTGCTGCTCGTCGAACGGCGCGGCTCAGCGCGCCGGCCGGGGCGTCGCCGGGTGGTTGCCGGCGTTGACCAGGCCGGCCACCGCCTCGCGAGGGCTGGCGTGGGTGACCAGGCCCTCGCCGACCAGCACGGCGTCGGCGCCGGCCGAGGCGTACCGGATCAGGTCGTGCGGGCCGCGCACCCCGGACTCGGCGATCTTGACGACGCTGCTGGGCAGGCCGGGAGCGATCCGCTCGAAGACGGAGCGGTCGACCTCCAGGGTACGCAGGTCGCGGGCGTTGACCCCGATGACCTGGGCACCTGCCTCCAGCGCCCGGTCGGCCTCCTCCTCGGTGTGCACCTCGACCAGCCCGGTCATGCCCAGCGACTCGATCCGCTCCAGCAGCCCCACCAGGGCGTTCTGCTCCAGCGCGGCGACGATCAGCAGGACCAGGTCGGCGCCGTGCGCGCGGGCCTCGTGCACCTGGTAGCTGGAGACCACGAAGTCCTTGCGCAGCACCGGGACCTTCACCGCCGCCCGGACGGCCGCCAGGTCGTCCAGCGACCCGCCGAACCAGCGCCCCTCGGTGAGCACGCTGATCGCCCGCGCGCCGCCGGCCGCGTACTCCCCGGCGAGCTCCGCCGGGTCGACGATGTCGGCCAGTTGCCCCCGCGACGGCGAGGAGCGCTTCACCTCGGCGATCACCGCGACGCCGGGACGACGCAGGGCCGCGTACGCGTCCAGCGGCGGCGGCGCGGCGGCGGCCAACTCGCGGATCC
The DNA here is from genome assembly GCF_049841815.1 of Micromonospora sp. DT233. Taxonomy (NCBI): domain Bacteria; kingdom Bacillati; phylum Actinomycetota; class Actinomycetes; order Micromonosporales; family Micromonosporaceae; genus Micromonospora; species Micromonospora sp. DT233. Next base: position 286,804 of record NZ_JBNCLB010000004.1, on the reverse strand, counting down.
GCTCCATCGGGAGCTGCTCCTGCCGCCGGGCGACGTCCTCGCGGACGCCGGCCAGGATCTCTTCGAGCACGCCTCCGGACGCCGCCGGAGCGGCTTCGTCCCCCTCCGCGCGCTGATGGTCAGCAGTCACCAACGGACTCCCCTCTCCGGGTGTCATGGGCCGATGCTAGGCGGCGCCACCTGGGACCAGGTCCCGGGGGTATGGCGCTCCTCACGAGATGGGCTGCGGCATAATGCCAGACTTCCGGTGAACGCCAGGTCACCCAGCGCGACCGGGCTCGCCGGGCGGGATGACCCCGCAGCCGGCGCGCACGCCGACCAGCCCATCGACGAGCGCCCATATTCATGCATCCATTGTCGTGCACCGGCGGGGTCCGGCGCATCCGCAGTGCCGGCCGTGACCACAGTGCCGGCTGTGACGTTGCCGGCCGTGACGAGAGTGCGGGCTGTGACAAGGAGCGCCGGCTGTGACGAAGGTCAAGGCGGAACGGCCCTGCCCCGCCCACCCGGGCCGGCGCAGAGTTGACGTGCCGGCCATCACGGCGAAACGTGAGCCCGGCATCGTCGAAGTCGGGCAGACTCGATGGCGTGCCTGCCCGAGGCCGAGGACGGCGCGGCCACGCGCCGGCCTGAACCGTCGGAACGATTCGTGCGGGGTGACGAGATGAGCACTGCCGGGCCCAACCCGAGCATCGGACTGACCACCATCTCCCGTACCGTCGCGTCGCTCGCCGTCGAGGTGGTGCACGTCGTGGAGCGGGCCGTGGTGGGCGACGACCGGATCCGCACCGCGCGCGGCAACGCCTGGGAGGCCGTCTGCGCCGACCGGGCCCGCGCCGACCAGCGCGCCGAGCTGGAGCGTCTGGTGGCCGAGCTGGCCGCCGCCCGCGACCGCCAGCCGGTCGGCTGACCGCCGGGCCGGTCCGCGACCCGCCGGAAGTGGTCCACCGGCCAGCGCGCCGGTCCTCACCGGGCCCGGCGGGCCGTCGGGTCAGTCGGCCGTCGGCGGGTCAGTCGGCCGTCGGCGGGTCAGTCGGCCGTCGGCGGGTCAGTCGGCCGTCGGGTCCTCGCCCCGGTCCAGCGCGTCCCACGCCTCGCGGGGCCCGGCCACCGGGCCGGCGGCGACGGGAGCGGCGGCGTCGGCGGCCCGTCGGGACCGCCGCTCGTAGCGGGCACCCATCGCCGGCCAGTGCGCGCCGCGCAGCGCGGTGAGCAGCCCACCGAGCGCGGTGAGCACCCCGCCGACCAGGCAGAGCGCCGGCCACTGCCGGCTGGCCTGCCCGTCGACGTCGGCGACGAGGCCGTAGCCGCCGCCGACCGCCACGGCCACGCCGAGCACCAGCAGCAGGACGCCGAGCAGCCGGCGTACCACCGACCGGGTCGCCAGCACCGCGCCGCCGCCGGCCAGCCCGACCACCGCCAGCGCCGGCAGCCAGGGCAGCAGCCCGCCCCCGGTGCGGGCGTCGCGCACCGGCGACAGCGGCGCGGGCCGCACCGTCAGCTCGACCGACCAGGTCCGGGTCGACGCCCACAGCGCCAGGCCCGCCCCGGCCAGGCAGAGCAGCACCGCGTACGTCAGCTCGCGCCGCCGCGGCGCGGCCGGTCGCCCCGCCTCGGGGGCGTCCCGACCGGTCCCCGGGGCGGTCGTCGGGTCGGTCATGCCCGCTCCCCCGGCGCGCCGACCGGCAGGTCGGTGAAGAAGCAGGTCCGCTCGCCGGTGTGGCAGGCCGCGCCGACCTGGTCCACGGTGACCAGCAGCGCGTCGCCGTCGCAGTCCACGGCCACGGCGCGGACGTGTTGGTGGTGGCCGGAGGTGGCGCCCTTGACCCAGTACTCCTGGCGGCTGCGCGACCAGTAGGTGGCCCGGCCGGTGGTGAGGGTGCGGTGCAGCGCCTCGTCGTCCATCCAGGCGAGCATCAGCACCTCGCCGGTGTCGTGCTGGCGGACCACGGCGGCCACCAGGCCGTCGGCGTCGCGGCGCAGCCGGGCGGCGATGGCCGGATCGAGCCGGGACGGGCGGGCGGGGCCGCCCCCCGGTGCGGGGGCCGACGGGGCGTTGACGCCGGTCACCGGCGGGTCAGGTACGGGCACAGTGACCCATTGTCCGGCACGCGGTGCGGGCACCGTCGACGGCTCCCGCCGGGGCCTCGGCGGAAGGGTCGGCCCGGCGGTGAGCTGGGCGAGGTAGCGGGTCAACCGGCCGTCGACGAGGGCGTCGGCCAGGTCCGCGCCGGCCACCGCCGCGATCTCGGCGGCGTACGGGAGGATCAGCGGGACGGTGCCGGTGACCAGCCGCCCGGCGGCGGCCCAGAGTTGCTCGGTGGCGCCGGGGCGCACGCCGAGGCAGAGCAGCATGTCGTCGCGGTACCCGGGCGGGGCGACCGGCAGCTCGAGCGCGGCGCTGAACGCGGCCCGCCGCGACGTCACCCGCACCGACGGGTTGGCCAGCCGGAGCACGGACGGGCAGAGCCGGGCCAGGTCGGCGCAGGCGAGCCGGACGCCGAGGTGGTCGTGGTGGGCTCGGGCACCGGCAACCTTACCGAGAGTGGCGATCAGTTCCTCCAGCCGTGGCTCGTCGGCGGGCTGGCAGAGCACCGGCAGGTCGATCCGGTCGCGCCAGCGCTCGTCGGCCCAGAGCAGCCGGGCCGGCGCGGTGACCGGCAGCCCGAAGGCCCACTCGGCGGGCTGCGCCAGCCGGGCCACCCAGGAGCGGACCTCCCGCACCGCCACCGACACGTGGGTCAGCCGGCCGCCGGATTCGGCCAGGTAGGCGCGGCGGGCGGCGTACGGGGGGTTCATCCAGCGGTCGGTCGCGCAGGGTGCCTCGTCGTCGGTGACGAGCACGTCGAGGTCCACGTCGCTGTGCGCGGTGGCGGCCCGCCGGGCGTGGCTGCCCCGCAGCAGGATGCCGACGACGGGGCGCTCGGCCGCCTGCCGCAGCCGGGCGGTCCAGTGGTCGAGGAAGGCAGTTTCGGGTGACGCAGCGTGACCCACCGCGCCATCGTGCCGTACGCCCGATCGGGGCGCAATGCCCGTTGCCGGACCGGCTGTCCGGTCCGAAGGCTGACGCCCGGTCCGAAGCCTAGTGTCCGGTCTGGAGGCCGCAGCCCGGCCTGTCGTTTCTCGAATGGGGCGATCGGGTGGTTGCGCCCGGCGAGACAATTCACCTAGCGTTGAATTCATTAGTCGTTGACTTCGGAGGTGGGCGATGGCGCAGGAGGCGATCGAGGTCCGTGACCTGGTCGTGGAGCGTGGCCGACGGCGGGTGCTGCACGGGGTGAGCTGCACGGTGCGGCGCGGCGCGGTGACCGGGCTGCTCGGGCCCAGCGGAAGCGGCAAGACCACGCTGATGCGGGCCGTGGTGGGGGTGCAGCGGGTCCGCTCCGGCTCGGTGACCGTGCTCGGCCGCCCCGCCGGCTCGGCGGCGCTGCGCAGCCGGGTCGGCTATCTGACCCAGGCGCCCAGCGTCTACGCCGACCTCACCGTCCGGGAGAACGCCCGGTACTTCGCCGTCCTGCAGGGCCGGGGCCACGCCGACGCCGACCGCGCGGTGGCCGACGTCGGGCTCGCGGAGGCGGCCGGGCAGCTCGTCGGCAACCTCTCCGGCGGCCAGCGCAGCCGGGCGTCGCTGGCCTGCGCCCTGGTCGGCGAGCCGGAGCTGATCGTCCTCGACGAGCCGACCGTCGGGCAGGACCCGGTGCTGCGCGCCGACCTGTGGGCCCGGTTCCACGCCCTCGCCTCGGCCGGGGTGACCCTGCTGGTCTCCAGCCACGTGATGGACGAGGCCGCCCGCTGCGACCGGCTGCTGCTGATCCGCGAGGGGCGGCTGGTCGCCGACGACACCCCCGACGCGGTCCGCGCCGCCGCCGGGGTCGACGACCTCGACGAGGCGTTCCTGCGCCTGATCCGGGCCGAGGGCACCGCCGCCGGGCCGGGCCGCCCCGCCGACGCCGACGGAGGTGCGGCGTGAACCCGCGCATCCTGGCCGCCACCACCGGGCGCATCCTGCGCCAACTGCGGCACGACCGGCGCACCGTCGCCCTGCTGGTGGCGGTGCCGACGCTGCTGCTCACCCTCGTCTACTTCATGTACGCCGACCAGCCCGCCCCGCCCGGCGCACCGACCATGTTCGACCGGGTGGCGCTGGTGCTGCTCGGCGTCTTCCCCTTCGTCATCATGTTCCTGGTGACCAGCATCGCGATGCTGCGCGAGCGCACCTCCGGCACCCTGGAACGGCTGCTCACCACCCCGCTGCGCCGGCTGGACCTGCTCTTCGGCTACGGCATCGCGTTCGGCGTCGCCGCCGCCGGGCAGGCCACCCTCGCCGCCGCCGTGGCGTACCGGGTCTTCGGGCTGGACACCGCCGGCAGCGCCGCCCTGGTCATCGTCATCGCGGTGGTCGACGCGGTGCTCGGGGTGGCCCTCGGCCTGCTCTGCAGCGCGTTCGCCCGCACCGAGTTCCAGGCCGTACAGTTCATGCCGGTCGTGGTGATCCCCCAGCTCCTGCTCTGCGGGCTCTTCGTCGCCCGCGCCGAGATGGCCGGCTGGCTCCAGGCGTTCAGCGACGTCCTCCCCCTGTCGTACGCGGTGGAGGCCTTGCAGGAGGTCGGCGCGCACGCCGAGCCGACCGCCACGATGTGGCGGGACCTCGGGGTGGTGGCCGGCGCGGCGGTGCTGGCGCTGGTGCTCGCCGCGGCCACCCTGCGCCGGCGCAGCGGCTGAGCCGAGCGGGGACGGCCGAGCCCGGCGGGCCTCCGAGCCAGCCGGGACGGCCGAGCCTGCTGGAACGGCCGAGCCCGGCGGAACGGCCGGGCCCGGCGGAACGGCCGAGCCCGGTGGGACGGCCGAGCCGGGCGGGGTGGGACGGCGCGACGACGGCAGGAGCGGGGGGCGACGATGGCGCGGCGGACCGGCCGGCGACCCGGTAACCCGGACACCCGGGAGGCGATCCTCGACGCGGCCCGGTCCGGGTTCGCGGAGCGGGGCTTCGACGCGACCTCGATCCGGTCGATCGCCGCGGCCGCCGGGGTGGACCCGGCGCTGGTGCACCACTACTTCGTCAGCAAGGACCAGCTCTTCCTGGCCGCGATGGGCGCCCCGCTCGACCCCGGCGAGCTGCTCCCGGCGATGCTCGGCGAGGACCCCGACGCCGTCGGCGAGCGGCTGGTCCGCACGTTCCTGGGCATCTGGGACTCCCCGACGACGGGCATCGCCGCCGTGGCCCTGGTGCGCTCCGCGGTGAGCAACGAGTGGACCGCCCGGATGCTGCGCGACTTCCTGGTCACCCAGGTGCTGCGGCGGGTCATGGACCACCTCGACGTCGACCCGGCCGAGCGGGCGCTGCGCGGGTCCCTGGTGGCCGCCCAGCTGGTCGGGCTGGCCATGATGCGGCACGTGATCCGGCTGGAGCCGGCCGCCTCCGCACCGGCGGAGACCCTGGTCGCCGCGATCGGCCCGACGATCCAGCGGTACCTGCGCGACGACCTGCCGTAGCGCGCGGGCGGGCCCGGACAGGCCGGGGTCAGGCCGCGCGCCGGGTCAGGCCGGCCCGGCGCGGTGGCGGGACTCGGGGTGGCGGGACTCGGGGTGGCGGCAGAGCACCGGGTGCAGCAGCCGGGCCAGCTCACCGGGGCCGGCCAGCGGGGCCGGGAAGGCGAGCCGGGCCCGCCGCCGGGTGCCGGGCCCGCCGAAGGAGACCACCAGCCCGTACCGGTCGACGCGTACCACCCGGGGCGGGTCGGTGCGGGCGCACTCTGCGAGGCCGAGCTGTCGCCGGACGTACGCCGTCATCTCCCGGCCGTGGTGCCCGGCGAACTCGGTCAGCAGCTCCCCCTCCACCGGGTGCAGCGGATCCGGCTCGGCCTCGGCGTACGCCAGCGGGTCGATCCGGAGCATCCCCTCGGGGCGTTCCAGCCGGGCCTCGGCCACCTCGAAGCGGTGCAGCCGGAACCGGGTGCCGACGTCGAGCAGGTCGCCCGTGGGCTCCACCTCGGCGAAGTCCAGCGCGGCGCGGCGGGCGGCGTCGCCGTGCAGCGCCACCGCCCAGCCGGAGACCCAGGCCCGGCCCAGCGACGGCGCGCCGGCCGCCGGGGGCAGGTCCAGCACGTCGAGCGCCACGGCCACGTCGGTGCCCGGGTCGCGGGGCAGCACCGCGGCGAGGTCGCTGTGCACCGGCACGAGCAGCAGCACCCGGCCCTCGGCGTCGGTGACGTGCCGGACGTGGAACGGGCCGGATCGATGGGCGAGATACGCCAGGCCCGGCAGCCGGCCGGCGACCAGGGTCCGGACGGTCTCGGCGGGACTGGGGCACCGGGCCGGGCTGGGGCGCATGACCCACCTCCGAAGGTTAGGCTTACCTAAGAAGCACCCTAGATCACCGTCCGCCCCGCCGTCCAGCAGACCCGCCACCGCCCGGCCGGCGGCCTCTCCGCCCCGGGCCGGCGCCCCGGGCCCGCTCAGGGCCGGCGCCCCGGGCCCGCTCAGCGGGTCTTCCGGCCAGGGTCAGCGGGTCTGCTCCCGCCAGGAGGCGTAGAGCAGCCCGTAGACCGAGTCGGGGTCGCGGACCAACTCGTCGTGCGGACCGCGCTGCACGACCCGACCCCGGTCCACCACGATCACCTCGTCGGCGGACTGGGCGGTGGAGAGCCGGTGGGCGATCGCCAGCGTGGTCCGGCCCCGGGTCACCGCGTCCAGGGTGCGTTGCAGGCGCACCTCGGTGGCCGGATCGACCGCGCTGGTCGCCTCGTCCAGCACCAGCAGGTCCGGGTCCGCGACGTACGCCCGCGCCAGCGCCACGAGCTGCCGCTCCCCCACGCTCAGCGCCTCGCCGCGCTCGCCGACCGCCGTGTGCAGCCCGGCCGGCAGCCCGTCGAGCCAGTCCGCCAGCCCCAGCTCGGTGAAGGCGGCCGTCAGCTCGGCGTCGGTCAGCTCCGGCCGGGCGAAGCGGACGTTCTCCGCCACCGTGGCGTCGAAGAGGAAGCCGTCCTGCGGGACCATCACCACCCGCGAGCGCAGCGAGGCGAACCGGACCGCACGCAACGACACCCCGGAGAGCAGCACCTCCCCGTCGGTCGGGTCCATCAGCCGGGTGAGCAGCTTGGCGAAGGTGGTCTTGCCGCTGCCGGTCTCCCCCACCACCGCCACCCGGCTCTTCGCCGCGATCTCCAGGCTCACGTCGTGCAGCACCGGCGGCCCACCCGGGTACGCGAAGCCGACCCCCGCGAAGCGGATGTCCAGCGGACCCGCCGGCAGGTCCCGCCCCTGCTCGCCCGGGTCGGCCACATCCGGGGCGACGTCGAGCACGTCGAGCACCCGACGCCAGCCGGCGATCGCGTTCTGCGCCTCGTTGAGCACCTCGGTGGCGATCTGCACCGGCTGGATGAAGAGCGTCACCAGGAACAGGAACGCCGTGAGCTGACCGATCGACAGGGTGCCGTCCACCCCCAGGGTGATGCCGAGGACGACCACCGCGGCCAGCGCCAGCCCCGCCCCCAACTCCCCCACCGAGCTGCCCAGCACGCTGATCCGGATCGCCCGCTGCTGGGCCTGCCGCTGCCCCTCGATCGCCGTGTCCAGCCGGCGGGCGGTGCGCCCCGAGATGCCGTACGCCCGGATCACCGACGCCCCCACGACGCTCTCCGCGATCGTGCCCAGCAGGGTGCCCATCCGCTGCCGGACCAGCCCGTACGCGCCGGCCAGGCGGCGCTGCAGCAGCCGGATCGCCAGCACCGCCGGGGCGAACGCGACGATCACCACCAGGGTCAACTGCCAGGAGTACGCCAACATCACCGCCGTGGTCACCACGAGCTGACCGAGGTTGACGATCAGGATGACCCCGCCCCACTGCAGGAACTGGGTGATCTGGTCGACGTCGCTGGTCACCCGGGAGACCAGGGAGCCGCGCCGCTCGGACTGCTGGTGCAGCATCGACAGGTCGTGCACGTGCCGGAAGGCCCGGGTCCGCACGTTGGCCAGGGCGGTCTCGCTGACCGTGAACAGTCGCCGCATCATCAGGTAACCGCAGGTCGTGGTCACCACCAGCACCGCGACCGTGGTGGCGACGACCACCCAGACCACGTCCAGGTCCAGGCCGCCGACGATGCCCCGGTCGATGCCCTGCTGCACCGCCACCGGCACGGCCACCCGGCCGACCATGTAGACCAGCGCCAGGACGATCGTGCCCAGCAGGCCCGTGCGCAGCTCCGGGGAGAGGGCCAGGCCCCGCCGCAGGGTCTGCCAGGTGCTCTCGGTCGGCTCCGCCGCCCGCCGCTCGTCCTCCACCGTGGTGGCGCTCACCGGGCCTGCCTTCCGTTCACGACTGCGGGGCTCGCAAGCTCACTCCTCGCGCTCACCGGGCCTGCCTTCCGTTCACGACTGCGGGGCTCGCAAGCTCACTCCTCGCGCTCACCGGTCCACCTCGATCTCCAGGCCGGAGGCCAACGGCGTGACCTCGTCGGGGGTGCGCTGCCGCTTCGGGTCGGTCTCGGCGTGTTCGTAGGCGGTGACCAGGTCGGCGTAGCCGCCGACGGTGGCCAGCAGCTCGGTGTGGGTGCCCCGGGCGACGACCCGCCCCTGCTCCAGGTAGATCACCTCGTCGGCCAGCGCGATGGTCGCCCGCCGGTAGGCCACCACCAGGATCGAGGCGGCCGGCCCGCCGGCGGCCGGCGTGCGCAGCGCGGCGAGGATCGCCGCCTCCACCCGGGGGTCCACCGCGCTGGTGGCGTCGTCGAGGACCAGCAGCCGGGGCCGCCCGGCCAGCGCCCGGGCCAGGGTGAGCCGCTGGCGCTGCCCGCCGGAGAGCGAGGTGCCCCGCTCGCCGACCATGGTGTCCAGGCCGTCGGGGAGCGCGGCGACGAAGCCGTCCGCCTCGGCCAGCCGCAGCGCCGCCCAGACGTCCTCGTCGCCGATGCCGGGCCGGTCGAGGGTGACGTTGGCCCGGACCGTGTCGTCGAAGACGAACGGCACCTGGGCCACCAGCGCGGCGGTGCCGGCCAGCGACTCGGCGGTCAGTTGGCGCACGTCCACCCCGTCGAGCTCGACGGCACCGGAGAGCGGGTCGACCAGTCGCACCGCCAGCGCGGCGATCGTGGACTTTCCGGAGCCGGTCGGCCCGACCAGGGCGACGGTCCGGCCGGCCGGCACGGTGAAGGAGACCTCGCCGAGCACCTGCACGCCGGGCAGGTGCGCCTCGGCCGGCTCGTACGCGAAGCTGACCCCGGCGAAGGCCAGGGTGGCCGGGGTGGGATCGGCCGGGTCGAGCGTGTGGTCCCCGTACGGCATCTCGCCGGTGGCGTCGAGCACCCGGCGCACCCGGTCCCAGCCGGCGACGCTGCGCGGCAGCTCGGCGAGGACCCAGCCGATGGCCCGCACCGGGAACGCCAGGACGGTGAAGAGGAAGGCCACGCTGACCAGCTCGGTGACGGTGATCGCGCCCGCCCGCAACCGGAACGCGCCGACCACCAGCACGGCGAGGGTGCCGAGGCTGGGCAGGGTCTCCAGCAGCGGGTCGAAGACACCGCGCAGCCGGCCCACGGAGATCAGCGCGTCGCGCAGCTCGCCGGCCCGCCCGGAGAAGCGCGCCGTCTCCTGTGCCTCGCGGCCCATGGTCTTGACCACCAGCGCGCCGTCGAAGCTCTCGTGGGCGATCCCGCTGACCTCGGCGCGCAGCCGCTGGGCGCGGGCCTGGCGGGGAGCCATCCGGCGGGAGTAGACGACGTTGAGGGAGAACAGCGCCGGGAAGACGGTCAGCCCGACCAGGGCCAGCGCCCAGTCGGTGGCGAAGAGCGAGGCGATCGCGCCGACCAGCATCACGAGCGTGCCGACCGCGAACGGCAGCGGGGCGATCGGGTACCAGGCCGCCTCGACGTCGGAGTTGGCGTTGGAGAGCAGGGTGCCGGTGGCGTTGCGCTGGTGCCAGGCCAACGGCAGCTCAAGGTAGCGGCGGGTGACCCGGCGGCGGTACGCGGCCTGGAGCCGGTACTGCATGAAACCGGCGCCCAGGCGGCGGCCGAAGATGCCGACCACCCGCAGCACGCTGATGCCGAGGAGCACCCCGGCGGCGAGGGCCAACGCGCCCACCCCGACCGAGCCCTGCTCGATCGCCGGCACCACCACGTCGCCGACCACGGCACCCACGACGTAGGCGCTGGCGATCACCAGCAGGCCGAACAGCACGCTGCCCGCCACCGCGACGGTGAAGATCCGCGGCTGCTCCCGAATGGCCCTGCCGAGCACGGACAGCCCTCTGCGGAGCACGTCCCGACTTGTCCTGCTGGTCACGCTCTCCCCCGCCGTAAGCCCCGATTATCCCCTCATCCTTACCCCCTCGGGTCCCCTGCCGGGGCCACCGACCGGGTATGTCGGCGGTCACGTCCCGCCGCCCTCGCCCGCGCCCTCGGCCGAGGGCGGCGCGGCGGCCTACCATCGAATGATGCCGCGCTACGCCCGGTCGGAGCGCCAGTCGCTCGCCGACCTCATGCTGGAGCTGGGTCCGGACGCCCCCACCGTCAACGAGGGCTGGTCCGTCCGGGACCTCGCCGCCCACCTCGTCGTGCGGGAGCGGCGGCCGGACGCCGCCGGCGGGATCCTGCTGCCGCCGCTGCGCGGGTACGCCGAGCGGGTCCGCCGACGCGTCGCCGCGCAACCCTTCGCGGAGCTGGTCGGGCAGGTGCGCCGCCCGCCGGTGTGGAGCCCGGTGAGCAACCCGCTGGCCGACGAGCTGACCAACACCATGGAGTTCTACATCCACCACGAGGACGTGCGCCGGGCGCAGGCCGGTTGGCAGCCCCGCGACCTGCCGGCCGGGCTGAACACCCTGCTGTGGCGGCGGGCCTCGGTGCTGGGTCGGCTGGCGTTGCGCCGGTTCCCGGCCGATCTGCTGGTGCAGGCCCCCGGCTACGGCGAGCTGTCGGCGGGGCGGGGCGGGGAACGGATCAGGGTGGTCGCCGCGCCGGGCGAGCTGGTGCTCTTCCTGACCGGCCGGCAGCGGGTGGCACGGGTCCAGGTGGACGGGCCGGCGGCGGTGGCGCAGCGGCTGCGCGCCGCCCGCCTGGGCATCTGACCAGGGCTTGCACGACCGGCCACAGTGGAGCGTCGAGGTGCTGCCGGCCGACTCATGACAGTCGATCGCCGGTGGCGTACTGTCGTGCGTCGTCGTTAAGTCACCGGGCGACCACACCCCGGGGAGGGCGACATGCGCGGCTTCGCGGTCACGGCGCTGGAAGAACCACCGTTCCCGCAGTGCCGGCACGTCGACACCGACGCCGCCGCCGAGCAGAGCCTGCGCTGGGCGCGGGAGTTGGGCCTGATCACCGACGAGCGGCGGCTGCGGCAGGCCGCCGCCGCCGAGCTGGCCGGGCGGGCCTGCCCGGACGTGGCCGCCGACCGGCTGCGGCTGCTCTCCGACCTGCTCACCTGGCTCTTCGTGGTCGATGACGCGTGCGACGAGGACGGCCTCGGCGACGGGCCCGCCCGGCTCGCCCCGGCCGTGGTCGACCTGCTCGACGTGCTGGACCGGCACGGGGCGCCGGGCGGCGGGGGCGACAGCCCGCTCTGCGCCGCCCTGGACGACCTCTGCCGGCGCACCCGCGCCCAGGGCTCGCCGGAGCTGCTGCTGCGCTTCGTGGGCCAGGTGCGCGACTACCTGCTGGCCCTGCTCTGGGAGGCGGCGAACCGGGAACACCACCGGGTCCCCGGCGTCGCGGAGTACATCCAGCTGCGCCGGCACACCGGGGCGGTGCACCCCGCCTTCACCCTGACCGACCTGGCCTACGACGCCCCGGCGAGCGCGTCGCGCCGGGTCGAGCCGGCACTGATCGGCGTCGAGACCCTGGCCGTGGACCTGGTCTGCTGGTGCAACGACCTCTTCTCGTACGACAAGGAGAACCGGTCGGGGCCGGACGCGCACAACCTGGTCAGCGCCATCGCGGCCGAGGCCGGTCACGACGAGCCGACCGCGCTGCGGGCCGCCGCCGATCGGTTCAACCGGACCCTGAGCGTGTACGCCGAGCAGGAGGCGGCCCTGCTCGCCGGGGACGACCCGACGGTGCTGCCCTTCCTGGCCGCGCGGCGCAACTGGGTGCGGGCCACCTACGACTGGTCGCTGCGCGCCGCCCGCTTCTGCTGAGCGCCAGCGGGGCCGCCGCTGAGCACGGGGCGCGCCGCTGCTGAGCGCTCCCGCCCACCGGGGCTAGCCGATGCCCCGGTCAAGGCAATACCCTTCGGTAACCGCAGACCGACGTGACCACTGTCACGCCTCCACCCTTTGAAGGCGGCTACAGCGATGGCTCTCGATGTACCGTACCGTTCCCTGCCCGACATGTTCCTCAAGCGCGTGGCGGCGTCCCCCGACCGTCAGGCCTTCGCCCACCCCGCCCCCGACGACTCCGGTCCGGTCTGGCTGACGTGGGAGCAGGTCGGGCACCGGGCCAAGGCGGTCGCGGCCGGGCTGCACGAGCTCGGCGTCGGCCAGGAGGACCCGGTGGCGATCCTGGCGAACACCAGGATCGAGTGGGTCATCGTCGACTTCGGCATCATGTGCGCCGGCGGCGCCACCACCACCGTCTATCCGACCACCGAGCCGGAGGACGCGACGTACATCATCGCCGACTCCGGCTCGGTGGTGCTCTTCGCGGAGAACCCGACCCAGGCCGCGAAGGTCGCCGGCGCGTCTCTGCCGGCGCTGACCCACGTGGTGCTCCTCGACGGCCAGGCCGACCCCGACGCGGCCGTGCCCCAGCTCACCCTCGCCGAGTTGGAGCAGCGGGGCGCGCGCCTGCTGGCCACCGAGCCGGGGCTCGTCGAGCGGCTGGTGGAGGGCATCGGCCCCGAGCACCTGGCCACCCTGATCTACACCTCGGGCACCACCGGCCGACCCAAGGGCGTCGAGCTGCTGCACGGCGGCTGGTGCTGGGAGGGCGTGGCGCAGGCCGAGGCGGGGTTGCTGCGCGACGACGACCTGCAATACCTGTGGCTGCCGCTGTCGCACTCGTTCGGCAAGACCCTGCTCTGCGGCGCCACCCACGTCGGCCTGCCGACCTACGTCGACGGGCGGGTGGACCGGCTGGTCGACCTGCTCGGCGTCATCCGGCCGACGCTGATGTGCGGGGCGCCCCGGGTCTTCGAGAAGGTCTACAACAAGACCGTCACCACCGCCCGGGGCGGCGGCGGCGCGAAGGCGAAGATCTTCGGCTGGGGGGTCCGGGTCGGGCAGGAGAAGACCGCTCTGGAGCAGGCCGGCCGGCCGGTCCCGGCGGCGCTGCGGCTGAAGTACGCGGTGGCCGAGAAGCTGGTCTTCAGCAAGCTCCAGGCCCGCCTCGGCGGGCGGATCCGGGTGCTGGTCTCCGGCGCGGCCCCGCTGAGCAAGGAGATCGCCACCTTCTTCGCCGCCGCCAACCTGCCCATCTCCGAGGGGTACGGCCTCACCGAGACCAGCGCCGGCAACTTCGTCAACCCGCCGGACGGGCTGCGCATCGGCACCGTGGGCCGCCCGTTGGGCGACCTGGAGTGCCGCATCGACACCGACGGGGAGATCCTGCTGCGCGGCCGGCCGGTGATGCGCGGCTACCACAACCTGCCCGAGGAGACCGCCGCCGCGTTCACCGACGACGGGTTCTTCCGCACCGGTGACATCGGCACCCTCGACGACGACGGCTACCTGCGCATCACCGACCGCAAGAAGGACCTGGTCAAGACCTCCGGCGGCAAGTACGTCGCGCCGTCGCACATCGAGGGCATGTTCAAGGCGCTCTGCCCGTACACCTCGCAGGCGATCGTGGTCGGCCAGGCCCGCAACTACTGCACGATGCTGGTCAGCCTCGACCCCGACGCCCTGGCGGGCTGGGCGGCCGGCGGCCCGCTGGAGGGCCGCCCGTACGCCGAGATCGTCGCCTCCGACGAGGTCCGGGCCATGGTCGAGGGGTACGTCGCCGAGCTCAACGCGAAGCTCAACCGCTGGGAGACGATCAAGAAGGTCGCCGTGCTGCCCCGGGACCTGACCATCGAGGACGGCGAGATGACGCCGTCGCTGAAGATCAAACGCCGCAGCGTGGAGAGCAACTTCGCGGCCGAGATCGAGAAGATGTACGCGGGCACCCTCGCCGAGCTGTAGACCGGGCGAGCCACCGGCGGCCGTGTCCCACCGTCCCGGGACACGGCCGTCGCCGTTCGCGATCCGCGAGCGGGCGGGGTGGGGCTGCGGCGATGCGGGCGTGGTGGGGCTGCGGCGATGACCGCCGGGCGGGCCTCAGGCGATGACCGCCGGCTCCCGCCACTGCGCCCGGCCGGCCCGGTTCAGGTCGTACCGCACGGCGGCGAGCCGCGCCACGGCCTCGATCAGGTCCGCGACGGGGAGGGTGAACGGCAGCCGCAGGAACCGCTCCAGCGTCCCGTCCAGGCCGAACCGGGGGCCCGGGGCCAGCCGCACGCCGACCTCCTCGGCGGCGCGGGCCAGCGCGCTGGAGATCGGCCCGTCCAGCTCCGCCCAGAGCGTCACCCCGCCGCGCGGCAGGGTGAAGCGCCACTCCGGCAGCCGCTGGGCGAGCGCGTCGGCCAGGGCGTCGCGGCGGGCGGCGAGCTGCGCCCGCCGGGCGGTCACGATGGCCGGGGCCTCGGCCAGCAGGTGGACGGCGACCAGCTGGTCCAGCACCGGGCTGGCCATGTCCACCCCGACGCGGGCGGCGGCCAGCCGCTGCACCTGCGGGGCCGAGGCGCGGACCCAGCCGATGCGCAGCCCGCCCCAGTACGCCTTGCTCATCCCGCCGATGGAGATGACCCGGGAGTGCCGGTCGAAGGTGGCCACCGGCGGTGGCAGCGCGGTACCGTCCAGCGGCAGATCCACGAACGACTCGTCGACGACCAGGTCGGTGCCGGCGGCGTGGGCCGCGCCGACCACCCGCTCGCGCAGCTCGGCGGGCATCAGGTGCCCGGTCGGGTTCTGGAAGTCCGGGATCAGGTACGCCAGCTTCGGCCGCCCCTGCCGCAGGCTGCCCAGCAGCAGGTCGGCGTCCCACCCGGCGCCGTCGAGGGCCAGCCCGTGGGTGGCGATCCGGGCCCGCCGGGCGGCCAGCGCGGCCAGCGCGTTCGGGTACGTCGGCGACTCGACCAGCACGCCGCCGCCGGGGGCCAGCGCCAGCCGCAGCACCAGGTCCAGCGCGTGCTGGGTGCCGCTGGTGACCATGATCTGCTCCGGTGAGGTGGGCAGGCCCCGCCGGGTGTACCCGTCGGCGACGGCCTCGCGCAGCTCGATGATCCCGGTCGGGTGGTAGCCGGCCCCGCCCAGGTAGCGCGGCAGGTCCTCGGCGGCGGCGCGGGCGGCGGGCAGCAACTCCGTCGGCGCGGCCAGCGCCGCCACCCCGAGGTCGATCATGTCCCGGTCGTCCTGCGGGGTCCAGAGCCCGGTGCTGGCCACCCGGTGGGTGCCGGGGAGCATGGTCCAACTTCCCGCCCCCCGGCGGCTGGCCAGGTGGCCGCTCTCGCGCAACTCCCGGTAGGCGGCGGAGACGGTGGTCCGGCTGATCCGCAGCGCGTCCGCGAGCTCCCGTTCGGCGGGCAGGCGTACCCCCAGCGGGAGGCGGCTGTCGGCCAGCAGGCCCCGGACGGCGGCGGCCAGCGCCGCGTAGTCGGGGTTGCGGCGGCGGCCCGGCAGGGCGTGCCACTGGCCGAGCAACCGGGCCAATTGCGGACCGCGAACCTGGCTGGTCATGCCACCTCCCGAGATTGGCTACTGCGCACCGCCCGATTGGACCCTAGGGTGGCACGCATGGCAGTGCTGGGCAATCTCCGACACCGTCCGGTCCGACGACTCACCCAGCTCTACGCCGGGCTGGTCCTCTACGGCGTCAGCATGAGTTTCATGATCCGTTCCGGGCTCGGCCTCGACCCGTGGGACGTGTTCCACCAGGGCGTGGCCCGGCGCACCGGCCTGTCGTTCGGCACGGTCACCATCGGCGTCGGCGTGCTGGTGCTGCTGCTGTGGTTGCCGCTGCGGCAACGACCGGGGCTGGGCACGGTGAGCAACGTGCTGGTGATCGGCCCGGTGGTCGACGTCACCAACGCCCTGCTGCCCGACAGCCTCGCGCTGCCCGTGCGGGTGGCGCTGCTGGCCGCCGGCATCGTCGGCAACGGCGCCGCCACCGCCCTCTACCTCGGCGCGCGGCTCGGCCCCGGCCCCCGCGACGGCCTGATGACCGGGTACGTGGCCCGCCGCCCCGGGCGGTCGGTCCGGCTGGTGCGCACCGTCATCGAGGTCGTCGTGCTGGCCGCCGGCTGGCTGCTCGGCGGCACCGTCGGCGTCGGCACGGTGCTCTACGCCCTGACCATCGGGCCGCTGACCCAGCTCTTCATGTCCGTCTGCACCGTCGACCCGCCGGCCGCTGCGGCAGGCCAACCGGCCGCGCCGACCGCCGGGACACCCACGCCGGCTTTCGACCCCGCCACGCCGGCCGCACCCGTTTCCGAGCCCGCCACGCCGACCACCCGGCCGGCCGATTCGGCGGCGGGTGTGGCCCGGCCGTCCACCTATCGGACTTCATCGGCGACTGTGGACGGTCGACAGGCGGGTTGAGCTGCGGCGACGTCAACGAGGCAAAACTGGGTGTTTCCTCCGGGGTCGGCGCGCGGCATCATTCGTGCATGGGGGAGAACGCGTGGCACTGGTCGGACGCCTGGATCTTCGTCGCCTTGGTGATCGCCAACGGCGCGGGGCGGCACCGCCGGGCGGCGTCGACCCGGCGGCCGGAGGGCGTCCGGCTCGCTGACATGCTCTCCACGGCCGACCACCTCAACCACGCCATACCCGAGCGACCGGCGGTCGAGACCGCGGTCCGGCGGCTCGTCGGCACCGGCCTGATCAGCGTCTCCGACGGTTGGTTCCGGCTCACTCCCGACGGCGAACGGCTGTGGCGCACCCGCCCAAGCGCGGGCCTGGCCACCGCCGTGGACACGGTGCAGGGCGTGCTCGGCCGCCGATACACCCCGGGCGACGCAGACTGGACGCTGACTGAGGAGGAGCACGCCGCCGCCGTGCAGGAATACCTGGTCGGCTCGATCCCGGCACCGCGCCGCTCCCCGCAGAGCCGCCCCGGTCGCGGCTGACCCACCCGGGCCCACCCGGGCCCACCCGGGCCCGCCCGGGCCCACCCGGACCGCCCCGGCGACGACCAACGCCCGGCCGACGCGGGTTCGACCCCGCCCCGGTGCCCCTCCCGCGCGCCCCTCTCCCCCGCCCGTCGTTCTCCCCCGCGCTCCCCTCCTCCAGGCCCCTCCGGCCCCAAGATCCGAGCATCTTCCGGGAAGATGCTGCCTCAAATCGGATTGACCCAACATTTTCCCGGAAGATGCTCGGATCTTGAGGCTTGGAGGGAACGGCGGGGCTTGAAGGGAGCGGCGGGGCCTCGATGGAACGGCAGGGCCGGAGGGAATGGCGGGCAGCCGGCGTTGTGACCGGCCGGCAGAGTGACCGGCCGGGCAGCAGGGCGGCCGGGCAGCAGGGCGGCAGGGCTGTAGGGCGGCCGGGCAGCAGGGCGGCAGGGCTGTAGGGCTGTAGGGCGGCCGGGCAGCCGGGCAGCCGGGCAGCAGGGCAGCAGGGCAGCGCGGGGGGGGTCAGCGGACCGGGTGACCCGCTCCGCGCAGGGCGTCCTTGACCTCGCCGACGCTGAGCTCACCGAAGTGGAAGACGCTGGCCGCGAGCACCGCGTCCGCCCCGGCGGCGATCGCCGGCGGGAAGTGGGCGACCCCGCCCGCGCCGCCGCTGGCCACCACCGGCACGTCGACGACCCGGCGGACCGCGCCGATCAGCTCCAGGTCGAACCCGGCCTTCGTGCCGTCGGCGTCCATCGAGTTGAGCAGGATCTCCCCCGCGCCCAGCTCCGCGCCGCGCCGCGCCCACTGCACGGCGTCGGTGCCGGTGCCCCGGCGACCGCCGTGGGTGGTCACCTCGAAGCCGCTGGCGGTGGTGCCGGCCGGCGCGCGCCGCACGTCGAGGGAGAGCACCAGCACCTGCCGGCCGAACCGGTCGGCGATCTCCGCGATCAGCTCGGGCCGGGCGATCGCCGCCGTGTTCACCCCGACCTTGTCCGCGCCGGCGCGCAGCAGGGTGTCGACGTCGGCGACCTGCCGGACGCCGCCGCCCACGGTCAGCGGGATGAAGACCGACTCGGCGGTGCGGCGCACCACGTCGAGCATGGTGCCCCGGTCGCTGGAGGAGGCGGTCACGTCGAGGAAGGTCAGCTCGTCGGCGCCCGCTCGGTCGTACGCCGCCGCCAGCTCCACCGGGTCCCCGGCGTCGCGCAGGTCGACGAAGTTGACCCCCTTGACGACCCGCCCGGCGTCCACGTCCAGACACGGGATGACCCGTACCGCCACCGTCATGCCAGGAAGCCTATCCCGTTGCCTCTCAGTGCGCTCTGGCGAGCGCGCGGTTGGCAGTCTCGCCTTGGGGTGAGACGGTCCCGGTCTGACCCGCTGGCGCGGTGCCGGGTTGACGCTTCAGTGCCACCAGCCCCGCGAGCGGGGTCTTGCGGTCGGCTCCACGTCCCGCCGCCGGGCCACTCCCGGCGGTTGTTGCCTCGACCGCGAGTGCGGCCAGGTTGCGGGCGGCGTGGAGGTCTTCGACCACGACCGTTCCGTATTCGCGGGCCAGCCCGGTGCAGCAGTCAACCGCTGACCGGCGGCGTGCGGCCGGGCGACGCGGGCGTGGGCGAGCCCCCGGCGGACGTGACTTCTCCACCGGGGGCGTCGGCGCGGGTCCCTACAGTCGGACGAGCATCTTGCCGAGGTTGTCGCCGCGCAGCAGGCCGAGGAAGGCCTCCGGGGCCTGCTCGATGCCGTCGACGATCGTCTCGTCGTACGACAGCTTGTCGTCGCGCAGCCAGCCGGCGGCCTCCTGGACGAACTGCTCACGCAGGTGGCTGTGGTCGTTGACCAGGAAGCCTCGCAGGGTGAGCCGCTTGCCGATCACCAGCGCCAGGTTGCGCGGACCGGCCGGCGGCTCGGTGTCGTTGTACTGGGCGATCATCCCGCAGACGGCGACCCGGCCGTGCAGGCGCAACGCGGAGATCGCCGCCTCCAGGTGGTCGCCGCCGACGTTGTCGAAGTAGACGTCGATGCCGTCGGGCGCGGCGGCCTTCAGCGACTCGTGCACCGGGCCGTCGTGGTAGTCGAACGCGGCGTCGAAGCCGAGCGCCCGCAGCCGCTCGACCTTCGCCGCCGAGCCGGCGCTGCCGACCACGTGGGCGGCGCCCCTGAGCTTGGCGATCTGGCCGACCAGGCTCCCCACCGCCCCGGCGGCGGCGGAGACGAAGACCCGCTCGCCGGGGCGCAGCGCGGCCACGTCGAGCAGCCCCGCGTACGCGGTCAGGCCGGGCATCCCGAGCACGCCGAGGTAGGCGCTCGCCGGGGCCAGGGACGGATCGACCTTCTCGGCCCGGCGGGCGTCGACCAGGGCGTACTCCCGCCAGCCCAGGCCGTGCACGACGGTGTCGCCGGGGGTGAATCCGGCGGCCTCGCCGGCCACCACCTCGCCGACGGCGGCACCGTCGAGCGGGGCGTCCAGGGCGAACGGCGGTATGTACGACTTGGCGTCGTTCATCCGACCCCGCATGTACGGGTCGACGGACATGAACTGGTTGCGGACCAACAGCTGCCCGGGGCCGGGGGTGGGCACCTCGGTGGTGACCAGGCGGAAGGTGTCGGCGGTGGGCCAGCCCTGCGGGCGCGCGGCCAGGTGGATCTCGCGGTTGACGGTCACGGTGTCACCTTTCGATCGCGGGGTCTTCCGACTGCTGCGGCGCGCGGGGTCAGGCGGCCAGGGCCTCGCGGACGGCCACGGCGACCTCGATGTTGCCCCGGGTGGCGTTGGAGTAGGGGCAGACCTGGTGGGCCTTGGCGACGATCTGCTCGGCGGCCTCGCGGGGCGCGGCCGGCAGGTCCACCGTGAGGGCGACGGTGAGGCCGAAGCCACCGGCGTCGTTCGGGCCGATGCCCACCTCGGCGTCGACGACCGAGCCGGTCACGTCGACCTTGGCCTGGCGGGCCACCATGCGCAGCGCGGAGTGGAAGCAGGCGGCGTAGCCGGCGGCGAAGAGCTGCTCCGGGTTGGCGGCGTTGCCCGCCCCGCCCAGCTCCTTGGGGGCGGCGAGGTCCAGCTCGAGGGTGCCGTCGGAGGTGCTGACGCGACCCTCGCGGCCGTCACCGGTGGCGCGGGCGTTGGCGGTGTAGAGAACCTTCATGGTGGTCACTGCTCCTTGCGTCGGTGGATCGTCTCGGTGACCCGGGTCAGGGTGTCGCGCAGCCCGACCAGCTCGGCCTCGGTGAGGCCGGTGGCGAGGGCGACCCGCAGCGGCACGTCGCCCATCCGCTCCCGCAGGGCCCGGCCGGTGTCGGTCAGGCCGACCTCGACCCGCCGCTCGTCGCGGGCCGAGCGGGCGCGGACCACGAGGCCCGCCGCCGCCAGCCGCTTGAGCAGCGGCGAGAGCGTGCCGGAGTCCAGCCGAAGCGCCGCGCCCAGCTCGGAGACCGTGGGGGCCTCGTCGTGGTGCTCGCCGTCGCGCTCGTCGTCGCGTTCCCAGAGCACCAGCAGCACCAGGTACTGCGGGTAGGTCAGGCCGAACTCGTCGAGGATGGGCCGGTAGACGTCGGTCAGGGCGCGCGACGCCGCGTAGAGCGCGAAGCACACCTGCCGGCGTAACACCAGATCATCGGTCACCCGAGAACCGTAGCCCACAATCAAGTTGTGCACAACCGATTGGGGCCGGCGGGGCCCGCCCGCCCCGCCCCCGGACCAGGGGCGGGGAGGACGGTCAGCGGTCGCCGAGGTACGCCTCCAGCTCGATCTCGACCAGGTGCTCCGGGTCCAGCAGCGCGGCCACCACCACCAGCGTCGCCACCGGCCGGACCGCGCCGAAGACCGAGTTGTGTGCCCGGCCCACCTCGTCGGCGTACGCGCGGTCGGTCACGTACATCCGGGTCCGCACCACGTCGGCGCGCTCGGCACCCACCTCGGCCAGGGCGTCCAGGCCGATCCGCAGCGCCTGGGCGGTCTGCGCGGCGGCGTCCCCGACGTGCGCCACCCGCCCGTCGACCGTGGCGGTGCAGCCGGCCGTGATCGCCAGGTCGCCGGCCCGGACCACCCGGGAGTAGCCGTAGAGCTGCTCCCACGGGCCGCCCGAGCCGAGCCGGGTGACCGTCACGCGGCGGCGAGCGCGTCGAGGGCCTGCCGCACGGTGAACGCCCCCGCGTAGAGCGCCTTGCCGGCGATCACGCCCTCCACCCCCACCGGCTCCAGGGCGGCCAGCGCCCGCAGGTCGTCCAGCGTCGACACGCCGCCGGAGGCGATCACCGGGGCCTTGGTGCGGGAGCAGACCTCCCGCAGCAGCTCCAGGTTCGGCCCGCGCATCGTGCCGTCCTTGGTGATGTCGGTCACCACGTACCGGGCCGCCCCGGCGGCGTCGAGGCGGGCCAGCACCTCGTACAGGTCGCCGCCGTCGCGGGTCCAGCCCCGGGCCGAGAGGGTACGACCCCGCACGTCCAGCCCGATCGCCACCCGGTCGCCGTACTCGCCGCAGACCCGGTCGCACCACTGCGGGTCCTCCAGCGCGGCCGTGCCGATGTTCACCCGCGCCGCTCCGGTGCCCAGGGCGGCCCGCAGCGACGCGTCGTCGCGTACCCCGCCGGAGAGCTCCACCCGCACGTCGAGGCGGCCCACCACCTCGGCCAGCAGGGCGGCGTTGGAGCCCCGGCCGAACGCGGCGTCGAGGTCGACCAGGTGGATCCACTCCGCGCCGTCGCGCTGCCAGGCCAGCGCCGCCTCCAGCGGGTCGCCGTACGCGGTCTCGCTACCGGCGGCGCCCTGCACGAGCCGGACGGCCTGGCCGTCGGCGACGTCCACGGCGGGCAACAGGGTAAGGCTCAACGATCTTCTCCTCGAACTCACGGACAACGCACTCAGAGCCGGCGGCCCAGGGCGATCACCACGGCCGCCGGCAGGCTCAGCAGCAACACCACGACCAGCAGCACGCGCAGCGCCGGGTCGTCGACGAAGGCCCAGATGGCGAACAGCGCCACCGCGACCAGCCCGACGACCGCGGCCCGCTCGGCCCGGCTGTACCGGGCCAGCCGCCCCGAACGGCGGCGCGGCAGGCGGGGCGTCAGCCGGCGTACCAGCGCGCGGCGGCGCTCCCGGCGGGCCACCTGGCGGCGGCGCACCGCCCGCTGCCGCGCCAGCTCGGCCTCCCGGGCCTCCCGGCGGCGGGCCCGTTCCTTGCTCACCGCGCGCCCCGCCCCGGCCGCGTCGCCGGGCGCACGGCGGACCGGGCCCGGCGGCCCGGCGACGTCGGGCGCACGGCGGACCGGGCCCGGACGCGGCGGCCCGGCCTGTTCGTGCGCTCAGCCACCGGCGCTCACAGCGTCGCCAGCCAGTTGCGCAGCAGCGCCGCGCCGGTGTCGGCGGACTTCTCCGGGTGGAACTGGGCGGCCGAGAGCGCCCCCCGCTCCACGGCCGCCACGAAGTCCCCCTCGTGGTGCGCCGTGGTCACCGTCGCCCCCGCCGCGACCAGCTCCGCCGGATCGGCCACCCCGTAGGAGTGGACGAAGTAGAACCGGCTCTCGGCCGGCAGGCCCGCGAAGAGCGTCGACGACGCCGGGGCGGCCACGGTGTTCCAGCCCATGTGCGGCAGCCGGGCGGCGGGCAGCCGCGTCACCCCGCCGGGCAGCAGCCCGAGCCCCTTGGTCACCACCCCGTGCTCGTCGCCGTGGGCGAAGAGCACCTGCATGCCCACGCAGATGCCCAGCACCGGCCGGCCGGCGGCGACCCGGTCGGCGATCACCGGGCCGGCGCCAAGCGCCTCGATCCCGGCCATGCAGGCGGCGAACGCGCCGACGCCCGGGACGACCAGCCCGTCGGCCTCGGCGGCGGCGGCCAGGTCCCCGGTGACGGTGACCTGCGCGCCGGCCCGTTGCAGGGCGCGCTCGGCCGAGCGCAGGTTGCCCGAGCCGTGGTCGAGCACGACCACCCGCGCGCTCACGAGCCCTGCCCCGGCAACAACCAGAGCACCCCGCCGGCGGTGGCCACCGCCGCCAGCAGCGCGGTGATCACCACCGCGCTGCGCGGCGCGCCCTGGCGGTACAGCGACCAGGTCCCGCCCACCAGCACCCCGGCGAGGATCAGCAACAGCGTCGGCAGGATCGCGTCCATCAGAGCGCGCCCTTCGTGCTGGGGATCGCGCCCGCCGCCCGGGGGTCGATGGCGGTGGCCTCGCGCAGGGCGCGGGAGACCGCCTTGAACTGCGCCTCGACCACGTGGTGGGCGTCCGGGTGGCCGCCGGGGCGGGCCGCCCGCAGCACGTCCACGTGCAGGGTGATCCGGGCCGCTTGGCCGAAGGACTCCCAGATGTGCCGGGTCATCGAGGTCGGATAGACCGGGCCGATGTACGGGGCCAGCGCCGGCTCGTCGTGCACCACGTACGGCCGGCCGGAGAGGTCGACGGCGGCCCGGACCAGCACCTCGTCCATCGGCACGGTCGCCGAGCCGTACCGCCGGATGCCGGCCTTCTCCCCCAGCGCCTGGTCGAACGCGGCGCCCAGGGCGAGCGCGGTGTCCTCCATCGTGTGGTGGGCGTCGATCTCCAGGTCGCCGACGGTGCGCACGGTCAGGTCGAAGCCGCCGTGCCGGGCGATCTGGTGCAGCATGTGGTCGTAGAAGCCGACGCCGGTGGCGATCTCGGCCGCCCCGGTGCCGTCCAGGTCGATCTCGACCAGGACCTTGGTCTCCTTGGTGATGCGTTCCACCCGGGCGGTCCGGCTCATCGCTTGCCTTTCGGTCGCGGCTGCGGGGCTCGCAGGCTCACTCGTCACGCGCCCACCCGCACGGTCTGCATCGCGGTGAGGAACGCGTCGGTCTCGGCGGGGGTGCCGGCGGTGACCCGCAGCCAGCCGGGCAGGCCGACGTCGCGGACCAGCACGCCGGCGTCGAGCAGGGCACGCCAGGCCGCCGCCTGGTCGTCGACGGAGAAGAGCACGAAGTTGGCGTCGCTGTCGGCCACCCGGTGCCCCCGGGCGCGCAACTCCGCGACGATCCGGTCCCGCTGCGCCATGATCTGCGAGACCGTGGCCAGCAGGGCGTCGCGGTGCGCCAGCGCCGCCCGGGCGGCGGCCTGGGTCAGCGCGGAGAGGTGGTACGGCAGCCGCACGAGCTGCACCGCCGCCACCACCGCCGGGTCCGCCGCCAGGTAGCCCAGGCGGCCGCCGGCGAAGCCGAACGCCTTGCTCATCGTCCGGGTCACCACCAGCCGGGGGTGGCCGGGCAGCACCGCCAGGGCGCTGACCGTGCCGGGGCGGGCGAACTCCGCGTACGCCTCGTCGACCACCACCATGCCCGGCGCCTCGTCGAGCACCGCGGCGACCACCGCCGGGTCCAGCGCGGTGCCGGTCGGGTTGTTCGGCGAGCAGAGGAAGACCACGTCGGGGCGGTGCTCACGGACCTGCGCCACCGCCTCGTCGGCGGTCAGCCCGAAGTCGACGCCGCGCCGCGCCGGCACCCAGCCGGTGCCGGTGCCCAGCGCCAGCAGCGGATGCATCGAGTACGCCGGGGCGAACCCCAGCGCGGTGCGCCCCGGGCCGCCGAAGGCCTGCAACAGCTGCTGCTGGATCTCGTTGGAGCCGTTGGCCGCCCAGACCTGCTCGGCGGTGAGCCCGTGGCCGAGGTAGGCCGCCAGGTCGGCGCGGAGCGCCACGGCGTCGCGGTCCGGGTAGCGGTTCAGGTCGCGCAGCTGCGCCGCCAGCGCCGCCCCGATCGCCTCGATCACCGGCTCGGGCACCGGGTACGAGTTCTCGTTGGTGTTCAGCCGCACCGGCACGTCGAGCTGCGGCGCGCCGTACGGCGCGCGCCCGCGCAGGTCGTCGCGGATCGGCAGGTCGTCGAGGGTGCTCACGCGGTGCCGCCCGGGAAGCGCACGCCGACGGCCTGGCCGTGGGCCGGCAGGTCCTCCACCTCGGCCAGGGTGAGCACGTGCGGGGCCACCTCGCGCAGCGCCTGCTCGGTGTATTCCACCAGGTGCACGCCGCGCAGGAAGGACTGCACCGACAGCCCCGAGGAGTGCCGGGCGCAGCCGCCGGTGGGCAGCACGTGGTTGGAGCCGGCGCAGTAGTCGCCCAGCGACACCGGCGACCAGGCCCCGACGAAGATCGCCCCGGCGTTGCGCACCCGCAGCGCCCACTCGCGGGCGTTCTCGGTCTGGATCTCCAGGTGCTCGGCGGCGTACGCGTCGACCACCCGCAGCCCGGCGCTCAGGTCGTCGACGAGGACCACCCCGCTCTGCTCGCCGGTCAGCGCCGTGGTGACCCGCTCGGCGTGCTTGGTGGCCGGCACCTGCCGGGCCAGCTCCCGCTCGACGGCCTCGACCAGCGCCTCCGACGGGGTGACCAGGACGCTGGCTGCGAGGGGGTCGTGCTCGGCCTGGCTGATCAGGTCGGCGGCGACGTGCGCCGGGTCGGCGCTGTCGTCGGCGAGGATCGCGATCTCGGTGGGGCCGGCCTCGGCGTCGATGCCGACCGTCCCGCGCAGCAGCCGCTTCGCGGCGGTCACGTAGACGTTGCCCGGCCCGGTGATCATGTCGACCGGGTCGCAGCGCTCGACGCCGGTCGGGTCGACCGTCGCGCCGTAGGCCAGCATCGCCACCGCCTGCGCGCCGCCGGCGGCGTACACCTCGTCGACGCCGAGCAGCGCGCAGGCCGCCAGGACCCGGGCGTCGGGCAGGCCGCCGTTGGCCCGCTGCGGCGGGCTGGCCACGACCAGCGAGCGGACCCCGGCGGCCTGGGCGGGCACCACGTTCATCACCACGGTCGACGGGTACATCGCCAGGCCGCCGGGGACGTAGAGGCCCACCCGGTCGACCGGCACCCAGCGCTCGGTGACCGTGCCGCCGGGCACCACCTGGGTGGTGTGGTCGGTGCGGCGCTGGTCGGCGTGGACCCGGCGGGCCCGGGTGATCGACTCCAGCAGCGCGGCCCGGACCTGCGGGTCGAGCGCCGCCTCGGCGGCGGCGATCGCCTCGGCCGGCACCCGCAGCCGCTCGGGGCAGACTCCGTCGAAGCGCTCGCTGGCCT
This sequence comes from Micromonospora sp. DT233, assembly GCF_049841815.1. Taxonomy (NCBI): domain Bacteria; kingdom Bacillati; phylum Actinomycetota; class Actinomycetes; order Micromonosporales; family Micromonosporaceae; genus Micromonospora; species Micromonospora sp. DT233. The sequence continues at coordinate 260,707 of NZ_JBNCLB010000004.1, read as the reverse complement.
GGCGGATCGCCGGGTACCCATGCTCCCGGACCGCCTCCACGATGGGGCGGATCCGCTCGACGGCCACGGAGACGTCGAGTTGGGCACGGGGCAGCAGGCGGCGGGGATCACGGTCGCCGCCGCGCAGGTCGATCCGATTCAGCACGCCTGCGAGTCTAGGCCGACGGCCGGGCCGGGGCCCGCGCCGCCCGCAGGCCGGGACGTGAGCCGAGCCACGCCGGCGCGGCGCGGGCGGGCTAGGCTCGACGACGTGACTGCACGGTTACCGATCTTCCCCCTCGGGACGGTGCTCTTTCCCGGCCTGGTGCTGCCGCTGCACATCTTCGAGGAACGCTACCGGGCCCTGGTGCGTCACCTGGTGGCCCTGCCCGACGGCGTGCCCCGCGAGTTCGGGGTGGTGGCGATCCGCTCCGGCTGGGAGGTGGCCCCCGCGCCGGGCCGGCCGGCCCTCGGCGACGGCAAGGTCACGCTCCACGAGGTGGGCTGCACCGCCGAGCTGCGCCAGGTGACCGAGCTGGACGACGGCGGCTTCGACATCGTCACGGTGGGGCGGCGGCGCTTCCGCGTCACCGACGTCGGCGAGCGGGCCGAGCCGTACCTCACCGCCGAGGTGCGGTGGCTGCCGGAGCCGGGCGGCCCGGACGAGGCCGCCGCCCAGCTCGCGGCCCGGGTGATCGCGGTGTTCCGGCAATATCTGGGGCTGGTCCGCGCCGACCCGGAGCAGATCTCCGAGCAGCTTCCGGAGGACCCGACGGTCCTGTCCCACCTGGTCGCCGCGACGGCCATGCTGACCACCGACGACCGGCAGCGGCTGCTGGCCGTCGACGACACCGCCGCCCGGCTCCGCGCCGAGCTGCGGCTGCTCAACCGCGAGGTGGTTCTGCTGCGCCAGGTGCGGGCGGTTCCGGTGCCGCTGTCGGAGCTGGCGACCCCGCCGGCCCCGAACTGACCCCCGGCCCGGCGGGGTGCGGCCACGCGCCCGGCGGCACACCCTCACCGGCCAGGACCGGCGGCCCGGCGGGGGTCCAGCCCGGGTGGGGCTCCGGCTGGGGCTCCGGGCGCAGCGACGGCCAGCGGGACCAGCCGGCCAGCAGGGTGTACGTCACGGCCACGGCGAACGCCGGCAGCAGCAGGTTGCCGTACGGCACGGGGAGCACCTCGAGGAGCCGGTGCACGCCCCCGGCCCGCAGGTCGGCGGGCTTGGTGAACGCCTGCCCGTCCGGCGCCTCGACCAGCAGCCGCTGGAACGTCGACAGGCCGACCCGGCGGCCGACCTGCCAGGCCACCGGCGCGGCCCCCAACCCGCCGAGCACCCCGGCGAGCAGCCCGACCGGGCCCCGGCGGCGGCGCAGCAGCACCCACAGGGCCAGCGCGGCGAGCACACCGAAGCCGAGCCCGAGCAGGCTGAACCAGCCGTCCGCGGCGATCGGCTGCTCCGGCTGCGGCTCGGCGTAGACGGCCCCCGCCGGGGTCTTCACCACCGGGGTCCCCGGGGCGAGCGCCGCCCAGAGCAGCCCCAGCGGGACGCCCGCGACGCTCACCGCCACCGCCACGGCCAGCACCAGGGCGACCAGTCGGCCCGGCCGGCGCTGGGGGCGGGCCACGGCGCCGGGGTCGGGACGGTCGACGGCCCCGGCATCATCGGGACGGTCGACGGCCCCCGGATCGGGGCGGGTCGACGCGTCGGCCGGGGGTGCGGGGCGGTCGGGATCGGAGGTCTCCGGGCTCACCTCGTGATCCTCTCAGGCGGACGCCCGTACCGGGGCGTCGGTGCCACCGGCGGGCATCTCAGGCGCCGAAGGGTGCCAGCATCGTCGACGCCGCGATCAGCCAGGCCTGCCGGGTCTCGGGCTGGAGCTGGTCGTACTCGATCGAGGAGCCGGTCTCCAGCGCCGGGTCGTACGGCACCACGGCCACCGCCCGGGTACGGGTGGCGAAGTGCCGTTCCAGGTCGTCCTGCAGCGGGGAGCGGCCCGGGGTCGGGCAGGAGATCAGCGTGACCGCGTTGTCGGCCAGCTCGCCCATGCCCACCTCGTGCAGCAGGTCGAGCATCCAGTCCGCGCTGAACGCGGCGTCCTCCCGGGGCACGGTGGTGACCACGAGCTGGTCGGCGGCCTGCATCACCGTCCGCCAGTTGGGGCTCTCCACGTTGTTGCCGGTGTCCACGCAGACCACGTCGTGGGTGCGGCGCAGCAGCTCCAGCACCCGCTTGACGGTGAACTGGTCCAGCCGCTGGGCGAACCGGGGGCTCTCCTCGCCGGCCAGCACGTCGTACGAGCCGTCGGAGGCGTGCCGCAGGTAGTCGTCCAGGCTGGCCAGCAGGTCGGCGCCCTCCCGGATCTCGATGTGGGCCAGGTCGCTGATCAGGTGCCGGATGGTCCGGGCGTGCCGGGCGCTGCCGGCGCGCAGTCCGAGGGTGCCGCGCAGTTCGTTGTCGTCCCAGGCGAGCACGCCCCGGCCCCGCACGCTGCCGACGGTGGCGGCGGCCAGCACGGTCGCGGTGGTCTTGTGCACCCCGCCCTTGGGGTTGGCGAAGGCGAGCACCCGGGGGCCGCCCAGCTCGCCGCGGAGCACCCCGGCGGCCCGCTCCACCTCGCTCTCCGCGCCCTGCCGCCGCCACTCGACGCGGGCCGGGTAGCCCCGGTCGACCACCGCGGGCGGCCCGGCCGGCGCCTGGTAGACCGGCTCCACCTGGTACGCGGGCTCGGCCTGATATCCCGGACCCGGCTCGTACGCCGGCTCCGGCGGCGGCTGGTACGCCGGCTCCGGCGGTGGCTGATACGCCGGCTCGGGCGGCGGCTGATAGGCCGGCTCCGGCGGTGGCTGGTACGCCGGCTCGGGCCGGTACCCGCCGCCGTCGAGCAGCGCGTACCGCGACTCGGCCGGCGGGTCGGACCGGTAGCCGTCCTCCAGCGCGGCGTACCGGGACTGCACCGGCGGGGCCAGGTCGGAGCGGCGCACCGGCTCCAACTCGGCCCGGCCCGGCTCGGCCCGCCAGGCCGGCTGCGCCGGGTAGGACGCCCCGGGCTGGTAGGTCGGCTCGACCGGGTGGGTCGGCTCGGGCGGGTAGGCGGGCTCCGGCGGGTGGGCCGGCGCGGCCGGGTACACCGTCGCGGAGTGGTACGTCGGCGCGGCCGGGTACGTGGGGGCGGGCGGGTACGCCGGCGGGGTCTGGTGGGTCGACTCGGGCGGGTACGCCGAGCCGGACCGGTACGTCGGCTCCGCCGGGTAGGTCGGCTCGGGCTGGTAGCCGGGCTCCACCGGGTACCCCGGGTCGACGCGGTAGGCCGGGTCCACCCGGTAGCTCGCCCCGGCCCGGTAGCCGCCGGGCGGCGACCCGGCCGGGTAGCCGGGGTCCGCGCCGTAGGGTGCCTCGGCGGACCCGATCGCCGCCCGCCCGGCGTAGCCGTTGGCGGACGCGCGGCGGGGCAGCGTCTCCGGGGCACCCGGTGCCGCCTCCTCCGCGCGGTGGTCGGCCTCGGCCTGCTCCGCGGTGCGACCGCCGTGCCGGGCCCGGTCGAGCAGCGCCCGCCATCGCGGTGCTGGCTCGGCGGGCCGACCCCAGCCGGACTCCGTGCCGTCCAAGGCTCGCCCTCCCAGCGCCATCGATCTCCGCCTGACAGGCTACGAACGAAACCCTATTCGGACCACACCGGTCCGCGCACATCCTGGTCGGTCTTTGTCACCGGGACACCTCCCGTGGTGGGCCGCCATCCGCCTCCCGGTGGCCCGCCACGCCGGGCCGGGCGGGCGGCCACGCCGCCGGGTTCGCGCTCGGTGGGGGCCGTGACCACCATGGGTGCCGTCGCCGGGGCCGGCCCGGAGGCCGCAGCCTGCGGCGCCGACGTGTCGACCGTCACTGTCGGCGTCGGCGTCGGGGTCGCGCCGACCCCCGCCGGTGCCGCTTCCGACGTATCGGCCATTTCCGGCGAGGTGGTCGCGCCCGGGCCCGGCCCCGGCCCCGTGTCGGCCGGCGGGCGGGCCACGTCGCGCTGCTCGGGCAGCGGCGGGGTGAGCACCGTGCGGTCCAACCGGCGCAGCTCGGGGGCCGGATCGACGGCCCGCGCCCGGGGCCGATCGGCCAGCGCCCGCAGCGCCTGCGGCATGCCCCGCACCAGCGCGGCGTACGCGCAGGCGCAGCCCGCCCGGTACCCCGCCGCCTCCCCCGCCGCGACCTGCGCGCCCGTCAGGTACCCCCGGCGCAGCTCGGGGTCGGTCGCGTCGGCGGCCCGGGTGCGCTGGTCGGCGGCCTCGCGGTCCTTGCGGTCGGCGACGCCGGCCATGGCGGCGGTCACGTCCCCGGGCAGCCACTGCGCCGGCAGCCGGACGATCTCGGTCTGCCGGCCCGGCAACGGCACCCGGGCCACCACCTCCGCCACGGCGACGCCGTCGAGCAGCGCGGCCAGCCCGTCCGGGGCGACGTACGCCGAGAACGACACCAGCGCGTACGTCTCGGCGGCCGGCAGCGCGGCCAGCTCGGCGGCGGCGGCCCGCAGGTAGCCGGGGATCGGGTCGCCGGTGGCGATGCCGACCCGGGTGACCTCACCCACCGTGCGGTCGACCGGCGGGGCGTCCCGGCGGCTGCCCCAGCCGGCGGCCAGCAGCACCGCCGCCGCCGCCAGCAGGGCGGCCGGGACGAGCCACCCGGGTCGACGGCCGACCCGCCCACCCTCGGCGGGCGGCGGGCCGTCGGACGGCGGCGGTCCGGCAGCGCGCACCGGGCGGACTCCCTCCTCGCAGGGGGCCTGGGAGGGGCGTCGGGTCAGTCGCGCAGGACCCGCAGCGCCCCTTCCAGGTCGTCGGGGTACTCGCTGACGAACGTCACCTGGTCGCCGGTGCGCGGGTGCGCGAAGCTCAGCGAGCGGGCGTGCAGCCACTGCCGGCCCAGCCCGAGCCGGGCCGAGAGCGTCGGGTCCGCGCCGTAGGTGACATCGCCCACGCAGGGGTGGCGCAGGGCGGAGAAGTGCACCCGGATCTGGTGGGTCCGGCCGGTCTCCAGCCGCACGTCCAGCAGGCTCGCCGACCGGAACGCCTCGATGGTGTCGTAGTGGGTGATGCTGGGCTTGCCGCCCGAGACCACCGCCCAGCGGTAGTCGTGGTTCGGGTGCCGGTCGATCGGGGCGTCGATGGTGCCGCGCGACGGGTCCGGGTGCCCCTGCACCACGGCGTGGTAGCGCTTCTCCACCTCGCGGTACTTGAAGGCCCACTTCAGCGCGGTGTACGCCTGCTCGCTCTTGGCCACCGCCATGATCCCGGTGGTGCCGACGTCGAGGCGGTGCACCACGCCCTGCCGCTCGGCCGCGCCGCTGGTGGAGATGCGGTGCCCGATGGCGGCGAGGCCGCCGATCACGGTCGGGCCCGTCCAGCCGGGGCTGGGGTGGGCGGCCACGCCCACCGGCTTGTCGACCACCACGATGTCGTCGTCGGCGTAGACCACCCGCAGGCCGGGCACCGCCTGCGGCACCGCGCTCGGCGGGGCGACCGGGGCGGGCAGGGTGACCTCCAGCCACGAGCCGGCCTTCACCTTGTGCGAGTTGGGCCGCGCCGCGCCGTCGACCAGCGCGTCGCCGGCGTCGACCAGGGCCGCGGCGGCCGTGCGGGAGAGCCCGAAGAGCCGGGACACCGCCTGGTCGAGGCGCATGCCGTCCAGCCCGTCGGGCACCGGCAGGGAACGCTGGTCGCCGCCCGCGGCGAACCCGGCGCTCATGCCCGCTCCCGCTGCGCGGCCGGGGCCTGCTCGTCGGTGGCCTTCGCCTTGCCGAGGCGGGAGCCGTCGCGCTGGCGGCCGGTGAGCTCCAGCACCACGGCCAGCACCACGCCGCAGACCAGGGCGCTGTCGGCCAGGTTGAACACCGGCCAGACCTGACCGTACGGGTCGAAGAGGCTGATCATGTCGACCACGTGGCCGACGAAGTGACCGGGGGCGCGGAAGATCCGGTCGGTCAGGTTGCCCAGCGCCCCGCCGAGCACCAGGCCCAGGCAGATCGCCCAGGGCACCGAGCGCAGCCGGACCGCCATCGTGCAGATCCACCCGATCACCACGAGGGTGATCAGCGGGAAGATCCAGGTGTGGTCGGCGCCGATGCTCCACGCCGCGCCGCTGTTGCGGGTCAGGCTGAGGTAGACCGCCCCACCGAGCAGCCGCACCGGCTCCCGGTCGCTGAGGGCGAGCAGGGCCAGGTGCTTGGTGAGCAGGTCGGCCAGGAACGCCACCAGGGCGACCCCGACGAGGATCACGACCGCCCGGTGCCGGGGCCGCGCCCCGCCCGACTCGGCGGTGCCCGGCCCGGTCCCGGCGGGCGGCGGTGTTGCCGTCATCTGCTCCCCATCGACGCTCTCGGCGGTGATCGCTCACCGTCTGATCGGCCGGGGAGCGCCGATCAGCGCCGCTCCTCCAGCTGCTTGCACTTCACGCAGAGGGTCGCCGCCGGGAAGGCGGCGAGCCGCTCCACCGGAATCGGGTCGGCGCACCGCTCGCACCAGCCGTAGCCGCCCTCGTCGAGCCGCTCCAACGCCCGCTCGACCTGCGTGATCCGTTCCCGGATGCTGTTGGCGAGTGAGATCTCCTGCTCCCGCTCCAGCGTCTTCGTGCCGGTGTCGGCCTGGTCGTCCCCGGCCGAGTCCGTCAGTCGGCCGCGCTGCAGCTCGGTGATCTCGCTCAGCGTCTGATCGTACTCGGCGCGCAACTCGTCACGCCGGGCCGCCAGGGCCGCCCGGATCTTCTCGGTCTCGGCGGCGCTGCGGGTGGCCTTGGCCACCGGCTTGCGACCGGCGGTCCTGGTGTCGGCTGGCTTCGCCATCGTCGCTCCCTCGCGCCGCCGCGGCACTGCCACGGCCCTGGACAGGGGTCACCGGCCCGGCGACCCCAGGTACAAAACGGGCGCGCGGCAAAGCTGCGCCGCGCACTCCGGAGATTGGCAAGAATACGGAACGTACAGGCGTCCGACAACGTGCCGCACCGTCGCCCCGTCATTCCGCCCCGAAAGCCCTCAAATGGGCAAAGGGAACGCTAGCAGGTCAGCTCGCATGATCCTCGCCGTACTCGCCAAACCACCGGGCCAGGCGGCCCCGCCGGCTGACCGCGCGCAGCCGCCGCTCGGCGGCGTCGCGCACCCCGGCCGTGGCGACGATCAGCAGGTTGTCGCCGGCCTTCAGCCGGGTGTCCGGCGCGGGCACGAAGCCCGTCCCGTCGCGCAGCACCAGGGTCACCGAGGCGCCCACCGGCAGCCGCAGCTCGTCCACGTGCACCCCGGCCAGCCGCGACTGCTCGGGCACCTGCACCTGGAGCAGATCCGCGCGCATCCGTTCCAGCGGCGCGATCTCCACCCGGATCTCCGCCGGCTCCGCCGGGGCGGTCACCCCCAACCAGCGGGCGGCCGGGGCGAGGGTGCCCGCCTGGAGCAGGGTGAAGATGATCACCAGTACGAACACCACGTCGAAGAGCCGCTCCGCCCCCGGCACCCGCTCCGACAGCGGGATGGTCGCCAGCACGACCGGCACCGCCCCCCGCAGCCCCGCCCAGGACAGGAAGCCCTGCTCGCGCAGGCCGAACCGGAACGGCGCGGCCGAGACCGCCACCGACAGCGGGCGAGCCGCCAGCACCAGCGCCAGCCCGGCGACGATCGCCGGCAGCAGCGCCGCGTCCAGCCGCCCCGGCGAGGCCAGCAGCCCGAGCAGCACGAAGAGCCCGATCTGGGCCAACCACGCCAACCCGTCGGCGAAGCCCAGGATGGCCTGCCGGTGCGGCAGCCGGGCGTTGCCCAACAGCACCCCCGCCACGTAGACGGCCAGGAAGCCGGAGGCGTGCAGCACCGCGCCGGCCGCGTACGCGAGGACGGTGAAGCCGACCACCGCGATGGGGTACAGCCCCGCCGACGGCAGCGCCGCCCGGCGCAGCGCCGCCTTGCCGGCCAGCCCGGCGGCCACCCCGATCGTGGCGCCGACGCCCAACTCGTAGCAGAGCAGCAGTACCTCGTACCACCAGGCGTGGCCGGCCTCGTTGGCCGAGCGGGACAGCAGCACCACCAGCAGCACCACCGGGGCGTCGTTGATGCCGGACTCGGCCTCCAGGGTGGCGACCAGCCGGGGCGGCAGGCGCAGTCGGCGCAGGGTGGCGAAGACCGCGGCGGCGTCGGTCGAGGAGAGCACCGCGCCGTAGAGCATCGCCAGCCGCCAGTCCAGCCCGAGCAGCAGGTGCACCGCCAGGCCGACCACCAGGATGCTCACCACCACCCCGACGGTGGCCAGCACCGAGACCATGCCGAGCACGGGCCGCAGGGTGCTCCACCGGGCGGTCAGCCCGCCCTCGGCGATGATCACGACCAGGGCGCAGAAGCCGAGGGTACGGGTCAGCTCGGCGTCGTCGAAGCGAATGCCCAGCCCGGACTCGCCGATCGCCACGCCGAGCGCGAGGTAGACCAGGAGGCTGGGCACGCCGAGCCGGGTGGAGAAGCGGACCGCGCCGACCGCCACCAGCAACACCGCGGCGCCGAGCAGCAGGCTGAGGTCGAACCCGGGAGTCATGCGGGCCCGATGTGGGCAGCCCTCATCGGGCGGATCCGTCGCGCAGCAGGCGTAGCGCCTCGGCCAGCGCCGGCGTCGGACGGTCGATGACGAAGAGCTTGTCGCGGCTGGCCGCCCCGGCCCGCAGCGCCACCGCCGCCGGCCGCACGCCGAGCGCGTCGGCCAGCGCCCGCCGGGCCGCCTCGGTGGCCCGGCCGTCGACGGGTGGGGCGGTCACGGCGATCACCAGCGCGGGCCCGTGCGGGCCGTCGTGCCGGCCGCCGACGCGCACCCGGGCGGTGCCCGGTTTCACCCGTACGGCGACGGTGAGCGAGTCGTCCATCGGGTCAGAGCGGGTTGGCGTCGGCCAGCAGGGCGGTGTCCGGGGCGCATCGCGCGCACGGGGTGAAGCCCAGCCGCACGGCCTCGGCCACCGGCAGCGGCTCGGCGTCGCGGCCGAACAGGTGCGGGCAGTCGGCCAGGTGGTAGCGGGGTCGCCCGTCGACGACCTGGACCTCCGCGTCGAGCCCGGCGACCAGCGCCGCGTCCGCCGGGGACACCCGCAGGACGGGCGGCTCGTCGGCCGGCCCGGCGGCATCCTGCGCCCCGTCCGGGTCGATCGGGTCGACATACGGGTCGACGTACGGATCGGCGCGGTCGGGCCGGTCGGCCGGATCGGCGAGACCGACCGGGGTGCCCCGGTCGACGTACGGATCGGGAGAGTCGGAGTACGGATCGGGAGAGTCGGAGTACGGATCGGGAAAGTCGGGGTACGGATCCGCGAGGCCGCGGTACGGATCGGCGGCCGGGTCCGGTGAGCCCTCGTCGACCCGCAGGTCGTGTCGGCCCGGCCCGACGACCGACGGCCCGGGCGGTTGCCGCCACCCGGGCTCGTCGGTGTCGATCGTCGGTGGAACGTGTTGGACCGGGATGTCCGGCCCGGCCGCGACGGTGGCCCCGAAGTGCGGGTCGTCGCCGGCCGGTCGCCGACGCACCCGCGTCGGGTCCGGGTCGGACCGCTCGGCTGCCGCCCGGGTGGCGGCCGCCTGGCGGGCACCCACCACCAGCGCGACGGCGGCCAGCAGGCTGGCCGCGATGGACGCGGTCAGCAGCACGCTGGAGCCGCCGGTCAGACCGATCACCAGAAGCACGACGGCGACGAGGATGAGCAGCAGGCTTGCGAGTATCACGGCTCACCCCCGCCGCGTCGGATTCAGGTTGGCACGGTCGGCGACCACTCTTTTGACGGTCGCCGGACCGGGATCAGCGGCCCGACTCCAGCGCGCCGGAGCGACCGCCACCGTAGGAGCCGGCGAGGCCGGCAGCGGCCGCGAGGCCGTTGCTGCCACCGACGGCCCGGCTGCCCTCGCGGGTCATTTCGGCCTCCAGCCCCTGGCCCTTACCGTCGAGGTCACGCAGCTGGCTCTCCAGGTACGCCTTGAGCCGGGTGCGGTACTCCCGCTCGAACTGCTTGAGCTCCTCGATGTGCTTCTGCAACGCGGTGCGCTTGGCGTCCAGGCCGCCCATGGCCTCCTGGTGCCGCTGGCGGGCGTCGCGCTCCAGGGCGTCGGCCTTGACCCGCGCCTCGCGGGTGACCTCCTCGGCCTTGGAGCGGGCCTCGGTGAGCAGCTGGTCTGCCTCGCGACGGGCGTCGGAGACGTGGTCGTCGGCGGTGCGCTGGGCCATCATCAGCACCCGCAGCGCCTGCTGCTCGCCGTCGCCGGCCGGGGCCGGGCCGCCCTGGACGCGGACCTGCTCCAACTCGGCCTGCATCGCGCGGGCGGCCTGCTCGGCCGCCGCCTTGTCGCGCTGCACCCGGTCGAGCTGGGCCTTGACGTCGTTGAGCTCTGCGGCGAGCCGGGCGTCGCCGCCGGGACCGGCGGGGGCACCGCCACGGCCACCGCGCTCCACCTGGGCGCGCAGCTCGTTGTTCTCCTCGATCAGACGGGCGAGCTCGCGCTCGACCTCGTCCAGGAAGGCGTCAACCTCCTCCTCGTCATACCCCCGCTTGCCGATCGGCGGCTTTTTGAAGGCGACGTTGTGGACGTCGGCCGGGGTCAGCGGCATCGAAACTCCTCGGGTCAGTTGCGGCCGCGTAGCGGGCTGGGCCTGCGGGTGTTCACCCGAGGATCAACCGCTTCAACACGAACTCCATTAGCACGAACAGGATAACCAGGAGCACAAGGGAGGCCAGGTCGATGCTCACGGTACCAATTCGCAGCGGAGGGATCACACGCCTCAACGCCTTGAGAGGCGGATCAGTGACGCTCCACACGGATTCCAGTCCTGCCGTCGCTCCCCGTCCGGGTTGCCAACGCCGCCCGTACGCCAGGACCGCGCTGAGGACAAACCGGGACAGAAGAAGGATCAGAAAGACATACAGAATCAGGTACAGGACTTGCAGCAGGATCGACAACACAGCAGGCGACGTCCCTCTGTCGGGCGGGTTAACTCAGGCTGAAGAACCCGCCCTCGGCGATCTTGGCCTTGTCCTCCGCGGTGACCTGGACATTGGCTGGTGAGAGCAGGAACACCCGGTTGGTCACGCGCTCGATCGTACCGCGCAGGCCAAACGCCAGCCCGGCGGCGAAATCAACCAGTCGGCGGGCGTCGGCCTCGTCCATCTCGGTCAGGTTGATGATCACCGGGACACCGTCGCGGAAGTGCTCCCCGATGGTGCGGGCCTCACGGTACGTGGTCGGGTGCAGCGTGGTGATCTGGTACCGCTGCTCCTCCTCGACCGGCGCGACCCGCTCCCGAGCCGTGGACTGCGGGGCCAGGGCCAGGTTGTCCCGGGTGTGGTACGACAGCGGGCCCGAACCGTCGCCGCCGGAGTTGCGGGTGATCGACCGCACGCTGGAGCGGTCGGGGCGCTCCCGTTCGGCCCGCTCGCCCCGCTCCGGGCGATCGGGGTCGCCCCGGTCGGAATCCCCCGACCGGCCGGCGGCGCGGTCGGTCAGCCGACCCCGCTCCCCCACCCGGGGTCGAGGCGTCGGCGGCTCGTCCGCGTCGTCGTCATCGTCGTCGGCGAACTCCTCCGCGTACCGGCCCTGCCGGTACCGCGACTCGCGGTAGCTGCCCTTGTCGTAGCCACCGTCGTCGTAGACCCGCTCGTCGTCCTCCTCGACGAGACCGAGCCAGACCCCCGCCTTGCGCAGTGCACCCATCCCGCGCCCTTCCGTCCGCCGTGCGGCACGCGCCCCCGTGCCGTGTCGCTTCCCGCGGGTGGACAACTGCCCACCGGACCGGAGCGGCAATCCCCCGGCCCGCGATTCGCGTCGCGGGCCGCGCCCCCTAGCGTCGGGACCGCCGCACCTGAAACAACACTGATGTAATTTGCTTCTCTTGTCGTCAGGCTACCGCAGCGTGGAACGCATTCCGAGCAACGCGCTGCCGACGCGGACAAGTGTCGCGCCGTACCCGATGGCGATTTCCAGGTCCCCGCTCATCCCGGCGGAGAGCGCGACCGCCTCGGGATGCGCCGCCCGGAACTCGCCGGCCACCTCCGCCAGCCGGGCGAACGCCCGCTCCGGCTCCCAGCCCAGCGGGGCCACCGCCATCAACCCGGCCAGCCGCAGCCCGGCCGCGCCGGCCACCGCCTCGGCCACCGGGTGCAGCCCGGCGTCGGCGTCGGCGACACCGGGCAGCGCGCCGCCGCGCACCGGGTCGCCGTCGATGCTGACCTGGATCAGCACGTCCAGGGGACGGTCCCGGCCGGCCACGGCGGCGTCGCCCAGCGCCCGGGCCAGCCGGACGCTGTCGACCGACTGCACCACGTCGGCGTACCGGACGACCGAGCGGCACTTGTTGCGCTGCAACCGCCCGACGAAGTGCCACCGCGCGCTCGCGCCCGCGGCGGCCACCTCGGCGGCCTTGCCGGCGGCCTCCTGGTCCCGGTTCTCCCCCACGTCGGTGACCCCGAGCCCGGTCAGGGCCAGCACGTCGGAGGCCGGGTAGGTCTTGGTGACGGCGACCAGGGCGACCTCGGCGGGGTCCCGGCCGGCGGCCGCGCAGGCGTCGGCGATCCGGGACCGGACCCGGGTCAGCCCGGCCGCCAGCTCGGCCCGGCGCTGCGGGCCCACGATCGGCGACGGGTCGGACATCGCGGCGATCAGGAGCCGTTCTTCAGGAAGTCCGGCACGTCCACGTCGTCGAAGAGCAGCCGGCGCGACGACTGGGACGGCGCGGGCATGGCCGCCGGCGGCGTGGTCGGCGCGGCGGGCTGGGCCGGCTGGTTGCGGTTGGCCTTCGGGCTCGACTCGGCGGCCTTGTACGCCGGCGTGCCGCTGTCGAAGCCGGCCGCGATGACGGTGACCCGCACCTCGTCGCCGAGGGCGTCGTCGATGACCGCGCCGAAGATGATGTTGGCGTCCGGGTGCGCCGCGTCGGTGACGAGTTGGGCCGCGTCGTTGATCTCGAACAGACCGAGGTCGGAACCGCCGGCGATGGAGAGCAGCACGCCGCGCGCGCCGTCCATGCTCTGCTCGAGCAGCGGGCTGGAGATGGCCGCCTCGGCCGCCTCCACCGCGCGGTTCTCGCCCCGGGCGCTGCCGATGCCCATCAGGGCGCTGCCCGCGCCGCTCATCACGCTCTTGACGTCGGCGAAGTCCAGGTTGATCAGACCCGGGGTGGTGATCAGGTCGGTGATGCCCTGGACACCGGAGAGGAGCACCTGGTCGGCGGTGCGGAACGCGTCCATCATGCTGATGTTGCGGTCGCCGAGCGCCAGCAGCCGGTCGTTCGGAATGACGATCAGCGTGTCGCACTGGTTGCGTAGTTCGTCTATTCCCGCCTCGGCCTGCACCTGGCGGCGCTTGCCCTCGAACGAGAACGGCCGGGTCACCACGCCGATGGTCAGCGCGCCGAGCTTGCGGGCGATGTTCGCCACCACCGGCGCGCCGCCGGTGCCGGTGCCGCCGCCCTCGCCGCAGGTCACGAAGACCATGTCGGCGCCCTTGAGCACCTCCTCGATCTCGTCGCGATGGTCCTCGGCGGCGTTCTTGCCGACGTCCGGGTTGGCGCCCGCGCCGAGCCCCCGGGTCAGCTCGCGGCCGACGTCCAGTTTGACGTCGGCGTCGCTCATCAGCAGCGCCTGCGCGTCGGTGTTGATCGCGATGAACTCGACGCCCTTGAGCCCAACCTCGATCATCCGGTTGACGGCGTTGACGCCGCCACCCCCGATGCCGACGACCTTGATGACCGCCAGGTAGTTGTGCGGAGGTGTCATCTCCGGTCCTTTCCCTTCGAGATTGGCATGGGCCGACCCCACACGGCTTTGCCAGACCAGCACCGGCAATCAGCTTGCCCCGGAAGAGGTCGAAGCTGAACCCTCACCCTCTACTAGAGGCTTACGGTTATGTCAACTACTGATCCTCTTCGGGGCAACGTAAGCGGCCCCACGCCCGGAGCCAAGGACCCGCCCGGCGTGTCGCCGCCGGAGAGGGAGATGCCTCACTCCCGGACGCTCCCACCGGCCGCCCCTCCGACGAACGGCTGACCGGCCGGTCACTTGAAGGTGACCACCTCCGGGGCGCTGACGTCGATCGTGTCGGCCTTCCGACCGAGCAGGGCGGTGGCCACCCGGGCCTTGTCCCCGGCCCGGGTCGCGTCCCCCCAGATCACCGTCCGCCCCTCGCGCAGCCGCAGGCTGATCCGGGCCAGCCCCGCCACGTTCACCTCCACCAACTGAGCGCGCAGCTCGGGGGTCAGGGCGGCCAGCACCTCCAACCCGGCCCGGGTGCCCGGATCGTCCGGGCCGGGACGACCCACCCGGACCACCGGCAGCCCCTGGGGCTGCTCCGGCAGGGAGCGGAAGGCCACCCCGAAGCGGTCGACCACGGCGAACGCCTCCCCCTGCGGCACCACCGCGGCGGGCGTGCGCTCCACCACCCGCACCACCAGCGTGCCCGGCCAGTCGCGGGTCACCGTCGCCCGCTCCACCGGGGCCAGCCCGGCGACCCGCCGGGCGGCGCCGGCCAGGTCCACCGTGGCCAGCGGGTGGTCGTCGGGCACCCCGGCGGCCTCCCGCACCTGCACCGCGCTGACCAGGTCGGCACCCTCCACCCGCACCTCACGCACCCCGAACAGGCCGGTGCCGAGCACCGTCCAGGCGACCAGCCCGGCCAGGGCCAGCACGCCGGCGCCCACCGCCCAGGGCAGCGCCGCGCGCATCCGGCGCTGCCGGGCCCGGGCCATGAAGCGCCGGGTCGACGGCGGCACCGCGTCGGTGCCGGCCCGCACGAGGTGCCAGCGCCGCGCCGGCCCGCGCCGGCCGCCGCCGGACTCCGCGCCGGCGGTACGGCCGCGCGCCGGCCCGGGGCTCATCCGAGCGTGGCCGCCGGGCCGCCCGGCTCGACCCCGGAGGGCGCACCGGTACGGGCCGCCAGGGCGGCCACCAGCTCGTCGCCGAGCAGCGAGATCGGCGGGGCGCCCATGGTCACCACGACGTCGCCGGGGCGGGCCCGGCGGACCACCTCGGCCGGCGCTTCGTCCCAGGAGTCCACGAAGACCTTCCGGTCGGCCGGCAGCGGCACCGCCTCGATCAGCGCCGCCGAGCCCTCCCCCGGGGCGCGCAGCTCACCGGGGCCGAAGACCTCCAGCAGCACCAGCTCGTCGGCGAGGCCCAGCGCCGCGGCGATCTCCGCCTGGGAGTCGCGGGTGCGGTAGAGCCGGTACGGCTGGAACACCACGATCAGCCGACCGTCGCCGGCCACCTCGCGCAGCGTCTGCAACGCCAGGGTCATCGAGGTCGGGTGGTAGGCGTACTCGTCGTAGAGCAGCACGCCGTCGACGACGCCCTTGCGCTCGAAGCGCCGCCGCACCCCGGGGAACGTCCCGAGCGCGGTCTCCGCCGCCTCGACCGGCAACCCCAGCAGGTACGCGGTGAGCACCGCCGAGGCGCTGTTGAGCCCCATGTGCCGCCCCGGAACCGGCAGCCGGATCTCGCCCAGCGAGCGGCCGTCGATCTCGGCGAGGTAGCGCACCCCCTGCGCGGAGGAGACGATGTCGCGCAGCCGCAGGTCGGCGTCGGCCGCCTCGCCGTACGTGTGCACCCGGCGGCCCTCGGCCCGCAGCGTCTCGGCCAGCCGCCGCCCGCCCGGGTCGTCGGCGCAGGTGACGATGAAGCCCTCGGGGTCGGTGAGCCGGGCGAATTCGGCGAACGCCGCCTCCAGGGTCGCCAGGTCCCCGTACGTGTTCAGGTGGTCGGCCTCGACGTTGGTGATCAGCGAGACGTACGGGCGGTAGATGAGGAACGAGCGGTCGCTCTCGTCTGCCTCGACCACGAAGTGCTCGCCGGTGCCGTGGTGCGCCCCCGAGCCGACCTCGGAGATCTCCCCGCCGATGACGAAGGACGGATCCACGCCGGCCTGCTGCAGCACCATCGTCACCATCGAGGTGGTGGTGGTCTTGCCGTGGGTGCCCGCCACCGCCACCGTGCGCCGGCCCGTCATCGCCGCGGCCAGGGCCTCCGAGCGATGCAGCACCCGCAGCCCGCGCCGGCGGGCCTCCACCATCTCCAGGTGGTCCTGCGGAATCGCCGAGGAGTAGACCACGGTGTCCACGCCGTCGAGGTTGGCCGCCTCGTGCCGGGAGTGGACGGTGCCGCCCAGCGCCCGCAGCCCGGCCAGCGACGGCCAGTCCCGCAGCTCGCTGCCGGAGACCGGCAACCCCCGGGTGAGGAAGAGCCGGGCCAGCCCGCTCATCCCGACCCCGCCGACCCCGATCAGGTGGATCCGGCCCAGGTCCTCGGCCGTCAGCGTGCCGGCCGGGGTGAACTGCGCGGTGTTCATGACAGGTGCCTTCCGGTCGCGACGGCCGCCCCACTCACCGTGCCGCCTCTGTTCGTGACTGCGGGGCTCGCAAGCTCACTCCTCGCACTCACCGTGCCGCCTCTGTTCGTGACTGCGGGGCTCGCAAGCTCACTCCTCGCACTCACCGTGCCACCGCCTCGTAGACGAAGTTCAGCAGCGCCTGGTCGCCGTCGCGGCGGCCGTACGCGGCAGCGGCGGCGCCCATGGTGGCGAGCCGGTGCGGGTCGCGGATCAGCGGGATGATGGTCCGCTCCACCCAGGCCGGGGTCAGCTCGGCGTCGTCGACGAGCAGCCCGCCGCCGGCCTCCACCACGGGCAGCGCGTTGCGCTTCTGCTCCTGGTTGCTGTGCGGGTACGGCACGTAGACCGTGGGCAGGCCGATCGCGGCGACCTCCGCGCAGGTCATCGCCCCGCCCCGGCCGAGCATCAGGTCGGCGGCGGCGTAGCCGATCTCCATCTGGGACAGGTACGGCAGCGTCACGTACGGCACCGGCAGGTCGGTGGGGACCGGCACCGGCTCGTTGCGGGCGCCCATCACGTGCAGCACCTGCACGCCGTGGCGGGCCAGTTCCTTGGCCGCCCCGGCGACGGCGAGGTTGATCGACCGGGCACCCTGCGAGCCGCCGGCGACGAAGAGCACCGGCAGGTCGGGGCGGAGCCCGAAGTGGGCGCGGGCGGCGGCGGCGTTGGTCGACCGGTCCAGCCCGGCGATGCCCCGGCGCAGCGGCACCCCGACGACGCGGGCGTCCCGCAGCACCTCGGACTGCGCCGGCTGGTGCGGGAACCCCACCGCGACGTTCTTGGTGAACTTCATGCCGAGCCGGTTGGCCACCCCCGGCGGCACGTTCACCTCGTGGATGACGATGGGCAGCTCGCGCCGCCAGGCGGCGAGGTAGCCGGGCACCGAGACGTACCCACCGAAGCCGACGACCACGTCGGCGCCGACCTCGTCGATCACGCCGCCCGCCGCGCGGGCCGCCTTCCACATCCGGTCCGGGGTGCGCACCAGGCTCATGTTGACCGACCGGGGCAGCTGGTAGGCCGGGATCTGGCGCAGGTCGTAGCCGGCCGGCGGGATCAGCTCGTTCTCCAGGCCCTTGGGGGTGCCGAGGCAGGTGATCCGGACGCCCGGGTCGTGTCGGCGCAGGCAGTCGGCGAAGGCGAGCAGCGGGTAGATGTGCCCACCCGTGCCTCCTCCGCAGAGCACCACCGAACGCAGCGGACCCATCAGCGTCTCCTCTCGTTCGCCGTCCCGCTGCGGGCCCGGTTCGCCCGGGCGCCACGGGATGCGGCCTGGTCGTCCTCGCGCCGCGCCCGGGACCGGGGTACGGACCCACGGTCCGCCGGTGGCGGCGTCGGAGCCCGACGCCGGCCGGGAAGCGGCGGCAACGGGGCCCAGAGTAGTCGGACCCATCGGGCGGGCGGACGGGCATGCAGGGCTCGGGCCGCGTCGGGCTCGGCGCGGGCGAACGAGGCCAGCATCCCGATCGCCGCCAGGGTCACCACCAGGGCGCTTCCGCCGTCGGAGATGAACGGCAGCGGCACGCCGGTCATCGGCATCAGGCCGATCACACCGCCGATGTTGATGACCGCCTGGCTGATCAGCCAGGTGGTGGCCCCGGCGGCGGCGAGCCGGCGGAACGGGTCCTCCACCCGGCGGGCGATGCGCAGGCCGGTGTAGCCGAGCACCGCGAAGAGGGTGAGCAGCACCGCGCAGCCGATCACGCCGAGCTCCTCGGCGGTCACGGCGAAGATGAAGTCGTTCTGCGCCTCGGGCAGCCAGCCGAACTTGTAGCTGCCCTTGCCCAGCCCGACGCCGAACCAGCCGCCGTGCTCGATGGCGTTGCGCGCCTGGATCGTCTGGTAGCACCAGCCCTCGAAGCACTTGGCCGGGTCGGGCGGGTTGACGAAGATGGTCAGCCGGGCCAGCCGGTAGTTCTCCTGCCCCTTCGCCCCCGACCCGGCGCCCAGCGAGGCGGCGGCGACCAGCAGGCCGATGCCGACCAGCCCGATCACCGAGAGCACGGCGAAGACCTTGGCGCGCACCCCGGCCGCCCAGAGCAGGCCCACCACCAGCGCGAGCAGGCAGAGCATGGTGCCGACGTCGTTGTAGCCGACGAGCACGAAGAGCAGCGCCACCACCGGGAACAGCGGGGTGGCCAGCTCCTTCCACCAGCCCAGCCGGGCGCCCTTGCGCGCCAGCACGTCGGCGCCCCAGAGCACCAGCGCGAACTTCGCCAGCTCGGAGGGCTGCAACTGGATGCCGCCGACGAAGAGCCAGAGCAGGTTGGCCTCCACCGGGCCGACCCGCTCGATGCCGAAGAACGAGTCGAGGGCCAGCAGCAGGTTGAGCACCAGCAGCAGCCCCACCGCCGTGCCGAGCGCGATCCGGGCGAGCGCCCGGTACGTGCTCGCCGGCAGCCGCTGGCACACCCAGAAGCCCACCACCCCGATCACCGCGAAGATCGCCTGCTGGGTGGCGTCGGCGAAGGCGTTGCCCTCCTCGGCGAAGTTCTTCACGCTGGCGGCCGAGAAGACCATGGTCAGGCCGATCACCAGCAGCAGGCCGGAGCTGGAGATCAGCAGGTAGTACGAGGCCAGCGGCCGGGCCAGCAGCCCGCGCAGCGCGGCCAGCCCGCCGGTGGCCTCCAGCCCCAGGCCCGGCGGCGCAGCCGGCGGGTCGGCGCCCCGCCCCGCCCCGGCGGCCCGGCGCGGCGCGGTGTCGGTCGTTGTCGTCGTTGTCGGTGTCGTGCCTCGGTCCTCCCCCACCCGCTCATCATGGCGAACGTGAGGGCTCCGTTCCCGCCGAACGCCGTGGTCGGCGTGTCGGCCGCGCAGCTGGCGGGGCCCCCTGTCGTCGCGTTTCGCGCGACAGGGGGCCCCGGCTCACCCTGCGCACGACGCGAACGGGCGGCGGCACGAGCGGGCGGCACGGGGGCCGCCGGGTGCGCGGTCAGCCCATCGTGGCCAGGAAGTCGCTGTAGAACAGGCCCAGCGCGATGGCCACCCCGATCCCGGCGATGATCCAGAACCGGACCACGATGTTGACCTCGCTCCAGCCGGCGAGCTCGAAGTGGTGCTGCAGCGGCGACATCCGGAACACCCGCTTGCCGGTGGTGCGGAACGAGATGATCTGGATGACCACCGACATGGTGATGATCACGAAGAGCCCGCCGATGATCGGCAGCAGCAGGATGGTCCGGGTGGACATCGCCATGCCGGCGATCAGGCCGCCCAGCCCCAGCGCCCCGGTGTCGCCCATGAAGATCCGGGCCGGGGAGGTGTTCCACCACAGGAAGCCCACGCACGCCCCGGCCGCCGCCCCGGCGATCAACGCGATCTCCAGGGGGTCCCGCACGGTGTAGCAGTAGTTGTCCGGGTTCGCCGTGTACGCCGGGTCGGCGCACCAGTGCCGGTACTGCCAGAACGCGATCAGCGCGTACGCCGCGAGGACCATCACCGAGGCGCCGGTGGCCAGGCCGTCGAGGCCGTCGGTGAGGTTCACGCCGTTGGTCGCCGCCATCACCACGAAGATGAAGACGATCACCGCGCCGATCTTGGTGAGGTCCAGGGCCGGGATGTCCCGGATGAAGCTCAGCGTGCTGGCGCCCACGGTCTCGGTGTTGGTGGCCGCCCCGGTGGCGTCGGTCATGCTGCTGGGGAAGTAGAGCGCGACGACGCCGAAGAGCGCGCCGACGGCGATCTGCCCGGCCAGCTTGCCCCGCTTGTTGAGCCCGCCGCTGTGCCGCTTGCGGACCTTGAGGAAGTCGTCGATGAAGCCGACCGCGCCGGAGAAGACCATCAGGCCGAGCAGGAACAGCGCGGTGATGGTCGGCTCGACCTGGGCGATCTGCGCGTCCGGCAGGGTGGTCAGGGCCAGGTGCCCGGCGACGTACGCGATGACCGTGGCCAGGATGAAGACCACGCCGCCCATGGTGGGCGTGCCCTTCTTGGTCTGGTGCATGGCCGGGCCCTCGGCCCGGATCGGCTGGCCGGCCTTGAGCCGGGTGAAGACCTTGATCGCGATGGGGGTGCAGAAGAGCGAGACGAGGAAGGCCACCCCGATGGCGATGATCACTGCCCTCATGCGGAGGCCCCCTGACCGGCGGCGTCCGCGCGCAGCGCGTCGGCCACCTCCCAGGTGCGGTACCGGGAGCCCTTCACCAGGACGATGTCGCCCGGTCGTAACTCACTGCGCAGCACCTCGACGGCCGCCGCCTGATCGGTGAGCAGCACCGATGTTCCTCCCCAGTTCTCTACCGCCGTCGCGCCCTCGTGCGTCGGCGCCGCCGGCTCGCCCACCACGAGCAGCCGGTCCACACCCAGCTCGGCCGCGAGCCGGCCGACCTCCAGGTGTCCGTCCCGTTCGTACTCCCCCAGCTCGGCCATGTAGCCGAGCACCGCGAAGGCCCGTCCGCCGCCGCGCATCCCGGCCAGCGCCCGCAGGGCCACCGCCATGGAGCCCGGGTTGGCGTTGTACGAGTCGTCGATCACCGTCACGCCGTCGGGGCGCGCGAAGACGTCCATCCGCCGGGTGGAGACCAGGCCCAGCTCGCCCAGCGCCGTGGCCAGCTCGGCCAGCGGCATGCCCAGCTCCCGGGCCACCGCGGCGGCGGCCAGGGAGTTGGAGACCTGGTGCCGGCCGGTCAGCGGCAGCCGCACGGGCGCGCTCCCCTCCGGCATGACCAGGGTGTACGACGCCCGGCCCCGCCCGTCCAGGCGCACCTGCACGGCCCGGACGTCGGCATGCGCGGCCTCCCCGTAGGTGACCACGCGGGCGGAGGTGCGCGACGCCATCGCGGCGACGAGCGGGTCGTCGGCGTTGAGCACGGCCAGCCCGTCGGCCGGCAACGACTCGACCAGCTCCCCCTTGGCCAGCGCGATGTTCTCCACCGAGCCGAACTCCCCGAGGTGCGCCACGCCGACGTTGAGCACCACCGAGATCGTCGGCGGCGCCACCTCGCAGAGGTAGCGCACGTGCCCGATCCCCCGGGCGCCCTTCTCCAAAACCAGGAAGCGGGTGTCGGGGTCGGCGCGCAGCACCGTCCACGGGTGGCCCAGCTCGTTGTTGAACGACCCGGGCGGCGCCACGGTGGGGCCGAGCCGGGCGGTGAGCTGCCCGATCAGGTCCTTCGTGGTGGTCTTGCCCGACGAGCCGGTCAGCCCGATCACGGTCAGCTCGGGCAGCCGGTCCAGCACCGCCCGGGCCAGCCGGCCCAGCGCGTCGAGGGCGTCGGCGACCAGCACCATCGGCACCCCGGGCACCTCCCGGGTGCCGAGCACCGCCACCGCACCGGCGGCGGCGGCCGCCGCGGCGTAGTCGTGGCCGTCGACTCGTTCCCCGGGGAACGCCACGAAGAGCGCCCCGGCGGCCAGCTTGCGCGAGTCGAACTCGACCGGGCCGGTGACCCGGGTGGCCGGGTCGGCGGCCAGCAGCCGGCCGCCGACCGCCTCGGCCACCTCGGCCAGCGTCAGCGGGATCACCGTCGCCCCGCCAGGTCCCCGAAGCGGGCGCGCAGCGCGTCGGTCAGCTCCGTGCGGTCGTCGAAGGGCAGCACCTCGCCGCCGATCTCCTGGCCGCGTTCGTGACCCTTGCCGAGCACCGCGACCACGTCACCGGCCTCGGCCAGCCGGACCGCCTCGTCGATCGCCGCCCGCCGGCCGGGCACCTCGATGATCCGCGCGGGCGTGGCCGCCGCGAACGCCCCGGCCAGCACCTCCGCCCGGATCGCCGCCGGGTCCTCGGTGCGCGGGTTGTCGTCGGTCACCAGCACCACGTCGGCACCCCGGGCGGCGGCGGCGCCCATCTCCGGGCGCTTGCCCCGGTCCCGGTCGCCGCCCGCGCCGATGACGCAGATCAGCCGCCCGGCGCTCAGTTCACGCAGCGCGGCCAGGGCGGCCACGATCGCGTCGGTCTTGTGCGCGTAGTCGACCACCCCACGCACCGGGCCGGCCGTGGCGACCAGCTCCAGCCGGCCGGGCACCCCGCCGCAGGCGGCCACCCCGGCGGCGGCCGTCCGGGCGTCCACCCCGGCGGCGACCAGCAGGGCGACGGCCAGCAGGGCGTTGGCCACGTTGTGCCGGCCGGGCAGCGCCACCCCGGCCGGCAGCCGCCGCCCGTCGGGGCCGTGGACGGTGAAGCGCTGCGCGTACCCCTCGCCGTCGACGTCCGTGGCGTACCAGGTGGCGGTGGGGTCGCCGGCGGCCGAGTAGCTGACCGTGGCGGGCTTGAAGAGCGGGCGCAGCGCCGGGTCGTCGTGGTTGAGCACCTCGACGTCGCAGCGGCCGTCGAAGAGCTGGGCCTTGGCGGCGAAGTACTCCGCCGAGTCGGCGTGGAAGTCCAGGTGGTCGGAGCCGAAGTTGGTGTAGCCGCCCACGGTGAACCGGACCCCGCCGACCCGGCCCATCGCCAGGGCGTGGCTGGAGACCTCCATGACCAGGGCGGTCACCCCGCGCTCCCGGGCGGCGGCGAGCATGGCGTGCAGGTCGGGGGCCTCCGGGGTGGTCCGGACGCTGTCCACCACCAGGTCGCCCAGCCGGGTCTCCACCGTGCCGATCAGCCCGGTGACGTGGCCGGCGGCGCGCAGCCCCGACTCGACCAGGTAGGCGGTGGAGGTCTTGCCGGCGGTGCCGGTGATGCCGATGACGGTCAGCCCCTCGGTGGGGTCGCCGTAGACGGCGGAGGCGAGGGTGCCGAGGACCGCGCGGGGGTCGGTCACCACCAGCGCCGGCAGGCCCGCCTCGGCCACCGCCGCCGCCCCCGCCGGGTCGGTCAGCGCGGCCACCGCGCCGGCCGCGGCCGCGGCGGCGGCGAACTCCGCGCCGTGCCGGCGGGCGCCGGGCAGCGCGGCGTAGAGGTCGCCGGGGCGGACCTCCTGGCTGGCGTGGGTCACCCCGGTCACGGTGAGGTCGGCGGCCGGATGCGGGGCCGGGGCGGCGATCCGGGCGGCGAGGTCGCCGAGCCGGAGGCCGGTCACGGTACGGGGGCGTGGATTGCCGGGCACGGCGTCAGACCCTACCCGGTCGTCCGGTTCCGACCGCACAGCCGCCCCGGTGGTTCGTCCCCATCCACCGATGATGTCCCCCCGCGCCTGGTCAGCGCGGAAAGACCTCGAACTTGGGGGCCGCGCCGGTCGACGGCGGGACCCGGTAGCGGCTGAGGGTGAAGCCCATGATGTCACGGAAGGCCGGCGCGGCGACCTCCCCGCCGCCACCGCCGGGGCTCCACACGAAGACCGCCACCACGAAACGCGGATCGTCCGCCGGGGCCATGCCGATGAACGAGCCGACCTCGCCGGGCTGCTGCTTGCCGTCGACGAAGCGCAGGCCGGTGCCGGTCTTGCCGGCCACCCGGTAGCCGGGCACCGCCGCGGCGGTGCCGGTGGCGCCCTCCACGGTGGTGACCGCCTCCAGCAGGGTACGCAGCGCCGCCGCGTTGGCCGGGCTGAGCACCGACCGGGTGACCGGGGCCTTGCCCGGCGTACGACTGCCGTCCTTGCCGCTGATCACCTGCTTGATCAGGTGCGGCTGGACGTAGGTGCCGTTGTTGGCGATGGCGGCGTACGCGGCGGCCATCTGCAACGGGGTGGCGTCGACGCTGTGCCCGATCGGCACCGACCCGTACGACGACCCGCTCCACTCCTGCGCGGGCAGCAGCCGCCCGGCGGCCTCGCCGGGCATCCCCTCCCCGGTGGGCTGGCCGAGCCCGAACCGCTTCTGGTAGTCGATCAGCCGCTCCCGGCCGAGCCGCTCGGCGATCTCGATGGTGCCGACGTTCGACGAGTACGCCAGCATCCCGGCGAGGCTCATCCGCTTCCCGTTCGCCGGGTGGGTGTCGGCGAAGACCGTGTCGCCCCGGCGGATGGTGTTGGCCAGCGGCAGCGCGGTGTCCGGGGTGACCACGCCCTCCTGCAGCGCCGCGCCGAAGGTGATCGCCTTGTGGATCGAGCCGGGGTCGACCACGAAGCTGGTCGCGGCGTCCTCCCGGTCGGTCCAGTCGCTCTCACGGGGCTTCGCCGCGTTGTAGGTGGGGTGGCTGGCCTGCGCCAGCACCTCGCCGGTGGGGATGTCGAGCACGATCGCCGCCCCGACGCTGCCCTGGGCCTTCTCCATCTCGCTCTTGAGCACCTGCTGCGCCTTGAACTGCAGGTCCCGGTGGATGGTCAACTCCAGCGAGCTGCCCGGCTTCGGCGGGGTGGTCCGGCTGTAGCCGCCGGGGATCGGGGCGTTCAGCTTGCCCTGGCCGGCCTCGTAGACCTTGCGGCCGTTCTCGCCGCGCAGCAGGTCGTCGTAGCGGGCCTCCAGCCCCTCCAGGCCCAGCATGTCGAGGCTGGTGAAGCCGATCAGGTTGGCGGCCAGGTCACCGCCGGGGACCTCGCGCCGCTCGTCGCGGTCCACGCCGATGCCGGCCAGGTCCAGCGCCACGATTGCCTTGGCGGTGGGGATGTCCACCCCCCGGGCCAGGTATTCGAACTGGGAGAGCTTGCCGTTGTCCAGAGTGCGCGGCCGCATCCGCTCGGCCAGCTCGGAGACGGGCAGCCCGAGCAGGGGCGACAGCTCCCGCGCCGTCGCGGTGACGTCCTTGACCCGGGTGGGGTCGGCGAAGACGTACCGGGCCTCGACGCTGTTGGCCAGCGCAGCGCCGGTGCGGTCGTAGATGGCCCCGCGCGGGGCGGGCAGGTCGACCCCGATCAGCCGGTCGGGGAGCCCGCCGCCGGCGTACGCCGGGGTGTCGACGGCCTGGAGGAAGACCAGCCGGATGCCGATGGTGGCGAAGATCGCCAGGACGAGCATGGTGCCCAGCCGCAGCCGGCGGCGGGGGTCGGCCAGCCGGGGCGGCTTGCGCGGCCGGCGGGCCGCGCGCCGGCCGGTGGGGCGGGCCGGGCGGCGCGGGCCGCTGCGGCGGCGCGGCGTGGGCGGGGCGTCATCGTCGTCGGGCACCGGCCGGGGCTGGACGGTGCGGACCACCCCGGAGCGTCCGCCCGGGGCGGTCTCCCGCCGGCCGGTGCGGCCCCCGCCGGCCCGGCCGCCGTCGAGCACCTGCAACGCGGGCCGGAACGGGTCGCCCGCCCGGGTGCTGCGCGGGGTGCGCCGCTGCTCGATGCCGGAGCCGGTCGGCCGGCCGGCCGCCCCGCGCTCCTCGCGGATGGTGCGCCCCCGAGGCGTGTACGACCGCGCGTCGGAGATGCCACCCACGCCGGGCTCGCCGGAGCGCGGCTCGCCGCGGCCACCGCCGGAGCGCGGCTCGCCGCGGCCACCTGCGGAACGCGACGAACCGCGCCGGGAGCCCGTGGGGTCCCGGCGCGGTTCCTCCGATCTCGGGGGCACCTGCCTCAGCCCCCCGCGCCCTGCTGGCTGGTGACCGAGGGCTGGCCGTTGGCCGGCTGCGGCACACCGATCATGCGGCCGTCCGGCAGCCGGATGTACGCCGGCTGCTCCGACTCGACCATGCCGAGCTTGCGGGCGGTGGCGGTCAGGTTGCCCGGCGCCTTCTTGTCGGCGATCTGCTTCTCGAGCTGCTGCTGGTCCACGTCGAGCTTGGCCTGCTGCTGCTGGAGCTTCTCCAGCCGGAAGGAATTCTCGTTGATCTTGGTGTTGACCAGCAGGATGCCGAGCACCCCGCCGACGACCAGCACCAGGATCAGCGCGGCGAAGGGCGCCCGCGGCACCGAGACGGGCGGCGGCGGGGCGACCCGCAGCCGCGGCGACGGCGTCGGCGTCGGCGTCGGGCGGACCCGCTCGGCCGGCCGCAGCGCGGCGCTGCCGTCGGTCGGGAACTCGCGCGCCCCCCGGGCGCGAGTCTCCACCTGCCGGTCGGCCCGGCCGGCCGGCGTCGTCACACCGGCGCGCGTGGTTCGCTGCGCCGCGGTCCGGCCCCCCGACCGCGGTGCGCGCTGCCCGACGCCGGTGTCCCGGCCGTCGCGCTTGTCAACGTTCATCTTCCCTCCCCCTCTTCGTCCGTCCCTGCGCCGTCTGCCGGCTGCGTGCCCGGTTGGTGCATCGCCCTGACCCGTCGGCGGGACCGTTCGCGGTCGGTCCGCCCCTGCTGCGCCGCTTGCGGATCTACTCGTTCCGCGGCCCGCAGCCGCACCGAGGCGGCGCGCGGGTTCATGGCGACCTCCGCCTCCCCGGGCAGCTCCGCGCCCCGGCTGAGCAGCCGGAACGTCGGGGCCGAACCGGGAAGTTCGACCGGGAGGTCGACCGGGCCCTTGCTGCGGACCCGGTCGGCGAACGCCGCCTTGGCGAGCCTGTCCTCCAGCGAGTGGTAGGACAGGACGACCATGCGGCCGCCCACCGTGAGCTTGTCCAAAGCGGCCGGCAGCGCCGTCTCCAGCACTGCCAGTTCCTTGTTTACCTCGATCCGTAAAGCCTGAAACGTTCTCTTGGCCGGGTGTCCGCCCGTGCGTCGCGCGGCTGCCGGAATGCTCTCCCTGACCAGTTCCGCCAGCCGCGCCGACGAGGTGATCCGGGCCCGCTCCCGCTCCCGCAGGATCGCCGAGGCGACCCGCACGGCGAACTTCTCCTCGCCGTAGACCCGCAGCACCCGGGCCAAATCCGGATGGGCGTAGGTGTTGACCACCTCCTCGGCGGTCACCCCCCGGGTCTGGTCCATCCGCATGTCCAGCGGCGCGTCCTGCGCGTAGGCGAACCCGCGGTCGGGCGCGTCGAGTTGCAGCGAGGAGACCCCGAGGTCGAACAGGACCCCGTCGATCGTCGGGTAACCCAGCCGGGCCAGCACCTCGGGCAGCTCGTCGTAGACGGCGTGCTCCAGGTGGACCCGGTCGGCGAAGCGGACCAGCCGGACCCGCGCGTGGGCGAGGGCCTCGGTGTCCCGGTCCAGCCCGATCAGCACCGTGTGCGGATGCCGCTCGAGCACCGCCTCGGCGTGCCCGGCCAGCCCCAGCGTGGCGTCGACGTGGACCGTGCGCCCACCCCGATCCAGTGCGGGGGCCAGCAGCTCGAGGCACCGCTCGAGCAGCACGGGCACGTGCGTGCCGCGAAGCTCCCCCATGTCGACCCCCACTGGTTGAATCCGTCCGTGTCATTCGCGCCCGCCGTGGTCACGGCGTCTCCGTCGTACCGCCAGATCCCCATCCGCTCCCGCCCCCGGAGGCCGCGGCCCCCCGATGGGATCGTGCGCCTGGCACCGGGGAAGGGGTGCCAGGAACTCGAAAGCGGCTGGAGATCTCGCAGTACGTCGGACGCCGTCACGCCCTACAGGCCGCCGGGCAGCACCCCCTCCTCGATGTCGGCGAAGTCGTCCTCGCTCTCCGAGAGGTAGCTCTCCCAGGCCGCCCGGTCCCAGATCTCCACCCGTGTGCTCGCCCCGATGACCACCAGGTCGCGCTCGAGCGCGGCATATGCCCGCAGGTGGGACGGGATGGTGACCCGGCCCTGCTTGTCCGGCACCTCGTCGTGCGCGCTGGCGAAGAAGACCCGGCTGTAGGCCCGAGCCGCCTTGTGCGTCACCGGCTGCGCCCGCAACTGGTCGGCGATGCGCTGGAACTCGGGCATCGGGAACACGTAGAGACAGCGATCCTGCCCTTTGGTGATCACGACACCCCCCGCCAGCTCATCCCGGAACTTCGCCGGAAGGATCAACCGGCCCTTGTCGTCCAGGCGCGGAGTGTGGGTGCCGAGGAACATCGGCCCAACCCCCTCGCCCTTGCGGCGGCGTTCGCGGCGCCGCCTCCCCCTGGGCCGGTGGGCCCTCCCGGCCTCACCATTGGGCCCCACTCTACTCCACTTCCCTCCACCCGCAACCAGATTCGTCGGCGCGGCGCGTCGTGTCGGACCGCAAAACTGCACGTCAGAGGGGGTGGAGCGGAGTGGAGGGCGCGGGCCGGGCCGCCGGGGCGTCCGCAACCCGACATAGATCGACACCGCAGGTCCGGCCGGGGTCGACCGACGGTCCGACGCACCCGGCCGAACGGTTCACCGTCGGCGGCGATCTGGCGGGTGGAGCGGTCCGGTAACCTCGCTCGGGTGACCGACGCGAAGATGCCCCTGCGGGCGAAGGTGGCCAGCTCCGTGTCGCGGACAGCGGCGGCGCTGTCGCGGGCCGCGGGCCGAGGTGACGGCTCGGTGATCGGCGGCTGGATCGGGCTGAAGATCGATCCCGACCTGCTGGCCCACCTGTCGTCCGGGCGGGCCATCGCGCTCGTCTCCGGCACCAACGGCAAGACCACCACCACCCGACTGGCCGCCGCCGCCGTCGGCGTCCTCGGCCGGGTGGCCACCAACTCCTTCGGGGCGAACATGCCCACCGGCCACACCTCCGCGCTGGCCAAGGCCGGCAGCACCCCGTACGCGGTGCTGGAGGTCGACGAGCACTACCTGGCGCAGGTCCTGGCGGCCACCGAGCCGCACGTGGTGGCGCTGCTCAACCTCTCCCGCGACCAGCTCGACCGGGCCAAGGAAGTCGCCATGATGGCGCAGCTCTGGCGGGCCGCGCTGGTCAACCACCCGGACGTGCGGGTGATCGCCAACGCCGACGACCCGATGGTGGTCTGGGCGGCCACCCCGCCCGGCGACCCGGCGCGCGGCATCCGCCCCCCGCACGTCACCTGGTTCAGCGCCGGCCAGCGCTGGCACGACGACTCCTGGGTCTGCCCCGAGTGCGGGCACACCATCGAGCGCTCCGGCGAGCAGTGGTGGTGCAAGGGCTGCCCGCTGCGCCGCCCGCAGGCGCAGTGGACGGTCGAGGACGACGGCGTGCTCGACCCGACCGGGGCCTGGCACAAGGTGACCCTCCAACTCCCCGGCAAGGTCAACGTGGGCAACGCGGCGACCGCCCTGGCCGTCGCCGCCGAGTTCGGCGTCCGCCCGGTCGACGCGGTCTCCCGGCTGGGCAGCGTCACCTCGGTCGCCGGCCGCTACGCCCAGGTCGACCGGGACGGGCGCAACATCCGGCTGCTGCTGGCGAAGAACCCGGCGAGCTGGCTGGAGGCGTTCGAGATGGCCGACGTGGCCCCGACGCTGCTCTCCATCAACGCCCGCGACCCCGACGGGATGGATACCTCCTGGCTCTTCGACGTCGACTTCGCCCCGCTGCGCGGCCGGCAGGTGCTGATCACCGGCGACCGCGCGTACGACCTGGCGGTCCGCCTCGAGGTCAACGGCGTGCCGTTCCAGCACGTGCGGATGTTCTCCGAGGCGCTGCGGGCGGTCCCACCCGGCCGCCTGGAGGTCATCGCCAACTACACCGCCTTCCAGGACATCCGAGCGGAGCTGGACCGTGTCAACTGAGAGCCTGCGCATCGTCTGGATCTACCCCGACCTGCTCTCCACCTACGGCGACCGGGGCAACCTGCTGATCCTGGCCCGCCGGGCGCAGCAGCGCGGGATGCCCGTGGAGGTGCTGGAGGTCCGCTCCGACCAGCGGCTGCCCGCCACCGCCGACATCTACCTCATCGGCGGCGGCGAGGACGGCCCGCAGGCACTCGGCGCGCAGCGGCTGCGCGCCGACGGCGGGCTGCACCGGGCCGCCGCCCAGGGCTCGGTCGTCTTCGGCGTCTGCGCCGGCTACCAGCTCCTCGGCACCTCCTTCTTCGCCAAGGGCGTCCAGTGCGCCGGGCTGGAGCTGCTCGACCTCTCCTCCGACCGGGGGCCCAGCCGGGCCGTCGGCGAGCTGGCCGGCGACATCGACCCCCGGCTCGGCGTGCCGCCGCTGACCGGCTTCGAGAACCACGGCGGCCGGACCCACCTCGGCCCGGGGGTCGCCCCGCTGGCCCGGGTCACCGCCGGGATCGGCAACGACGGCGCGACCGAGGGGGCGTGGCGGGGCAAGCTGCTCGGCACGTACTCGCACGGCCCCGCCCTGGCCCGCAACCCCGCCCTGGCCGACCTGCTGCTGCGCTGGGCCACCGGCGCGCACCAGCTCCCAGCGCTCGACGACACCTGGGCCGAGCGGCTCCGCGCCGAACGTCGCGCCGCGGTGGCCGCCAGCCGGGCATGATCGCCGCCGCCCGGCGGCTGCTGCGGCAGCCGTCGGCGCGTCGGTTCGCCCTGCTGCTGCTCCTGCTCGCCGCCCTCGGCGCGGCGCTGCTCGTGGTGCCCCTGCCCCGGGCGGAGGAGTTCCCCGGGCTCGCCGACTCCCTCGGCGCGCTCGCCCCCGTGGTCGCCATCGGCGGCGGGGCGCTGCTGCTGGTCGCCCTGGTCCCCCGGACCTTCGTCACGCTCGCCTCCGGTGCGCTCTTCGGCGCGCTGGAGGGCGCGGCGTACGCGCTGGGCGCGGCCCTGCTGGCGGCGGCGCTGGGCTTCACGGTGGGCCGCCTGCTCGGCCGGGAGTTCGTCGCCGAGCGGGTCCGGGGCCGGCTGGCCCGCCTCGACGGCTGGTTCGCCCGGCAGAGCGTGCTCGGCGTGGCCACGGTCCGGCTGCTGCCGATCTCCGGGTACGGGCTGGTCAGCTACGGCTACGGCACCACCGGCGCGCGGCTGCTGCCGTTCCTCGCCGGCAGCGTCCTGGCCTCCGCCCCGACCGCGTTCGGCTACGCGGCGCTGGGCGCGTCGGCCACCTCGCCGGGCGACGTCAACTGGTACGCCGCCGCCCCCGCCAGCCTCGGCCTGATCGCCAGCGCGGTGCTGGTGCACCGCTGGTGGCGCGCCGAGCGCGCCCGGGCGCGAGCCTCGGGCGTCGAGGCGTGAACCCTCCCGAGGAGCGGCTTCCCGGGGGCTTCGTCGCATCGACGGGGACCTGGCCGCGCCCGCCCGGCGGGTCGAGGAGGTCGCCTTCGCCGCCTGGCACTGGGCGCGGCTGGGGCCGGGTGCCGACCCGGCGGAGCTGGGCCGCCGCGCCCGGCTGCTCTGCGACGCCTACGAGGCCGCCGGCACCGAGCCGGTCAGCCTCCCCCACCCCCCGCCCCCACCCCCCACCCCAGCCGTCGATCATGGAGTCATGGTGCCCGGTTCACCGGGTTGGGGCGCTTCATCCCCCACCACAACTCCATGATCGACGACGGACGACGGACGACCGACGACCGACGACGAGGCGAGGGCGGGTCAGAGCACGACCGAGACCATCCGGCCCTTGATCACGATGACCTTGCGGGGGGTCTTGCCGGCCAGGGCGGACTCCACCGCCGCCAGGGCCGCCGCGCGGACCGTCTCCTCCGGCGCCTCGGCGGGCACCTCGACGCGGCCCCGGACCTTGCCGTTGATCTGCACCGGGTACGTCACCGTCTCGGCCACCAGCAGGGCCGGGTCGGCGGTCGGGAAGTCCGCGTACGCCAGCGAGGTGTCGTGGCCCAGCCGACGCCACAGCTCCTCGGCCACGTGCGGGGCGAACGGGGCCAGCATCAGCACCAGCGGCTCCGCCACCTCGCGCGGGGTCGCCGGCAGCCGGGTCAGCCCGTTGGTCAGCTCGATCAGCTTGGCGATCGCGGTGTTGAACCGGATCCCCTCCATGTCGGCGCGGACCCCGTCGATCACCTTGTGCAGCAGCCGCCGGGTGGCGTCGTCGGCCGGCTCGTCGGTGACCCGCAGCGCGCCGGTCTGCTCGTCGACCACGGCCCGCCAGACCCGCTGCAGGAACCGGTACGACCCGACGACCGCCCGGGTCTCCCACGGGCGGGACACCTCCAGCGGGCCCATCGACATCTCGTACACCCGGAAGGTGTCCGCGCCGTAGACGGCGCACATGTCGTCGGGGGTGACCACGTTCTTCAGGGACTTGCCCATCTTGCCGTACTCGCGGCGCACCTCCTCGTCGCCCAGGAACCAGGCGCCGTCGCGCTCGACGACCTCCTCGGCCGGCACGTAGGTGCCCCGGGCGTCGGTGTACGCGTACGCCTGGATCATGCCCTGGTTGAACAGCCGCCGGTACGGCTCGAACGACGACACGTGGCCCAGGTCGTAGAGGACCTTGTGCCAGAAGCGGGCGTACAGCAGGTGCAGCACGGCGTGCTCCGCGCCGCCGACGTACAGGTCGGTGCCGCCGCAGTCGCCCGCGCCGCGCGGGCCCATCCAGTACCGCTCGTTCTCGGCGTCGACGAACCGCTCGGCGTTGGTCGGGTCCAGGTAGCGCAGCTCGTACCAGCAGGAGCCGGCCCACTGCGGCATCACGTTGGTCTCCCGGGTGTAGCGCTTGGGCCCGTCGCCCAGGTCCAGCTCCACCTCCACCCAGTCGCGGCGGCGCGACAGCGGGGTCTCCGGGTTGCTGTCGGCGTCGTCGGCGTCGAAGGTCTTCGGGGAGAAGTCGTCGACCTCGGGCAGCTCGACCGGCAGCATCTCCTCCGGCAGCGCGATGGCCGCGCCGGTTTCGTCGTACACGATGGGGAACGGCTCGCCCCAGTAGCGCTGCCGGGAGAAGAGCCAGTCGCGCAGCCGGTAGGTCACCGCGCCGGTGCCGTGGCCGTTGGTCTCCAACCAGGCGATCGTCGCCGCCTTCGCCTCGGCGACGGCCAGGCCGTCCAGCTCCAGGCCGCGCTCGGGCGCGGCGCTGTTGATCGCCGGCCCGTCCCCGGTGTACGCCTTGCCGTCGAAGCCCTCCGGCGGCGCCACGGTACGCACGATCGGCAGCTCGAAGACCTCGGCGAATGCCCAGTCCCGCTCGTCCTGCGCCGGCACCGCCATGATCGCGCCGGTGCCGTAGCCGGCCAGCACGTAGTCGGCGACGAAGACGGGGATCTGCCGACCGGTGACCGGGTTGGTGGCGTACCCGCCGACGAAGACGCCGGTCTTCTCCTTCGTGTCGGCCTGCCGCTCCACGTCGCTCTTGGCCGCCGCCGCCTTCCGGTACGCCTCCACGGCCGCCCGGGGGTTGGGGTGCCCGCCCGTCCAGGCGTCCCGCGTCCCCTCCGGCCAGGCCGCCGGCACCAGCGCGTCGACCATCTCGTGCTCGGGGGCCAGCACCAGGTAGGTGGCCCCGAAGATGGTGTCCGGCCGGGTCGTGAACACCCGCACCGCCCCGGCGGCGGTCGGGAAGTCGATGTGCGCCCCCTGCGACCGGCCGATCCAGTTGCGCTGCATCAGCTTGATCGGCTCGGGCCAGTCCAGGGCGTCCAGGTCCGCCAGCAGCCGGTCGCCGTACGCGGTGATCCGCATCATCCACTGCTTCAGGTTCCGCTTGAAGACCGGGAAGTTGCCCCGGTCCGAGCGGCCGTCGGCGGTGACCTCCTCGTTGGCCAGCACGGTGCCCAGCCCGGGGCACCAGTTCACCGGCGCCTGCGACACGTACGCCAGCCGGTGGTCGTCGACGATGCTCCGCTGCTCGGCGACGGTCAGCTCCGCCCAGGGGCGGCCGTCCGGGGTGGGGCGGGTGCCGCCGGAGAACTCGGCGATCAGCTCGGCGATCGGCCGGGCCTTCTTCGCCTCGGCGTCGTACCAGGAGTTGAAGACCTGCAGGAAGACCCACTGCGTCCAGCGGTAGAACTCGGTGTCGATGGTGGCCACCGAGCGCCGGTCGTCGTGGGCCAGCCCCAGCCGGCGCAGCTGCTCCTTGTAGCGGGCGATGTTCGCCACGGTGGTGGTGCGCGGGTGGGTGCCGGTCTGCACCGCGTACTGCTCGGCGGGGAGCCCGAACGCGTCGAAGCCCATCGCGTGCAGCACGTTGCGCCCGGCCATCCGCTGGTAGCGGGCGTAGCAGTCGGTGCCGATGTAGCCCAGCGGGTGCCCGACGTGCAGGCCCGCCCCCGACGGGTACGGGAACATGTCCAGCACGTACAGCTTCTCCGCGCCCGCCCGGGGGTGGTCGGGGTCGGCCAGCGGCCCGGTCGGGTTCGGGGCGTGGAAGGTGCCCTCCCGTTCCCAGGTGGCCTGCCAGTCCTGCTCGATCTTCCCGGCCAGGGCCGCGGTGTACCGGTACGGGGGGGTGTCGCCCACCGGTGCTGCCTCACTCATGGCGTCTCCTCGCTTCGCTCGTCGCCGCCGGCCGCGCCACGGCCGGGCTGGGTGCTGACCTCGCTCGGCGCGGTCAATGTCGGTATGGGGAGTGCGTCCGCCCGCGCTGCCACCGCCGGCCGCCCGGCGGGGCGTCGTGCCGCCCGGCGCGCCGCGCCCGGTGAGGGGCGTGACCCGGCGGAGGGCACAAAAAAGCCCCTCGCGCAGGAGGGGCCGCCGTGCTGTCGCGCGTCAGCGCATCAGCACGGCCCGGTAAGGAGCAGGAAGACTCCGGCCATGTCCGGCAGTGTACCCCGCCGCCGGTCCGCGCACGTCGCCCGCACCGACAGGCGGGACCCGCCGGCGAATCTTCCGGGGCTAACCTACGGACTTGCTGCGAGGGTCGGCGATAACGACAAACATGGTTAGCCTGAGAGGCCGACGTCTTTTTCTGCGGCAGACAAGACTCTTCCCGTCGCGAACCAACTGGCGGGTCCAGGTGCTCTCTGCAGAGCTGCCGTTTCGCCCGACGAGGAGGAGGCCCGTGACACAGCAGACCTGGGACGAGGTGGGCGGCGTGCTGCCGCACGACGAGTTCCGTACGGCCAGCGAGGCCATCGTGGCCAACATCGAGCAGGTCATCGAGGGCAAGACGGCCACGGTCCGGCTCGCCCTGGCCGTCCTGCTGGCCGAGGGCCACCTCCTCATCGAGGACGTTCCCGGCGTCGGCAAGACCAAGCTGGCGAAGGCCCTCGCCCGGTCGATCGACTGCTCGGTGCGTCGCATCCAGTTCACTCCGGACCTGCTGCCCAGCGACGTCACCGGGGTCAGTGTCTACAACCAGGAGACGCACGACTTCGAGTTCCGCCCCGGCGCGGTCTTCGCCAACCTGGTCGTCGGCGACGAGATCAACCGGGCCTCGCCGAAGACCCAGTCGGCGCTGCTGGAGTGCATGGAGGAACGGCAGGTCACGGTCGACGGGGTCACCTACCACCTGCAGACCCCGTTCATGGTGATCGCCACCCAGAACCCGATCGAGATGGAGGGGACGTACCCACTCCCCGAGGCGCAGCGGGACCGCTTCACCGCCCGGATCGCGATGGGGTACCCGGACCCGGCCGCCGAGCTGGCGATGCTGGACGGGCACGGCGCGTCCGACCCGTTGCAGGAGCTGGGGGCCGTCGCCGACGCCGACTCGGTGCGGCGGCTGATCGCCACGGTCCGCGAGGTGCACGTCGCCGACGCCGTCAAGCAGTACGCGGTGGACCTGGTCACCGCCACCCGTGAGGCCCCCGACCTGCGGCTGGGCGCGTCCCCCCGGGCCACCCTGCAACTGCTGCGCACCGCGCGGGCCGTCGCCGCCCTGGAGGGGCGCGACTACGTCCTGCCCGACGATCTGCAGGCGCTCGCGGTGCCGGTGCTCGCCCACCGGATCATCCCCACCGCCGACGCCCAGCTCGCCCGGCGCACCACCGACGCGATCGTCTCCGAGCTGGTGCACCGGCTCGCGCTGCCGCAGGAGCGGCAGCGTTCCCCGTACGACACCCGGCCGGCGGCCGACGGCACCGGGCGCGCGCCGCACGAGCCCCGGAGGCGGTGACGCGTGCGCGAGGGACTGCGGGGCCTGACCACCCGTGGCCGGTCCTTCCTGGCCGCCGCGCTGGCCGCCGGCCTCTCCGCCGCCATCCTCGGCGAGCGGGACCTGCTGCGGGTGGCGGTGCTGCTGGCCGTCCTGCCGCTGCTCGCCGCCGCCTACGTCGGGCGCAGCCGGTACAAGTTGGCCTGTCACCGGTCGCTTCAGCCGCACCGGGTGCCGGTCGGCGCCAGCTCCCGTGTGGTGCTGCGGTTGCAGAACATGTCCCGGCTGCCCACCGGCACCCTGCTGCTGGAGGACCGGCTGCCGTACGCGCTGGGCAGCCGGCCCCGGGTGGTGCTGGAGCGGCTCGGCGCGCAGCAGGCCAGTTCGGTGGCGTACACCGTCCGCGCCGACGTGCGCGGCCGCTACGAGGTGGGCCCGCTGGTGGTCCGGCTGACCGACCCGTTCGGGCTCTGCGAGCTGAGCCGGGCCTTCCCCAGCACCGACCATCTCACGGTGATCCCGCAGGTCACGCCGCTGCCCTCGGTCCGGCTCCCCGGCGAGTACGCGGGCAGCGGCGACAGCCGGGCCCGTTCGGTGGCGGTGCACGGCGACGACGACGCGGCGACCCGGGAGTACCGCCGGGGCGACGACCTGCGGCGGGTGCACTGGAAGTCGACCGCCCGCACCGGTGAGCTGATGGTCCGCCGGGAGGAGCAGCCCTGGGAGAGCCGGGCGACCGTCGTGCTGGACACCCGCGGGTACGGCCACCGCGGCGACGGCCCGACGGCGAGCTTCGAGTGGACGGTCTCCGCGGCGGCCAGCGTCGCGGTGCACCTGCGCCAGGCCGGGTACAAGCTGCGCCTGGTCACCGGCGGCGGTGCCGACGTCGACGCCGGCGAGAGCGCCGGGGACGGCGCGCTGCTGGACCACCTGGCCGAGGTCCGGCTCGACCCGCGCGGCGAGATCACCACCCTGGTGCAGCGGGTCCGGCAGCGCGCCGACGGCGGCCTGATCATCGCGCTCCTGGGCTCGCTGAGCACCGCCGAGGCCGAGCTGCTGGCCGGGTTGCGCGGCAACGGCGCCACCTGCGTGGCCCTGCTGCTGAACACCGCCACCTGGTTGAACCTGCCGCCCCGGGCCCGGGACGAGGCCGACCACGCGCACAGCACCGCCGCGCTGGCCCTGGTGCGCAACGGCTGGCGGGTGATCGGGGTCGACCACGGCACCCGGCTGCCGGCGCTGTGGCCGCAGGCCGGCCGGGGCTCGCAGGGCTTCGCCCTGCGGGCGGCGCTGGCCGAGACCGTCGCGGGTGGCGTGAAGTGACGACGGCCGCCGCGCAGGCGGCGTGACGTGACGCCCGGCACGCGCCGGGCGGGACAGCGACCGGAAGGGGTGGTCCCGTGACCGCGACCCGCAACCTAGGATTCGTGGCCGCCGCCGCGACCCTGCTGGCGGCGGCGCCGCTGTCGGCCATCTTCGAGCGCTGGACCTGGCTGATCCAGGCCGCCGTCGCGGTCGCGGTGGTGGCCGGGGTGGCCGCGCTGGCCCGGCTGGGCCGGGTGCCGCTGTGGGGGCAGGCGCTGGCCATGCTCGCCGGGCTCCTGTTCGCGCTGACCTGGCTCTTCCCCAGCGGCGGCGAACTGCTGGCGCTGCTGCCCACCCCGGCCACCTTCGCCCACTTCGGCGACCTGCTTGCCGCCTCCGCGCAGGACATGCGCTCGTACGGGGTGAAGGTCCCCGACACCGATCCGCTGCTCTTCGTCACCGTGCTCGGCGTCGGCGCCGTGGCGGTGGTGGTGGACGTGCTCACCGTCGGGCTGCGCCGCCCGGCGCTGGCCGGCCTGCCGATGCTGGCCATCTACTCGGTGCCGGTCGCGGTCTACGTCGACAGCGTCCCCGCCGTGCCGTTCGTGGTCGGTGCCGCCGGCTACCTCTGGCTGCTGGTCACCGACAACGTGGAGCGGGTGCGTCGGTTCGGCCGCCGGTTCACCGGCGACGGCCGGGACGTCGACGTGTGGGAGTCGTCCCCGCTGGCCGCCGCCGGTCGGCGGCTGGCGGCGGTGGGGGTGGTGCTGGCGGTGGCCCTGCCGCTGGCCGTGCCCGGGATGACCGGCGGGCTGCTCGACACCCTCGGCTCGGGCGGCGGTAACGGCCCGGGCGGCGGCAAGGGCACCGGCGGCAACCCGGGCCGGGTCGACCTGTTCGCCGCGCTCAGCGGGCAGCTCAACCAGTCCGAGGTCTACGAGATGGTCCGGGTCGACACCGACGAGCCGGCCCCGTTCTACCTGCGCTACGGCGTCGCCGACGAGCTCTCGCCGAACGGGTTCCGGGTCGGTGACCCGTCCGGGCGCGCGGTGACGCGCGGGTTCCCCGATCCGACGTGGGCCACTGCCGAGGGGGTCACCCAGAAGCGGTACCGGGCGACGGTGAAGGTGACGGAGAACCTGGCCATGCCCCTGCTGCCGGCCTACGCGCAGCCGGTGCGGGTCGACGGTCTGGGCGGCAGCTGGCTCTACGACACCGACCTGCAGGTGTTCTACTCCAACCGGGACAACTCCCGGAACAAGCAGTACTCGTTCGACTACGTCCGGTCGACGTTCAGTCCGGCCGCGCTGCGCCGGGCTCCCTCGCTGCCGGCCGACCACCCGCTGCGGGTCGGGCAGACCGACACCCCGCCGGTGCCGCAGGTCGACGCCCTCGTCGGTGAGCTCGTCAAGGGCAAGAGCACCGACTACGACAAGGTGCGGGCCATCTACGACTACTTCTCCTCGGAGAACGGCTTCACCTACACCCTGACGACCAAGGGGGGCACCAGCGGCCAGGAGATCGTCGACTTCCTCACCAACAAGTCCGGCTTCTGTCAGCAGTACGCGGCGGCGATGGCCTGGCTGGTCCGGGCGGCCGGCATCCCGGCGCGGGTGGCGTTCGGCTTCACCAACGGCACCGGCCGCACCGACGAGGGCTACGTGCTGACCAACCGCAACCTGCATGCCTGGACGGAGGTCCACTTCGACGGGGTGGGCTGGGTGCCGTTCGACGCCACCCCGGCGTACGGGGTGCAGGGTTCCACCCGTTCGGCGTGGGCGCCGGACACCGACGCCCCGGAGCCCACCACCCCCGACGCCGGCTCGCCGGCCGACGCCGACGACGCGGAGACCTCGCCGGAGGTCGCCGGCCCGGACCGGGCCGACCGGGACGCCGACACCGGGCTGGCGCTCGGGGCCGCCGGCCCCGCCCGGCAGTCCCCGGTCTGGCCGTGGTGGGCGGCGGGCGGGCTGGTCCTGTTGGCCCTGCTGGCGCTTCCGGCGCTGCGCCGGGCGATGCTGCGCCGCCGCCGCGGCCCCCGCACGACGGTGGCAGTCCCGGCGACCCCGGCGGGCACCGGCGTCGCCGACGCGGGTCGGACGGTCGTGGTCGGGATGGACCCCGACCGGGCCCGGGCCCAGGCGCATGCCACCTGGGACGAGCTGCTCGACACCCTGGTGGACTACCGGGTGCGGGTGGACCGCACGGAGACCCCCCGGGCGACGGCCGAGCGCCTGGTCACCGAGGTCCTGGCCGAGGATCCCGCCGCCGTGGCGGCGGCGCGGTTGCTCGGGCGGGCCGAGGAGCGGGCCCGCTACGCCCGCGACCCGCTGACCGGCGAGGAACTGCCCCCGGCCCTGCGCAGCGTGCGCGGGGTGCTCGCGGCGCAGTCGGACCGACGGACCAGGTTCCTCGCCGCCGTGCTGCCGCCGTCGGTGCTGTTGCGCTGGCGCAGGGCGGTGGGTGACACGTCCTCGCGGGTGGTGGCCAGGGCCGGCGACGCCCGGTACCGGCTGCTGCGCTGGAACCCCCGCCGGTTGCTGGCCACCCGCGCCGGCCGCTGACGCCTCCGGGGGCGGGGCGCCGGCGGAACCCGGCCGGCACCCCGGCCGCCGTCGGCGGTGCCGCCCGAGGGCACGGGTGACGGGGTACCCAAAGGTGATCAGGACGCCATCGACCTCAAAACGCCCGGATGGCAGCTCAGCGCGGGCGGCAGGTCGGCGCGGGCGGCAGGTCGGTGTCGGTGTCGGGTCAGCGATGCCCCTCCGGGCGCTGCCGCCAGCGGTCCTCCATCCGGTCCAGGAACGACCCGCCGCGTCGGCCCGACGAGCGCCCACGTGGGCGACGCCGGCTGGTCGTCCCGCCGACCACGTGCAGGTCGGGTGACTGCCCCTTGCGGTGCGACTGCACCCCGTAGGCGGCCGAACCCAGCATGACGACGAAACCGGCCACCGCCAGCGGTGGAGTCTTGATCACTGCACCGTAGACCAACAGGGCCAGGCCAACGATGGTCGCGCCGGCAGCGACAAGCAGGCGACGCCGCGCATGGAAGCGCGGATCGCTGGCACGCACGGCCGAGGCGAATTTGGGGTCCTCGGCAAGCGACCGTTCGATCTGATCGAACAGCCGCTGCTCGTGCTCCGAGAGCGGCACGGCACTCCTCCCCGGTCACGTTGGTCGGCACCGGACGGGCCGACAGACCGTGGCAGCCGATCGGCTGCTTACCGCCAAGTCTACGAGGGGGGTCGCGCCTCGGAAAGCGGGACGACCTACGGGTGGGGCGGATTTTCATTTCGCTTCCGGTCGTCACGGCGGAGCAGACTCGCCGGACCTATGACGGACCGCCCGAAACGGGCAGCGGCGGCGTCCGCGGCGGCCTCCACCTCCCGCCAGCCGTGCTCGGGGGCACCGAGGGTGAGCTGCTGCGGGCTCTCCCCCGCCGGGACCAGACCCTCCAGTCGCACCCCGACGAGGCGAATCAGCTCAGCGGGGTTGAGCGCGGTGTAGAGCGCCCAGGCCGTGTCGAAGATCTCTCGGGCGGTGTCGGTGGGGACGTCGAGGGTGCGGGAGCGGTTGACGGTGCGGAAGTCGGCCATCCGCACCTTGATCGACACCGTCCGGCCGACCTGGCCGGCCTGCCGCAGCCGGACGCCGACCTTCTCGGCGAGGGCGAGCAACGACCGGCGGATCTCCAGCGGGTCGGCGACGTCGACGTCGAAGGTCGTCTCGGCGCCGATGGACTTCTCCACGTGCTCCGGGGAGACCCGGCGCGCGTCGCGCCCCGAGGCCAGCTCGTGCAGGTGGGCGGCGGCGGCCTCCCCGACCGCCCGGCGGAGCAGGCCGAAGGGCGCCTCGGCCAGGTCACCGATGGTGCGCAGCCCCAGCCGGGACAGCGCCTCGGCGGAGCGCTCCCCCACCCCCCACAGCGCGGAGACCGGCAGCGGGTGCAGAAAGTCCAACACCCGGTCGGCGGGCACCACCAGCAGCCCGTCGGGCTTGGCCCGGGTGGAGCCGACCTTCGCCACGAACTTGCTCGGCCCGACCCCCACCGAACAGGTCAGCCCCTGCTCGCGCTCCACCCGCGCCCGGATCCGCCGGGCGATCGTGGCCGGGGAGCCGAAGAGCCGGCGGGCCCCGGCCACGTCGAGGAACGCCTCGTCGAGCGAGAGCGGCTCCACCAGCGGGGTGATGTCCCGGAAGATCCGCATGACCGCCCGGGAGGCCGCCGTGTACTGCGCGAAATCGGGCGGCAGGAAGACCGCGTGCGGGCAGAGCGCCCGCGCCCGCGCGGTGGGCATGGCGCTGCGGACGCCGTACCGCCGGGCCTCGTAGCTGGCGGAGCTGACCACGCCGCGCGGGCCGACGCCGCCGACCACGACAGCCCGGCCCCGCAGCTCGGGGCGCGCCCGCACCTCCACGGAGGCGAAGAAGGCGTCCATGTCGACGTGCAGGATGGGGCAGCCGGAGTCGTCGCCGTCGGGCCCGAAGCGCGGGTCGTCACCGCGCGGCAACGACTGACTGCGACCCATCCCCGCAGGCTAGCCCCCGGGTCCGACACCCACCCACCGCGTCGGACGGCTCAGCCCCGCACCACCAGCAGCGGAATGGTCATCTCGGCGGCGGTGTCCGCCCCGTGGTACGCCACCAGACGCGAACTCATCGGCGGCTCCGACCGGGTGGCCATGACGGCGGACGTGCCCCGACAGACCACCACCAGGTCGCCGACCCGGCTCAGGTGCTCCTCGGGCACCGGGCCGAACCAGCCGGTCGCCACCGCCTCGTCGCGGTGCAGCACCCGCGCCGCGTCGCCGAGCACGGCCGACCAGGCGGCCGCCACGTCGTCGGCCGCGCCGGGCTCGACGTGCAGGTAGCGGACCCGGGCCTCGCCGGCGAGCACCCGCACCCCGGCCCGCAGCCGCGCGTCGGCGTCGAAGTCGAACCGGTCCGCCGCCGGCACGTCGAGCTGGCCGTGGTCGGCGGTGACCAGCAGCGCGGCGTCCGACGGCAGCCCGTCGACCAGCCGGGCGAGCAGCCCGTCGACCTCGGTCGCGGCGGCCCGCCACGGCTCGGAGTCGAGCCCGCTGAGGTGCCCGTGCCGGTCCAGGTCGGGGTGGTAGCCGGAGACCAGGGTCGGCCCGGTCCCGGCGGTCAGCGCGGTGAGCATCGCGGTGGCCAGCTCGTCGGCGTCGGCCGCGCCCCGGTAGTCGCCGCCCCGGTTGGCGGCCACGGTCAGGCCGCTGCCGGCGAACTCGGGGCGGCTCACCACGGTCACCGCGACCCCGGCGGCGCGGGCCCGTTCGAGCTGGGTGGGGACGGGCTGCCAGCACAGCGGCTCCGGGTCGTCGGCCCAGTTGGTGTGGCTGAGCACCCGGTCGGTGCCGGGCACCCGGACGTTGAAGCCCACCACCCCGTGCGCGCCGGGGGACGTGCCGGTGCCCAGGGTGACCAGGCTGGTCGGGGTGGTCGAGGGAAACCCGCAGGTGAGCGGGCGGCCCACGGTGGCGGCCAGCCCCGCCAGGGTCGGCGCGTGCGGCGCGGCGGTGGGGATCTGGTACCAGCCGAGCCCGTCGACCAGCAGCACCGCGACCCGCCGCACCCCGGCCAGCCGGGGGGCCAGCCCGAGCAGGTCGGCCGCTCCCGGCACGCCGAGCACCGCCAGCGCGCTGGGCAGCACGTCGGCCAGACTCCCGCCGCCGTAGCGGGGCGCGACCGGATCGAGCGGCCCGACCGACACCGGCGAGGGCGCGACCCGGTCCGACGACGGCGTTACCGGCGTGCTCACGCCGGCCGCCGGGCGAACAGGTGCAGTTGGGCGGCGAGGTCCCGGTACGGGGGCCGGGCGGCCAGCGCCCGCTCCAGCTCGACCAGGGCCGTCGACTGGCCGTCGGCGACGGCGGCGGGGATCAGGTCGGCCAGCACGCGTACCCCGTGGATCTCCTCGACGACCAGGCCGCCGGCGGTGAGCAGCGCCGCCGCGCGGTCGGCGTCGTAGCGGCGGCGCAGGGTGTCCCGGGGGCCGGCGGCCCCGGTCGGGTCGGCGGCCAGCGCGGCGGCCAGCGCGAGGTGGCCGTTCATCGCCCGGCCGAAGACCGCGGCGGCCCGGCCGGCGACCAGCACGC
This sequence comes from Micromonospora sp. DT233, assembly GCF_049841815.1. Taxonomy (NCBI): domain Bacteria; kingdom Bacillati; phylum Actinomycetota; class Actinomycetes; order Micromonosporales; family Micromonosporaceae; genus Micromonospora; species Micromonospora sp. DT233. The sequence goes on along the minus strand of NZ_JBNCLB010000004.1, from coordinate 217,574 downwards.
TCGCCGCGCCGCCCGGCCGCAACGCGGTGACCAGCGCGGACACCACCGGCGCGGGATCGTCGACCACCTCCAGCACCGAGTGGCACAGCACCAGGTCGACGCTCGCCGGCTCGACCAGCCCGGCGAGCGCGTCGCCGTCGCCCTGCACCGCGCGTACCCCCTGCGCGACGCCCGCCTCGGCGGCCCGGCGGGTCAGCGCGGCCAGCGCGTCGGGGCTGGCGTCGACGACGGTGACCCGGTGCCCGGCCTGGGCCAGCGGCACGGCGAAGCCGCCGGTGCCGCCGCCGACGTCGAGGACGGTGAGCCGGTCGCCGGCCCGGCGGTCCAGCTCCGCCCGGAGCACGGACCAGATGACGGCGGTACGGGGGGTCGACGGCGGGCCGGTGCGCCCGCCTGGGGTCTGCTCCACCCGGCCGAGCCTAGTCGCGCCCGGCGCTGCCGACGGGGACGCCTCCCGCGCCGGGCGCGACGACACGCCGCTCAGCCCTTGCGGCCCGTGGTGGCGATGCCCTCGACGAAGTGTCGCTGGGCGAGGAAGAACAGGATCAGCATGGGCAGGGTGGAGAGCACGGTCCCGGCGAGTACCACCTCCCACTGCTGCTCGCCGCCGTAGCCGAACCGGTCCAGCACCACCTTCAGCCCGCGCGGCAGGGTGAACAGGTCGGCGTTGCGCAGGTAGATCAGCGGCTTCATCAGGTCGGTCCAGCTCGCCTTGAACTCGAAGACGAACGCGACCAGCAGGGCCGGGCGGATCAGCGGGAAGGCCATCTTCCAGAACAGCTGCGGGTAGCTGGCCCCGTCGACCCGGGCGGCCTCGAAGTACTCCCGGGGCAGGGAGAGCAGGAACTGCCGCAGCAGGAAGACGTAGAACGCCGAGGCGAAGAGGTTGTTGGCCCAGAGCGGGACCTGGGTGTCGGTGAGGTCCAGCTTCGACCAGATCAGGTACGTCGGGATCATGGTCACCGCGCCGGGCAGCATCATCGTCGCCAGCACCAGCCCGAAGAGCACCTCACGGCCCGGGAACCGGAAGTACGCGAAGCCGAAGGCCACCCAGGCGCTGGAGAGGGTCACCGCGGCGGCGGCAGCCACCCCCACCACGACGCTGTTGCCGAACCACTTCAGCAGCGGCGCGGCCTGCCACACGTCGACGTAGTTCTCGGGGGCGAACGGCGTCGGCAGGAGGCTGGTGGCGAACGTGTAACCGGAGGGGCGCAGCGACGCGCTGACCAGCCAGACGAACGGGGCCAGGAAGATCGCCGTCGCGCCCAGCAGGGCCAGCACGAACAGCCAGCGCCGCCAGCGGGGGCCGGCGGATGCGGTGTCGCCGGGCGGACGGTCGGCGGTCTGACCCGCTCCGATGCCGGGCACCGGCGCGGTGACGCCACGTTCGGCGGTGGCGGTCACTGGTTGTCCCCCTCGTAGTAGACGAACCGGTTGCCGAGCTTCATCTGCACCAGGGTGATCAACAGGATGATCACGAACAGCAGCCACGCCATCGCGGAGGCGAAGCCCATGTGCAGGAACTGGAACGCCTCCTGGAACAGGTGGATGACGTAGAAGGTCGCCGCGTCGCTGTTGAACGAGTTCTCGGTCTGCCGGTTGCCGAAGTACATGGTGTAGACCTCGGTGAACATCTGCAGCGAGGCGATGGTGTTGACGATCAGCGTGAAGAAGATGGTGCCGGAGATCATCGGCAGGGTGACGTGCCGGAACCGGGCCCAGGCGCCGGCCCCGTCGATGCTGGCCGCCTCGTAGAGGTCGCGGGGGACGTTCTGCAGCGCCGCCAGGTAGATGATCACGGTGGAGCCGAGGCTCCAGAGGCTCATCAGGATGATGCCCGGCATCACCCAGTCCGGGTCGGTGGTCCAGCTCGGCCCGTCGACGCCGATCACCCCGAGGGCCCGGTTGACCAGCCCCTCCTGGGTGTTGAGCAGCAGCAGGAACAGGATGCCGACGGCCACCGCCGGGGTCATCACCGGCAGGTAGAACACCGTGCGGAAGAAGCCCTGCAGCCGGCCGACCCGCTTGAGCAGCAGCGCCAGCCCCAGCGAGATCGCCATCACCAGCGGCACGTGCAGCACCGTGTAGTAGAAGGTGTTGCCGAGGCTGCGGGCGATCGCCGGGTCCGACATCAACTGTCGGTAGTTGTCCAGGCCGGTGAACCGGGGTTCGTTGATGACGTCGTACTCGGTGAAGCTGAGCCAGAGACTGGCGACCATCGGCCCGGCCGTGAAGGCCAGGAAGCCGACGATCCAGGGCGCGATGAAGAGCAACGCCCAGCGGGCCTCCCGGCGGGCCGACGGCGACATCCGTCGCCGCCGACCCGGCGGGGATACGGCGGGGGCGACCACGGCGGGGCTACTTCGCTGCCTTGTCCAGGGCGGCGGTGGCCTCCCGCTGGGCGCGGGCCAGCGCCTGCGCCGGCTGCTCCTGCCCGGCGAGCACCCGGTTGATCGCGCTGGTCCAGGCCTTGTCGAACTCCGCGCCGGCCGGCGACGGCGGCGAGGAGTACGCCACGTCCTGCACCGACCGGATGACCTGCACCCCGTCGTCGAAGCGCTTGTTGCCGCTGGGCTGGTACAGCTCGTTGAAGATCCGCTCGTCGGCCCGGCTGTTGCCCGTGTAGACGCCGGTGAAGAGCTGCCCGGCGGCCTTGCGGGCCTCCTGGCGGGCCTTCGCGGCGGCGAACCAGGTCTCCACGGAGGTCATCTGCTTGGCGAAGGTGCAGGCCGCCTGGGGGTTCTTCGCGCCCTTCGGGATCGCCCACGCCTGGCCGCCGGCCTCCGTCAACGGCTTGCCCTGCCGGTCGGTGAAGGGCTTGACGACCAGTTCGGCCTTCGGCGTGTTCTTCGCCACCTGGTTGAGGAACCACTCCTCCATCGGCCAGACGGCGATCTGGTTCTGCGCCAGCGGGCTCTTGACCCCGAAGAAGTCGAAGGTGTCCCGGAAGGACTTGAACTTGCCCCAGCCGCCCTGCGCGGCGATCAGGTCCAGCCCGACCTGCAACGTCTCGGCGAGCTTCGGGTCGGTCAGGTTGGCCGTCCTCCCGTCCGCCGAGAGCATGTCGAAGCCGTTGGCCTTCGCCCACATCGGCAGGAACTCGGGGATCTTCGGGTCGATGCCGATGCGGGAGACCTTGCCGCCGGAGACCTTGGCCAGCTTGGCGTTGAGCGCCGGCAGCGCCGCCCAGTCGGAGAGGTCCACGTCGTCGGGGGTGAGCCCGGCCTCGCGCAGCAGCGCCTCGTTCATGTACACGACCCGCACGCTGTAGAACTCCGGAATGCCGTGGACGACACCGTCCACGGTGACCTGCGCCCGGGCGGCCGGACGGTACTGCTCCATGTCGATCTGCTGGTCGGCGACGCAGTCGGTCATCGGCTGCAGCGCGCCCCGCTTGGCGTACGTGCCGATCAGCTTGCGGTCCAGGTAGATGACGTCCGGCGCGTTGCCGGAGGCGATCGCCGAGAGAAACTGCTGCTCGTCGAAGGCGCCCTCGGTGATCTTGAGGTCGACGCCCGGGTTGTTCTTGCGGAACGTCTCCACCCTGGTCTTGGCGATCTCGTCCGGCAGGCCGAAGCCCATCGTGGTGAGCGCGCCGGCGCCGCCGCTCGACCCGCCGCCGGAGTCGTCGTCGGAGCCGCCGACTCCCCCGCAACCGCTGACCGCCAGGGCGAGCACCCCGGCCAAGGCGGTCGCCCGCAGTGTCCGTGACATGAAACCTCCCAACAGGGCCACGAGCGACCTTGCCCGCGTGGCCTGCACTTCTCCGGGTCGAGGCCGTTTCAAACTCCGAAGTGGAATTCCCGTAGCTTCGGCCCATCGTCAGCGGAAGTCGCGCGACGGCGGCGCGACCGGTGGCGCGATCGGGTCGAGCCGGTCGGCGACCAGGTTCGTCACCCCCTCGTGCCGCTGCAACAGACCCCGCACCACCAGGGCGGCGCTGGTGCGCGCCACCCGCCGGTAGCGCTGCCACAGCCCCGGCGAGCAGGTCACGTTGAGCATCCCGGTCTCGTCCTCCAGGTTGAGGAAGGTGACCCCGCCGGCGGTGCCCGGCCGCTGCCGGTGGGTGACGATCCCGCCGACCCGGATCCGCCGACCCGGCTCCACCCCGCCCAGCCGGGCGATCGGCACCGCGCCGAGGGCGTCGAGGGCGTCCCGGACGAACCGGGCCGGGTGGCTCTCCGGCGACAACCCGGTGGCCCAGACGTCGGCGACGAGGCGGTCCACCGCCGCCATCCCCGGCAGGGTCGGCGCGGTCGTGCCGGTCACCGTGCCGGGCAGCCGGCCCGGCCGGTCCTGGGCCGCCGCCCCGGCCGCCCAGAGGGCCTCCCGCCGGGTCAGCCCGAAGCAGGCGAAGGCGTCCGCGGTGGCCAGCGCCTCCAGCTGCGCGGCGGTCAGCCCCACCCGCCGGGCCAGCTCCGGCATGTCGCGGTACGGCCCGTGCGCCGCCCGCTCGGCCTCGATCCGCTCGGCCACCCCCTCGCCGAGGGTACGCACGCCGCCCAGCCCGAGCCGGACCACCGGCCCGCCCAGCCCCCACTCGTGCGGCGCCTCCCCCGGCTGGCTGCCCCACCGGGTCGCCGGGGTGGATTCGAGGACCGCCAGAGCCCCGCTGGCGTTGACGTCCGGGCGGCGCACCCGCACGCCGTGCCGGCGGGCGTCGTCGACCAGGGTCTGCGGCGCGTAGAAGCCCATCGGCTGGGCGTTGAGCAGCGCCGCCAGGAACGGCGCCGGGTGGTAGCGCTTGAGCCAGGAGCTGGCGTAGACCAGGTACGCGAAGCTCATCGCGTGGCTCTCCGGGAAGCCGTAGCTGGCGAACGCGGTGAGCTTGCGGTACACGTCGTCGGCCAGCTCGCCGGTGATGCCCCGCTCGGCCATCCCGGCGTAGAGCCGGTCGGCGAGCCGCGCCATCCGCGCCACCGACCGCTTGGCCCCCATCGCCCGGCGGAGCTGGTCGGCCCCGGCCGCGTCGAAGCCGGCCAGGTCGATCGCGAGCTGCATCAGCTGCTCCTGGAACAGCGGCACCCCGAGGGTCTTCTCCAGGGCGTTGCGCATCAGCGGATGCGCGTACGTCACCGGCTCCTGGCCGTTCTTGCGGCGGATGTACGGGTGCACCGAGCCGCCCTGGATCGGGCCGGGCCGGATCAGCGCCACCTCCACCACCAGGTCGTAGAACTCCCGCGGCTTCAGCCGGGGCAGGGTGGCCATCTGGGCGCGGCTCTCCACCTGGAACACCCCGACCGAGTCGGCCCGGCAGAGCATGTCGTACACCTCGGGGTCGTCCAGCGTCATGTCGCCCAGGTCGAGGCTGGCCCCGATCATGTCGTAGCCGTAGTGCAGCGCGGAGAGCATGCCGAGGCCGAGCAGGTCGAACTTGACCAGGCCGACGGCGGCGCAGTCGTCCTTGTCCCACTGGAGCACGCTGCGGCCGGGCATCCGCCCCCACTCCACCGGGCAGACCTCGATCACCGGCCGGTCGCAGATCACCATTCCCCCGGAGTGGATGCCCAGGTGCCGGGGAAAGGTCTGCAACTCGTTCGCGTACGCGACGACCTGCTCGGGAATGCCCTCCACCTCGGCCCCTGCTCCTGCCTCGACCCCGTCTGCGGCTCCGGCCCCGGCGGCGGGGGCGGCTCCGGCGGGGGCGAGCGAGCCGCCGTGGTCGATCTGCTTGCTCCAGGCGTCCTGCTGGCCGGGCGAGAAGCCGAACGCCTTCGCCACGTCCCGCACCGCCGACCGGGGCCGGTACGAGATGACGTTGGCGACCTGGGCCGCGTGCTCCCGCCCGTACCGGGCGTAGACGTGCTGGATGACCTCCTCCCGCCGGTCGGACTCGATGTCCACGTCGATGTCGGGCGGGCCGTCGCGTTCCGGGGCGAGGAAGCGCTCGAAGAGCAGCCGGTGTCGCACCGCGTCCACGTTGGTGATCCGCAGCGCGTAGCAGACCGCCGAGTTCGCCGCCGAGCCCCGACCCTGGCAGTAGATGTCCTGTTCCCGGCAGAAGGTGATGATGTCGTACACCACCAGGAAGTAGCCGGGGAAACCCAGCTCGTCGATCATCCGCAGCTCGTGGTCGAGCTGGGCGTACGCCTCCGGGTGCGCCTCGCGCGGCCCGTAGCGCTCCCGCGCCCCCCGCTCCGTCAGGTGGCGCAGCCAGCTCATCTCGGTCTCCCCGGCCGGCACCGGGTACGCCGGCAGCCGCGGCGCCACCAACTGGAGGTCGAAGGCCAGCTCCGCGCCGAACTCGGCGGCCCGCCGCACCGCCCCCGGGTACGCGGCGAACCGGGCCGCCATCTCCTCGCCGCTGCGCAGGTGGGCGGTGGACGCGGCGGGCAGCCAGCCGTCGATCTCGTCCAGGCTGCGCCGGGCCCGCACGGCGGCCAGGGTGGTGGCCAGCCGACGCCGCCCCGGGGTGGCGTAGTGCACGTTGTTCGTGGCCACCGTCGCCAGCCCGGCGGAGGCGGCCAGCTCGGCGAGCGCGTCGTTGCGGTCGGCGTCGACGGGGTGCCCGTGGTCGGTCAGCTCCACCGCCACCGTCTCCGCGCCGAAGAGCGCGGTCAGCCGGTCCAGCTCCCGGGCCGCCGCGTCGACCCCCTCGGTGAGCAGCGCCGCCGGCACGTGCCCCTTGCGGCAGCCGGTGAGGACCAGCACGTGGTCACGCAGTTCGGCGGCGACCTGCTCCAGCTCGCCGTAGTCCGGGCGGCCCTTTTCCCCACCGCGCAGGTGGGCACGGGCGATGGTGCGGGCCAGCCGCGCGTACCCCTCGGGGCCGTGGGCGAGCACGAGCAGGTGCGGGCCGTACGGGTCGGGCCCGACGCCACCGCCGCGGCTCCCCCCGCTGGCGGCGGCCCTGCGGCTCCCCCCGCCGTTGCCGTCCCTGCGGCTCCCCCCGCCGCCGCCCCTTCGGTTGCCCGGGGAACCGGGGCGCGACCCGGCCAGGCCCAGCGACAGCTCCGCGCCGATCACGGTGGGCAACCCCGACGTACGGGCCGACTCGGCGAAGCGGACCACGCCGTAGAAGCCGTCGTGGTCGGTGACGGCGAGCGCGGTGAGCCCCAGCCGGGCTGCCTCCTCGGCCAGCTCCTCCGGATGGCTGGCCCCGTCGAGGAAGCTGAAGTTGCTGTGCGCGTGCAGCTCGGCGTAGGGCACCGCGCCGCCGGGCCGGCCCCCCTCGCCCGACCGGCCTCCCCCGCTGGATCCGCCTCCCCCGCTCGACGTGCCTCCCCCGCTCGACCGGTACGACCATGGGCCGCGCCCCCGGGCCGGGCCGTCGCCGTCATCGTCGGCGAGCGGGTCCACCACGTGCAGTAGCCGTCCGTCGCCGAGCACGCTCGTCCCGCCCCGCCCCGCGCCCGGTCCTCCGACACCGGGCCGCCCGGAGAGCACCCCTTCCAGCTCCGCCCAGGACAACTCCGGCTGACGAAAGCTCACCAGCCACCCCCGACGCTGGAGATCTTGGTAGATTTCGGCCCCTGGAGGGGTCGAAATCTACCAAGATCCATAAGGGTGGCTCGATCGTCAGTCATAGATCGCCTCGACCAGCCATTGGCCGGACTCGACCGCCAGCAGGAGGGCGGTGCCGTCGGCCAGACAGACCTGGAACCGGGCTTGGCGACGGGCCTCGGCCGGTGCCCACCAGCGCTCGTCGACCGGCCACGGGCCGGCCCAGCCGACGATCTCCACCGGCCGGGCCGTGCCGACGACCAGCCGGGCCGGGGCACCGGTGAGGTGGAGCCGAGCGCTCACCCCGACCGGCTCCCCTACGGCGTCGTGCACGGTCGCGGCGAGCGGCGCGGGGAGCACCACGGCCGGTGCCGGCGGCGGCAGCCGCCCCGGCCACGGCGGCTCCCCGGACCGCACCGCCCCGGCGACGCCAACCCCCGAACCAGGCCGAGCCGCCCCGGCCGACACCGACCCGGCCGACACCGACCCGGCAGAACCGGCCACCGACCCGGAGTGCGCCGATTCGGGAGGACGAACAGGATGAGCGGAAACCACGGCCTGGGTCGGGTCGATCGGCCAGGTCGGCGGGCCGGGACGAGCCGGCAACCGTTCGTCGCCCCAGGACACCAACCGCACCTGGTCGGCCGGCGAACGCCCGCCACCGAGCACCGCGGTGACCACCGCCTCCGGGCCGAGGATGCCCTGCACCCGGCTCAGCGCCCGGTGCGCCCGGTCCCGTTCCTCACCCGTCTCCCCCCACAACCCGGGTTGCAGGCCGGCCTGGGCGAGCACCCCGTCGGGCACCAGCCGTAGCCGGATGATCCCGGCCGTCGGCCGCGCCGGGCGGCCCCCGGACCGGCCGGCGCTGCCGGTGAGCCAGCCGTCCAACTGCCAGCGCACCCGGTCGGCGATGGCCGCGGCGGTGAGCAGGCCATCGTGTCGCCAGACCCGGTGCAGTTCCTGGCCGTGCGCGGTGACCGCCTCGATGCCGAGCCGGGTGCAGGCCAACCCGTGCGCGGCCAGCCGGTCGTGCAGCCGCTCGGCCAACGCGCGGGCGGCGAAGGCTGCCGCGTCCACCCGGTCGATCGGGTCGTCGTAGTCGGTGCCGACGGCCAGCTCGGTCGGGGGGCGGCGGACGGCCAACGGCCGGTGGTCCCGGCCGGCGGCGAGCCGGTGGGCCAGTGCGCCGTCGAAACCGAACCGGGCCAGCACGTCCCCGGCCGGCAGCGCCGCGAAGTCCCCCAGCGTACGCACGCCGAGCCGCCGCAGCAGATCCGCCAGGGCCGGCCGGGCCAGCGCCTCCACCGGCAACCCGGCCAGGAAACCGGGGGTGCCGCCGACGGGTACGACCCGCCCGGCGCGGGCCGCCAGGCCCGCCGCGAACACGCCGTCGGCGATCCCCACCTGGCTCTCCACCGCGCAGCTCTGGGCGACGTGCTCGATGATCCGCTCGGCGGCCGCCTCCTCGCCACCGAGGTAACGGCTCGGGCCCCGCGCGGCCAGTGCGCAGGCCCCCGGACGCACCACCTCGACCCCGGCCGCGACCTCCTCGACGGCGGCCACCACCGGCTCGAACGCCCGGGCGTCGCGCCCCGGATCGTGGTCGACGACGGTCAACCGCGGGCAGCGCCCCTGCGCCTCCCGCTTGCGCAGCCCTCGGCGCACGCCCTCGGCGCGGGCCTGCTCCGAGCAGGCGACCACCCGGTTGGCGTGCAGCACGGCGACCGGGCCGACGGCCGGCACCCCGTCGACGATCTCGGCGGCGAGCACCGGCCAGTCGGGGCACCAGAGCAGCAGGGTGCGCGGCGGGGCCCCGGTCACGAGGGGCCGACCAGCGTGAGCGGGCCACGACGGGGCGGCGCGTCGGGGGCGAGCCCACCACGGCTGGTCAGGCCGTCGGGCGCGCGCGAAGCCACCGAAGCAGCAGCCGCCAAGGCAGCCGGAGCAGCCGGGGGCACCGGGCGGAGCCGGCCGGCCGTCGACCGGCCGGTGACGGAGGCGGCCAGGACGCCGGCCGAGCGGGGGATGACCCGGGTGTGGCCGTCACCGGGGAGCCAGACCTTGACCTCCTTGGGCCGGGCCGCCGCGCCCCGGCCCCGGGCCGCGACGGTGACCTCGCGCCGGCGCAGCCGGCCCCGCCCCTGTCCCAGCCCCTCCCAGACGCCCCGGACCACCTCCAGGGTGACGTCGGCGCCGGCCCAGTGGCCGTACGGGACGAGCACGCTGCCGCGCTGCCGCGCCCGCGCGGCCAGCCGGGTCGCCACCGAGGCCGAGACGGTGGCCGGCACGGCGGCGACCACCACGTCCACCCCGTCGATCAGCGCGGCGACGACGGTGGGCCACTCCGGCCCCGGCTGCGGCACCAGGGCCAGCCGGTCCAGGGCTATCCCGGCCTCGGCCGCCGCGCCCGCGCCGAAGGTGGGCACCCCCACCACGGCGCACCACGAGCCGGCCCGGGACGCCTCGGCGAGCAGCGCCAGCATCAGCGAGGTGCCACCGCTGCGCCGAGGCTGGCCGGTGGCGACCGCGATCGTGCTGCCCCGGCGCAGCCCTCGGTTGGGCAGCAGGCTGGTCAGCGCGGGGGCCACCGGCAGCATCCGGTGCCCGCCGGCCGCGTCCGCCGCGCTCGCCGGACGTACCAGACCCGCGAGCGCGGCGGAACCGGCCACCATGCGGCCCGCCATCGGACCTACCCCCCGTCGGGCTCGTCGTGCTGAAGTCGTGCGTGCTTCGTCGTGCTGGAGTCGTGCGTGCTGCGGCCCGGCGGGCCGACTGCCGTCGGGGGGCGTGCCCCCGCCCGGCCGGGGCTCAGGCGGCGAGGCCGTCCAGCGCCGGCTGGTGGGCGATCCCGAGCGCGGTCTCCACCACCGTCACGAACTGCTCGGCCGCCCGGAGCAGGTCGTCGGCCTCCCGGGCACTGACCACGCGGGGGATGCCGGCCTCGGCTGCGGCGCGCTTGCCCGCTGCGGCGGCGAAGAACGCCGCCCACTCGTCGAGCTCCGGGGCGACGGTCGACAGCAGGACCCAGACGCTGGTGATCCGGTGTCGTCGGGCCGGCGCGGGACGGGCCCGGGCGGCGACCAGGGCCGCGGCGGCGCGCAGCGCCGCCAGGTGGGCGGCGGCGTAGCGCAGCCCGTCGGGGCCCGTCCGGGCGGCCTCCGCCAGCCCGTGTCGGGCCACCGCGAGAAGCTGGGCGGGGGTGCGGTGCGGCAGCACGTGTGCCGGCACCGTCGGTGGCTGGGCCGGGTTGGTCGGCATGGGCTGTCTCCTCCACGTGGCCGGGGCCGGACGCGACGACCGAGGTCGTCGACGCGCAGGCCGGTCGGTGGTGCGGAGGAAGACGCACCGGGTGTGGGGCCGGCCGGGTGTGGACGCTTCCCCACACCACACCCGGCCGGCGACCGGCGGGTTCGTCGCCCGCCGCCCGGGGGTCGTGGGCGGCGGACGACGCTCCTGCCTGACGGGCCCGGGCTCGCGACTGCCCGGAACCCAGGTGCGGCCCGCGGAGCCGCACCGCCCCGGAGCGGCGCCGCGAAACACCACCCGGGATGTTGGAACGAACGTTCGACTCAATCGAACACTCGTTCTAACTGCTGCTGACAGTACACCCCCCGCCGGACGAAAAAGCAACGTGTGACGGAGGGGGTGGCGTGGGACCCCACAGACCGGCCGCGCGCCGCTCAGGGCCGGACGTAGCCGAGCAGCCGCTCGGTGCGCTGCCCCTCGCAGCCCGGGTCGGCGCTGACGAAGTGGTCGCCGTCGGCGGGCAGGTGACATCGGTAGAGAGCCACCGTGCCGGCGGTGGGGGCGGTATGCACGTAGCCCACCGGCCCGAGCGGAAACTGCCCCTCGCAGCCGGCCTCGGGGGTCAGCAACGAGTGCTGTCCCACCCGGCACTCGTAGAGCAGCACCGTGCCGGGCGCGGCGTTGCGCAACAGCCGCCACGCCCGCTCCTGGGTGAAACCGGCCGGGAACTGGCGGGTGCTGGCGACGTGCCCGGCGCCGGCCCGGTACCCGCGCCGCAGCAGGGTGTACGGCAGTTCCTCGAAGCCGCAGGAGAGCTGGGGCGGGTTCAGGTCGTTCCGGTTGGCCAGCGCCCAGGTCGCCCAGGCCGGCTTGGCGCTGCCGTCGGCCCGGCGCAGGCCGAGTTTCAGCCCGCCCTCGTCGGGATTGTCCTGCATCCGGTGGTACAGGTAACTCTCGATGCCCGGGGTGCCGAGGACGTTGCGGAAGCTCTGGCAGAGCGCAGTCGCCTGCGCCGCCTCGCTCGACTGCGAGCCGGAGTTGATCCCCTGCTCGGTGAGCTGCACCTGCCAGGCCGACGGCGTGCCGGGGTAGGTGGCGTGCAGCCAGCCGAGCAGCACCCCGATGTTGCCGAAGGTCACCTTCGGGTAGTCGTCGGCGCCGAAGCCAGGCGCCAGGAGGTTCGGCGGGTACGGGTGGAACGCCACCCGCCAGGCCCGGCCCGCCGCTCGGGCCGCCACCGCGCGGATGACCCGCTGACCGGAGAGGAGCGGTGACGCCGTGGCGGGCTGGTCGAAGGCCGGACCGAAGTGGTGGTCCAGGGAGATCAGCACCTTCGCGCTGGGCTGCGCGGCGACGATCCGGTCGTACGCGGCGTTGTAGTTGTCGGAGTACTCGGTCACCCACCGGGTGGTGTCGCAGGGCACGCCCTGCCCGCAACCGATGTCGAACCAGGTGTTCGCGTTGACCTCGTTGTGGATGACGAAGTCGGCGATCCGGCCGGTCCCGCGCAGCCCGTCGTACCGCCGGGCCAGGTAGCCGGCGAAGCGGGCGTAGTCGGCCGGGTCGGTGGGCGTACAGAAGATCTCGAAGCCGGCGGCGGCGGGCGAACACGGCTTGCCGGCCCGGGCCCACGCCGGCACCCCGTAGACGATGGCGGTGACCACCAGGCCCCGCGCCGAGTAGTCACGGATGGCGGCGTCCACGCCCGGATCGATCCGGAAGCACTGCCCGTCGTGGGCCTCCTCGCCGGCGGCGCAGGGTGCGGCCTTCCGGCTGGGCTGCCAGTTCGCCCAGAGCAGGTTCATCGAGACCCCGCCGGCGTTGTTGCCGGCGATCTCGTCGACGTTCGGCCAGAAGTCCGGTTGGACCCCCTTGAGCCGGTGGTCCGAGCGGGTCGGGTACGGCAGCGCGGCCGGCGCGGCCGGCCCGACGCCGCCGGTGGCCCCGTACGCCGGTCTCGCGGCGGTGGCCCCGCTCGCCTGCGGCGGTGGCCCGGTCAACCCCAGGGCGATCGCCAGGCCCAGCCCGGCCGCGATCACCCGTCCCGTCGTCCGCATCCGCCGCACCCCGCATCCTCGACGCCCCGGAGAGCTTCCGAAACTCATCGACACAGAACGATGTCAGATCCCGCGACCACCCGCCAGTCCGGGCGTCGGCCCGGTGATCGGCACGACCCGGGCCGGCGGGAAGGAGCGGGCGGGGCCGCCCCTGGGAGCCGGATCGGAACCGAACGGGGACAATGGGCGGCATGCAGCCACACCCACCGGGGTTCGACCGTGGGCAGCCCGGCCGGGGCGGCGTGAGCGACGTCCCCGAGCTGGTGACCCTGCACGTCTGGCGGATCGCCCCGGCCGGGCTGCCGGGGGCGCTGGCCCGGATGGCGACCCACCCGCCGCGGCTGCGCCGTACCCCCGGGGTGCGCTTCGGCAAGCTGCTCGGCACCGGGACCGGCACCGGCTTCGGCCCCGGCGACGCCGACCTGACCCGCTGGGCGGCGCTGACGGTCTGGGACTCCCCGGCCCACGCGGCCGGCTTCGACGACTCGCCGGTGGGGCGCTCCTGGGCCCGGCTCGCCCGCTCCTCGGCCCGGGTGGAGCTGCGCCCGCTGAGCAGCCGGGGCGAGTGGTCGGGGCGGCGTCCGTTCGGCGAGCCGGCCGGGGGGCGGGTCGCCGGCCCGGTGCTGGCGCTGACCCGGGCCCGGCTGCGGCCCCGACGGGCGGCCACCTTCTGGCGGGCGGTCCCGCCGGTGGCCGCCGCCCTGCGCTCCGCGCCCGGCCTGCTGGCCCGGTTCGGCGTCGGCGAGGCCCCGCTGGGCTGGCAGGGCACGGTCAGCGTGTGGCGCGACACGGCGGACCTCGTCGCGTTCGCGTACCGTCACCCCGAGCACCGCGCCGCGATCACCCGCACCCCCACGCAGGGGTGGTACGCGGAGGAACTCTTCGCGCGATTCGAGGTACGCGACGTGATCGGCGACCGGTCGGTGCTGGGTTGGGTGGCCGACGGCGACCCGCAAGCGGCGAAGGATGGGCGGGCATGAGGTTGGTGCGCTGGACGCCGGACGATCTGCTCCGGCGACTGGACGACGTGGTGGCCGTCTACGGCGAGGCGATGAACTACCGCCCGGACCTGTTGGAGGCCCGGCGCGGCTACATCGCCACCCACGCGCGCCGCCCCGGCTTCCGCGCCGTGGCCAGCCTCTCCTCGGAGGGGCACCTGACCGGCTTCGGGTACGGCTACCTCGGCACCCCCGGCCAGTGGTGGCACGAGCAGGTGTACCGGGCGCTGGACGACGACGCCCGGCAGCGCTGGCTCACCGACTGCTTCGAGGTGGTCGAGCTGCACGTCCGGCCGCCCGCCCAGGGGCACGGCCTGGGCTCCCGGCTGCTCACCGGCCTGCTCACCATGGCGCCGGGCAGCACCGTCCTGCTCTCCACCCCGGAGGCCGACGAGCAGCGATCCCGGGCCTGGCGGCTGTACCGCAAGTACGGCTTCGTCGACCTGCTGCGGCACTTCCACTTCCCCGGCGACGAGCGCGCGTTCGGCATCCTCGGCCGGGACCTTCCGCTCACCCCGCAGGCCCCGGCGGGCCGGACGGCCGCCGCCCCCGGCGCGTCGTGACCCGTCGCCGGCTGCCGTGGGCGGGGCTGGCCGTGCTGGTCCTCGCCCAGATCTGCTACCCGCTGACCACCGGCGCCACCCGGGCCGGGCTGACCGTGGCCACCGTCGTGCTCGGATACCTGCTCGCGGTCGGCCACGCGCTGCTGAGCCGGGGCCCCCGGACGGCGGCGGCGCTGGTCGCCGTGGCCACCGGCGGCGGCTTCGCCATCGAGGCACTCGGGGTGGCCACCGGCTTCCCGTTCGGCAGCTACGACTACTCCGGCGAACTCGGCCCGAAGCTGGCCGGGGTGCCGCTGATCATTCCGCTGGCCTGGACGTGGATGGCCTGGCCGGCCTGGCTGACGGCGGCCCGGCTGGTCGCCCCCGGGATCGGTCGGGTGGCCCTGGCGGCCGTCGGGCTGGCCGCGTGGGACCTCTTCCTCGACCCGCAGATGGTCGCCGAGGGCTACTGGGTCTGGCGCGACGCCACCCCCGCGCTGCCCGGCCTGCCCGGCGTTCCGGTCAGCAACTACCTCGGCTGGCTGCTCTTCGCGGTGCTGCTGATGGCGGCGCTGCGCCCGCTGGCCGGGCCGGCGAGCGCGCGCACCGGCTCCGGGGACGCCCCGATGTTCGCGCTCTACCTCTGGACGTACTTCTCCAGCATCCTGGCCCACGCGGTCTTCCTCGGCCTGCCCGCCTCGGCGGCGTGGGGCGCGGCCGGCATGGCGGTGGCCGCCGTGCCGCTGACCCTGACCCTCGGGCGGGAACGCCACGCCCGCCGGGAACCCGGCGACCCCCGCGACCCCCGCGATCCCCGCGAGCCCCGGCCGCGCCGCCCGGCCGACGCCGACGCATGACACGCCTGACCGGCGAGGCAGCCGCATGACCGGGGTGTCGCTGCTGGTCGCGCTGGTCACCGGCGTCGCCGTGCTCACCGCCCACACCTGGGTCAACGCCACCCGGTGGCTGCGCCGCCCGGCCACCGGGCCGGTCGAGGTCGCCGAGACCGTCGCGGTGCTGCTGCCGCTGCGCGACGAGGCCGACCGGCTCACCCCGTGCCTGCGCGGGCTGCTCGCCCAGCGGGGCGTGGCCGACCTGCGGATCGTGGTGCTCGACGACGGCTCCACCGACGGCACGGCCGACGTGGTCCGGGCGGTGGCCGGCGACGACCCCCGGGTCACCCTGCGCGCCGGGGTCGCCCCGCCGCCGGGCTGGCTGGGCAAGCCGTACGCCTGCCACCAGCTCGCCGGCCACGCCGCCCCGGCCGCCACCGCGCTGGTCTTCGTCGACGCCGACGTGGTGCTCGCCCCGTACGCGGTGGCGGCAGCCGTCACCGAGCTGCGCGCCGCGCGGGTGACGCTGCTGTCGCCGTACCCGAAGATCGTGACGGTGACGGCCGCCGACCGGCTGGTGCAGCCGCTGTTGCAGTGGCTCTGGCTGACCTTCCTGCCGCTGCGGGCGATGGAGCGCTCGGCGCGGCCGTCGCTCGCGGCGGCCGGCGGGCAGTTCCTGGTGGTGGACCGGGCCGGCTACGCCGCCGCCGGCGGGCACGGCGCGGTGCGGGACAGGATCCTGGAGGACATCGAGCTGGCCCGGTCGGTCAAGCGCTCCGGCGGGCGGATCGCCCTGGCGGACGGCTCCCGGCTGGCCACCTGCCGGATGTACGACGACTGGCCGCAACTGCGCGACGGCTACACCAAGTCGCTCTGGGCCTCCTTCGGCCACCCGGGCGCGGCGGCGGCCGTGCTGGCCCTGCTGCTCCTGCTCTACACCGCTCCCCCGCTGATCGTGGCGGTGGCGCTGGCGGCGGGCGAGCCGGCGGTCGCGGCCCTGGCCCTGCTCGGCTGGCTGCTCGGCGCGGCGGGGCGGGCGATCAGCGCCCGCGCCACCGGCGGCCGGTGGTGGCCCGACGCGCTCGGCCACCCCGTGTCGGTCGTGGTCCTCGGTTGGCTGACCGCGCGGTCGTACCATCTGCGGAAGCGACGCCGCCTGTCCTGGCGCGGTCGCCCGGTCAGCTAGGAGGCACGTCATGGCGCGGATCGTGGTCGTCGGCGCCGGGGTGGGCGGGCTGGCCACCGCCGCCCGGCTGGCCGCCACCGGGCATCAGGTCACCGTCTTCGAGCGGGCCGAGGCCGTCGGCGGCAAGCTCGGCCGGTACGTCCACCACACCCCGGCCGGGTCGTTCCACTTCGACACCGGGCCGAGCCTGCTCACCCTGCCGGAGGTCTTCCACGACCTGTTCGAGGCGACCGGGGCGAAGCTCGACGAGTACCTCGACCTGACCCCGGTGGACCCGATCGTCCGGCATGTCTTCCCCGGCGACGGGCCCACCCTCGACTCCTGCGCCGACCCGACCGAGTTCGCCGCCCGCATCGGGGCGGCGTTCGGCGACCGGGCCGCCGCCGACTGGCAGCGGCTGTGGCGGCGGGCCACCCGGGTCTGGGACGCCTCGCACTCCGCCGTCCTGCGCCGGGCCGTCGACTCCCCGCTGGACCTCGCCGCGCTGGCCTGGCGGCTGGGCGACCTCGCCGCGATCGGCCCCGGTCGCACCCTGCGCGGCCTGGGCCGGCAGTACCTCTCCGACCCCCGGTTGCGGATGCTGCTGGACCGCTACGCCACCTACACCGGCGCGGACCCGCGCCGCGCCCCGGCCGCGCTGGTCGCCGTCCCGTACGCCGAGTTGACCTTCGGCGGCTGGTACCTGCGCGGCGGGCTGGGCACCCTCGCCGACGCGCTGCTGACCCGCTGCCTGGACCTGGGCGTGGTGGTGCACACCGACGCCACGGTCACCCGGATCGACGCCGCGGGCGGCCGGGTCCACGGGGTACGCCTCGCCGGCGTCGCCGCGCCCGTCCCCGCCGACGTGGTGGTGGCCAACGTGGACGCGCTGACCGTCTACCGGGACCTGCTGCCCAGCCCGCGCCGGTTGGCCGCGCTCACCGACCGCAGCCTCGCCGGCTTCGTGCTGCTGCTCGGGGTGGCCGGCGAGACCGGGTTGGCGCATCACAACGTGTTCTTCCCGCGCGACTACGACGCCGAGTTCGACGCGGTCTTCGGCCGGCCGGGGCGCGGCGTGCGGGCCCGACCCGCCACCGACCCGACGGTCTTCGTCACCGTGGCCGCCGACCCGGCCGTCCGCCCCGCCGGCCACGAGGCGTGGTTCGTGCTGGTCAACGCCCCCCGCCACGGCACCGCCACCGGGGCGGTCGACTGGCGGCGACCGGGCCTTGCCGAGGCGTACGCCGACCGGGTCCTCGACGTGCTCGCGGCGCGCGGCGTGGACGTGCGGGACCGGCTGGTGTTCCGCGAGGCCCGCACCCCGGCCGACCTGGACGCCGCCACCGGCGCCCCCGGCGGGGCGATCTACGGCACGGCCGGCGGGCTGCTCCGCCCGGCCAACCGGGGGCCGGCCGCCGGCCTCTGGCTGGTCGGCGGCTCCGCCCACCCGGGCGGCGGCCTGCCGATGGTGACGCTGTCGGCGCAGATCGTCGCCGACGAGATCGGCCCGGCCTGGGAGTGACGAGCGCCGGTCCGGCCGGGGCTGGCGAGCCCGGCCCCATCCAGGGCGCGGGAGAGGGTCAGCCGGCGTCGACCAGGGCGTGCCGGACGGTGGAGAGCAGTTGCCCCAGGCCGAAGCCGGCCAGCAGCACCCAGACGGCGGTGGCCATGGTGATGGTGCCGGCGGTCAGGTCCGGTGCGATCACCCCGGCGGCCCAGGCCAGCAGCAGCCCGACCAGCGCCACGCAGACCCGGGTGGGCCGCTCCCCCACCGTCACCGCGCCGAGTTCCCGCATCCCGGCCGAGACCGCCCGGGCCCGGACGTACTCGTGCAGCCAGGACAACGCGCCGGCCGTGACGACCAGCAGGCCCGGCGCGCCCAGCAGCCAGAACGCGGTCAGCCAGGCGACCTCGCCGAGCCGGTCGGCCACCGAGTCGTAGACGTAGCCGAGCCGGGTGGTGCGGTTGGTGACCACCGCCACCGCGCCGTCGACGCTGTCGGCCACCGAGGCGACCAGCACGAACAACGCCCCGAGGAGCGGCCCGTCGCCCGGCCGGACGGCGAACAGCGGCACGCAGAAGCAGAGCAGCACCCCCGCCACGGTGACGGCGCTCGGGCCGACCCGCAGCCGGCCCAGCACGTACCCGACGTGGTAGGCCAACCGCAGCCAGGCGCGGACCACCGGGGCCGCCGCCCGGGGATCGAACCCGCCGTGCAGCCGCGCCCATGTCGTCGCGTACTCGTCCCAGTTCAGCTGAGTGCCCACCACTGGTCAACCGTCGCATCGGCACCCAGGTGTCGCGCCGGGAGGGTCACACCCGCGCGCCGACCTGCAGCTGCTGCCAGACCTCCCGGGTCGCGGTGGAGCGGTTGAGGGTGATGAAGTGGATGCCGGGCACGCCCTCGGCCAGCAACCGGCGGCACATCTCGGCGGCCTGGTCGATGCCGAGCCGGCGGACCGCCTCCGGGTCGTCGGCGACCTCGGCGAACCGGGCGGCGAGGGCCGGCGGGAAGGGCGCCCCGGAGAGCTGCACGGAGCGCTCGATCGTGCTCAACTGGGTGACCGGCATCACCCCGGCCAGGATGGGGGTGTCGCAGCCGGCCGCCGCCACCCGGTCGCGCAGCCGCAGGTAGTCGTCGGCGTCGAAGAACATCTGGGTGATCGCGAACTCCGCGCCGGAGCGGCACTTGCGGACGAAGTGCGCCGTGTCGGCGGCCACGTCGGCCGAGCGCGGATGCTTGTAGGGGAAGGCGGCCACCCCGACGCTGAAGTCGCCGGAGTCGCGGACCAGCCGGACCAGCTCCTCGGCGTAGAGCACGCCCTCGGGGTGGCGGACCCACTCGCCGCCCGGGTCGCCGGGCGGGTCGCCCCGCACGGCCAGCACGTTGCGCACCCCGACGCCGGCCAACCGGCCGATGACGTTGCGCAGCTCGGCGACGGAGTGGTTGACGGCGGTCAGGTGCGCCATCGGCAGCAGGGTGGTCTCGGTGGCGATCCGCTCGGTCACCGCGACCGTGGTGTCCCGGGTCGAGCCGCCGGCACCGTAGGTGATCGAGACGAACGACGGGCGCAGCGACTCCAGCTCCCGAATGGCCTGCCAGAGCAGCCGCTCGCCCTGCGGCGTCTTGGGCGGGAAGAACTCGAAGGAGAAGGTCGGCTGATGGTCGCGGATCAACTCCCCGATCGCCGGTTGCGGATTGGGAAGGACCGAGGGAAGACCGAGCGCCACGGATCGACTCTAGCCGCCGACACCCGCCGGACCGCCCCCCTTCCCACCCACCGCGACGAAATCCCCACCGCCCGGCCACCCCCACCGCCCTCACCGCTCCACCCTCCCGCCGCCCCCGCCGCCCCCGCCGCGGTCAAGATCCGCGCATTGTCCCCGAAAATGCTGCCTGCGGGGCCGGTTCAGCCAGCATTTTCCGGGAAGTTGTTCGGATCTTGACCGCGGCGGGCGCCTCGGGAGGGTGGAGCGTCGTACCCCCGAGGTAGACAGGGGGCAGCGCGGACGGGAGGCGGTGGGAGCCGGTTCCCGAGGGGGCCCGCGCGGGGGTCGACACCGACCGGCGGCGCGCCGGTCCGTCCGTTCGGGGCGGTCTGCGCCGCCGACCGCGCCGACCCCTTGCGGAGGAGCACCGATGACGCAGCCCACGCCGCCCGTCCCCGACCGGCTCGGGCCGCTGCTCGCCCGGCTCCGGCAGGCCCGGGGGCGCAGTCAGCAGCGCCTCGCCGCCGAGCTCTGTGCCGCCTCGGGCGTGCCCACGCTGAGCCGGCACGAGGTGTCCCGTTGGGAACGGCAGCGCCGCGTGCCGGGAGGCTTCTGGCTGGGTTGGCTGGCCGTGGTCCTCGCCGTCCCGGTCGAGCTGCTGGCCGAGGCCGCCGGGCGCAGCCGGCCCACCCACCGGGCCACCACGCCGACCCACCGGGCGACGCCCACCCACCAAGCGACGCCGACCCGCCGGGCGACGCCGACCCGCCCCGCACCCCCACGGGCCGCCGGCACCACCGCACCCCCACGGGCCGCCGGCGGTACGAGCGCACCCGCACCGGCCGGCGGTACGACCGCACGCGGCCCCCGGCGGCGCGGCGGCCGGCTGAGCCACGGCGTGCCACGGGCCGCTGATGCGGCACCGCCGACGGCGACCCGCTAGCGTCGGGGCGTGACCCACGCTGCTCCCGTGTCCCCCGTCGACCGCGCCGGCCTGCGTCAGCGCGTCGACAAGGCTCTGACCGAGTTCCTGTCCGGCCAGCGCGCCTGGATGACCGCCGTCGACGAGGCCCTGGTGCCGGTGGCCGAGGCGATCGAGGCGTTCGTGTTGGGCGGTGGTAAACGTTTGCGTCCGGCCTTCGGGTACTGGGGGTTCCGGGGTGCCGGCGGGATCGACTCCGACCAGGTGGTCACCGCCCTCTCCGCGCTGGAGCTCGTGCAGGCCAGCGCCCTCATCCACGACGACCTGATGGACCGTTCCGACACCCGGCGTGGCGAGCCGGCGGTGCACCGGCGGTTCACCGCCCGGCACCGCCGCTCCGGCTGGGGCGGCGACGCCGACGCCTTCGGCGACTCGGCGGCGATCCTGCTCGGCGACCTCTGCCTGGTCTGGTCCGACCAGTTGCTGCACTCCGCCGGGCTGGACCCGCGGGTCGTCGCCTGGGCCCGGCCGGTCTTCGACGAGATGCGCACCGAGGTCACCGTCGGTCAGTACCTCGACGTGCTCACCCAGGCCACCGGCGACACGTCGGTGGAACGCGCGGGCAAGGTCGCCCGGTACAAGTCGGCCAAGTACACCGTCGAGCGCCCGCTGCTGGTGGGGGCCGCGCTGGCCGACGCGCCGGCGGACGTGCGGGCGGCCTACTCGGCGTACGGGTTGCCGCTGGGCGAGGCGTTCCAGCTCCGCGACGACGTGCTCGGGGTGTTCGGCGACCCGGTCCGGACCGGCAAGCCGGCCGGCGACGACCTGCGTGAGGGCAAGCGGACGTACCTGATCGCGGCGACCGTGGCGGCCAGCGACGACGCGGGCCGGGAGTTGCTGCTGGGCCGGCTCGGTGACCCCGACCTGGACGCCGAGGGGGTGGCCCGGATGCGCGAGCTGATCACCTCGACCGGGGCGCTGGCCCGCACGGAGGAGCGCATCGCCACGCTGACCGACACGGCGCTCGGGGCGCTGGCCGCCGTGGAGCTGGAGACCGAGGCCCGGCAGGCCCTGGTCGACCTCGCCATCGCCGCGACCCGCCGCGCCGACTGACCCCGACCGACCCCGACCGGCTGACCCCGATCCGCCCGGCCCGCCCGCTGACAGATCGGGAGCGGGCGGGCGGGAACGGGAGCGGACGAAGCGGAGGAGTCAGAAGCCGAGGGCCTGGGCGCGGCGCTTGACCTCACGGGCGTGGTCGCCGCCCAGGGTGACGGCCGGGGTGCCGCCGGAGAGGGTGTCGTCCGGCTCGTAGAGCCAGCGCAGCGCGGCCTCGTCGTCGTAGCCGGCGTCGCCCAGCAGGGTGAGCACCCCGGGCAGGTGCTTGAGCACGATCTGGTTGGCCACCAGGTCGGTGGGAATCTTGCGGACGCCGTCGCGGCGCACCGCCAGCAACTCCCGGTCCCGGATCATCTGGTGGACCTTGCTGATCGACAGGTCGAGGCGCTCGGCGACGTCCGGCAGGGTCAGCCAGCCGGCCGGATCGGTCGGGCCGGCGAGGTCGGAGGCGGCCTGGTCGGAGGGTACGGAGTCGGTCACCCGACCACCCTGCCACGCCGTCCACGCCGCCGACGAGCGGCACCCCCTCGACCCACCCGGACGACGACCTACGAAACGGGCCCTTCGGCACCCGCGACGGGGCCCACCGGCACGCGCGAGAGGGCCCACCGGCACGCGCAAAACGGGCTTACCGTCACCTATGAACGAGCCACCGGGTGCCCGGAGCCGGCGGCACAGGCCACCGGAGCGCTCGGGTGCGGCATCCTGTTCATCCTCCGCCTCCCGGACGCATAGACTCCGTGCCGATGGACACACAGGTCGCCGACACGTTGCTGGGCTCGCTGATCGATGGGCGCTACCGCATCCGCGGTCGCGTCGCTCGTGGCGGCATGGCGACCGTGTACACCGCCACCGACGAGCGCCTCGAGCGCACCGTCGCAGTCAAGATCATTCACCCCACTCAGACACCCGAGACGGGCGCCCGCACCGCCGGGTTCTCGGAGCGGTTCACCGACGAGGCGAAGACCATCGCCCGGCTGACCCACCCGAACGTCGTCGCGGTCTACGACCAGGGCAACCACGCCGGCCTGCCGTACCTGGTGATGGAGTACGTGCGCGGCCGGACGCTGCGCGACGTGCTCGCCGAGCGTCGCCGGCTCAAGCCGGACGAGACGCTGGCGATCATGGAGCAGATGCTCGCCGCGATCGCCGCCGCGCACCGGGCCGGTCTGGTGCACCGCGACGTCAAGCCGGAGAACGTGCTGGTCGCCGAGGCGCCCACCGGCGGCGTGGCCAACCTGATCGACAGCGTGGTCAAGGTCGCCGACTTCGGGCTGGCCCGCGCCGTGGAGGCCAGCGCCGAGGAGGAGCCGGGCAACCAGCTCATGGCCACCGTGGCGTACGTCGCGCCGGAGCTGGTCACCGACGGCCGCTCGGACACCCGCACCGACGTCTACTCCGCCGGCATCGTGCTGTTCGAGATGCTCACCGGCCGGGTCCCGTACGACGGCGACCGGCCGGTGGACGTCGCCTGGCAGCACGTGGACAACGACGTGCCGGCCCCCTCGACCCTGGTGCCCGGCCTGCCGAAGGCGCTCGACGAGCTGGTCGCGCGGGCCACCCGACGGGACCCGGCGGCGCGGCCGGCCGACGCCGGCGTCCTGCTGGCCGAGGTCCAGGTCGCCCGCGACGAGCTGGGCGACCCGAACGCGCACACCGCCGTGCTGCGCCCGGTCTCCGACGACACCGCCTCGGTGGGACAGCCGACGATGATGGTCGCCACGGTCCGGCCCGCCCAGCGGCCGGCCTGGGCCCGGTTGCCCGAGCAGAAGGACGAGCGCCCGCACCGCCGCCGGGCCGAGCCGCAGGGCGGCGGGCCGCTGGGCCGGCTCGGCGCGCTGCGCGCCCGGGTGCTGAGCGACCCCCGCGGACGCCGCGGCGTCCTGGCCGCGGCGGTGGTGCTCGTGCTGGTCGCCGCGCTCGCCGGCTGGTGGTTCGGCGTCGGCCGATACACCGTGGCCCCGGAGCTGGCCGGCCTGACCAAGGCCGAGGCGCAGACGCAGGCGACCCGGGGCGGCTTCGCCCTGGAGTACGCCGAGCCCCGCTACGACGAGAAGGTCCCGCGCGACGCCGTGGTGGCGCAGAGCCCCGCCTCGGCCGCCCGGATCCTCAAGGGCGGCACCATCACCCTCACCCTGTCGCTGGGGCCGGAGCGCTTCCCGGTGCCGGACGTGGTCGGCAAGGAGTTCGACCTGGCCGAGGCCGACCTGCTCAACCTCAAGCTGGTGGTGGCCAAGGGCACCCCCCGCTACGACGACAACCTCCCGGCGGGCGTGGTGGTGGCCACCAGCCCGAAGGTCGGCGCGGAGGTGAAGCCGGGGGCGAAGGTCACCCTCGTCCTGAGCAAGGGCAAGGCGCCGATCTCGGTGCCGAACCTGATCGGCAAGAGCGTCACCGAGGCCCGCACCACGCTGGCCCAGCTCGGCCTGGTGCCGGTCGAGACGTACAAGGACTCGCCGAAGCCGAAGGACGAGGTCCTCGGGCAGAGTCCGACCGACGGCGCGGGCGTGGAGAAGGGCGCCCAGGTCAAGTTGGACGTCAGCAAGGGCCCGGCCCCGGTGGCCGTGCCCCGGGTGGTGGACCTGCCCTGTCAGCAGGCCAAGCAGCAGTTGGAGGGGCAGGGCTTCCCGGTTAACGTGCAGTTCAACCCCAACGGCACCGTCCGGTTCCAGAACCCGCCCGAGAACGCCCAGGTGGCCCCGGGCACCCAGATCACGATCGGATGTCTGTAGAAATGCCCGTGCTGCCCGTCCCGCACCGGCCGGTCGGCTCGCACACCCCCACCTCCGGCGGGTTGGCGAAGGCCGCCCTGCCGTACGTCGACGCCACCGCCTCGGAGGTCGTCCAGGTCTACGTCTCCAACTCCCGGGGCTGGGCGTTGCCGACGGGTGACCCGACGCAGGACGGGCTGTTCCGCGACGGCTGCGCCGAGCGGGACGTGCGGGTGTACATCCACGCGTCGCTGCTGGTGAACCTGGGCTCCCCCACCCCGGCCACGGTCGAGCGCTCGGCGCAGACCCTGGCCCACGCGCTGCGGCGGGGGCGGGCGATCGGCGCGGCGGGGGTGGTCTTCCACGCCGGCAGCGCGGTCGACGCCGGCTACGCCGACGCGGCCATGCGCCAGGTGCGCGAGGCACTGCTGCCGCTGCTGGACGAGTCCGTGGCCACGGACGGTCCACTGCTGCTGGTCGAGCCGAGCGCGGGCGGCGGCCGGTCGCTGGCCGCCCGGGTGGAGCAGCTCGGCCCGTACCTGGACGCGGTGGAGCGGCACCCCGGGCTGGGGGTCTGCTTCGACACCTGCCACGCCTTCGCGGCCGGGCACGACCTGGCCGCCGAGGGCGGCATGACGGCCTGCCTGGACACGCTGGTCGCCACGGTGGGGCCGGGCCGGCTGCGGCTGGTGCACGCCAACGACTCGAAGGACCTGTGCGGCTCGACCCGGGACCGGCACGAGAACATCGGCAAGGGCAACATCGGGGAGCCGGCGTTCGCCGAGCTGATGGCCCACCCCGCCACGGCGGGCGTCCCGATCGTGGTGGAGACCCCCACCGAGAAGCACGAGGGGCACGCCGCCGACATCGCCACCCTGCGACGACTGCGCCCCTGACCCGTCGGGTCAGGGGCGGCCGGGGGTGCCGGTCAGCCGCGCAGGACGACGGCGAGGACCTCGGCGGCCCGGTCGATCGCGTCGTCGTCGACGTCCAGGTGGGTGACCAGGCGGGCGGTGCGCGGGCCGAGCACCGACATCAGCACGCCCTCGGCGCGGGCGGCGGCGGCGAGGCCCCGCGCGTCCAGCGGCGACTTGGTCAGGTCCAGCGCGACGATGTTCGTCCGCGCCTCCGTGGCCAGCACCCCGAACGGGGCGACCGCCTCGGCCAGCCGGGCGGCCTTGGCGTGGTCGTCGGCGAGCCGCTCGACGTGGTGGGCGAGGGCGTAGCGGCCGGCGGCGGCCAGCACCCCGACCTGCCGCATCCCGCCGCCCATCCGCTTGCGGATGGTGCGGGCCCGCTCGATGCGCTCCGCGCTGCCGACGACGAGGGAACCGACCGGGGCGCCGAGGCCCTTGGAGAGGCAGACCGAGAGGGTGTCGAAGAGCGCACCGTACTCGGCCAGCGGCACCCCGTCGGCGACGTGCGCGTGCCAGATCCGGGCGCCGTCGCAGTGCAGGGCCAGCCCGCCGTCGTCGGCGACCCGGCGCAGCTCGCGCAGGGTGGCCAGCGGGATCACCCCGCCGCCGCCCCGGTTGTGGGTCTGCTCCACGGCGATGGCCCGGGTCGGCACCGCGAAGTAGCCGTCGGGCCGGACCATGCCGGCAACCACGTCGGGGTCGATCTCCGCGCCGACGGCCGGCCAGGTCCGCGAGGAGATCCCGCCGTACGCCGCCGCCGCGCCGATCTCGTACGTGACCACGTGCGCGTCGGCGTCGCAGAGCAGTTCCTCGCCGGGCGGCACCACCAGTTGCAGGGCGATCTGGTTGGCCATCGAGCCGGTCGGGGCGAAGAGCGCCGCCTCGTGCCCGAAGAGGGCGGCGACCTCGGCCTCCAGCGCGTTGACCGTCGGATCCTCGCCGTAGACGTCGTCGCCGACCTCGGCGGTGGCCATCGCCTCCCGCATCCCGGGGGTGGGCCGGGTCAGCGTGTCCGACCGCAGGTCGATCACAGTCTCACTCCTCGCGTCAGCCACGATTTTCCCTTTGACGCGTCAGCCACGGAGCATCTCCGCTACCAGGAAAGCCAGCTCCAGCGACTGCTGGGTGTTCAGGCGGGGGTCGCAGGCGGTCTCGTACCGGTCGGGCAGGTCGAGGTCCTCGATGCCCTGGGCGCCGCCGAGGCACTCGGTGACGTCCTCGCCGGTGAGCTCCACGTGGATGCCGCCCGGGTGGGTCTGCAACGCGCGGTGCACCTCGAAGTAGCCGAGCACCTCGTCGACGATCCGGTCGAAGTGCCGGGTCTTGTAGCCGTTGGAGGACTCGTGGGTGTTGCCGTGCATCGGGTCGCACTGCCAGACGACCTTGGCCCCGGCGGCGGCGACCTTCGACACGATCGGCGGCAACGCGTCGCGGACCTTGTGGTTGCCCATCCGGCTGATCAGGGTGAGCCGGCCGGGGACGTTGTCGGGGTTGAGCTTCTCGCAGAGCTCGATCGCCTCGTCGGGGGTGGTGGTCGGGCCGAGCTTCACGCCGATCGGGTTGGCGATGCGGGAGATGTAGTCGATGTGCGCGCCGTCGATCTGCCGGGTGCGCTCGCCGATCCAGAGGAAGTGCCCGGAGAGGCCGTACGCGCGCTCGCCGGAGACCCGGGTCAACGCCCGGTCGTACTCCAGGGCCAGGGCCTCGTGGGAGCAGTAGAGGGTGACGGTGCGCAGGGCGTCGTCCTCGGTCATGCCGCAGGCGTTCATGAAGGCCAGCGCCCGGTCGATCTCCCGGGCGATCGCCTCGTAGCGCTCGCCGGCCGGGGAGTTCTTGACGAAGCCCTTGTTCCAGTCGTGCACCGCGTGCAGGTCGGCCAGCCCGCCGTCCAGGTACGCCCGGAGCATGTTCATCGCTGCGGCCGAGTTGGCGTACGCGCGGATCATGCGCTGCGGGTCGGCGACCCGGGCCTCCGGCGTGGCCTCCAGGGAGTTGATCAGGTCGCCGCGGTAGGCCGGCAGCCCACGGGCGTCGGTCGGCAGCGACCGGGGCTTGGTGTACTGCCCGGCGACCCGGGCGACCTTGACCACCGGCAGGGACGCGCCGTAGGTGAGCACGATCGCCATCTGCAGCAGGGTGCGGGCGTTGGCCAGCAGGTGGGCCTCGGTGTTGTCGACGAAGGTCTCCGCGCAGTCGCCGCCCTGGAGCAGGAACGCCTTGCCCTCGCAGACCAGGGCGAGTTTCTGCCGGAGCTGGTCGACCTCGTAGGGCGCGACGACCGACGGCACGGTGTCGAGCACCTTGCAGACCTCGGCGACCTGGGTCGGGTCCGGCCAGGGCGGTGTCTGCGCCCGGGGCAGCTCCCGCCATCGGTCCAGGCCGAGGGCGGCGTCCTCGGCGGAGTCGACGGTCGGACGGCTGGTCTGCAGGCCGGGGTTGCCCACCGCGGGATGGCTCAGCTGGTGCCACTCATGGCGCATGACAGAAAGCGTACGGCGACCGTCGAGTGGGCCGGGCGGCGAGGGGGATGGTTCCGGAGGGTGGGAGATCCGCTGGCCCCGGGGCGGGCGTCAGGGGGTGACGGAGGGCTGCGGGGTGTGCCCGCCGGGCGCCTCGGCCGTGACGCACCAGTCCGCGCCGCTGCGGGTGACGGTGAACAGCAGCGCCCGGGTGCCCTTGCGGGAACCGGCCTTGACGGTGACCGACGTGCTGACCTCCTGCCCGGCCGCGCCGGGCCGGACGTCGGTGATGGCCGCCTCGGTCACGGTGAAGTGGTCGGCGAAGTCGCCGTTCGGGCCGGTCGCGGCGGTGTCGAAGGTCTCCTGGGCGGGGGCGCAGAGCTGGCCGCGCCCGGCGGCGACGTCCTTGGCGATCATCGCGTCGAGGTACGCCTGCACCCGCTCGCGGGCCTTGGTCGCCGCCTCCTCGGCGGGTGCCCGGCCGGGCCGGTCCGCCGCGTCGTCGTCGCCGAACCCGCAGCCGACGAGGGTGAGCGGCAGGATCACGAGCGCCGCCACGAGCGTCGTCCTGGAGTTCCTCACGCCCATCCGTCCCTCCCACCGCCGCACCGGCCGGCAACTGGTGCGCCCGTGCGGCGCTGACCCCCTGGGCCCCGACCGTTCGGGGCACGCCGATGCGCGAGTGTGACACATTCCGCGCCCGGCACGCCCACGGCGGGGCCGACAATCGCCGGCCCCGCCGCAGGTGTCACCGGGGTCCCCCGCCGCGCCGAAGGTGTCGGCCGGGTGCCCTCGTCCGTCCGGTCACGGTCAGCCGAGGCCGCCCTTGATGGCGCCGATCAGCTCGCCGTTGCTGGTGTCGCCGGAGAGCTCCCAGAAGAACGCGCCGCCGAGGCCCTGGTTCTTCGCGTACGTCATCTTGCCGCCGATGGTCGCCGGGGTGTCGTAGCTCCACCAGTTGTTGCCGCACTTGGCGTACGCGGTGCCGGCGACGGTGCCGGTGGCCGGGCAGGTGTTCTTGAGGACCTTGTAGTCCTCGATGCCGGCCTCGTAGGTGCCCGGGGCCGCGCCGGTGGCGCTGCCGCCCGGTGCGTCCTGGGTCACCCCGGTCCAGCCCCGGCCGTAGAAGCCGATGCCGAGCAGCAGCTTCTCCGCCGGGATGCCCTTGCTCTTGAGCTTCTGGATCGCCGCGTCGCTGTTGAAGCCCTGCTGCGGGATGCCGTTGTACGACGTCAGCGGCGAGTGCGGGGCGGTGGGGCCCTGCGCGTTGAAGGCGCCGAAGTAGTCGTACGTCATCGGCATGATCCAGTTGAGGTGGGTGGCGGCGCCGGCGTAGTCGGTGGCGTCGATCTTGCCGCCGTTGCTGCCGTCGGCGGTGATCGCCGCGGTGACCAGCGCCGAGGAGCCGAACTTGCTGCGCAGCGCGGAGGTCACGTTCTTGAAGGCGTTCGGGCCGCTGGTGTCGCAGGTCAGCCCGCAGGCGTTCGGGTACTCCCAGTCGACGTCGATGCCGTCGAAGACGTCCGCCCAGCGCGGGTCCTCGACCAGGTTGTAGCAGCTCTCGGCGAACGCGGCCGGGTTCTGCGCGGCCTGGGTGAAGCCGCCCGACCAGGTCCAGCCGCCGAAGGACCAGATGACCTTCAGGTGCGGGTACATCGCCTTGAGCTTGCGGAGCTGGTTGAAGCTGCCGCGCAGCGGCTGGTCCCAGGTGTCGGCGACGCCGTCGACGCTCTCGGCGGCGCTGTACGTCCGCTCGTAGTCGGGGAAGCTCTCCCCGACGGAGCAGCGCCCGCCGGTGGTGTTGCCGAAGGCGTACAGGATGTGGGTCAGCTTCGCGGCGGAGCCGCTGGTGTGGATGTTCTTGACGTGGTAGCCGCGGTTGTAGACGCCCCACTCGGCGAAGTAGCCCACGACCTTCTTGCCGCCGCCGCCCGGCGGGGGCGTGGTCGGCGGCGGGGTGGTGGGGGTCGGGGTCGGCGACGCCGTGGTGGGCGGCGGGGTGCTGGTCGGCGGGGGTGTGCCGCCGCCGCACGGCGCGCCGTTGACGGTGCAGTTCAGCGGCGCCTTGTACGCCCCGGTGCCGTTGTAGCCCCAACTGAAGGCCGCGCCGGGGGCGAGCGGGCCCGCCCAGCTCTTCTTCACCGCGACGTAATGGTTGCCGCTGCTGGTGACGTCGGCGTCCCAGGAACTGCTGATCGTGGTGCCGGCCGGCAGGTCGAACTCGATGCGCCAGGTGCTGACGCTGGCGGCGGAGCCGTTGGTGACGGTGACCCGCCCCTCGTGGCCGGTTCCCCAGTCCTGCGCCTTGGCGAACGACGCGGTCACGCTTGCGGCGCCGAACGCCGAGGTCATCGGGACTGCCGCGACGGTCATCGCGACCACGGCGCCGGCCCAGAGCGCCCGACGGAGCGATCTCTTCATGTGGCGTCTCCCCAAACAGTTAGGAAACCTTCCAGATTGATGGTGAGACGCTACTCACGCCGTCACCAGTTCGTCAAGATGTACATGCTTCGATCTCTCGCGCGGTGCGCTTCCCGGCCGGGCCACGACACGACGCGAGGCCGCGCCCCCACCCGCGGGTGGGGGCGCGGCCTCGCTGGTCGCCGGCGCGCGGGCCGGGGCCGGTCAGCCCGCCGCGGAGCGGAACACCGGGTAGTAGCCGCCGGCCTGGCCGGCCTTCGTCGGGTGGTAGGAGACCCCGATGTTCAGCACGTTCAGGGCGTGCATCCACTTCGTGCCGCCGCTGCACAGCTGGTGGCCGACAAAGGCCGACCGGACGTCGGCGAACTTGAAGCCGGCCGCGTTGGCGGCGGTGCGGATGATGTCGTCGACCAGGTTGATGCCCTCGTTGAGCTTCGACCGGGAGGCGGCGGTGAGACCGACGCAGGTCGTGCCGAGCTGGTAGAAGACCGGGTACCCGACGACCACCACCCGCGCCGAGGGCGCCTTGGCCTTGATGCCGTTGTAGACCTTGGCCAGCTTGCCGGGCAGCTCCGCCCGCGCACTGTTCTCCGAGGCCTGCACGGCGGCGATGCACTTGGCCTCACCCTGGAGCACGCAGGTGCTCATAATGTTGGCGAAGCCGACGTCATTGCCACCGACGGTGACGCTGACCAGTGTGGTGGTCGACGACAGCGCGGAGAGCTGATTGTTGATCACGTCGGTGGTGATCGCGCCGGAGCAGGCGACCGACTTGTACGACGCGGGCTTGATGTTCGTGTTGTAGAGCGCCGGGTACGCGTTGGTGCTGCGCTTGCAGGAGCCGCTCTCAGAGGTGTAGTTCTCGGCGCCGACGCCGGAGGCGTACGAGTCGCCGAGGGCGACGTAGCGGTCGCTCGGCGCGGCCTGGGCGGGGACGGCCAGCGTGAGCGTGGCGCCGAGGGTCGCCGCGACACTCACGGCGAAGGTAACGAGACGGGATCTCCGCACGTAGCACTCCTGGGGGTGGGAAGTGATGGTGAGAGATAGGTAACACTAAATATCGCCCAAATGGAAGATCACCGATTCCATCAGGGGTGTGGTAGGGGTACGTCGGCCGCCCCGCCGGCCGCCGCGTAGCCGCCGTGCTCGAAGATCGTCTCCTGACTCACCGGCCCTTCCACAGGAGACCATCGAAATGATCAACAAGTACGCCGGGCGCTGCGGCGGTTGCGGCGCGCGGGTGCCGGCCGGCGCCGGTCAGGCCGCCAACGTCGACGGCCGGTGGAGCTCGTACCACCACGGGTGCGCCCCGGTCCGCGTCGCGCCGCCGGTCGGCCCGCACAGCGGGTGGCACGACCTGCCGATGGTGGGCTTCGACCTCGAGGGCACGCTGCCCGATCCGAT
Organism: Micromonospora sp. DT233; assembly: GCF_049841815.1. Taxonomy (NCBI): domain Bacteria; kingdom Bacillati; phylum Actinomycetota; class Actinomycetes; order Micromonosporales; family Micromonosporaceae; genus Micromonospora; species Micromonospora sp. DT233. The sequence continues at coordinate 186,127 of NZ_JBNCLB010000004.1, read as the reverse complement.
GCGGACCCGGATCGTCTCCGCCGCCCTGGTCCACTCCGCCGGGACGACGCAGGAGTGGCTGATCGACCCGGGGGTGCCGATCCCCGCCGACGCGACGGCCCGGCACGGGATCACCGACGAGACGGCCCGCTGCGGCCGGCCCGCCCGAGAGGCGCTGGCGGAGTTGGGCACGGCGGTCGCCAAGCTGATCGCCGACGAGATCCCGCTGGTGGCCTTCTGCGCCCCGTACGACGTCACGGCCTTGCACACGGAACTGGCCCGGCACGGCCTGCCCGGCATCGACTGGGACCGGGCCGTCATCATCGACCCGTCGGTGTTGCACCGGCAGGTCGAGCCCCGCTGGTACGGCAGCCGGCAGTTGGGCGACCTGTGCCCGTACTACGAGGTCACGTTGGACAACGCCCACGAGGCGGCCAGTGACGCGCGGGCCGCGCTGGACCTGGCCCGGTCGATCGCCGCCCGGCACGAGCACCTCGCCCGGATGCCGGCCGGCCTGCTGCACGAGGCGCAGATCGGGTGGCACGCGGCGCACGCCCGCGACCTGCAGAGCTACTTCGACCGGAAGGGTCACGACGAGACGGTCAGCACCCAGTGGCCCCTGGAGACGACGCCGCGCGGATGACGCCCCCCGCCCGCCGCCCAACGAGCAGGCGCGGACCGCGCCGGGGGCGTCAGTCGGCGGGCGGCAGGCTCAACCGCAGCGTGGGGCCGTTGGTGGGGACGAAACCCAGCGCCCGGTACAGCGGCTCCCCCTCCGCCGACGCCCGCAGATCGATCTTCCCCACGCCGCGCTTCCGGTACCAGTCGAGCAGCGCCTCCAGGCAGGCCCGGGAATATCCCCGCCGCCGGTACCCGGGATCGGTGACGACGTTGAAGACGTACCCGGTCAGGCCGCTCGGGTTGGCCGGGCCGCCGAGCCGACGTTCGATGGTGCCCACCGCGACGGCCGCCAACTCCCCCGGCCGGTCCGGCTTGTCCACGACGAAGACGCCCAGCGCGTCCTGCGGCTCGACCAGCCGGACGCGCAGGGTCTCCCGCGCGGCGTCCTGCCAGGAGCCGGGCGCGGGCTCGGCCCCCTCCATCGACGCCAGCATCGCGCCACGGAGCCGGACCACCTCGGCCGCGTCCGCGACGACCGCCCGCCGTACGTTGATCACCTGCGGACCATATCGCGGCCCCGGTGGTTCAGGGGGTCTGCCGGTGCGGCCTCCACCCGGGACATCCAGCCGGCGCGAAGTCGCCTCAGGCTCCCGTGGCCACTCCGATCCGCTCGGAGAACTCGACGAGGCGATTGGAGAAGCCCCACTCGTTGTCGTACCAGCCGAGCACCTTGACCTGCTTGCCGGCGGCATTGGTAAGCGGCGCGTCGAAGACCGTCGAGTGCGGGTTGCCGACGATGTCCGCAGAGACCAGCGGCGCCTCGGAGTACTGCAGGTAGTGCCGCAGCTGCGGGGAGCCGGCCGCCTCGCGGAACGCCGCGTTGACGTCCTCGACATCGGCGCGCTGCTGCAGGACCACGGTGAGGTCGGTGATCGAGCCCACCGGGATGGGAACGCGTAACGCGGCTCCGGTGAGACGCCCGTCGAGCGCGGGGATGACCTTGCCGATCGCCTTCGCCGCGCCCGACGACGCCGGGATGATCGACACGGCTGCCGCGCGGGCCCGGCGCAGGTCGGAGTGCGGCGCGTCGTGGAGGCGCTGGTCGCCCGTGTAGGCGTGCACCGTCGTCATCAGTCCCGACTCGATGCCGAACGAGTCATTGAGCACCTTTGCGAGAGGCGCCAGCGAGTTCGTGGTGCACGAGCCGTTGGAGAAGACGTCGTGGCTGTCCGGGTCGAGCCGGTCGTCGTTGACCCCGAGCACGAAGGTGGGGACGTCCCCCTTGGCCGGCGCCGAGATGATGACCTTCCGCGCGCCGCCCTTGAGGTGGGCCGCCGCCGCGACGCCATCGGTGAAGTGGCCGGTGGACTCGATGACGACGTCGGCGCCGACCTCACCCCAGGGGATGGTGGCCGGGTCGGAGTGCGCGAAGACCCTCATCCGGGTGCCCCCGACGGCGATCGCGTCGCCGTCGAAGCCGACGCCGTCCAGGTGACCGGAGACCGAGTCCCACTCGAGCAGGGTGGCCAGCGTGCGGGCGTCGGTGAGGTCATTGACCGCGACCACCTCGACGTCGGCGTTGTTCCTCAGGGCCGCGCGCAGGTAGCTGCGCCCGATCCGCCCGAACCCGTTGATGCCGATGCGTACCGTCATGACTTTCCAATCCTCCTGTGGCCCTCGTGGTGGGGCGGGGCTGGTGCCGCCGCCCGGAGCAGGCTGAGGACGCCGGCGCGGGCGGCGTCGAACGGGCCCGGGTCCTGCTGTGCGATCGCGAGTACGTAGCCGCCCTGCAGGACGGCCATCAGGGTGTGGGCGAGGTCCTCGGGGTCGAGGTCGTCGCGCAGCTCGCGGGCGGCGACGGCCTCGCTCAGCACCTTCGCCCAGGCGACGTGGACCTGGGCGAACGCGCGCGCCACCGGGGCGAGCAGCACCGGGTCCTCGCGGACCTGCGGGTCCTGGGTCATCCGGCCGACCTTGCAGCCCTTGAGGGCGTCGCGGGGGCGCATCAGGTAGGCCTCGATCCGCGCCATCGGCTCACCCGGACCGTCGAGTTCCGAGGCGGCCGGCAGCAGGTCGGCGACGTTGCGCTCAAGGGCGGCGAGCGCCAGGTCCCGCTTGGTCGGGAAGTGGTGGTACATGCTGCCCTGGCCCACCCCGGACCGTTCGCGGACGTGGCGCGGGCTGGTGTCGGCGTAGCCGCGCTCCCACATGAGCTCGCTCATCGTGTCGACCAGAAGTTGTCGCGAGTCCATGGCCGTCAGTGTACATACCAGTAGGTACAGTGGGCGGCCGACTCACTTGATTGCCCGTCGAGGCGATCGCCCGTCGAGGCCGATCGCCGCGATCACCCCCGGGCGCCGCCGGCACCCGATGGGAGACCATGGGGCCGTGATGCCCGCCGCCGCGCGGGCTAGGCTGCGGGTCGTGCGGTTGATCAGCGCGGACGACATCGCGGCGGCGCAGCGACGGCTCGCGGGGCGGGTGGTCCGGACCCCGCTGATGCCCTGCCCCCGGCTCGGCGACGCCCACGGCCTCGACCTCTGGGTCAAGGCGGAGAACCTGCAGCACACCGGCAGCTTCAAGGCGCGCGGGGCGATGAACGCGCTGCTGGCGCTCGTCGAGCGCGCCGGTGCCCCGGCCGGCCTGACCGCCTTCTCCGCCGGCAACCACGGGATGGCCGTGGCCTGGGCCGGTCGGACGTTCGGCCTGCCCACCGTGGTCTGCATGCCGCCGCACGCGGTGCCGGCCAAGATCGCGGCGGTCCGCCGGTACGGCGGGGAGGTCGTGCTCACCGAGGACCTGCTCGGCACCTGCGAGACCCTGGCGGCGGAGCGCGGATACCACCTGCTGCCGCCGTACGACAACCCCGACGTCATCGCCGGTCAGGCGACGGTCGGCCGGGAACTCCTGGCCGACGGCCCGCCGCCGGGGCTGGTCCTGGTGCCGGTGGGCGGCGGCGGCCTGATCAGCGGCGTGGCGGCGGCGCTCCGGGCGGCGGCCTCGGGGCCGACGGGGTCGACGGAGCCGCAGGCGGGCCCCGCGACGCGGATCGTCGGGGTGGAGCCGGTCACCGCCAACGCGATCGGCCACGCCCTGCGCACCGGGGAGGCGACACCGCCGCAGCGCCCGAGGTCGATGGCGGACGGGCTGGCCGCGCCGTTCGCCGGTCGACACACCCTGGCCCACGTCCGGGCGCTGGTGGACGAGGTGGTCGAGGTCCGCGAGGACGACATCCGGGACGCCTGGTGGGAGCTGATGGACGCCACGAAGCTGCTGGTCGAGCCGGCCGCCGCGGTCACCCTCGCCGCGCTGCGGGCCGGGCTGGTCAGCGCCGCCCCGGGCACCCGTACGGTGCTGGTGCTCAGCGGCGGCAACGTCTCCCCCGCCGCCCTGTCCACCCTGGCCTGACCGCCCTCAGCCGCGCTCCGGTCAGGACGGCGCCCTTCCCGTCACCCCGGGCGGCGGCCCGGCACGCGGCGGTGCCGACCCGTCACACCGGGCCTCGGCCGGGCGCGACGGCGCCGGGCCGTCACAGCGGGCGGCGGCCGGCGAAGCCGCACTCGACGCGGTGGTACCACCGCACGTCGGAGTCGCCCTCCAGCCAGCACCAGAGCACCGGGCGGCCGGCCCGCTCGCCGGGGAAGTCCAGCAGCACCGGGGCGATGCCCTTGACCTGGATGTCGTGCTCGTGCAGCTCGTCGACGATGCCGTGCAGCCGGGCCTCCAGGCCCTTGACCTCGGCCAGGCCGCCGAGCGGGCTCAGCCCGCCGTCGGTGAGGTCGGCCCGCAGCTCGGCCAGGTCGGCCCGGAGCCGGACCAGCTCGTCGATGCGGGGGCGCAGGGTGGCCACCAGGTACCGGGCCTGGGCGAGTGTGAACACCGCGCCAGTATGGGGCACGGTTCCATTCCTCGTGGCAGCGTCGGCCCCGTCGACGCCCGTGCCGGTCCGACGGCGGTAAGCGCGCGGCGGTGGCCTTGACCGACACCCACCCTCGCTATACGTTCGTACTATACGTTCGTACAGACGCGGAGGAACAGCATGAACAAGCACGGGTGGGCATTCGTCGTCGGCACAGTCATGATCGTCGGGGGCCTGGCGATGTTCTTCGCGTTCCTCGACGTCGAGACCCCCGTCATCGGCCTGCGCCAGGCCGGTCTGGTGATCGCGGTGCTCGGCCTGATCGAGATCGCGGCGACCGGATGGTCGATGATCGGGGCGAGGCGGCCGCAGCAGCGATGACCAGCACCCGCCTGCTAGACGGCGTGCTCACGGTGCTCGCCGAGCAGGGGGTCGGCGCCCTGAGCGTCCGCAGTGTCGCCGCAGCGGCGGGCGTGTCACCGGCCCAGGTGCAGTACTACTACCGGACGAAGAGCGAATTGGTGCGCGCGGGCTTCGACCACGCGGGAGAACAGTTCCTCGCGGAGGTCACGGCCGCACAGCCCACCACGCTGATGGACTTCGTCTGGCCGTGGCTTCCCCTGGACGATCGAAGTGAACGCCGCGCTCGCGTGTGGCTCGCCTACGCCGCCATCTCGGCCGTCGACCCGGACCTGGCGGCGACCTCGGCGCAGCTCGATCGGAAACTTCGCGGCTGGTTCGTCGACGAAGGCCTCTCGGAGCAGGCGGCTGCGCAGCTTCTCGCGCTGATCGACGGGGTCACCATCCAGTGCCTCACGCTGCCTCAAGCGGAGCGTCGAGCGCTCGTCGAGCGCACCATCGTGCCCTTCGTCTCGGCACTGGCGGCGAACCGCTGACCTGAGCGCGCCGGCCGCCACCGCAGGCGGCCGGCTTGACGCTTACCCATATGGGAATATGATGAGCGCCATGGCACGAGCAGCGACGACGTCGGACGCGTTCAACGCGATCGCCGAGCCGCAGCGCCGCAACATCCTGGCGCTGCTGCGCGCGGGCGAGTGGCCGGTGACCGACCTGGCGCAGGAGCTGGGGATGAGCCAGCCGCAGGCGTCCAAGCACCTGCGGGTGCTCCGGGAGGTGGGGCTGGTGCGGGTCCGCGAGGCCGGCAAGCAGCGCCTCTACGCCCTGGACGCCCGCGGGCTGCGGCCGATCCACGAGTGGGTCGGCGGGTTCGAGCGGTTCTGGAACGACAGTTTCGACCGGCTGGACAGCTACGTGCAGGACCTGAAGCAGACCCAACAGGAGGAGTGACCGATGGCGGAAGCAGAGCAGAAAACGCAGGCGGAGCCGACGACGGCCGACCGGGAGGTCACGATCTCCCGGGTCGTCGACGCCCCCCGGGAGCTGGTCTTCGAGGCGTTCACCGAGGTGCGGCACCTGTCGCAGTGGTGGGGTCCGGAGGGGTTCACCACCACCACCCGGTCCTTCGAGTTCCGCGTCGGCGGCGAGTGGGCCTTCATGATGCACGGGCCGGACGGCACCGACTACTCCGAATGGATCACCTGGACCGAGATCGTCGCGCCGGAGTGGATCGCGCTGCTGCATGGCGAGTCCCGCGACGACCCGAACGCCTTCGTGTCGACCCTGGCCTTCACCCCGGACGGTACGGCGACCCGGGTCGTGATGCGCACGGTCTTCCCCACCAAGGAGCTGCGCGACGAGGCGGTCGAGAAGTACCACGCGATCGAGGGCGGCCAGCAGACCCTGGGCAACCTGGCGGCCTACGTCACCGAGACCCTTCGGAACGGGGCGCGGGGCTGATGGCCGGCAAGGTCTTCTTCAGCGTGTCGATGTCGCTGGACGGCTTCAGCGCGCCCGAATCGATGGAAGGCCTCTTCGCCACGCCCGAGCAGCGGGAGCAGGACCCGAGGCTGGGACGCTGGATGGCGCAGTGAATGGAGCTGCAGGCGTGGATCTTCCCGCAGCGGTACTTCCGGGAGAACCTGAAGCTCGGCGAGGGCGGCGAGGAGGGGCGCGAAAACGAGATCGTGCGGGAAACGTTCGAGCGCACCGGGGCGAGCGTCATGGGCAAGCGCATGTTCGACCTCGGCGAGCACTCATGGCCGCCGGAGCCGCCTTCCACGCCCCCGTCTTCGTCGTCACGCACACCAGGTGTGACCCGTGGGAGCGGCTGGGCGGGACCACCTTCCACTTCGTCAACGACGGCATCGCCTCCGCGCTCGATCAGGCCTGCGAGGCCGCCGGCGACCGCGACGTCCGCATCGCCGGCGGCAGTGAGACGATCCTGCAGTACCTCAATGCCGGCCTGGTCGACGAGTTCTCGATAGTGCTGTCGCCCGTGCTCTTCGGGGCCGGCACCCGCCTGTTCGACGGCGTGGACGCGTCCAGGATCGCGCTGGAGCAAATTCGTTCGGAGCCGTCGTCGCGGGCGACGCACCTGACGTACGCGGTACGGCCACGGTAGGCGCACCGCCCGCCCGATCGGAGCGCGACGCGCATCTCGAAAAAGTGGCAATTGCAGACCAATACCAGGAGGAGCGCAGATGCCCGGCCGCTTCGTGTACTGGATAAACGTCTCCCTCGACCTGAAGATCGAGCACGCCACCGGCGAGGAAGGGGGGCGGAAACTGGCTCCGTATGGGGGAACCGCTGCATCGGGAGTTCAACGCGCGGGCCGCAAGGCTGACGTCGATGGTCCAGGGCCGCACGATCTACGAGACGATGCAGAAGATCTTTCCGGCCGCGCGCCAAGACGACGCACTGCCCGACTACCTCCGCGAATACGGCGAGATGTGGACGTCGAAGCCGAAGGTCCTCGCGCCCCGCACGCGGACCGACGCCCCGCACAACACCCGGGCCATCGGCCGGGACGGTGACGCGATGGAGCAACTCGCTCGACTGTGCGACGACAGCGCCGGTGACATCGGCGTCGGCGGTGCACTCTCTCGCCACACAGCTGCTCCGCGTGGGGCTGCTCGATGAGCTCCTGCTCTCCACCCACCCCGTCATTCTCGGCACGGGCCGGCCCCTGTTCGACTCAGGCGACGGGCCACGGGCCTGGCCCTAATCGAGCAAGCTTCGTTCGATGGGGGCGTCACGCTGCATCGATATGTCGTCTGCCGGGAGACTGCGTGATCGCCACATCGATTTGAGGCCATCTCGGGTGCCGTGACCGCGAACTGGCCGCTCATGCACGGCGCACGTGGTAGCGGGCGGTGCGGTGCTGATCATCGACACGCCGGTACCGGCTCGGGCGACCCCACTTACGAGACACGTCCTAGGATTGGTTCGCGCACATCCTCGGTCTGTACTGACGCTGGAAAGGTGGGGCACCGATGTTCGACCACCGCTTCACCCCAAGTTTCTACGACTGCGTCCAGCGCTACCACTCCCGGCCAGAAGTTCTTGCTGCGCTCTCTCAAGCGTTGACCGAGCTCGCGGTCAAGCCGTTCGGCAATCCTCGGCTGCAGACACATGCCGTGCGTAGAGCACAGTCGGAGACGTTCACCTCATACGTCACCAACCAGGGACACCGGCTGATCTGGCGACGGGTGGGAACTGTCATCGTGCTGCTGCTCTTCGGCGAGCACGACGCCGTCTATCGCCGAGCCGAGCGGCTGCGGCTCGAAATCGACGACACGCAAAACGTGCTACGGGTCATCGATGAGGACCCGGAGACCGGGCGGGACGTGCCCTACGCCAAACGCCGGGCGGAGGAGGGCCGCCTCTTCATGGCGTGGAACGACGGGGAACTCACCGCGTTCGGCTTCGCTCCTCACGAGATCCGGGTTTTACGCCAACTGAACGACGACGGGGACCTCACGTCACTGGATCGGCACATGCGGCAAGATGCCTGGCAAGTGGCGATGAACCTCGCAATGTACGCCGATCCGACCGGCGAACCGGCCAGCCCAGCGCCCGATGAGACGCTGCCCCTCGCGGCCGAGCCTTCCATCCCCCAGGACGGACGGCTCGCCGAGGCTCTGAGCACCCCTCGGAGCAGCCCGGAATTCGTGCCCGTACCCGCAGACCGCCTCGCGGACTGGCTGGCCAGACCAATTGAGGACTGGATGGTCTACCTGGACCCAGCGCAGCAGGATCTGGTCGACCGCTCGTACAACGGGCCGGCCCGCATCCGCGGTGGTGCAGGAACGGGGAAGACGGTCGTCGCCCTGCACCGGGCGAAAGCTCTTGCCCGGCTGGGCCACAGGGTGCTGGTCACCACCTACGTCCGCAACCTGCCCGAGGTCTATCAACAGATCTTCGCCCGCTTCGCTCCCGCGCAGCGGGATGCTGTGGAATTCGCCAACGTGCACCGCTGGGCGCTGCAGTATCTACGCCGGCATGGAGTGCGGATTCGGGTCGACCCGCGCGAGGCGGAGCGGGCTTGGCGGGCCGCATACGGCCGCGTGGTCACCACGAAAAGCGTCCTGAAGAAGGCCGGAATTGGTGCGACCTATCTGTGGGAGGAGGTGGACTGGGTCATCCGTGGTCGGGCCCTGCGCGACTTGGAGGCGTACCTTGCCTTGGAACGCAACGGACGCGGAACCCGGCTTTCCAGCGATCTTCGCACCGACGTATGGCGGCTGGCCACCGAATATGCGACCGAGCTGCGCGAGCGGGGCGTAGCCGACTTCACGGACGTGCTCCTACAGGCCCACGAGGTGGCGACGAACGCTCCGTCCGAGTACGACGCGGTCATCGTCGATGAGGCGCAGGATCTCACCGAGGCGGCGCTGCGCCTCCTCCACGCCCTGGTGGGCAATCGGCCCAACGGGCTCCTGCTCGTCGGCGACGGACAACAGTCGATCTATCCTGGCGGATTCAACCTGGCCGCGCTTGACGTGCAGGTGCGCGGTCGATCCCACGTCTTGACCCACAACTACCGCAACACTCGGCAGGTGTACGAGGTCGCGCAAGCGGTCGTGGACGGCCATCCGTTCGACGACGGCGGCGACCGACCCGAACCGGCGCTCCGCAACATCCAGCTCTCCCGCACCGGAGCTGCCCCGATCCTCCTCGGCAACGCCAACGAGGAGGAGCATGACCTCGCGCTGGCGGCGGCAATCGAAGCCGCTATCGAGGACGGCACCGGGATCGGTGATCTCGCTGTGCTCGTTCCGACCCATGCGCTCGCGAGGCATTACACGGACCTGATCGATTCACTTGGCCTGCCGGCGCAACGCTTGGAGGACTACGAGGGGAGCCCCACGGCTCTGGTCAAGGTTGGCACCTACCAACGGGCCAAGGGGCTGGAGTTCAAGCGGATCTTCCTCCCCCGGCTGGACTCCGGAGGCCTGTCCGAGCGCCCGACGCGCGGTGAGGACGCCGAAGCCCACGCGGAGCGAATCGCGCTGGTACGTCGGCAGCTCTTCGTGGCCATCACTCGGGCACGCGATGGGCTCTGGCTCGGTTGGGTCGGCGCGCCCAGTGCACTTTTGCCGTCCACGCTGACGCGCACGTCGGTGAAGCCCGCTCCCGCACGGTAAGCAGCGGCGGGGAGGCTGTCAGGGCCTCCCCGCGCTGGGGGCTGCTCGATCAGGCTCCGTCGGTCACGACGAGAGCCCGGAAGCTCCGCGACGCACGCGATCCGCGAAGTACTCGGTGCGGACGAGATCGCTCAGCAGCGTGCCCGGACGTTCACGCGCGACATCCTTGTGCGCTGCCACCACGACCAACAGCAGTTCCCTGAAGTGATGCTCGGATTCCAGGGGGTTCCACACCACGTTGAGAATATTGTCGCAGGCATCCTTGCCGGCGGACTTTTGAGGCCAGTGCCCCACACCCACCAATCGGGCCTTGAGTGCGGCCAGCAGATGGTAACGCGCTGCACGATAACCCCAGAACAGTTGCTTGTTTCTAAAGATCCACTCCAGCCGGTAGAACGCCGCTGCGGCGGCATAGTAGACGTGCGGGTCGTGGTGTGGCTGAAAGAGCGTCTTCGCATGCTTGCTCTTCAGCTGCACGTAGCGGCCTGTTCCGGCAGGCTGGTCGAGGACCATTGCCGCGTACGCCTTGGTCAGCTGAGCTCGGGTGACGACCCGGGTCCGTTCGACACTCGTGACGCCGGTGTACTGGCGGGACCGCCGCTCGTAGTACAGACGGCGGGCCTCCGGCTGAGCGGCGAAGTAATCTTCGAGGATTTTGTGGAACGATTCGCGCGCCGCCAGGTCGTCCTCAGTGACCGCCGTCTGCCGGTTGGTGGCAGCGATGATGCCACCGATGACGTCATCATCGTTCGACTGGATCAGCCGGACGTTGACCTGCACTCCGTCCGACAGAGTCTTCCGTTGATCGAAGAGCACGTGACAGGTTTGACAGCCGTTGACGATCTGAAAGTCACGGATGTGGACCTCCTCACCGGCGGTGGTCAACTCCCTCGCGACGATGGTGATTCCGTTGTTCAGCACCGCGAAGCGATCACGGCGATCCTGATCTTGAAGAGTTCGACGGATTTCCTGGTTGACCGCGTTGTAACCCTGGAAATCGCGGACATTTTCGTAGAACAGAACTTTGCGGATTCCACCATTCGGGTCGGTCAGAACCTGCTCGACCAACTCTCGCGCAGGCAGCACGCCGATGAACGCCTGTTCGACGCCGGGAATCTTGGGCAGTGGCAACTTCTTCGGCATCGTGAAACCCGCGCCGACTGCTTCAGAAGCCTTCTTGTACAGGCCGCGCAACTGGTTGGCGCCCACAGCGACGACGTCCACATCGTCGAACATGTTCAGCTCGCGCAGCCGCTGTGCGGCGGTGAGCCGCTTTTCGTCGAGCAGGTTGTCCCCGGGAGAGCCCGTGGTGACGTAGTGAACCGCCAACTTCGGCAGGCCCTTGCTCAGCTTTTTGACGTCTCCGTAGACCGCGTCGACACAGGCTCGGAAGTTCGCTACCTCCTCCGAGGCCTTGTAGGTCATGGGCTCCCGCCGAAAGACCTGCACAAGGTTGTCCGCGAGATCCGTGAACACCTTCGTCTCGAACTTCTCACTCCGCTTGGCCTGCACGACGACGAAACGGACCTCGAGCTGCTTGGCCTTGCCCACCGCATCGCGGACATCCTCGGCATCACCGAAAAGATCCCCGTTGACGATGACGGCGGCAACGTCGATCCCAAGGTCGAGCCCGCCACCCATGCGGAACTGGTCCGGGTTGAAATCATCCTCGTGGTAGCTGCTCAGCACGCAAAACCCGGCGAAGGCTTCGAAAGCCTCGGCATCGCTGAGCGCGCTCAGTTCCTGCTCCTTCTGGAACTGCTTGGTCCAGCCCTCGAGAATGAAGTCCACGCCCACCTCCGGGTGCCCTGATCTCCTTGTGTGAGGCCACCCTAGCGAAGGGCGGACGTCCACGCAGGACCCCCGCGGGTGATCTCCTCGGCGAGGACCCGGATGCGGGCCAGGAGTTCCGAGGGCTCGGCAGTCAAGTCGAGCGAATGACAGACGATCTCGATGCCGGCGTTGGGAACGAAATGCCGCCTTTGCGCCGGCTCGCCGAAGGCGTAGACCAGGTGCCCTCGGGTCAGCCGGTAGGCAACGCAGTAGGCGAGCATCTGGTAGGCGTCCTCACGGACGGTGTCGGCCTTGTACTTGGCGTCCACCACCGCGCCCGTCTCGGCCCGGCCCCGCAGCCACACGATGTCCGGTCGCAGTTCCAGGCGACGCCGATCATCGAGATGGTGACGCGCCTGAAAGACGACCGCGCCGCCGTGCGTCGACTCGATCGCGGCACGGAGTGCGACCGAGAGGAAGTCCTCGTACACCCGCCACATGTCGAGCAGGAAGGCGTTGGCCAGGACCCCACCCCGGCCCGCCTCGATGGAGCAATCGGCAAGCACCAGCTCGGCGAGCCGAAGCGCGATGACAAGCCGTTCGTTGAGCCGCGTCCGATGCCACTGCGGCACACGCTCCCCGGGTCGCAGCCGGGTAATGCCGGCCAGGCGGGCGGCGAGGTGTCGAAGCATCCGCCGGGACACGGCATCGACCCCAGGAACCCGCAGCATCCGGTCGACGGCGGTCGCGAGGATCCGATTCTCCGGGATGTCGACCGTGTACTCGTCGTGCCGAATCTCGAGCGGCAGGGGCAGGCCGGCCCGCCGATTCAATTGTGCGGACTCGCGGAGACGACCGCGAAGAACCGGCGAGGTGTCGTCGACCGTTCGGTACCCCTGAAGCAAGCCTTGGCGCAGCGCCCGGTCGGCCTGCCGCCACAGGGCAGCGGCGAGCGCCGGCACCAGACCCGCGTGTTCCGCCAACGGCACGCTCTCATCGCGCCATCCTTTGGGGTCACGGGCGTAACCGGCGAGGAACAGCAGTCGCGCGATCGGCACCTTGGGCTCGATGTAGAGCTCGACGTTGCCGATCCGGGCCGCGCCGACCCTCTTGGCGGCACGCACAGCCCATAGTCCGGCAGCCGGTCCGGGCCGTACGTCGACAACCCCGGCCGCCGCCAGCCGGCGTGCCTCGTCGGCGTCGAGGCGCACCTGGACGGCGGGACCGGCCTCGCGCAGCCGGAGCACGATCATGGCTGGGGAGGCAGCGACTGGCGCAACGCGTCGAGGCCGTACCGCTGTTCGACGTCGATGTCGTCCGCATAGTGGTGCTCGACGAGCAGCGGCAGGATGTCGTGCCGCCAGACACGGTCCAACCCGCCCGGGGCCGTGTGCACCGACTTCCGCATGAAGTACGACGGGCCGACCGCGTAGTCGGCGTCGTCGAGCCGGCCGTTGAGCGCATCGAGCAGCTCCGGCGCGTCCGAGGCCAGGCCCTCCCGGTCCAACCAGCGGCGCAGCAACCCCGCGACCGGGGGCTTCGCCGGGTGCAACTCGACGAACGCGAACCGACGCCGCATCGCCGCGTCGACCGGGGCGATGGACCGATCTGCGGTGTTCATGGTGCCGATGAGGTAGAGGTTCGTCGGCAGGGTGAAGTCCTCCGCCGAATACTGCAGCCGGATGTGCTTCTCGCGATACTCGAGCAGGAAGTACAACTCGCCGAAGATCTTCGCGAGATTACCTCGGTTGATCTCGTCGATGATCAGAATGTACGCGATGGAGGGGTGTTCTCGGGCGTCGTCTGCCAGCTGGCGCAACGGACCGGAGGTGAGCTTGAACCGTAGCGTCCCGTCGTCACCACTCTCCGGACGGAAGCCCTCGAAGAAGTCTTCATAGGTGTAGGACGGGTGGAACTGGATCAGCTTCACCGCGTGCGGCTCGGTCAGCCGGGCAGCCAGCTTCTGGGCCAGGTACGTCTTGCCAGTCCCCGGCGGCCCGTACAGAATCAGCTGCCGGCGCTCGGCGAGCAGGTCACGCAGGTCGGCCAGCCACTCGATGTCGGTCAACACCTCGTCGGCGTGCTGCGTGGTGACGTCGGCCAGCCGTGCCTCCGGGGCCGGTTCGAGCACCGGCTGCTCCAGCACCAGGTCGGCGAAGAGCCGATCCAGGGCATCGAGGGCGTCGGTCAGGTCGATCAGGTCGTCCTGGCTCTGCGTCAAGGTGGGTAACGGCCCGGCCAGGTCCGTGAGATCCCGGGGGGATCCCGTGTTCAGCCATCGCGCTGGGCGGCGAAGATTCGACCGCCGGTCCGGCGACTCGACGAAGTAGGCGGGCCCGTCTACCTGACCGAGGTACACCTCGCCCCGATGCATGGTCATCAGATAGTCGCCCGGTCGCATCTTGCGGAGGAAGGCGCTGAAGTAGCCGAGTAGCTTTTCCCGCACCGAGTAGCTCTTGTGCCGATACTCCTCCTCGACGACCTGCTGAAGGCGCTGCGACTGCACCTCCTCGTCCAACTCCGGCAGCTGTGAAGCCGCGAGGGACACCCAGCCCTGCGCCAACCACACCGGCACGAGGTCGACACCATCGACATTCGAGCCGCGCACCAGCCAGGCCCGGCGGGCCGCGTTCTCCGGCCCGATGGTCTCGGCCTCCGTCAGCCGTTCCCGCAGGAATTCGGCGGTGATCCGTTGCTCGGCGTTGGCGTGCCGACCCTCGAACTCGACGCCCTCCCCGATCAACTGCCCGCGCACGTCACCACCGCGATACTTGAAGTGTTGATGCATCGCGGTCGGCACCTGACCATCTGCTTGGAGAACCCGGTGCGACTTCTCGACATACGTTTCGGCGAGCAGGTGGGCGATCTCGTCGGCCGAGCCGTCGACAAGGTCGGCAAGGTCGTCGTACGCGGTCCAGGAGCCGGCCGGAACGAGTTCGAGTGCACTGGCGAGGGTCTGCAGCTTGCTCTCGTACTTCTTGCGGGCTTGCTTGCGCCTTCGGTACACCTCGCGATACCGGCGACTGATTTCGGCGTACAAGTCGTCGGGGCCCCGATAGGTGTCCAGGGCCCTCCGGCCGGCCTCGGTGATCCACCACAGGCCGTCGCGCTTCACCAACCATCCTGCCGTCGCGGCGTCTCCGGTGTGGAACCTCGCCGCCACGTTCCAAGCGGGCACGCCGCTCTTGTGCGGCTTCAGCTCGGTATCCGTCAGGTCGAGTCGGTTGGCGACCTCATCGAGCACCGCTCTGCCGTGCATCCGCTCACCGCCGTCGCGCAACACCTCCAGGCAGGTGCGCACCAGCAACCCGTTCCGGATACTCTCTGACATCACGCTGACCTTCCGGGCATGGCGATCGATGATCAACACAGCCTACGGCCGAGGGCCCGGCAGAGCTACGTGGAATCGGCGTGGACGCCGGCAAGGACGGCTGCACGCCGTCGTCATCTGGTCCTGGCGAACTCGCCGGGTCGCCATGTTCCACCGCCAAAAGGCCCAATCGCCGCTTTCCCCGCCGATTCGATCCATCGTTTTTCATGGCCGTGCGGTATACAAGGGGCTCGCTCGGGTCCGCCAACAGCGATCGGCGGGTCCTCTCGCGGAGGGTTGATTGCGATGAGTGCTGGCCTACATCTCTCGGTACGAGTGC
Source organism: Micromonospora sp. DT233 (assembly GCF_049841815.1). Lineage (NCBI taxonomy): Bacteria > Bacillati > Actinomycetota > Actinomycetes > Micromonosporales > Micromonosporaceae > Micromonospora > Micromonospora sp. DT233. The sequence goes on along the minus strand of NZ_JBNCLB010000004.1, from coordinate 170,738 downwards.
CGTGGCACGACGGCGGCTGGGCCGGAACCGTCTGCCAACGCCCGTTGGACAATGCCTCGTGCATCCTGCTGAAGAACATCGGCGACGGCCGCGACGACGACTACGAGGCCACCCACGCGGGCAAGCCGATCGAACTGGTCAACCCCAACAAACTACCCTGCGTCGCCGAGCGGGCCTCCTTCATGAGCCCGCACAGCTACCAGCTCACGAAGGAACACCCGTACCGCCACAAACCGGCGCTCAAGGGCCGGCTCCAGCCGACTACCCTGGTCGTGCCCGCGTACGGGGTGCACGCGACACCGTACTTCTGGCTGCACCGCAGCAACGTGCCGGCCGTTGTGCGGTCCGTCGACGTGGAATATCACGAGGAGTTCGAGGAACTCGTCAACGATGCGCTGAGGTTCACTCCGCAGTGGGTCATCCACGGTGACAACCAGCGCGCGTTGATCACCCGCTTCTTCGCCGAAGTTCAGCCGGGGGGCCTCGTCTTCTTCTACCTGAAGCACTCGCCTTTCACCGCAGCCGGGACCAGCGGCGGCCGAAGCCTCCTGGTCGGCGCGGCCCGGATCACCGACATCGATCTTCCTGATGACTGGAAGACGACCGGGCAGACGCCGTTTCCCAACCACATGTGGGAGACCAACGTCCGGCATTCGCTTCGGCCCGACGGCGTCGACGGTGTTCTCCTGCCGATGGCCGATTTGGCCGCCCTCGAACTCGATCCGGACGAACTCGGCGACGCCCTGGCCTGGGCGCCGGAGTACGGCGGTCGCGAGTTCATGTACGTCACCGAGCATGTCTCGGACGACACGGCCATCGCCGCGCTGGAACGGCTCTATCGCGCAGCCGAGCACTGCCTGGACCTGGGCCTGGAAGTGCCACCCGCCTCGATGGACTGGTTGTCCGGGCGCATTGCCGAGCTCTGGACGATGCGTGGCCCCGCTCCCGGCCTCGGTGCGGTGTTGGAGGCCCTTACGGTGCCCCACGGCCCGGTGGTGGCCCGCGCGATCTCCCGGCTGACCCCGGAGGGCGTGGACCCCTGGGATTTCCTCGATGACGCCATGAACGAGCCCGCGACGCTGAGCCCGGAGCTGGCGAAGAAGCTGAGCGGCACGCCGCGAAAAGTTTGGCGGCAACTGAGCGCTGACGAACTCGGTTCCCTCAAGCTGCTGTCGCGGTTCAACCTCACCGCCGAGCAGGCCCATGCGCTGGTGGCCGGTGAGACTGAGATCGCCCTGGAGCCCGGGGAACTGCTGGAGGACCCCTACCATGCCTTCACCTGCCTGCTGGGTGGGCCGGCCGAGGTCGCCTTCGACGTCGTCGACCGTGGCTGCTTCCCCGAGACGTCGGTGCGCGCGGCCTTTCCTCTCGACGAGCCGTCAGCGATGGTCGACGCGGCCGACGAACGCCGAGTGCAGGCGCTACTGACCGCGATGTGCGAGGAAGCGGCGTCGAACGGGGACACGGTGGTGCCGCTGGACCGGATGCTCGCCGCAGTGCGGGAGCGTCCGCTGGTCGAGCCGTGCCCCCTCACCGAGCAGGTGTTGCGGGCGCACGCACTCCACCCGTCGATGCTCGCCTATGACGAGGAGTCGCCGTACTGGCCGCCGGTGTGCGGGACGGTGCTGGCCGACGGCACACCGGCGTTCAAGCTGACGCGTCTGGAGACGACGAGCCGGGTTATTCGCCAAGCCGTCGACGCCCAACTGGCCAGGACGCGGCACGATGCTCCAAACGACGTACGGGCGGTGCTCGAAATGGCCCTTCCCCCCTACTCGACGGGCGACGCCGCAGACGCGGAGGCCGAGCATCGTGCGCGCGAGGAGAAGGCTGCGGCGCTCGACGAGCTGTTCCGCGCACCGCTGACGGTCCTCAACGGCCGGGCCGGCACCGGCAAGACCACGCTGATCAGAGCTCTCGCCAATCACCCGGCGGTGCACGGCGCCGGCGTCCTGCTCCTGGCTCCCACCGGCAAGGCCCGGGTGCAGCTCACCAAGAAGGTGCGGCTGCCGGCGCACACCCTCGCCCAGTTCCTCGGCAGGTACGGGCGCTACGACGCGGACACCGGCACGTACTGCATCGACGGCGACCGGCCCAAGGCACCCCGGTTCGGCACGGTGATCGTCGACGAGTCGTCGATGCTGACGGAGGAGCAGCTGGCGGCTCTCCTCGATGCGCTGCACGCGCCCGACCGGCTCGTCCTCGTCGGCGACCCGCGCCAACTGCCGCCGATCGGGGCGGGCCGGCCTTTCGTCGACCTCATCAACCGGCTTCTCGGCGCATCGGAGGTGCCCGCCTTTCCGCGGGTCGCCCCCGGCTACGCCGAGCTCACCGTGCTGCGGCGTCAGTCCGGCCAGGTCCGCGACGATCTCATGCTCGCCGGGTGGTTCGCCGGCGACGAGATTCCGGACGGCTTCGAGGAGGTCTGGCAGCGGCTGCGTCAGGGCACCGAGATGGCGACACTCGCGGCCCGCCCGTGGGGGACGGCCCGCCCGGAGCAGGCCATTGACGATGCGCTGGCCGCCGAACTCGACATCACCGGCCCAAAGGCGTCGGCGCGGTTCGAGCTCTCCTACGGCGGCCGGGAGAACGCTCCCTGGGTCAACTTCCCGACCGGTGACAAGGGTGCCGGCGAACGTTCCGAGGAGTGGCAAATCCTCTCCCCCACCCGGACCAGTCCATGGGGCACGATCGAGGTGAATCGTCGCCTCAAGCGCAAGCATCGCGGTAAGGCGCTCAAGGACGCGCTGCGTCCACCCTACGAACGCAAGGTGCCGGCGCCGATCGGCGCGGAGCAGATCGTGCTCGGCGACAAGGTGCTCAACAATCTCAACCAGCGCAAGAAGGCCTGGCCTGCCGGCCCCGACACCCTGCACTACGTGGCGAACGGTGAGATCGGCGTGGTCGTCGGCCAGGTGGGACGCCCGAAGGGAGCGGCCCCGCGATACACGAACGTCGAATTCTCCTCGCAGGTCGGTCACACGTACGGCTATTCGGGCAACAGCGAGGAGAATCCGGCACTGGAGCTCGCGTGGGCGATCACTGTGCACAAGGCTCAGGGCTCGGAGTTCGGCACGGTCTTCGTCCTGCTTCCCGGATCGTCGCGGCGGCTGTCCCGGGAGCTGCTCTACACGGCGCTCACCCGCCAGAAGGACAAGGTCGTCCTACTTCACGAACGGCCCATCGACGAGCTGTTCGAGCTGACCCGGTCCACGGGGTCGGAGACGGCCCGGCGGCTCACCGACCTCTTCTCGCCTCCCGCACCGCGAGCGGTGCTGTTGCCCGACGGCACGGCGGCGGGCGTGCTCGACACCAACCTCATCCACGTCGCGCCCAACGGCGTCCTGGTGCGGAGCAAGAACGAGGTGATCATCGCCGGCATCCTGGAGAACCTCGTGCCTGGCAGCTGGGAGTACGAGAAGCCGCTGGTGTCCGACGGGGTCACCCGCTTTCCCGATTTCACCGTCACCACGAACGACGGCCGGTCGGTCTACTGGGAGCACCTCGGAATGATCGACAACCCGCAGTACCGGGCGGCCTGGGAGCGGAAACTCGGCTGGTACCGGGAACAGGGCGTTCTTCCCCACGAGGAGGGCGGCGGTCCCGCCGGCACGCTGCTGTGCACCGATGATCAGCAGGGGGTGGACGTACCGGGCTGGACCGAGGTGGCTCGGTCCGTGCTAGGAGCAGGCCCGACGGGTCCACGGATCCCGTCCAGGCGGGCGGCCAAGAAGGCCACACCGAGCGCGGCCCGATCCCGCGAGTGAAACGTCAGGTGGCGGCCGGATGACGGCGGCCATGTCCGGGGGCGGAGTTCAGCAGGAGCGGATAGGGCCGGCCCGACTGAATGCCCCCGGACATGGCGTCGTACCGCTCGAGGATCAGGCGCTTCATCCGGTACTCACCGTGCGCCCGCTCCTCCCGTTGCCGGAACACGGTGAAGGTGTCCAGGACGTGGGCGACCTCGTCGCGGGTGAGGCCGTAGAGCTGGAAGTAGGCGGCGTCCAGCTCGGCGCGGATCAGCTCCCGCCGCTGCGGGTCCCAGACGAACGGTGCTCCGTCGTCGCCCAGGTCGCGGGCGTACGGCGCTAGGTCGTCGGCGGTGTAGGTCAGCTCCAGCACCCGGGCGGTGATCCACGCCGCCAGGTCGGGCGCCGCCGGGTCCCACGGCACCGGCCGCCCGTAGCTCTCCGGCGGCAACACCGGCAACTGCTTCAACACGTAGTACTTGAGGGAGGTGCCGGCGAACTTCTGCCGCGTCACGTAGTCGAGGCAGAGAGAGCTCAGGTTGGCCTGCAGACATGCCGGCTGCGCGGCCGGCAGAGCGAGCAGGAACTTGTCGCCGACCGCAGAGCGACTGACGACGGTCGGGATGAGGGTGCGTTCGTCGGTGCTGCGGCAGATGTCCCGCCAGCCGAGCAGCCAGCCGCGCGACCACCGCTGTGCGAGCCGGTCCGTCACCTCCTGCTCGGCCACCCAGTAGCGCGGCAGTGCGGTCGCCGCCCGGTCCCGGTGGGCGTCGGCGTCGAGCCGGGGCAGCGTGCCGACGTTGAGCTGGGCTTCGGTGGCGCCCTCGTAGGTGCCGAGCCGGTGGTCGAAGTGGTGCACCATCTTCGCCTCGTACAAGGGCAGCATCCGCTCCCCGCCCCGGAGGAAGACGTTGCGGTCGAGCTGCCAGCCCTCGTCGACGAGCCGGTCGAAGGTGTGGAACAGGCCCGAGTCGGTGGCCATGTTGAACAGGCCCTGACGCAGCCAGAGCCGCCACGGGTTGCCCTCCGGGTCGTCCTCCCGCCAGAGCACGGGCACTCGACGGTAGATGCCCAGGGTCATCTCAGCGTCCCGCCGGGAGAGGAAGACCGGGCACGTGCCGGTGTTGGGGTTGAGCAGGCCGATCTCCTCGGGCGTCAACCGGTAGGCCCGAGACGCGATGTCGGAGACCTGCCGGGCCCGGAAGGCGAGGGCGGCCGTGGGGGCGATTCGCGGGGGCCCGGCCATCGTCAACAGGGCGAAGCGGAGCGAGTGGTGCACGTTCGAGAAGAGTTTCTCCTCGTTCTCGAAGTCGTGCAGTGACACGAGGCTCCCGCCGGTCACCACGTCCTTGAAGAAGGCTTGGGTGGTCGCGTCGGTCGCGATCCCGGTGGGCAGGATCATCCCGAGCATGCTGCTCGGCGCGGCGACGGCTCGGGCCGTCTCCGCGAACACGGCGTAAGTGTTCAGCCGGCCCGTGCCGGTGAGCGGGTACCTCCCCGAGGAACGGATTAGGTGGCTCACCCCGCTCACCTCGCGTTGCGCGGTGCGCAGCTCGCCGTAAAGGTCCTGCCCGTGCCGCTGCCCGCTGCTCCGCAGGGCTCCGACGAGCTCCCGGCGGGCGGCGGCGTGCCGCGCCCCGGCGATGCCCTGGTCGCGGCCGGCGAAGAACTCCTCCTGCTTGAGTTCGATCTTCTCCCACGGCGGGTTGGTGAGGACGCAGGAGAAGCCGCCGGTCCAGCCGGTCGCCGGGTCGACGCCGACCCCGTCGGGCGGGACGGGGAAGATGTGCGGGAACTCGATGTGCCAGTGGAAGAAGCGGTACTGCCGGCTCATCGTCCGGACCACCTGGCGGGCCGCCTCGACCATGCCGCCCCGGTCTCCCCCGGCCAGCCGTTCCCGCATCCCCTCGGTGATGGCGTACGGGCGGGTGCGCTCGGTCTTCGGCCCGACGAAGGCCGCACACCAGGCGTCGGCGTCCAGCCGTTTGCGGGTGCGCTCCTCGTCCAGCAACTCGGCGCGTTTGGCCTGGACGTGCACGTCGGCCAGCGATTCGCAGGGTGCCAGGTGCGCGATCGCCCGCGCCTCCTCGGCCAGGTCGAGGTTGACGCCCGTGACGTCGCCGAGTGGCCGTTGGCCGCGCCGCTCGGCAGCGTTCTGCTTCCGCAGCGCGTTGACCACCGTGCGGTCGTCGCCGCCAAGGGCGGTGAAGGCCGAATCCGGAATGCCACCGCACAGCATCGCCGGTGTCGCTCCGAGGAGCGAATTACCAACCCGGATGTTGGCGTCGAGATAGCCCAGCGGCTTGCCGGGCTCGAACGCCTCCAGCCAGAGCGACACCTTCGCCAACTCCGCCGCCATCTCGTTCAGGTCGACCCCGTAGCAGCACCGGCTCACGACGGTGCGCAGCGCGATCCGGACGGCGTCGACGCTGGGTTCCGGCTCGTCGGTCTGCTCGGCCGCCAGCCGCTTGGCGAGCCGCCGGGCGGCGGCGATGAGGAAGTGCCCGGACCCGACCGCGGGGTCGCAGAGGGTGATGGCGAGCAGTGCCGCCTCCCGTTCGGCCCTGGTCGGCTTGTCGCATGCCTCGTCCAGCAGTGGCTCCAGCGCGGTGTCGAGCAGGCTGTCGACCAGGTCTGCCGGGGTGTAATAGCTGCCGCTCTTCTTGCGGTCGTTGCCATGCAGTCTTGAGAAGTGGAACCGTCGGCGGGGCGCGTCCCAGTGCGGGTGCAACTCGAGGAGGGCCTCGTAGACGCTGCCCAGCTCCTCGGCGCCGAGATGCCGGAAATCCACCAGTTGCCGCCCACCACGACGCTTGGCCAAGACGCTCAAGGCCTCGACCGCCTGCAGCAGCGCGGCATTGGTCAGCTCCGCGCCGCAGAGCGGCTCGTCCAGGACGCTGTGCTCGAAGATCCCCCCGATGCCGGGCAGGCCGACGGTGCGGGAGCCGGTCTCCGACCCGAGGATGCGGAACACGAGCTTGACGCTCTGCCACAGGTCGCCGTGGCGTGAGTAGCGGCGGACCATTGCGAGCTTGCGCAGGCGCTGGGACGACAGGTATGCCTCGTAGCGCCGGCCCGCAGCCGGGTCGGCCGCCGGGTCGAGCAACAAGTCGCGATCCTCGACGACCATCCAGAAGAGCAGCTTGTAGACCAGCCGGAGCAGCGAGCGTTTGAAGTCGCCCAGCGACAGCTCGGTGCCGATGACGTCGCGGAGATGCTGGTTGGCCGGGTGGTCGAGGAAGCCCGTGCCGAGGAGTTCCAGCGCGGCCTCGACGCCACCGCGCAGCCGGGTGAGTGCTCGCTCGCCCTGCTTCGCGCCGTACGCCCGCCACTGCTCCAGCAGGCAGGACGGCGGCCCGACCTCCTCGTCGCGGACCTTCAGCCGGCTGGCGTGCGCCATCCGGAAGAGCAGCACGAAGTCGGGGAAGAGCTCGCCCTCGAAGATCGACTGAAGGTCGAACTCGATGTACGACGACCCGACGAGGCTGGTCGAGTCGCGCAGCAGCCGCAGCCGCTGGCCGTTGGACAACACGGCCCACAGGTGCCGGTCGCTCTGGTTCAGCAGTTGCTGGACCATGGCGTGCGGTGCCGCTGCCGCCGGGCCACCGGCCCGGCCGATCCGCCGGTCGAGGTCGGCGTGCCACGGCAGCAGGTGCATCGGCACGGTGCGCCGCCACCAGTGGCTGACCGGAAACGACCGCTCGTCGACAGGGATGCCGCCGCCCAGCGGCTCGTAGTCGTCGTAGTGCAGCTCGCGCAGCAGCGGCCGGAGCCACTCGTCCCGGGTCAGCCGCGACACGGCCGCCGCGCTCTTCGCCCGCCGCTTCGTGAAGTCGGTGTAGGTGTCGCGGAGGTAGAGGTACTTCGCATTGGCCAGTCGCCGCACCGACTCGCCGGCCGCCAGGTCGTAGGAGACCGGGTCGATGCCGGGGACCTCCGGATCGCCCTCGCCGATTCGTTGCACCACGCCACCGGGCAGTAGGCCCCCGACCACCTGCACGGCGGGATACGACAGCGCCACACCGCCTCCCCAGGCCGCAGAACCCAGAGCTGACACCAAGCAAGGAATTGATCACATTCAGTGTCGACCCGAGCCTATAGATCGACCTTCACGCCTACAAGGCCGCAGGCGCAGCAACCCGCTGTCGCCTTGTCGTCACCGAAGATGCCCACGTCGCCGTTGACACGAGGCCACCCGACAGACGTCACCGGCGAAGGGCGCCGCCCGGCGGTCCACATAGGCCAGGGGTTGCCCCGGCCGGTGGGTGCCGGCAGCGCGACCGATGGCTCATGATCTTCAGCGCGAGGCCCTTCGCGTGTCTCGTCCCCGACACCCGGCACCCCTCGGTGCACCCGGATGACCGAAGCAGGAGTTCCATCGTGATCAACAATTACCCCGGAAGATGTGGCACGTGCCAGAACCGGGTGGGAGCCGGGGCCGGACAAGCGATCATGATCGAGGGCCGGTGGACCACGTACCACGACGGGTGCGCACCGACGGCCCCGCCGCCGGGCCGCCACCGCGGGTGGCACGACTTGCCGATGGTGGGCTTCGACGTCGAGACCACCGGGAACGAGCCCTTCGACGCGCGCATCGTCTCCGCCGCGCTGGTCTACTCCGACGGCACGACCGCGCGGTGGCTCATCGACCCGGGCGTGCCGATCCCGCCCCCCACCACCGAGATCCACGGGATCACCGACGAGATGGTCCGCAGCTCCGGAAGGCCGGCCCGGGAGTCGCTGGCCGAGGTGGCAACGGCCATCGCGAAGGTGATCGCCGACGGCACGCCGCTCGTCGCCTTCTGCGCCCCCTTCGACGTCACGGTGCTGCACTCCGAGCTGGCCCGACACGCCCTTGCGCCGCTGGACTGGGACCGCGCCGTCATCATCGACCCCTCGGTCCTGCACCGGGAGGTCGAACCCACCCACACCGGCATGCAGCCACTCGGCGGCCTGTGCAGATACTACGACGTCGACCTCACCTCCGCTCACGACGCCGCGAGCGACGCCCGCGCCGCCGTCAACATGGCGGTGTCGATCGCCGCCCGGCACGAACGCATCGCCCGGATGCGCCCGGACGCCCTCCACCGGGCGCAGATCACCTGGTACGCCGAGCAGAAGCGGGAGCTCCAGGCCTACTTCGACCGGCTCGGCCACGAGAAGACGGTCAGCCTGGAGTGGCCGCTGGAGACCAGGCGACGCCGATAAGGCGAGGGCGCGCCGCTGTCACCTCGCTGTCCAACCCGATGCCTGCGTGATCCAGGTACGACCAGCGGAGAGCCCGGTCAATGCCGGGTCGGCGAGGGCGAAGACTCGCTGCAACAGCTCGTCGAAGCTCTGCGGTAACCGATCATCGAGGTGATGCTTGCGCCGCCAGGCGGCCCACCGTCGCTGCGCGAGCGCCGCGTAGCCGTCGAGGGCCTGGCTCAACGGCGCGAGCGTCACCTCGCGGTATTCGGCCACCCGTTGCACAGCTGTGGCCAGATCTGCACCGTCGACATCGTGGCGGCCCGACAGCAGATAGACATCGGCGAAGTCGCGCCAACGGGTGTTCGCCACGCCGCGCTGCAACGCCGTCACCAGCTTCTCCGCGTAGACCATGGTGAGCGGATAGCCCGTCACCACGATCTCACCGTCGAGCAGGCGCGGCAGCTTGATCGGCTGCGGATCCGGCCAGATCGGGTCGCCGACGTTGACGTCGACGTGGAAGGACAGGCGGGCAGCGGCGAGGTGGCCGCTGAGGCTGACCCGCACGCCGGCATAGACGTCGTCGTCCCGGATGGTCTCCGCCGTTGCATTCGCTGCATCGAGCGTCAAGCCGTCGTCGAGGTCCAGGGCGGCGATGCGACGGACGATACCGAGCACCTGATCGGTGTCATTCGAGATCCATCGACCCTGGAGATCCACGTCTCGGGTCGGCCGGCGGGCAGCGTAGGCGGCCAGCAGTACGCCGCCTTTGAGGACGAGCTTGTCCGCGTACGGGGATTGGGCCAAGCGGGCGAGGAAGCCCTCCAGGGCATAGACCTGGTGCAGCTCGTCGGTAGGTCGGCCGGTGCGGCGCGCGAGATTCTGAAGGTCGAGGTAGGCACGGCCGGCCACGGTGGCGCGGGTCGGGCGCACGGTCACAGCAGGATCTCCAGAGCCTCTCGGAGTGGTCGTTCGGCCTGCGAAAAGTATCGAGCCATCGCCAGCAGCTTCGCCGGCGCCGCGCCGTCCCGTCTCAGCCACCGACGCAGAGCCGTGTATGCCAGTTCCGGCCCCTCGCGGTGCCGAAGGCGAAGGGCATCGATGATGCTGCGCTCGGGACCGTAGAGACCGATCGAGGTATCTGAATCGAGTGGCAACTCGGTACGGCCGACCTCGAAGGTGGCCGGGTCGAACGTGTGCCAGGCGACCGGGGCGGCCGTCGCCGGTCGATGCCGGCCGCGAGGCAGCGCGACGTCGATGCGGGAGGGAATCTCGTCGGTAAGACCATGACGAGCCAGCGCGCTGGTCAGACACAGGGTGGCGGGCGGAGCCCGGCGGACAAGCTCGATGAGGTCGATGTCCGCGGCCTCGGCGTCGTGGCGTCGATAGAGCCCGCCACCCAGGGGCTCGATCAGCCCCTGGTCCCGCAACCGGTAGAGCCGCCACCGCGTCAGGCCGGCCTCCAGAGCCTGCGAGTAGCTGAAGGTTGCCGGCAACAAGCGCATCGACGCCGCCTCGACCTCTCCCCCTCGCCTCACCAGAGAAATCCTACACATCCCTAGTAGACCTGTAAGGAATTCCTCCGGAATTCCTTAGGTTTCAGACACCCGCAAGCCGACAAACTGATCCGGCAGGTGAATCCGCTCGGCGGGCACCCCGGCGGCGAGCAGCCGCAGCCGCGACCCGGCCACCATCAGCGGCGGCCCACACAGGTAGACCTCCTGCCCCGGCCGGTGGTGTTCCAGCGCCACGGTCAGCGCGTCGCCCCGCTCCCCCGGCTCGGCGAGCGGATCGTGCGAGAACGCCGGCAGGAGGGTCAGCCAGTCGTGCGCGCACTGGAGGTCGTCCAGACTGATCGCGTCGTAGAGGTCGGCCAGGGCGCGGGAGCCGATGACCAGGGACACCCTTCGACCGGCCGGTGCCCCCGCGACCTGCTCGACCAGGGCGCGCAGCGGCGCGAGCCCGGTGCCCCCGGCGACCAGCAGCAGGTCCGCCCGGGACGCCGGGTCGAGGGTCAACCCGGTGTCGCGCGGTGGGCCGAGCCAGAGCTGGTCGCCGGGGCGTACCGCGTGGACCAGGGCGCGGGAGACTGCGCCGACGGCACGGACGTGCAGTTCGAGGGTGCCGTCGGGGCGCGGGGCGTTGGCCGGCGAGTACCAGCGCCACCGACCGGGCCAGCGCTCGGTGCAGACCGGCACTGCCTCGCCGGGCCGGAAGGAGAGGCGTCGCCAGGTGCGTACGGTCAGGGTGGCGATGCCCTCGGCGGCCCGGTCGTGGTCGACGACCTCGGCCGGCAGCCAGGCCGGGCCGTCGCCGGCTGGCTCGCCGGCGACCTGGGTCACCGCCGCCGACGCCCGCCGGGCGGCCTGCGCCCAGGCGGCCTTCAGCTCCGGCGTCCAGGGGGCGTGCCGGGCGACGGTGGCGGTGAGCGCGGCCTCAACGATGTGCTGGCGCGGCACCAGCCGGTAGCGGCGGTAGGCCGGGCCGAGCACGGCCAGCAGGGCCGCCCGCCCGGCCGGGTCGTCGCCGCCGCAGGTCAGCCGCCCCAGCGCGGCGAGGAAGACGGCCGCCTCCCGCTCGGGCAGCAGCCCCGGGCAGCGGTCCTCCAGCGTGCACCAGAAGTGGTTGGCCGCCGCGCGGGCGTACCGCATGGTGGTCGACCACGACGCGGCCAGGGCGGCGGTCACGAGCCGGCCTCGTCCGCGAAGGCCCGCCGGGCCGCCTCCACCGCGCCGGCCGGCACGTCGAGCGCCCAGAGCACCCCGGCCAGGTAGTCGACCACTCGGCCGTGCTGTGCCTCGGTCAGGCCCAGGCCGCGCCACGCCCCGGCCGCCGGCCGCGCGATGTCGCCCGCCGGCCCGCCGAGCGCCACCGTGAGGGTCAGCGCCAGGTGCCCGGCGAGCCGGGCCCGATCAACCCCGATGAGGTACGGGGCCAGCTCGGCGTCCGCCGCCACCAGCCGCAGCCACCGGGCCACCGCGTCCCGCACCCCCGCCGACCCGAGCGCTCCGACGGGGTACGGCCCGAGCCCGGTCACGCCCGGATCCAGGTGAAGTCGTCCAGCACCGCCGCCATGGCAAGCCCTTCCGTCGAGATCGTGAAGTGGAGCGGCACCGGGGCGGGCGGGGACGACGCAGACGCGATGGGGAAACGCCCGCCGGAGCCCAGCACCCGCCCCGGGCCATGCGTCCACCCTGGCCAAACCGCCGATTCCGCTACAGAGCAGCAACTTGGCAGAACTGTGCAGAAGTGTTGCATTTCCCCTACCAGGCAGAGCAACTGTGTAGGATCGCTCAATCACGTTCCGCAATGGAAGGTGCCGTGATGGCCCTAAAGCGACACCGCTTGGTCCAGCGACGCAAAACGGTCGGCCACACGCAGGAAAGCCTCGCGGAGAAGCTCGGCGTCGACCGCACCACCGTCGTTCGGTGGGAACGCGTCGAGTCCGAACCCCAACCGTGGGTCCGATCACGGCTCGCCGATGCCCTGGGCGTGTCGCCGGAGGGTCTGAGCGGGCTGCTCGCCGATGTTGGCGCTGCGAGAACCCAGCGCGGCGACCGGCTCGCCTCCGTGTTAAAAAACCCTCGAACAGCCGATCTTGCCGCTGTCGCGCAGCTCCACCAGACACTCGCCCGGCTGATCGGCAGCTACGACACCAGCCCGTCCATCGCGATCCTGCCGGATGCCAGCCGCCTACACAGCGAGGTCAACCTTCTGCGCGTACACGCTACTGGCGAGCCTGTCCGCCGCGCCCTGCGCGACGTCGAAGCGGCAGCCTCCATCTTCATGGGTCAACTCGTCTGGGACGCGTCGCAGCGGAGGCACGTCCAGGCAGCATTGAACTACTACGACCAGGCAACGCACGCCGCGAAGCAGAACAACGACGCCGAAGCCGAGGCACAGGCCCGACTTCGCCGAAGCTTCATAGCGCTCTACAGCGAGGACGACCCGAAGAGTGGCCTCGCTCAGGCTACCCAAGCCGCCCAACTCGCCTCTCGCTGCGGTGACCACACCTTGGCAGGCGTGGCTCTGCTGCATGTCGGCGAGGCCAACGCGATGATGGGCGAGCGCTTGGCCTGCGAAGAAGCCCTTGGTCGAGCCGAGAGCCACCTAGGCCACACGGACGACGGTGACCAGACCCGCGCACTGGCCTCAGCCGGACAACTCAACCGGCTGGCCGGCTCCTGTTACCTCCTCCTCGGCGAGCCCAAGCGGGCTCAGTCCTTTCTCGAAGAGGCACCCGCCGAAATCCGGGAGCGCCGGAAGTCGCACGCCATCGTCCTCGGCAATCTCGCGTTGGCTCGCCTTCGGCAGCGCGACCTTGACGGCGCGACCGAGACGCTGCACCAGGTTATCGACGTAGTCGAGGAGACCCGTGGCGGCGGCGCGGTCAACGTTCTCTTCACCGCCGGCCGAGAACTGCGACCATGGCGAGACCGGCCGGACGTCCAGGAGGTCTTGGACCGGACGCTGGCGCTGATGTCGTCCTGAGGGGGCCGTATGGACATCGAAGAGGCAAAACGCGAGGTACGCAAAGCCGTCTGGTCACGACTGGAGCAGGCTGGCCAGGCGCTTCCCCCGGGCGCTCACGGACGAATCCCCAACTTCGTCGGAGCCGAGTTGGCCGCTGGGCGGCTCGCGCAGCATGATGCCTGGCGTAACGCCAGCGTCATCAAGTCCAACCCGGACAAGGCTCAACTGCCGGTGAGACTACGAGCGCTTGCCGAGGGCAAGCTCCTCTACATGGCGGTGCCGAAGATCGCCGACATCCGGCCCTTCTATTTGCTCGATCCGGCCAACCTGAACGCAGCGCCCGACGAGATCGCCACTGGCAGCGGCGCGGCGGACCACGCGCCGAAGGTCAGCATCAGCGAGATGTGGCCGGTGGACCTGGTGGTGTGCGGCAGCGTCGCAGTCAACCGCGACGGTGTGCGGATCGGGAAGGGTGCGGGCTATTCGGACATCGAGATCGCCCTGCTCACCGAGGCCGGATTGGTCGGCCCATCCACCATCCTCGCGACGACGGTCCACCCGTTGCAGATCGTCGACGGACCGCTCCCCGAGTCGTCGCACGACTTCGGCCTCGACCTGATCATCACTCCAGTTGAAGTGATCGAGTGCCGCCGACGCCAGCGCCCGACCGGCATCTACTGGGAAAGCCTCAGCGGGCCAAAGATCGACGCCATCCCAGTCCTTAAGGCATCAGCAGTCTCCAGTTGAGGGCGGCCAAACAGTGCTCGCTCCAAGCGTGTACAACTACATAACGGCAAGATTTGATAGACCAGTGGGAGTCGCAAATGACGGCTGTTTCGGAGCGTGGTCGACTCGATCTCGCGTGGGAGTGGTCGGGCTACTGGTGGCTGCCAACTGAGCCAGAGCGCAAGGTTCCCGGCACGCTCCGTTACGAACCGGCCGAAGGCTTGCAGCTATCATTGATCGGCGGGTTCGAGGAACGCGTGCTGCAAACCCTGGGCGATGGCGTGGTTTCTGTGATGGAAGGCAGGAGATCATGGTCGGTTATTTGCGGCGTCGCGGAGACTAGAGAAATAACGTTGCTCGACTGCATTCCGACCAGCAGTCGCTCGTATGGGTTTGGATTCGACGGCCCAGATAAGCAGACAATTCACGCCACGATTGCCCTCGCAGGAACACACCTAGAAGACATCGATCAGGAGGTCTTCGCCGTAAGCCTTGTGTCGGTGGAAAACCTAAATACGTGGGCAGGCTCCTCAGTCTTTACCAGCACCCTCGGACTGAAGGATGAGCGCGCGGACGGGCGAGGTTCGATCTCTGTAGAACCGGTCGACGGACCTTCCGTCGTTATGGATGACATGGCGGTCAGGCTCTCCCACGTGCATACTCTGCCTCACTTTGATCAGCGTCGCGGCCGATCCATTGGCCGAATGACGGACAGCGTCCTCGTACGATTTGAGTCAACGAAATCCTTCTCACTTAATGCTGCGCTTGACCACGCTAAGGCAATTCAAGACCTCGTGTCTCTGGCTACGCACCGTGCTTCCGCAATCCTGTTGTTGCAGTTAAGAATGCCTGCCAAGCGACGAGACAGCCCTCCCGGATACCCGGCCCGGGCCCGTGATATTGAAGTTTACTTCCACGGCGCCGTGAGGGGTGACGGCGACGCCAAGGCCGCCGGGCACTATGCCACCCTCTTCACCTGTGCAGACATTCCCTTCGAGGACATCATGCCCCGCTGGTGGCAAGTCCGGCAGTCGCTCCTTGCAGCTTCCAATATGATACTCGGATTGCGCTATGCGCCAGCACGTTACGTCCATGGGAACCTGCTTGCGGCAGTGGGCGCGGCCGAGGTCTTGCATCGAGGACTAAAAATTAGTCAACCCTACATGCTCAAGGCGGATTTCGACGCCCTGAGAGCACGGCTACTGGAGCAGACACCCGAGGAACACCACGCTTGGGTGAGGAGCAAAATTCGCAATGACCCCACATTGAAGGAACGCCTTAAGGCCCTCGTTGCACTACCGGACCGAGAGGCAATGAAACGCCTAGTGCCAGACGTGGAGCAGTGGGCCAAGGTAGCCACTCGCGCTCGAAACGATCTCGCTCACACCGGTCAAACAGAGCAAACCATGGATGAGTTGGCCGCCGTCGTGAACGTCACGAGTGCGGTAGTGGTGATGAACTTACTCCAAGCACTCGGCATCCCCGGCGAAAGACAACGGAAAGTCATTAACGACCACCCCGAACTCCGACACACCGCCAGGCAGGCCGAAGAGCACCTTACTTAAGCATCACGACAGAAACGTTAAAGAGATAGGCGATTAGCGAGCATTACGTCATATGCCTCAAGGATGAGACGCTTGGTGCGGTATTCACCGTGGACGACCTCGTCCTTTTGGCGCACGACCTTGAAGGTGTCCATGATGTAGTCCACGTCGTGGCGGTCGATTCCGTAGAGGTGGAAATAGGCAGCGTCCAGCTCGGAGCGGAGCAGTTCGCGCCGTGCCGGGTCCCAGCGGAACGGCGGCCCGTCGTAGCCGAGATCGCGAGCATAGGGTACGAGGTCCTGGGCAGTGTATGTCAGCTCCAGAACCCGCTTCGTAACCCACTCCCCCAGCATCCCGCCATCCCTAACCCACGGAGTCGGATGGGAGTAGCAATCGGGCGGGAGCACCGGAAGCTGCTTAGCCGTGTAGTATTTTAAGTGGGTTCCGGATGCCTTCTGCCGGACCACAAAATCAAGCACGAAGGCACTGAGATTGGCTTGAAGAGCAGCGGAGACGGTCGTCGGCATCGCAAGCAAATAGGTGTCCCCAACCGCTGCACGAGGGACAATAGTCGAGATGAGGGTTCGTTCATCGACGCTGCGACAGATGTCACGCCAGCCAAGCAGCCAACCACGCTGCCATGATCGGCCAGCCAGCCGTCCATCCACCTCGGACTCCGCTATCCAGTAACGCGGTGTCGGCAAACAGTTCGAATCAGCGTGTGCGGCCTTGTCGAGGCGCGGCAAGGTCCCCTTGTTGAGCTGTTCTTGCGTCGCACCCTCATAGGTGGAGTACCGGTGATCGAAATGATGAATCAGCTTCGCCTCATACAACGGAAGCATCCGCTCGTCACCCCGAACGAAGGCGTTGCCGTCGAGCCGCCAGCCTTGGTCCAACAGCTCCTCTGAACTGTGGAAGAGGCCGGAGTCGTTGGCCATGTGGAACATCGCCATGAAGGACAACCCCCAGGGATTGCCATCGGACGCACCCTCTCGCCAAAGCACCGGCACCCGGCGGTAGATGCCGAGCGTTATTTCGGCGTCACGCCGGGAGAGAAACACCGGGCAGGTGCCGGTGTTCGGGTTAAGCAGCGTGATTTCTTGGGGCGTGAGCGAGTAGGCGCGCGCAGCGATCTGGTTCGCCTGGCGCGCTCGAAACACCAGCGACACGCGCTCGATCCTCCGTTCCCGACCACCGAGCGCGAACAGCGCAAACCTGAACTGATTATGAACGCCCGGGAAGACCTTGTCCTCGTTCTCGAAGTCGTAGAGCGACACCAGGCTCTTCGTGGTAACCAGGTCCTTGAAGAAGTCCTGGGTGGTGGCGTCGGTGGCGATGCCGGTGGGGACGATGATGCCGAGTTGGCCGCGCGGGTGCAGGACCACCCGGGCCGTCTCGGTGAAGACCGAGTAGGTGTTGATGTCGCCCTTGCCGGTCAGCGGGTAGCGCCCGGACGACCGGAGCAGGTGGCTGAAGGCGTCCGCCTCGTGCAGGGCGTCGGTCCACTCCGCGTACAGCGTCTTCTTGGCTGGCTCGTCGCTCTCGGCGAGGGCGGCGATGGCCTTCTTGCGGGCGGCGGCGTTCTTCGCCCCGGCGATCTCCGGGTCGCGGGAGGCGAAAAACTCTTGCTCCTGGAGCTTGACCCGCTCCCACGGCGGGTTACCCAGGATGCAGGAGAAGCCGCCCTTCCAGCCCGTCGCCTCGTCCACCGGGCCGTACGTGGGGACCTGGAAGATGTGCGGGAACTCGATGTGCCAGTGGAAAAAGCGGTACTGCTGGCTCAACTCCTCCACCAGGGACTCTGCCCGGTGCGTCTCCAGGGTCATTTCCCTCTTGGCCAGCCGCTCCAGCATCTCCTGGGTGATCGCGATGACCCGGGTCTCCTGCGTCTTCGGCTGCACGAAGGCAGCGCACCAGGCGTCGGCTATCAACTTGGCCGGCTTGCGGTCCTGTTCCAGCGCCTTCGCCCGCCTGGCCTGCACGTGCACGTCGGCGAGCGAGGTGGGAGGCTTCGCGTACACGATCTCCTTGGCCTCGTTCGCGAGCGCCGTGTTGGCGACGTCGAAGCCCGAGATGTGGAACAGGGTGTCCTGGCCGCCCAACTCCTCGGCGTTCTGCCTCTTCAGTGCGGTGGCGACCTTCTTGTCGTCGCCGGTGAGGGCGGTGAAGGCGGCATCCGGGATGCCCTGCTTCAGCAGCTTGGGGGTGACGCCGAGCAGGGAGTTGCCGACCCGGATGTTGGCGTCGAGGTAGCCAAGCGGTCGGCCCGGCTCCATCGCCTCCAGCCAGAGCGACACCTTGGCCAGTTCGGCGGCCATCTCGTTGACGTCCACGCCGTAGATGCAGCGGGCCACCACCCGGCGCATCGCCGACTTGACCGCCTTCGGCGCGGGCTCCAGCTCGTCGGTCTCCTCGGCGGCCACCCGCTTGGCGATGCGGCGGGCCGCCGCGATGAGGAAGTGCCCCGACCCACAGGCCGGGTCGCAGACGGTCAGGTCGAGCAGCGCGTCGACGCGCTCCTTCGGGGTGGGCAGCGCGGTCGCCTCGTCCAGTAGCGGGTCGAGCGCCGAGTCGAGCAGGCACTCCACCAGCGAGGACGGGGTGTAGTAGGAGCCGGTGGTCTTGCGCTCGTTGCCGGCGAGCTTCTCGGCGTGGAAGCGGCGGGCCGGGGCGTCCCAACGGGGGCGCAGCTCCAGCAGCGACTCGTAGACGCTGCCCAGCTCCTCCGCGCCAAGGTGCTGGAAGTCGACCCGCTGCCGGCCGGCGCCCCTGCGCGCGGGCAGCACCGCCAGGGCCTCGACGGCGCGCAGCAGCGCGGTGTTGCTCAGGCTGGCCTCGGCGATCGGCCCGTCCAGCGGGCCGGGCTCGTAGAGGCCGCCGATGCCGGGCAGGCCCAGCGTCTCGTTGCCGGCCTCCTCACCCAGGAACCGGAAGACCAGCCGTGCCGCCTCCCACAGGTCGCCGTGGCCGGAGTGCCGGCGGCGCAGCGCCAGATCGCGCAGCCGACGGGCCGAGAAGAACGCGTCGTAGCGTTGCCGCGCCTGCGGGGTGGCCGCCGGGTCGAGCAGGGCGTTGCGGTCCTCGGCGACGAACCAGAACAGCAGCCGGTAGACCAGGCGCAGCAGGGAGCGCTTGTAGTCCTCCAGCGACAGGGTGACCTCGATGCCCGCCCGCAGGGCCGCGTTGTCGGGGTGGTCGAGGAAGCCGGTGCCGAGGATTTCCAGGGCCGCCTCCACCCCGTCGCGGAGCTGCGCCAGTGCCCGTTCGCCCTGCTTGGCTCCCTCCGTACGCCAGGCTTCCAGCAGGCAGGACGACGGCCCGGCCGCCGCGTCGCGGACGGCGAGCCGGCTGGCGTGCGCCATCCGGTAGAGCAGCACGAAGTCCGGGAAAAGGTCACCCTCGAAGATCGTCTCCAGGTCGAATTCGAGGTACGCGACGCCGACCAGGCTGGTCGAGTCGCGCAGCAGGCGCAGCCGCTGCCCGTTGGCGACGATGCCCCACTGGTGCTGCTCGGCACGGTTGAGCAGTTGCTGCATCAGCGAGTGCGGCGCCGCGGCGGCCGCGCCGCGCATCCCCGGCGTCCGCCGGTCCAGGTCCGTGCCCCAACCGAGCAGATGCATCGGCACGGCCCCGAGGCGGTGGCTGACCGGGAACGGCTTCTCGTCCACGATGATGCCGCCCGGCAGCGACTCGATGCCGTCGTAGCCCAGCTCGCGCAGCAGGATCAGCAGCCAGCGCTCCCGGGTCAGCCGGGCCGGGGCAGTGTCGCCGGCCCGCCCTCGCTGCCGCTTGAAGTCCCGCCACTGCTCTTGGAGGTAGGCGTAGGAACGGTTGGCGTAGCGGCGCACCGACTCGCCGGACTGAAGACCGTAGCTGGAGGGATCCGCGCCGGGCAGCTCGGCGGCACCGTCGCCGATCCGCTGCACCAGGCCGGCGGGGAGTAGCCCGCCCTCGACCCGCACGGCGGGGTAGGTCACGGCGGTCATGCGGTCGCCTCCGGGAGGTAGACGTAGACGCCGAGCACGTCGGCGGGCTTCTGGGCGGTGACGGTGACCTGTCGGCGGACCCGCTGACCGGCCGCCTCCCGCACCCGGATGTGCGCGCCACGCAGCGCCTCGGCGAGGCCGTCGGCGGTCGTGTCGAGGTGCGGCACGACGGCGTTCAGCTTGCCGACCACCCGCTCCAGCAACGGGGCGGCGGCCTCGGGCAGCACGTTGCCGGTCGGGGTCGCCTTCAGCAGCGTGGCCACCTCCTCCTCAGGCAGCCACTCGGCGGCCGTCGGGGCACCACGAAACGCCAGGAGCCGGGCCTCCTCGGCGACGATCCGGCGGGGCTCGGCGGTCGCGGCCCGGGTGGGCAGGGTGAGGTGCAGCCGGAACCGCACCAGCAGCAGGGTGGTCCGCTTGGCCACGGCAGCCGTCCGCATCACCCCGGCCCGGCGGGCGGGCCGCTGGTCGGATGGAACCGTCCGGTCCAGCGCGCTCTCCAGCAGGTAGCGGGCCAGCGCCGCGACGTACGGGTCGGTGCGGTCCAGGTGGGCGGCGCGGGCCGGGGTGGGCAGCTCCCGGCGCAGCGCGAGGATGGCCGGATAGCCGGCCGGGAAGGCGTCCCGAAGCGACAGCGGCAGGTGGCCCGTGGTGGCGTCGAAGCCGTCGCCGTTCGGGACGACGTCCGCGCCGAGTGCGGCGAAGCCGGCCCGGGCGAACTCGGCGACCTCTTCCGGCGAGCCGAGGCTGGCCCGGATCTCGGCCAGCTCCGGCTTGACTTCTTCAAGCTGGGCTGCGATGGCGCGTTGGGCGTACTTGGTGCGGGACTCCTTCTCCCGGGCCGCCGCGCTGTCCCACTCCTTGTGCAACTCCTCGCGGTGCGCCACGCCCAGCCCCTCGATGGTGAGCTGCTCCGGTGCGTCCGGGGCGATCAGCAGCTCCTGCGCGATGGCTTGCAACACGTCGTCGCTGCGGTCCGGCACCGGCACCGAGACGCCGAGCGCCTTGCGAATCTGCTCGTGCTTGCGCAGCAGGACCTTCAGCACGATCTCGTCGATCCGGTTGTCCCTGCCGTAGATCATCACGGCGCGGACCTTCGGCGCGCGCTGGCCGAACCGGTCGACGCGGCCCTCCCGCTGCTCGTGCCGGGTCGGGTTCCAGGCGAGGTCGTAGTGCACCACCGCCTGGAAGTGCGCCTGGAGGTTGACCCCCTCCGAGAGGCAGTCGGTGGCGACCAGCACAGGGCGACGCTTCGGGTCGGCGGTCAATTCCTTGATCCGCTCCATGCGCTCCTCCGGCGGCAGCACCCCGGTCACGCAGCCGACCGTGAACGCCTTGCCGAGCGCGGCGGTCAGCCGTTCCGCGACGTACTCGGCGGTGTCGATGTAGCGGCAGAAGACGACCGGGTTGAACCCGTCGCCGAGCAGCGCCTTGACCTCCCTGACCAGCAGGTCGCTCTTCGCGTCGCCCTTGGCGGCGAGCGCCTCGGCGCGGCGGGCGAAGGCGAGCAACCTGCGCCGCTCCGGGCTGCCCGAGACCTCGATCTCGGCACCGGGCACCAGGTCGATCGACTCCTGGGTCTCGTCGTCCGGCAGGTCCAGCACGGCGGCCCGGCCCAGCGCGTCGGCCTCGGCCGCGTCGGTGGCGTCGGCGTTCGCCGCCCGGGTACGCAGCGTCGCGGCGGCGGCCTGCGGCGAGGACGCCAGCGCTCGCAGCAGCGCCAGCGCCGACCAGTAGCGCACCCGCTGGCGCACCTGGCCGCCGATCGGGTCCCGCACAGTCTGCCGGGCGTAGGCGACCACGTCGTCGAAGAGGGCGCGGTAGTGGTCGGTCAGGCGGTAGGCGCTCTCGGTCGAATCCCGGTCCTCCGGGAACGGGGTGTCCTCCAGGAAACGGCGGATGTCCACCCGACGACGCTGCACGAAGTGCCGGGCCAGCAGCTCCCGCCCCTCGACCCGGTCCAGGTCGACGGTCTCCAGGCGCGGGTCGAGCAGGCCGACCAGGTTGCGGAAGCCGGCGTCCTTGCCGCTGTGCGGGGTCGCGGTGACCAGGATCAGGTGCCGGTCGGCGCGGGCGGCCAGCCTGCGGACCAGCTCGTGGCGGAGCATCCGCGACTTGCCGCCGGAGTTGCTGTCGTCCAGGACGCAGGAGTGCGCCTCGTCGACGATCACCAGGTCGGGGGCCCCGCGTAGGAACTGGTCGCGCAGCTCGGGCCGCTTGATGTAGTCGGTGGAGACCACCACATGCCGGTACCGGTCGAAGATGGACTGCGCGCCGACCAGGTCGCGCTCCAACCGGCGTACGGTGCCGGGCAACACCAGCTCGGCGGCGATACCGAACTTCTCGGCCAACTCCCGCTGCCACTGCTCGGCCAGGGCAGGGCTACACAACACCGCCAGCCCGTCCGCGTCGCCCTGGGCCAGCAGCTCGGCGGCAATCAACCCGGACTCGACGGTCTTGCCGATGCCCACGTCATCGGCGATGAGCAGCCGGACGGTGTCCTGCCGCAGCGCCATCAGCAGCGGCACGAGCTGGTAGGGCCGGGGCTCGACGGCCAGCCCGCCGAGGGACCGGAACGGCCCGCCGGTGGAGCGGAAACCGATGCGCAGCGCGGTGCGCAGCAGCGCGGCCCGGCTGGCGTTGCCGGCGTCCGACGGGTCGGGGTAAGCAAAGGTTGCCGACGCGACCTCCTCCAGGTCCGGCAGGACGGCGGCCCGCTCGTCGTCCGAACCACCGAGCGGGCGCAGCACCAGCAGGTCGGCCTCCGACTCCGGCAGCACCACCCACTCCCGGCCTCGCGCCCTGACCAGCGTGCCCGGCTCGAACCGCTGTGCGGTCACCGTCATCAGTTGCTCCCTGTCCTGTGCTGACCGAACACGCTCGGATACCGGTCCACGGCCTGTTGCCACTGCCCCGCCGTCACCCGGATCGGCGTCCAACCCGCATCGATGAGGCTCTCTTCGGCGTCATCGTCCCGGCCCTCGCCGTAGGGTTCGCCAGGCACGTCAACGAACACGGCCGCCTTGTGCTCCCGGTAGACGAGGTCGGGCGTCGCCTCGGCCAACTGTTCGCGCCCGCCGTCCGGGAGCCGGTAGCCGGCCTGCTTCAGCCACTCCAGGAATTCCGCCGCCGGCCCGGTCGCCCCCAGCCCGTCTGTGGCGGAGCGGGCGGGACTGGTGTTGGTCGTCGTGGCCCCGGCCAGCTCCAGCAGCACGTCGACGACGAGGTGCCGGTCGACCAGCTTGTGGAACGGCTGATTGGAGTACGACAGCAGGCAGTCGTAGCAGCCCTGGACGCACCGGTCGTCGCCGTCCACCACATCCTGCGGCGCCTCGTCGCCTGTCTCCGGGTCGAAGTGCGCGATCTCCAACGCCTTCGCCGCCACCCGGCTGATCGCATCGGATTCCTCGACGAGGCGACGAAGCACGCCGGCGCCGCCCTCGGCGCTTTCGATGAACAGCATCCGCCCCTGGTCGTCGAGGTCGGGCAACAGCTCTCCGGTGAGTTCCGAGTCCTCCAGCTGGAAGGTCGCCTCGATGCCCCGTTCCACGGCATAGAGCAGCGAGATGGCCTGCTCGCGGGTGGCCTTGCGGGTCAGCCGCAACACCAGGATGTTGCGCCGGTCCTCGACGTAGGGAATCACCCGCTGCTTGCGCTTGGTCTCCTCGGCGGCCCCGACGTCCTCCTCGTCGCTGGTCTTGTCGGCCGCCTTGGATTCCGAGAGCCACTCCCCGCTGGTGGTGTCCAGGAAGAAGCCGCGTTTCTTCCTGTCCTTGCGCCGGGTGAGCCCCAGGTTGGCCCGCCGCACGGTGGCGGCGTCGCCGTAGACCAGGGTCGCCGCCGCCGGCCCGCCCTGCGGCGCGACCGTCGCGGTGAGCTTGCCCTGCCGCCCACCGTGGTGATGGAAGCGGTACGACGTCTCGATCTCGAAGCCGGCCCGCCGCCGTTCCTCCTCGTCTGAGGAGATCCGCTCTCGCCGCTGGGTCCGCACGGTGTAGAGCCGCAACAAATTCTCGTCGATCGCGCCGAGCCGCTCACCGCAGCTGTCACAGACGTCGATTCCCGCGACATCGTCGTGCAGGTGCCCACAGGCACGGCAGCGCCGGGCGGACGTGGTGAGAAGGTTGTCCTTGCCCGGCTCCGCCGCCTGCTGCAACTGCACGCCGCGCACCATGTAGCGCGCACCCTCGTGATAGATCAGCGACTGCGGGCCGAACTCGCTGATGCCGATGAACCGTGGCCGGTGGATGTAGTCCCCCTGCCGCTGCCCGTTGAGCCCGGGGATGTACGCGGCCAACGGAAGACGGGGGAAGGAGTAGCCCGGCAGGAAGCCCTCGAAGGCGAGGTAGCGATAGGTGTAGAAGTCCGTCTGCGGCTCGTCGGAGTCCTCGTTGCGGAGCAGGTCGAGCTGCACCCGAGCGTCGTTGGCGCGGCGGTGCGCCTCCTCACGGGCCCTGTGCGAGACGTTCGTGTCGACCGCCCGGCGGCCCTGCACCTCGTACTCCCGGAACGCGGCGCGGTAGAGCTTGCGCCACCGGCCCAGGGCGTCCTCGAAGCTGCGGGGTGCCTGGTCGATCATCTCCGCCAGCCAGGTGGGACGCCACCAGGGCGCGTCTGCCAGTTCTCCGGCCACGTCCCCCGCGAGCGCTGCCTCGGCCCTGGCCAGCGCCCGGCGGCGGGCATCCGGATCCTCGATCGACCTCTTCAGCTTCGGCAGCAGCTCCAACGACGGGTTCTCCCCGCCGGTCTCCATCACGGCCGCGAGTGAGCTGGGCAACTCCTCGCCGGTCTCGGCCAGCCAGATGGCCTGGAGGTGGGAACGGACCAGGTCCTCGTTGGCCAGGTCGAGGCGGGGCGGCTGCACGGTGCCGCCGACCATGAGCGTGGGCCGCTTGAAGTAGTACTGGTCGTGCGCACTGCCGGTGGAGCAGTAGGTGACCACCAGCGCGGGCTGCCCGGAACGGCCGGCCCGACCGGCGCGCTGGGCGTAGTTGGCCGGAGTCGGCGGCACGTTGCGCAACGCCACTGCGTTGAGCGCATTGATGTCGACACCCAGTTCCATCGTCGGCGAGCAGAACAGCAGCGGCAGGTCACCCTCGCGGAACTCGCGCTCCCGCTCCTGCCGGACCTGCGGGGTCACCTGAGCGGTGTGCTCCTTCGCCTGCAGGCCGGCGAGCAGGTGCGAGGTGTCCCGGTAGAGATCCCGAAAGAATGTGTTGACCCGGGCGCCGACCTCACCGGAGAGCTGCTTGCGGACCCGGTCCTCCGCACCCGCCTTGCCGTCGCCGGCCTGCCACAGCAGCGCGTCGGAGCGGAGCCGGTAGCCGCCGATCAGGTCATCGCCCTCGCCAGGTTCGGCCTGAATCACCAGGCCGGCCTCGGTGAGCACCGCCAGCAGATCGCGGATGATGTCCTGGGCGTCGGCGACAGTGCACGGCTGCCCGGGCGAGTCGTACTGCTGCTTGAGGTATTTGCCCAGCGCACCGCGCCCAGACAGATGCAGATGGGAACGGGGACGACCCTTTCCGCTGGGTTTGGGGAAGGCGATCGCGGCGACCGTGGCCCGCTCCCGCAAACTGAGCGCCCACGGCTCGGCCAGGTGCTGCGCCGACAGCCGGCGGATCTCGTCGAAGCCCTCCCCGGTGAGGCACCGTACGTCGATGGCCAGATTGCGGCGCATCTCGTCGAGCAGGGTCGCCGCGATTTCGTACCGGTGCTCCGGGTTGTCGTCGCGCAGGAGGTGGTGGCTGCGCTCCCAGATTTCCTGGTCCGCTGCGATCTCGTCCAGATAGCGGTAGCCCATGCGGAGCAGGCCCGTCTGCTCGAGATTGGGCATGGTCACCCGCCAGCCGCGTTCCAGATCGAGGTAGAGCCGGTAGCTAACCACCTCGCGCAGGGCCCGCCAGATTTCCTCCTTGCCGTAGCGGACCTCCGGCCGGCGGGCGAACTCGGTCAGCGGCAACCCGAGCGCCTCGGTGACCCGCTGGGCCACCCGCTCGTGGGTGAGGCCGTCGGGACTCTTCTCGGCCGCCCGGTACAGGGCACCCCGGAGCTGGACCACCTGCACGAAGTCGTTGAAGTGGCCGGCCTGGAGGGAGGCGTCCTGGCGGTTGTCGACGAACGACAGCAGTTTGCGCGCCGGCTTGTCGAGCGTCGGATCGGCGCGGAGCGCCCGCACGATGCTCGCTCCGACCACCGAGAGCGCCGAGCTCCGCCCTTCGGTGGAGAGCTTGGCCAACTGGGCGAAGTCCTTGCCCCGCTGACGCTCATACGAGACCCGGCAGCGCAGGCAAAAGCGGAAGGGTGCGGCGACCCAGGCGGCGGTGATCCCCTCCCCCGGCTCGACCTCGAAGCCCTCGGCGTCGACGTGCACCACCTCGGGGAGGTACTTACGCTTCTCCTCGGCCGGGACGGTGCTGCCGTCGTCGGCGAGCACCGTCCACGAGTACGGCAACCGACCGTCCTGCACCGCGATCTCGAGACTGGCGGGCCAGGGCTGGTCGTCGCTGAGATAGAGGTAGCCGCCGTCCTCGCTGGTGTCCGAGTCCTGCCGCGCCTCGAAGCCGTTCACCGACCGGCGAACCGTCAGGTACTCCTGCCCACACTCCCGGCAGAACGCCAACGGCACGAGGATCTTCCGCTCAGTGGGGCCACTGTCCGGTGAAACGGTTTGATAACGGCTCGTGATGTGCCGCCGGGCCGGTGACTCGACGGTGACATAGACGTTGTCGCCCTTGGAGAGAAACTGGTGCAGCCGAAACGCGAAGACCGGCCGTCCCGTCTCCGGGTGCGTGATGCTGGCACCGGCCTGGAGCACGGCCTGGATAGCCGCCTGGCAGTCGCTGACCGGTTCGTCCGTCAGCCCGGTCAGGTTCTCCGCAGCCTCCGGGACGGTACGCGGGACCCGCCGGCGGACCGGCCGGCCGGTCTCCTGCGCCGGCTCGACGCCGAACGCGCTCTCCACCCAGTGGGCCAACGGGTCCCTACGGAAATCCTCAGGACCGGGTTCGTGGCCGCCCCGGCACCAGAGCCGCACCCGCTGCGCGAGCCCTTCAGCGCCCGGCTCGACAACCGTCGTGACGCGGTGCAGCGTTTCGCCGATGACGTGTTCCGGCCACACCGGCTGGCCGAACAGGCGGGTCGCCACGTCAGCCACCACCTGTCGCTGACGCGCGGCGTCGCCATCGGTGGTCATGGTGGCCGAGGTCCCGACGCATTGCAGGTGTCTCGCCTGACAGGCATCCCTCGTCCGGCGCACGAGGAACGCCACGTCGGCACCCTGGCGGCCTCGATAGGTGTGCAGCTCGTCCAGGACCAGGAACCACAGGCCGCTGGCGGCCCTGATCAGGCGCTCACGTTCCCGGTGCCGGGTCAGCACCAGTTCGAGCATCACGTAGTTGGTGAGCAGAATGTCCGGCGGATCGCTGAGGATCCGACGTCGGGCTTCCCGGCTCTCCTGACCGGTGTAGCGGTCGAACGTCACCAACGGCTTCTCGTTCGGAAAGCCCCAGCAGAGAAACTTTTCCAGCTCGTGCAGCTGACTGTTGGCCAACGCGTTCATCGGGTAGACGATGATCGCCTTGACGCCGGGCTGATACGTCCCATCCGTCTTGGCCCGTAGGACCCGGTCGACGATCGGCACGATGTAGGACAGGCTCTTGCCCGAGCCCGTGCCCGTGGTCAACACATAGCTGTGGCCGTCACGGGCGATCGCGATGGCGTCACGCTGGTGCTGATGCAGCCGCAGCGGCTGATCGCCCGGGGTGGCCTCGTTCTCCTTGATACGAAAGATGCGCTCGCTGTCCGGATGCAGCAGGCCCTCGGCCACCAGTTTGTCGACGGTCCCGCCGGAGGCGAAGTTCGGGTTGAGCGAGAGGTAGGGTGCCGGCCACTGATAGCCGGAGGCAGCCAGCCGTTCGACATGTTCCCGGACTTTCGGGTCGCGAGGGTCGACGAAGCTCGACGTGAACTCCTTGTAGTCCCCGATGAGTCGGTCCCGCACATCGAAGACGTCCATTTGTACTCCTCACACCCCACCGCTGCAGGACTGATTCAATCATTTCCCCGCGGCAACTGAGCCCTCGGCGACGCCTTCAACCCCCACTTGATCTCAGTGGCTGATCAACACTCGCTGAACGGACAGCAGTCAACCCGCCCTGCCGTCGGACACGAAGTCGGAAACCCGACTCCTGCGCGGTCTCACTCGGACTGGGCGGCCAGTTCCCGGGCGCGGTCGCGGGCAGCTTCCAGCGCCGCGAGCATCGCCGCGCGTACGCCGTGGTTCTCCAGCTCGCGCACGGCGGAGATGGTGGTGCCGGCGGGCGAGGTGACCGCCTCGCGCAGCTTCACAGGGTGCTCGCCGGAGTCGCGCAGCATCACCGCCGAGCCGATCGCCGTCTGCACGATCAGGTCGTGGGCGACCTGGCGGGGCAGGCCGAGCAGGATGCCGGCGTCGACCATCGCCTCGACCAGGAGATAGAAGTACGCGGGGCCGGAGCCGGAGAGCGCGGTCACGGCGTCCTGCTGGGACTCGGGGACGCGCAGGGTGACGCCGAGGGGCTTGAACATCTCCTCGGCCAGGGCCAGGTGCTCGCCGGTGGCGTGCGCGCCGGCCGAGATCGCGCTCATCGCCTCGTCGACCAGGGCGGGGGTGTTGGTCATCACCCGGACCACGGGGGTGCCCTCGGGCAGCCGCCGGTTGAAGAACCCGGTCGACAGGCCGGCGCAGAGCGAGACGACCAGCTTGTCGGCCGGCACCTTCGGCCCGATCTCGTCGAGCAGGGCGGCGGCGTCCTGCGGCTTGACGGCGATGGCCAGCACCGCCGCCTCGGCCACGGCGGTCAGGTTGTCGACCACCCGGACGCCGTAGCGGGTACTCAGCTCCTCGGCCCGGCTGGGCCGGCGCGCGGTGGCCAGCAGCCGCTCCGCCGGCCACCCGGAGCGCAGCAGCCCGGAGAGGACCAGCTCGCCGATCTTGCCGGCCCCGATCACCGCCACGGTGTGCACGTCGACGGCCATGGCCGTACCCCCTCGTGTCTTCTCCAGGGGGTCGTCGTCGCGCGGGGCGACCGCCCGCCGGGGCCGCCCTGGACGGCCCCCGGCGGGAGCCCGGCGGCGCGTGCGGCGGGGCCCGGTCGGACCGGGTCGCCGCACGCGCCGGGCGGGCTCAGCTACCGAAGAAGACCTCGGCCTCTTCGTACCGCTCGATCGGCACGGTCTTCAGCTCGGCCGTGGCCTCGGCCAGCGGCACCCGGACGATGTCCGTGCTCTGCATGGCGACCATCTTGCCCCAGTCACCCTCGTGCGCGGCGTCGATGGCCTGCAGGCCGAGCCGGGTGGCGAGCACCCGGTCGAAGGCGGTCGGGGTGCCACCGCGCTGGATGTGACCCAGCACGACGGTGCGCGCCTCCTTGCCGGTCTTCGCCTCCAGCTGCTCGGCGAGCCACTGGCCGATGCCGCCGAGGCGGACGTGGCCGAAGGAGTCGAGCTCCTGGTTGTGCACGACCATCTGGCCGTCGAGCGGCTGGGCGCCCTCGGCGACGACGACGATCGGGGCGTACTGGTGCTGGAAGCGCTTCTCGACGTACCCGGCGACCTGCTCGACGTCGAACTGCCGCTCCGGCAGCAGGATGACGTTCGCGCCACCGGCGAGGCCGGCGTGCAGGGCGATCCAGCCGGCGTGGCGGCCCATCACCTCGACGACCAGGGTGCGGTGGTGGCTCTCGGCGGTGGTGTGCAGCCGGTCGATCGCCTCCATGGCGATGTTGACGGCGGTGTCGAAGCCGAAGGTGTAGTCGGTGGCGCCGAGGTCGTTGTCGATGGTCTTCGGCACGCCGATCACGTGGACGCCCAGCTCGTGCAGCTTGGTGGCGACGCCGAGGGTGTCCTCGCCGCCGATCGCGATGAGCGCGTCCACGCCCTGCGCGGCGAGGTTCTCCTTGATCCGCTCGACGCCGTTCTCGATCTTGAACGGGTTGGTGCGGGACGAGCCGAGGATGGTGCCGCCGCGCGGCAGGATGCCCCGCACGTCGGAGATCTCGAGGGGCTTCGACAGACCCTCGAGCGGGCCCTTCCAGCCGTCCCGGAAGCCCACGAACTCGTGACCGTAGGTGGCGACGCCCTTGCGGACCACCGCCCGGATTACCGCGTTGAGACCCGGGCAGTCGCCGCCGCCGGTGAGCACGCCGATACGCATGATCTGCTCATCCTCCTGGGGAGCACAGGTGAAGCCCGATTTTGCCCCAGGATATGTGTCAAATCAGACCATCGGCACCGTTGCCGGCCCGGGGCGGGCCGTCACTGCAGACTGTAGCGGCCACGCCCCCGCGCCGACCGCGCGCCCCGGGACGACGGCGACGCCGCGCTCAGAAGGTCACCGCGCCGTTCTCCCCCGCCTGCGGTGGTTTCCCGGTGGCCGCCGCCCGGGCCAGGCCCAGCAGATTGACCATGGTGCCGCTCGGCGCGTCCCAGTACCGCGCCGCGCCCGCGTGCACCTTGATCAGGGTCAGCCCGCCGGTCTCCGGCCCGTCCGGGAACCAGGCCTTCAGCGCCGGGTTCCAGAGCCGCTCGGCGCGGGCCCGGTCGTAGCTCTCCTGGGCGGTGCCGCTGAGCGAGACCCAGGAGTGGTCGCGCTGGTCGGAGAAGGACACGTCGACCTCCGGGTTCACCCGGAGCTGGCGGACCTTCGCCGAGTGGGCGTAGGCGAAGAACCACAGGTCGCCGTCGAACTGCGCCGCCTGCACAGCCATCGGCCGGCTCACCAGCCGCCCGTCCACCCCGATCGTGGTCAGCATGCAGATCCGGGCCGCGCGGACCAGCTCGGTGACCCGTCGTCGGGCGTCGGCGGCGCTGGTCGGCTCGCTGGTCGGCTCGCTGGTCATGGTCGTACCCCCTTGTCTGGACGTCGACCCCGACCTCGGTGCCCCCGACAGACCCGACCAAACCTGGAGGAGCCGGAAAGTCAGCGGGCCGTCATCGCCCGCCAGCGGGCGAGGTTGTGCCGGGCGTCGACCAGCGCGTCGTGCCGGGCGGCGCCCGCGTCGGGCAGGGGCGGGCGGCCCCGGTCGTCCCAGAGCTGCCGAAGGTCCTTCGTGAACCGGGGGATCTCCCGGGGCAGCGCCGTCATCGACCCCCAGAGCTGGGCCAGCACCACGTGGTCGTACGCCGCGTACCAGGCCCAGAGCTCCAGCTGCTCGCCCGGCCGGCCCCGGATCGGCTCCACGAGGAACTCGTAGAGGTCGTCGCGGATGCGCTCGCGCGACCGCCAGGCCCGGTCGGCCGGCGAGGGCAGCTTGTCCAGCACGTTGCGGCGCACCCAGGGCACGGCCCGGGAGTCGTCGAACTCGGTGGAGACGGCGTAGAACTCGCGGCCGTTCTCGTCGACGACGCCGATCGACACCAGGTCGATGGTGCGGCCGTCCTCGATGAACTCGGAGTCGTAGAAATAGCGGTAGACCATCCGGACCATCCTCGCCCATCCGCGCCACCGCCCGCCGGCCGGGTCGCGAACCCGACGCCGACGCGCTGCGCCGCAGCTCGGGAGTGTCACGGAAGTGTTTCCAGGGGTGTACAGCAAGCGACTGGGCCGTCATGATCTGATGTGTACCGCCGCCGGACGCCGAACCGGTTCAGACCTCGCACCGGGGTTGTCAGGTTCACCCGGGCAGCGAGTTGTGGTCCTTTACCGGGGAGGGGTTGGGCCGTGGAGATGCGCCTGCCGGAGCCGGGTGACGCGCTCACGGGCGTCGACATGTTCGCCGGCCTCGAGCCGGAGGTGCGCCAGCGGGTGATCGCCGCGGCGGTGCCCCGGACGTACCGCAAGGGCCAGTTGCTCTTCGTCGAGAACGACCCGGGTGAGTCGCTGATCGTGCTGCGCCGGGGCGCGGTGGCCGTGTTCCGCACCGCGCCGACCGGCGAACGGGCGGTGCTGTCGGTGATCCGCCCGCCGGACGTGCTCGGCGAGGTCTCCCTGCTCGACGCCTCCACCCGCTCGGCCTCGGCGGAGGCGATCGAGGACTGCGCGGCCCTGGCGCTGTCCCGCCCCGCCTTCATGGAGCTGGTCCACTCCAACCCGCGCATCCTCGACGCGGTGATGCGCTCGCTCGGCGGGCTGATCCGCCGGCTGACCGAGCAGAACGCCGACCACGTCTTCCTGGACCTGCCCGGCCGGGTCGCCAAGACGCTGGTCCGCCTGGCCGGCGAGAGCCAGGCCCCGATGATCACCATCGAGCTCAACCAGAGTCAGCTAGCGGAGATGGCCGGTGGCTCCCGGCAGAGCGTCAACCAGGCGATCGGCTCCTTCGCCAGCCGGGGTTGGCTGCGCACCGAGGGCCGCCGGATCGTGGTCACCGACGTGGCGGCGCTGCGCCGGCGGGCCGGCATGAACGACCGCTGAACCACCCCTCGGCGGCGACGGGCTCGACTGCCCGCCGGCTCCTGCGCCCGTCGTTCACTTGGTCGGCTCGTCCGCGGGCGGGGCGGTCGGGCCCGGCCCGATCTTCTTCGGGTCGGTCTCCGTCGTCGTGGTCGTGTCGTCCCTGCCCGAGCCCGTGCCCTGGCCGTCCGGCGCCTCAACCACGCCCCGCTCCTCCAGTGCGGCGAGAGTGACGGCATCGACCTCCACCGTTTCGCCCGGGGCCCGTACGGTCCCCTGCGGGTCGGTCCAGAGGGCGGACAGTCGTACGTGCACAACACTCTCCTGACGGTCACGTCCTGAGTGGAAGGATAGTCTCGCCCGATCGCCCCGAGCATTCCGTCGGCGTATCGGGTAGCCGACGCGACAGCGGCGCGTGATACTGGTGCGACCTTGCGTTACGGAGCTGACCATCGATCTGAAATGTGGAAACTGCTCGCGCGAAGCCGGTCCGGACGACCGCTTCTGCGGCGGGTGCGGGCAGGCACTGACCCGCAGGTGCGGCCGCTGCGGGCAGCCCAACGGCCCGGCGGCCAACTTCTGCACCAGCTGCGGCAATCCGCTGCGCGACCGGCCGGTGCTGACCCAGGAGGACCGCCGCCAGGTCAGCGTCCTCTTCGTCGACATCGTCGACTTCACCACGTACGCCGAGCAGGCCGACCCGGAGCAGGCGCGCAGCCTCCAACAGGGCTACTTCGCCACCGTGCGGCGGCTGGTGCACCAGTACGGCGGGGTGGTCGAGAAGTACATCGGCGACGCCGTGATGGCGCTCTTCGGCGCGCCGGTGGCCACCGACAACGACGCGCTGCGCTGCGTGCGGGCGGGGCTGGAGCTGCAACGGCACCTGGCCCGCCAGCCCACCGGCCCGCCGCTCGGCTTCCGGGTCGGCATCGCCAGCGGCGAGGCGCTGGTCGACCTCTCCGCCGCCCGCGACGGCGGTCAGGGGTTCGTCACCGGCGACGTGGTCAACACCGCCTCCCGGTTGCAGTCCCTGGCGCCCACCGGCGGGGTGGTCGTCGACGAGCGCACCTGGGCGGCCACCCGACACGACATGGAGTACGCCGACCTGCCCGCCGTGACGCTGCGCGGCCGGTCGACGGTCAGCCGGATCTGGCTGGCCGTGCGGGCGCTGCCCCAGCGGGACCTGAGCACCGCCGAGGTGACCCCGATGGTCGACCGGGAACACGAGCGGGGCCTGCTGGTCAACGCCCTGCACCGCACGGTCGCCGAGCGCACCGCCCAACTGGTCACCGTCTTCGGCCCGGCCGGGGTGGGCAAGAGTCGGCTGCTGCGCAACCTGGCCCGGCACGCGGCCAGCCTGCCCGGGCCGCCGGTCACCTGGCTCGTCGGCCAGTGCCCGCCGTTCGGCGAGAACGTCACCTACGCCGCGCTCGCCGACGTCGTGAAGGCGTGGGCCGGGGTGCGGGACGTCGACGACCCGGCGGCGCTCGCCGACCGGCTGCGGCGACGCCTCGCCGAACTGGCCAACCCGCATGCCGTACGGCTGGTCGACCCGCTCGGCCCGCTGCTCGGCCTCCCCGGCGAGCGGCTGATCCCGGGCGAGACCGAGGCGGCCTGGCGGCAGTTCCTGCTGGCCCTGGCCGCGACGGGGCCCACCGTGCTGGTCTTCGAGGACATGCACTGGGCCGACCAGTCGATGCTGGCCTTCGTCGAGCAGCTCGGCGCGGCGGCGCGCGACGTGCCGCTGCTGATCGTCGCCACCGCCCGGCCGGA
The DNA here is from genome assembly GCF_049841815.1 of Micromonospora sp. DT233. NCBI lineage: Bacteria > Bacillati > Actinomycetota > Actinomycetes > Micromonosporales > Micromonosporaceae > Micromonospora > Micromonospora sp. DT233. Next base: position 136,927 of record NZ_JBNCLB010000004.1, on the reverse strand, counting down.
GCTGCGGGAACGGCACCCGGCCTGGACGGGGACCATCAGCGGGACCATGTCGATCTCGGTCCCGCCGATGCACAACTCCGACATCGACACCCTCTACTCGCTGCTGCTCGGGCAGAAGGCGCTGCCCCCCGCCGCCCGGGACCCGCTGATCGAGTTCGCCGACGGCAACCCCCTCTACGCCCAGGAGTACGCCCGGATGCTGCTCGACGGGGGGCTGTTCGACGCGTCCGGGCGGACGGACCCGGCCGCCGTGCGGGAGATGCCACGCACCGTGCAGGCGGTCATCGCCAACCGGCTCGACCTGCTCGACCCGGCCGACCGGGTGGTGCTCCAGGTCGCCGCCGTGGTGGGCGTGCAGTTCTGGCCGGCGGCGGTCGCCGCCGCGCTGGACCGCCCCCGGGACTGGGTCGAGCGGGCGCTGGGCCGGCTGCACCGCCGGGACCTGGTGCACGAGCAGCCCGGCTCCACGATGCCCGGCCAGTCGGAATACCGGTTCCGGCACATCCTGGTGCGCGAGGTGTGCTACCAGCGGCTGCCCCGGGCCGAGCGGGTGCTGCGCCACCAGCGCACGGCGGACTGGTTGGAGCAGGTCACCGGAGACCGGCGGCAGGACCTCGTCGAGGTGTTGGCCAACCACCGCTGGGCGGCGCACGAGATCGCCCGGACGATCGGCCTGGACACCGCCCCCTACGCCCCGCCGGCGCGGGCCGCCCTGCACCGCGCGGCCCGCCGGGCGTACGGGCTGCATGCGCTGGACACCGCCGCGACCCTGGTGGCGCGGGCGCTGGCCCTGCCCGGCGGCCCCGACCCGGCGCTGGAGCTGCTGGACGCCGAGTTGGCGTTCTTCCGCGACGGGGACGCGTTCCTGGTCGGCGGCGGGGCGCAGCGGCTGACCCGGCTGGCCGAGGACGGGGACTCCGCCGGGGCGGCCCGCGCCTGGACGCTGCTGGCCACCGCCGCCTGGCGGCGGGCGGACCGGGCCGAGACGCTGCGCTGTCTGGACCGGGCGATCCGGATCTACGCCGACCTGCCCGACACCGAGGAGAAGGTGAGCGCCCTGCTGGAACTGGCCCGGGTGCACATGCTCAACGGGGAGACCGGGCCGGCCTGCGCGGCGGCCCGGTCGGCCGCCGAGCTGGCCGAGCGGCTCCAACTGGCCGAGGCCACCGCGAGCGCCCGGATCACCCTGGCGGTGGCCCGCTACCTCTCCGGGGTGCACGAGGCGTACGCGGAGCTGGTCGAGGTCACCGAGCACTGCCGCACGGATCGGCTGGCCAACCGCCGCCGCGCCATGCACAACCTGGCCTGGGCGTTGCAGGAGGAGGGTGACCTGGCCGGCTCGGCCCGGCTGGTGGAGGAGCAGCGTTCGCTGGACCTGGGCAGCGAGCACAGCGTCACGACGAGCTTCGAGGACCAGTGGGCCACGTCGTACTACGCCGGGGACTGGGACTCGGCGGCCGACCTGGTGGCCGAGTCGACCCGCCGGCCCACCGCCGAGTGGGACCTGCACATCGTGGCGGTCTCCGGGTGGCTCCGGGCGCTGCGCGACGAGCCGGAGCCGGCCGCCACCGCCGACCCGGCCAGCGCCATCGCCGACGACGGCGAGGACGGGGGCGACCAGGTTCAGCGGGCGGTGGCGGCGGCCCGGCGCTCGGGCTTCCACCGGGTGCTCCGCTCGACGCTGGCCCACGCCGCGCTCTGCCGGGCGGTGCAGGGGCACGAGGCCGAGGCGGTGCGGCTCCTGGCCGAGCTGGAGGAGGACTGGCGGCGCACCCGGATGATCCCGTTCGCCGAGTGGGTTCCCGCGATCGGGCACCTCGCGGTGGTGCTGGGCGGGGACGCCGCCGAGCGGGTCCGGGAGCTGCTGACCCGTGCTCCCCGGATGACTCCCTGGGCGGCCGCCGCCCGGCAGGCCGCGCAGGGCGCGCTCGCCCGCGCGGCGGGCGAGCGCCGTACCGCCGCTGAGCTGCTGCGGTCGGCGGCCGAGCAGTACCGCCGGATGGGCGACGCCACCGACGAGGTGATCGCCCTCGCGCTCGCGGTGCCCACCCTGGGTGAGGTGGACCCGGCGGGCGCGGCCGAGGCGCTGGCCCAGGTACGGCGGTTCGCCGCCCGTAACCACGCCCCGGGGCTGCTGCGGCTCGCCCGGGCCGAGCCGGGTGCCGGTGCCGCGCGGCCCTGAGCCTGGGACCTTTACCGTCAACTGTGCTCTTTGAGCGTAATGTCAGTTTTGGCGCGTCAGCGGGCCTGGCGAAGGTCGGTTCGGCGAAGGAGAGGGGCCACCCGGCCGGCCGCCGGGGATGATGTACTTCATCAGCCAGCACGGCACGGGTGTCCGTCCGCGAGGACCGCTCCGACACCGCATTCCGGGCCGCCGGCCCCTCGCCGGCGGGCCCCGCGCACCTGCGGGGAGACCGTCGGCGGGCGGAACGGTCGGCCCGGAAGCGTACGAACCGGGAGCGGCACGCCACAACGCACTCCCGCAACGGGCCCCCGACGTGTCACGATTCAGGGCACGGCGTGCGGGGCGCCGGGGCGAGAGCACCGCGAGGTGCGCCGAGGGAGGATGTCGGGTGTCAGCGGGTGGTGCCCGCCGAGGACGGCGGGACAACGGGCTCGACGCCAGCGAGTACGCCATCGCCGGCGACGTGGATCCACGCGTCGGTGAGCACCTGCTCGACGTGCTGGCCGCCGGTGGCATCGCGGCGTACCTCCAGCCGTCGGCCGACCTGAATCCCGTCACCCGCACCACCACCGTGCCGTCCCGGCCGGTCGATCGGCTCTACGTCGACCGGTCGCACCTGATGACGGCGCGTGACTACCTCACCCAGCTCGCCGAGGAGACCCCCGCCGAGCCGGCCCGCCACGAGCCGGACGTGGACGCCGAGTGGGCCCGCATCGTGGCCGGCTTCCACACCGCCCCGGCCGCCGGGGCGGCCCCCTGGCCCGCGGCGGAGGACGTCGACGACACCCCGGGCGAGCCGGCCGCGGGCGCGCCGGGCCGGGCCGGCGCGGACGAGGGCGTCACCGCCACCGACGTGCGCCGACTGCCCTGGGCCGCCGACGTCTCCGGCGTCTCCGTGGGCCCGGGGCGGCAGGACGAGCCGTCGCTGCTCGACGGGCTGGACACCTTCGGCGCGGACCTGCCCGACGACGCGGACGAGGAGCGCTACACCCCGCCGCCGCCCCCGCCGCTGCCCCGCTTCTCGAAGTACGCGGTGGCCGGGGTGCTGGCCATCGTCGTCGGCTTCGTGCTCTTCCTGGAGCCGTCGCTGATCCCGGTGGATCCCTCGGTGGTCACCCTCTTCGGCTTCACCGGGATCCTGGCCGGCTTCGTGACGCTGATCTGGCGGCTGCGCCCCGGCGACTCCGACGACGACGACCCGGACAACGGCGCCCGGGTCTGACCCGCCCCGCACGGCTCGCCCCCCACCGCCCGCCCGAACTGCGGGACACGACCCGCCCACGCGCCCGGCGTAACAGTGGTGTAACTTACTGTCAGTAGGAATACCGATGTACGTCACTTCCCCCACTGACTGCCCGGTTGTTCCCCGCTCGCGGCGGTCGGTCTCTGCTGATCGGAATGCCCGAGATGCGACAGAGTTCCCTCGTGGTGGTGGCCAACCGGCTTCCCATCGACGACAGTGTGGCGCCCGACGGCGCCTGTGAGTGGCGACGCAGCCCCGGTGGGCTGGTGAGCGCCCTGCACCCACTCCTGCGACACACCCCGGCCACCTGGGTCGGCTGGGCGGGCGGCACCGGGCCGGCGCCGGCCCTGCCCGACGTCGACCGGGTGCGGATGCGCTCGGTGGCGCTGAGTGCCGAAGACCTCCGCGACCACTACGAGGGCTTCGCCAACGCGACCCTCTGGCCGCTGTACCACGACGCGGTCGAGCAGCCGGAGTACCACCGCCGCTGGTGGGAGGCGTACCAGCGGGTCAACCAGCGCTTCGCCGAGGCCACCGCCGAGGTGGCCGATCCGGGGGCGGTGGTCTGGGTGCAGGACTACCACCTGCAACTGGTGCCGGGCCTGCTCCGCGAGCTCCGCCCCGACCTGCGGATCGGCTTCTTCCTGCACGTGCCGTTCCCGCCGCCGGAGCTGTTCATGCAGCTCCCCCGCCGGGCCGAGCTGCTGCGCGGGATGCTGGGCGCCGACCTGATCGGCTTCCAGCGCGCCCAGGCCGCGCACAACTTCGCCCAGCTCGCGACCAAGGTGCTGGGGATGCCGGCGACCGACCGGGAGATCACCATGCCCGACCGGGAGGTCCGGATCGGGGCGTTCCCGGTCGCGATCGACACGGCCGAGATGGCCGCGCTGGCGGGTCGCCCCGACGTGGCCGCCCGCGCCGCGCGGCTGCGCCACGACCTCGGCGATCCCGAGCACGTCATCCTCAGCGTCGACCGGATGGACTACACCAAGGGCATCGAGCAACGGCTCAAGGCCTACAGCGAGCTGCTGGCCAGCGGGCACGTCAAGGTGCGCGACACGGTGCTGGTGCAGGTGGCCGTTCCGAGCCGGGAGCGCGTCGGCCAGTACCAGATCCTCCGCGAGCGGGTCGAGCGCGAGGTGGGGCGGATCAACGGCGAGTTCGGCCGGGTCGGCGAGCCTGCCATCCACTACCTCACCCAGCCGTTCGACCGGGCTGAGGTGGCCGCGCTCTACCGGGTGGCCGACGTGATGGCGGTGACCCCGCTGCGCGACGGGATGAACCTGGTCGCCAAGGAGTACGTGGCGGCGCGGGTCGACGACAACGGGGTGCTGCTGCTCAGCGAGTTCGCCGGGGCGGCGGCGGAGCTGCCGCAGGCGTACCTGGTCAACCCGCACGACCTGGAGGGGCTCAAGCAGGAGCTGCTGACCGCGCTGCACGCCGACCCGGCGGACGTCACCGCCCGGATGCGGGCGATGCGCGAGCACCTGCGCCACAACGACATCCACGCCTGGGCGCGCTCCTACCTCAGCGCCCTCGACGACGGCTCGCTGCTCAACCGCCTCGCCGCCGCCGGCTGACCCGAGGGCCAAGCCGCCGGCCGCCGTGGGACGGCTCAGGCCGGCTGGTGGTCCTTCTCCAGCCAGTCCAGGATCGCGTCGATCGGCTCCCGCCAGCGGGTGTCGAGCATCAGGTCGTGGCCCATCCCGGGGAAGAGCAGCGGCGCGCCGCCGTGCCGCCGGGCGGCCCGGGTCAGCGCGGCCGGCGAGACCACCCGGTCGTCGGGGCTGCCCAGCACCAGCACCGGCGGGGCGCCCACGGCGGGCTCCGGGTCGCGGTGGGTCAGCAGCTGCCACTGTGCGCGCCGCCCGGCCCGGCCGAGCCGGGCGGTGTGCCGGCGGGCGTCGGCGTCGGGCAGCTCCCGGCTGAACAACTGCCGACGGTTCAGCCGCAGGCCGCCGCCGACCAGGGCGGGCAGGGTGCCGACGGGGTTGCGGCGCAGCGCCGCCCCGAGGGTGCCCCACTCGCCGAGGACCGGGGCCACCAGCACCGCCGCCCGAGCCGGGTAGCGGGCCAGGGCGTGGCGCACCACCAGCGCCCCCGCGCCGTGCCCCACCAGCACCGCCTGGCGCGGCAGGCCCGCCGCCACCTGCGTCACGTCATGGGTGTACGCCCGCAGCGTCGCCTCCGGCGCCGGCCCGCTGCCGCCGTGCCCGCGCAGGCTCAGCGCGTACGCCGGGAAGCCGCGCTGCGCGGCGTGCTCCAGCCAGTGCTCGGCGAACGCCCACGCGCCGTGCCCGAAGCCGGGCACGAAGAGCAGCGGCGGACGGCCCAGCTCCGGCTCCGGGTGCGCGCTGAGCACCTCGCGGCGCACCGCGCGGACCGGGTGGGCCCACTCCCGGCCCCGCATGATCCGCACCCGCTCGCCCTGGGTCACTTCTCCTCCAGCTCGTGCATGGCGCGCTGGACGGCGCGCAGGTAGTCGGCGTGGGCGACCTCGAACCAGTGCCGGCTGCTGTCGGTGACCCGGCCGACGTAGCGCTCCCCGGCCCCGGCCGTGACCCGCTGGGCGAACTCGGCGGCCCGGTCGGGGCGGGTCAGCCGCAGCGCCAGCAGCCGGGCGAAGAGCACGCTCTGCCAGTGCGACAGGGGGAAGAGCCCCGAGTCGGGCTGGACCAGGCCGACGACGGCGAGGGTCGGGTGACCGGGGGCGAAGGCGTTGAGCCAGAGCCGGGGCCGGCCGTCGACGGCGCCGAGCACCGCCGGGTCGAGGAACTCGAAGCGGGGCAGGTATCCGGTGGCGAAGACGACCAGCTCCGGGTCGATCTGGCGACCGTCGGTGAGCTCCACCGACTTGGCGTGGAACCGGGCCACCTCCGGCGTCGGGGCGACCCGGCCGTGACCGACGTAGTAGACGAGCTGGCTGTTGGCGATGGGGTGGGTCTCGTAGACCCGGTGGTCGGGCTTGGGCAGGCCGAAGCGGGTCAGGTCGCCCACGGTCAGCCGCAGCGTCCAGTGGTAGAGCCACTGCCGCACCCGCAACGGCACCCGCAGCGCGATCAGGGCGTCGTTGACCTGGTCGGCGGGGCGGCCGAGGACGTACTTCGGGGCGTACCAGTAGCCGCGGCGGGTGGAGTGCCAGCAGTGCGCCGCCTGCTGGGCCGCCTCGACGGCGATGTCGCAGCCGGTGTTGCCGGCGCCGACCACCAGCACCCGCTTGCCGCGCAGCTGCGCCGGGTCCTTGTAGGACGAGGCGTGCATGAGCTCGCCCCGGAACTCCTCCAGCCCCTCGTAGCGGGGCAGCTTCGGCGACCAGTTGTGGCCGTTGGCCACGACCACGGCCGCGTACCGGGAGGTGCGCTCCGGGCCGTAGCCGCCGGTGCTGCGGGTGGTGACGTCCCAGCGGTCGCCGGCGACCGGCTGGACCCGGACCACCTCGGTGCCGAACCAGATGTGCTGGCGCAGGTCGAAGTGGTCGGCGTAGCGCTCGAAGTAGGACAGCAGCTGGCTGTGGTGCGGGTAGTCCGGCCAGTCGTCCGGCATCGGGAAGTCGGGGAACTGGGTGAACGGCCGCGACGAGATCAGGTGGGTGCTGGCGTACACCGGGCTGCGGTCGTGCCGCCAGTTCCACGCGCCGCCGACGCCGGTCTCCCGTTCGTAGCAGTCGACGCCGAAGCCGTGTTCCTTGAGGTTCTTCAGGGCGGCCAGGCCGCTGGCCCCCGCCCCGATGACGCAGACGGTCTCGCCCCGGTCGGAGACCGCGCGCGGCGGCTCGGTCGGGACGGGCGCCGTCGCGTCCGGCTCGGGGCGGCCGGGATCGGTGGAGGGGGGCACCGGATTCTCCTTTGTGCGGCACGAGTGCCGGTCGGTGCGAAATCCTTCCGGTAACCCGACCGGTTTGTCCAGCCCGATGAGGACTCGAACGCCTCGGGCGGGTCAGCCGGCGGCCGGCAGCAGCAGGTCGACCAGGACCGGGAAGTGGTCGCTGGCGCGACGGGTCTGCGGGGTGTCCACCACGTCGTAGTCGACCACGGTGATCCGGGGGTCGACGAAGACGGCGTCGATGCGGCGGCGGGGGTCGGCGCACGAGTAGGTCACCCGGTCGGCGCGGTCGGCCGCCACCGCCGTGTCGGTCAGCCCCTCGCCCACCGTCGCCCAGGCGGTGCCGTCGGGGCCCTCGTTGAGGTCGGCGGCGGCCACCACGGGCAGCTCGGCGGCGGCCAACTCCCGCTTGAACGCCGCCGCCTGGGCGGGGCGCTCGGCCGGGTCGGTGGACAGGTGCGACCCGGCCAGCAGGAACTCGGCCCCGCCGACGCGGCAGTGCGCGTACGCGGCACCGCGCATATGCCGGCCCGGGGTCAGCGGGTAGCGCTGGCACCGGGTGTCGAGCACCCGCACCCGCAGGCTGGTCAGCAGCAGGTTGCCCAGCGACGGCAGCCCGCCGGCGGCGACGACCAGCCCGAACGACTCGGCCAGCGCGGCGGACTTCTGCCGCCACCGGAACCGCCGGGGGGCCTCCTGCACGATCACCACGTCGGGGGCGGCACTGCGGACGACCTCGGCCAGCGCGGCGGTGTCGTCGCGCTGGCTGTGGATGTTGTACGACACGACGCGCAGCGGCACGCCCACGGTCTCGGTCATTCTCGCCTTTCGTGAGACGCCGACCGGGTTGGTCGGCGGGCCCTTCGCTAGAGCCGGCGGGCCAGGTCGGCGGCGCCGATGACGCCGGCGGTGTTGCCCAGCTCGGCGGGGCGCACCTCGGCGACGGGGAGCCGGCTGCGCTGGGCCAGGGCGTCGGCGAAGGAGCGTCGGGTCGGGCCGAGCAGCAGGTCGCCGGCCTCGACGACGCCGCCGCCGACGACCAGCACCTGCGGGTCGAGGATCTGCGCCATGTCGGCGAGGCTGGTGCCCAGCCAGCGCCCGACCTGGGCGAACGCCTCGGCGGCCACCGGGTCGCCGCCCTGGGCGGCGGCGGTCACCATCGGGCCGGTGACCGACTCGGCCTCGCCGCCGGCCAGTTCCAGCAGGGCGGTGGCCCGGTGCGGCTCCTGCCGGGCGGCGGCGCGGGCGAACCGGACCAGGGCGCTGCCGCTGGCGTACTGCTCGATGCAGCCGAGCCGGCCGCAGCCGCACTGGTGGCCGTCGGGGACGGTGAGCATGTGGCCCAGCTCGGCGGCGATGCCGTGGGCGCCGCGCACCAGCTCCCCGCCGAGCACGATGCCGCCGCCGACGCCGGTGCCGATGGTGAACATGACCATCGAGTCGTCGGCGTCGCGGGCCGCGCCGTAGCGGAACTCGGCCCAGGCGGCGACGTTGCCGTCGTTCTCCACGATCACCGGCAGGCCGGTGGCCGTGCTCACGTACTCGCGCAGGGGCTCGTCGCGCCAGGCCAGGTTCGGGGCGAAGAGGACGGTGGAGCGGTCGGCGTCGATCCAGCCGGCCGCGCCGATGCCGACGGCCCGGACCTGCCGGCCGGCGGAGAGCTCGGTGACCACCTCGATGATGACGTCCCGGGTCTTGCCGACGTCGTCGGCGGGGGTGTCCCGTCGGGCCTGCACGAGGACCTTGCCGGTGTCGTCCACGACACCGCCGGCCACCTTCGTGCCACCGACGTCGACTCCGATGGTCAGCGTCACCGCTGCCACTCCCCTCTGCTGTGCTGCCCGGCACCGTCACGGCGAACCGCCGTGCGGTGGGTCGGGATGTCCGGTGTCAGGCCCCGTGGCCCGGTGCCTCGTCGCCCGCGCCGCCGGTCGTGGCCGCCCGCGAGGCGGGCACCACGGGTCGGCCGGCCGCCGGCCGGGAGGCCCCCGGTGCGGCCGGCCCGGCGTCGTCGGCGGGCGGCACGTCGGCAGCCGGAACGCGACCCTCCCCCCGGGTCGCGGCGGACCACACGTCCTGCTCCGGCGCCGGCTGAGCATCATGCCCGGTACGGGTGGCCTCGCGCCACACGTCGTCGCCGGAGGCGGGGCCCGCCGGCTGCGGGGACGGGGTGGTGGCGGGCCCGTCGGCGGGCGCGAACGCGCGCAGCAGGCTGGCCACACCGGCGGCCAGATCGCCCGCTCCGGTCGCGAGCCGCTCGGCGAATTCCGGACTCGGGTCGCGCAACGCGGCGATACCGCGACAGACCGGGCAGACGCAGCACTCGGCCGCACCGGTGGCGAAACCGGACATGCCGGGGTTCGACCGTGCCGCGCCGGCACTGTGATCGAGGACACTGGAGACGATCCCACCGAGCGGACCCCACGGGCCCGCCCCGGAACCGGGGCGCGCCCCGGCGCCGGCCAGCCGGGCCGCCGCGAGCACGGTGGCGACCAGCCGCTCCGCCTCCTCCCGGGCCGAACCCGGATCGGTACCTCCCATGATGGGCCTCTCCTACCGTGACGGGTGCGCCGCAGCCGGTGGCGTCAACGCGCCGCGCCGCCTTCTTCTACCCGGCGCTTGAGCTCCTTCAACGCGGTATCCATGATCATTTTCTCGGCCTTGCGGCGGAACATGCCGAGCATGCCCACGGAGAGCTCCACCTCCAGGGTGTAGGTCACCGTGGTCGTGCCGTCCGGGTTGCCGACCAGGTCGTACGAACCCCGCTGGGAGCGCTGCATCTTCGACGGCGCCACCAGGTGCCACTGCACGCGGGAGAGGTCCTCGGCGTACTCGTAGGCGAGCACGTACTCGTCGGTCAGCACCCCGGCGTCGAGGACGAAACGGACCTGGCTGGCGTAACCGTCCTCGTACTCCTCGATCACCTCGGTCCGGCGGACCGCGTCGGTCCACTCCGGGTAGCGGGAGAAGTCGCAGATGACCGCCGCCACTCGGTCCGGTGACGCGTCGACGACGATCGACTGGGTGGAGGAGTCCGCCATGGGGGGAGGCTACCGGCAACCTCGCTACCGCACCCAGCAGGGCGGGCGGGTAGGTTTCGACGAAGCCGACCGGCGTTCGGGTCACGACCAGCCCGGCCAGTGTGAGCACGAGGGAGTGCAGGTGCGCGAGTTCTCCGTTCCGCCGATCGTCACCGTCGGCGACTCGGCCAACCTGACCCAGGCGGTCTGGGGCAACGCCGAGGTCGCCCCGGAGGCGGTGCAGTTCGTCCGCCCGGTGCCCTCGGCCGGCCGGTCCGGGCGGGCCGAGGCCGGGCGGGCCGACGCCGCCCGGGAGGACGTGACCTGCCGGCGGTTCCGCGACGAGGTGACCTCGGTGGCCCGCGGCCTGGTCGCCGCCGGGGTCTCCCCCGGCGACCGGGTCGCCCTGATGAGCCGCACCCGGTACGAGTGGACCCTGTTCGACTACGCGATCTGGGCGGCCGGCGCGGTCACCGTGCCGATCTACGAGACCTCCAGCGCCGAGCAGGCCGCCTGGATCCTCGCCGACTCCGGCGCGGTCGCGGTCGTGGTGGAGACCACCGCGCACGCCACCCTCGTCGCCGGGATCCGCGACCGCCTTCCCGACCTGGTCAACGTCTGGCAGATCGAGCTGGGCGCGGTCGACGACCTGAGCGCCGTCGGCGCCACGATCGACGCCGACGAGATCGACCGCCGCCGCGCGGCGGTGCGGGCCGACGACGTGGCCACGATCATCTACACCAGCGGCACCACCGGCCGCCCCAAGGGCTGCGTGCTCACCCACCGCAACATCTACGCCGACGCCGCCAACGCGGTGGCGGTGCTGCCCAACATCTTCCGGCAGGGCGCGTCGACCCTGCTCTTCCTCCCCCTGGCGCACGCCTTCGCCCGGCTCATCCAGATCGGCGTGGTGCAGGCCCGGGTCACCATGGCGCACTGCGCCGACCCCCGGGACCTGATGCCCGAGCTCCAGCAGGTCCGGCCCACCTTCGTGCTCTCGGTGCCCCGGGTCTTCGAGAAGGTCTACAACGGGGCCCGGCAGAAGGCCGAGTCCGACGGGAAGGCGAAGATCTTCGACCGGGCCGACCGGGTCGCGGTCGCGTACAGCGAGGCGCTGGACGCCCCCGGCGGGCCGGGCCTGGCGCTGCGGGCCAAGCACGCGGTCTTCGACCGGCTGGTCTACCGCAAGCTGCGGGCCGCCCTGGGCGGGCGGTGCCGCGACGCGATCTCCGGCGGGGCGCCGCTGGGTGCCCGGCTCGGCCACTTCTTCCGCGGCATCGGGGTCACCGTCTACGAGGGGTACGGGCTGACCGAGACCTCGCCGGCCGCCGCCGTGAACCTGCCCACCGCCATCCGGATCGGCACCGTCGGCCGCCCGCTGCCCGGGGTGACCGTCCGGATCGCCGACGACGGCGAAATCCTGATCTCCGGCGACCTGATCTTCCAGGGGTACTGGCACAACGAGGCGGCCACCGCCGAGGCGATCGAGGGCGACGGCTGGTTCCGCACCGGGGACCTGGGCCACCTCGACGAGGACGGCTACCTGACCATCACCGGCCGGAAGAAGGAGATCATCGTGACCGCCGGCGGCAAGAACGTCGCCCCGGCGGTGCTGGAGGACCTGGTCCGGGCGCACCCACTGGTCAGCCAGTGCGTCGTCGTCGGCGACCGGCAGCCGTTCATCGCCGCGCTGGTCACCATCGACGAGGAGGCGCTGCCGAAGTGGCTGGCCGACCACGGCCGGCCCGCCGACACCACCGTCGCCGACCTGCGCGACGACGAGGCGCTGCGCGCCGAGGTGCAGACGGCGGTCGACCAGGCCAACCAGGCGGTCTCCCAGGCCGAGGCGATCAAGGTCTTCCGCGTCCTGCCGCACGACTTCACCGAGGCCACCGGGGAGCTGACCCCGTCGCTGAAGGTCAAGCGGCAGGTCGTGCAGAAGTCGTACGCGGCGGAAATCGCCGACATCTACCGCCGCTGACTACGATCCGTCACGTGCCCGCCTCCTCGACACCCGTCCGGCCGCTCACCCGGTCGCTGGCCACCGCCGCGCGCGTCATCATGCTCGCGCTGGTCGCCGTCCTCACCTACTTCGCCACCCGCGACGCCGCCCAGCTGTGGTGGATCGCCCTGCTCGGCGTCGCGGGGCTGCCCGCCACGCTCGCCCCCCAGCACCGGGTGCTCGGCCCGCTCAGCCGCTTCGCCGAGGTGGTGGTGCTCGGCCTCGCCGCGAGCCACGTCGCCGCCGTCGCCACCCTCGGCGGCGCGGTCGGCGGGCTCGGCGCGTCGGCGGTGCTGCCGTACCTCGCCGTGCCGGTCACCGTGACCGCGCTGCGCCGCCGGTTCTCCGAGGGCGCGGCGCTGCTGGCCGTCACCGCCGCCGCCCTGCTGGTCAGCGCCGCGCTGACCGAGGTCGACGGCGGTCGCCAGCTCGGCCAGCTCGGCTACCTCGCGGTCTGCGCCCAGTGGCTGATCCTGGCCGGGCTGGGGCTCTACACCGCCGGCACCCTGCACCGGGTGATGCGGGTGCGCGGCGAGAGCAAACCCCAGCCGTACGCCGAGGCGACCCGGCTGCTGACCCAGCTGCGCACCGTGGCCCGGCAGCTGCCCGGGGCGACCCTCGACCCGGGTGGCATCTCCGAGCACCTGCTGGAGGAGCTGCGCACGGTGGCCCGCGCGGAGCGGGCGGCGGTGCTCTCGGCCAGCGGCGGCGGCCGGCTGGTGGTGCTCGCCCAGGTGGGCGTCGAGCGGGTCGACTGGGAGACCACCCTCGACGCCGACTCGGCGATCGCCGACGCCTGGGCCAGCCAGCAGCCGCAGACCGCCAGCCGCTCGCAGGCCCGCTCGCACGCCGGTGGCCACGTCTCGGCGCTGATCGTTCCGCTGGTCGCCGGCGTCCGGACGATCGGCATGCTGGTGATGGAGGCGGACGTCGCGCAGGCGTACCCGCCGCCGGTGGTGTCCCGGGTGACCGCGTTGACCCGGCCGGCCGCGCTGCGGCTGGAGGCCGCCCTGCTCTTCGACGAGGTACGGTCGCTGGCCACCAACGAGGAGCGGCAGCGCCTGGCGCGGGAGATCCACGACGGGGTGGCCCAGGAGCTGGTCATGGTGGGGTACGGCATCGACAACGCCCTGGCCACCGTCTTCGAGGACGCCGACGAGACCGCCGAGGCGCTGCGCACCCTGCGCGGCGAGGTGACCCGGGTGATCACCGAGCTGCGGCTGAGCCTCTTCGAGCTGCGCAGCGAGGTGGACCGGCACGGCGGGCTGGCCGCCGCGATCGCCGAGTACGCCCGCACCGTCGGCTCCTCCGGCGGGCTGCGGGTGCACCTGTCGCTGGACGAGTCGACCGCCCGGCTGCCCGCCGCGACCGAGGCCGAGTTGCTGCGCATCGCCCAGGAGGCGGTCACCAACGCCCGCAAGCATGCCGGCGCGGCGAATCTCTGGGTCACCTGCGAGGTCGATCCGCCGTACGCGCAGATCGAAGTGTCGGATGACGGTCACGGGATCGGTGACGAGCGCCCGGAGGGGCACTATGGCCTTGCGATCATGGCCGAGAGGGCGGAACGTATCCGGGGCCGGTTGGAGATCAGGCCGCGGCGACCCAGCGGCACGACCGTCGCTGTGGTTCTCGGCTCGTCGCCCCGGCGCGATAGGGTGCGCGGCAACGCAGCAGCAGAAGGGGAGTAACCCGAGGATGACCACCAGCCCTACACCGGCCACCCGTACCAAGGTCCTCCTTGTCGACGATCACGACTTGATCCGCAAGGGCCTGCGGCATGCCTTCGAGCGAGACCGGCAGTTCGAGGTCGTCGGTGAGGCCGCCACGGCGGCGGAGGGCGTGCGACAGGCGGGCGCGCTCCAGCCCGACGTGGTGATCATGGACCTGCGGTTGCCCGACGGCAGTGGCCTGGAGGCCACCCGCGCGCTGCGCAAGTCCAGCGCGACGATGGGAATCGTCGTGCTCACCATGTACGCCGGCGACGACCAGCTCTTCGGCGCCCTGGAGGCGGGGGCGAGCGCCTTCGTGCCGAAGACCGCCCCGGCCGACGAGGTGGTGGCCGCCGCCCGGCACGCCGCCAGCTCACCGAGCGCGTTCACCGCGGCCGACCTGGCCGAGGCGATGAAGCGGCGGCTCGCGCCGTCCGGCCCGCAGCTCTCCCCCCGGGAGGGTCAGGTGCTGCGGCTGCTCGCCGACGGCATGAGCGTGGCCGGCATCGCCAAGCAGCTCTTCGTCAGCGAGTCGACGGCCAAGACCCACATCTCCAAGCTCTACGAGAAGCTGGGCGCGGCCAACCGGGCCCAGGCACTGATGACCGCGCTTCGGCTGGGCCTGCTCGAAGCGCCGGACGCACCGAAGTTCTAACCGTCTCCCCCGCCCGGTCGGCACTCGCCGGTCGGGTTTCCGCGACCGCCGGCGAGTCCGGTGCACGGGACCCGACCGGCCGGCCGGGCGGGGGCGGCGGCGCTCCGCAGCGCCCTCACCCGCTCCGGATCGCCCTCCCACCAGGGGGCGGCCTACGCCGGATCGTCCTCGCGGCCCGCGCCGGATCGCCCTCGCGCCAAGGGGGTGGCCCTGTCTGGTCACCCGCGCGGCGAACGGGGCAGAATACCCGGATGACCCGCGCGGGCGGCGTGGCCCGCGTCGTCGACAAAAGGGGTACGACATGCAGCGGCCGGACTGGGCACCGGACACCATCGACATCGAGCGTCCCAGCGTCGCCCGCATGTACGACTACTACCTCGGCGGCTCGCACAACTTCGCCGCCGACCGCGCCACAGCCCGGGCAATGGTGGACGCGGTGCCCGAGGCGCCCCTGATGGCCCAGGCCAACCGGGCCTTCCTGCGCCGGGCGGTGCACTTCCTCGCCGAGGCCGGGATCCGCCAGTTCCTCGACATCGGCTCCGGGATACCGACGGTCGGCAACGTGCACGAGATCGCCCAGCGCATCGACCCCGCCTCGCGGGTGGTCTACGTCGACATCGACCCGGTGGCGGTGGCGCACAGCCGGGAGATCCTCAGCGGCAACGACCGGGCCGCCGTGATCCAGGAGGACCTGCGCCGCCCGGAGCAGATCCTGACCCATCCCGACCTGACCGGGCTGCTGGACCTCTCCCAGCCGGTCGCGGTGATGATCGTGGCGGTGCTGCACTTCGTCCCCGACTCCGACCGGCCGGCGGAGATCCTGCGGACACTGCGTGCGGCCCTGGCACCGGGCAGCTACCTGGTGCTCTCCCAGGCCAGCGACGACGACCGGCAGGACCACGGGGAACGCGCGGAGGCCGAGGCGGTCTACCACCGCACCGACAACCCGCTGATCATCCGCAGCCGGGCCCAGTTGACCTCCCTCTTCGACGGCTTCGACCTGGTCGACCCCGGGTTGGTCTGGGTGCCGCAGTGGCGCCCCGAGACACCGGAGAACGCGGAGGGCGCCGAGAAGTCGGCCTTCCTAGGCGGAGTGGGGCGGCTCGGTGGGTAGGCGGCCCGAGGGCCCACCGGCGCCGGGCGCCTTCGCCCGCGCCTGGGCGAAGGCGGTCTCCGGCACCAGCTACCTGCCGATGACCCAGGCCCAGCTGGAGGCGCTGCTGCAACGTTTCACCGATCGGCTGGCCGAGGCGCTGGTGGCGGAGCCGTTCGAGCTTCGGGTCGGCCACCAGGTCGGCGTCGAGCTGGTCGCGGCCCACATCACCGCCGCCGAGGGGCTGGGCCGCACCGTCGAGGTCGCCCAGCTCCGCCTGCTTCGCGACCTCGGGCTGACCGGCGAGGACGTCGAGGAACGGCTGGCCCGCCTGCTGGCCGGGGTGGCCACCGGGTACGCCCGGGCGCTGCGCGACCGCACCCTCGACGAGCAGGAGTCCATCCGCCGGGCCGTGACGGCGGCCCGGGTGGAGGCCGAGCGGGCGCTGCGCGACAGCGAGGCCCGGTTCCTGCACCAGGCCACCCACGACCCGCTGACCGGCCTGCCCAACCGCACGCTGTTCACCGCGCGGCTCGCCGACGCGATCGACACCCCGGGGCGCGGCGCCGGCCGGGTCGGGGTGTGCTCCCTCGACCTGGACCGCTTCCGGGTGGTCAACGACTCCCTGGGTCACCACGTCGGCGACCAGCTGCTCATCTCGGTCGCCGACCGGCTGCGCCGGGCGCTCGGCGAGCACCTGGTCGCCCGCCTCGGCGGCGACGAGTTCGTCGTGCTGGTCGAGCGGACCGCCGGCACCGACGAGGTGGCGAAGGTCGCCGAGGCGGCGCTCGCCGTGTTGGGCGAGCCGTGCCTGATCGACGGGCACGAGCTGACCGTGACGGCGAGCGTCGGCATCGTCGAACGCCCGGTCGCCGGCACCAGCCCCGCCGAGCTGATGCGGGCCGCCGACGCCGCGCTGCACTGGGCCAAGGCCGCCGGGGGCAGCCGCTGGTCGCTCTTCGACGTCGAGCGCAACCGCAAGGAGCTGGCCCGGTACGCCCTCTCCGCGGCGATCCCGGCGGCCATCGAGCGGGGCGAGTTCTACCTGGACTACCAGCCGCTGACCTCGCTGCGCGACGGCACGGTGCTCGGCGTCGAGGCGCTGGTGCGCTGGCGGCACCCGGAGCTCGGCGAGCTGCGCCCGGACGCGTTCATCGGGCTGGCCGAGGAGACCGGGCTGATCGTCCCGCTCGGCGGCTGGGTGCTCGCCGAGGCGTGCCGGGAGGCGGCGACCTGGTCGGCGGACGGGGCCGACGCGCCGTTCGTCAGCGTCAACCTGGCGGTCCGGCAGGTGCGCCAGCCCGGCCTGGTCCGCCAGGTGCAGGCCGTGCTGGAGCGCACCGGCCTGCCGCCCGGGCGGCTCCAGCTGGAGGTCACCGAGAGCACCATGATGAGCGCCGACGAGGAGCCGGTACGGGCCCTGCGGGTGCTGACCGAGCTGGGCGTGCGAATCGCCATCGACGACTTCGGCACCGGCTACTGCAACCTGACGTACCTGCGGGACCTGCCGGTGACCGAGCTGAAGATGGCCGGGGAGTTCGTGGCCGGGTTACGCGCCCCGGCGGGCGACCCGGCCAGCGACACCGACGAGCGGATCCTCGCGTCGCTGGTCTCCCTCGCGCACGCGCTGAACCTGACCGTCACCGCCGAGGGGGTGGAGACCCCCGAGCAGGCCGACCGGCTGCGCGCCATCGGCTGCGACGCCGCCCAGGGTTGGCACTTCGGCCGGCCCGGCCCGCCGCCCGTCTCCTGGAACCCCGTGACCTGACCCGGCGGTCAGCCACCACCGAGCTGACCGGGCGGTCAGTCGCCGGCCAGCAGGGTGGCCAGCCGGGCGGCCTGGGTCTCCCAGCGCCACTCCCGTTCCACCCAGGCCCGGCCCGCCGCGCCGAGGCGTCGGGCCAACTCCCGGTCGGCCAGCAGGGTGGCCACCCGGTCGGCGAGTACGGCGACGTCGCGGCCGGGCACCACGTACCCCGTCTCGCCCTCGCGGACGGCGTCCGGGGCGCCCCCGGAGTCGCCCGCGACCACCGGCAGGCCGGTCGCGGAGGCCTCCAGGTAGACGATGCCGAGCCCCTCCACGTCCAGCCCTCGGTTGCGGGTGCGGCAGGGCATCGCGTAGACGTCGCCGGCCGCGTAGTGGGCGGGCAGCTGCGCCGCCGGCACCGAGCCGGTGAAGACCACGTCGGACGCCACGCCGACCTGCCGGGCCAGCTTCTCCAGGGTGGCCCGGTACGGCCCGCCGCCGACGACCAGCAGCGCCGCGTCCGGCACCCGGCGGCGGATCTCCGGCAGGGCGCGGATCAGCATGTCCTGGCCCTTGCGCGGCACCAGCCGGGAGACGCAGACCACCACCGGCCGGTCGGCCAGCCCCAGCCGGGCCCGCACCGGCGCGCCGTCGACCGACGGGTGGTACGTCTCGACGTCCACGCCGGGGGCCAGCCGGCGCAGGTCGGTCACCCCGTGCAGGGCCCGCTCCAGCCGGACCCGGGTGTACTCGCCCAGGTAGGTGACGACGTCCGCGCCCCGGCCGATGCGGCGCAGCGCGGCGCGGGCGGCGGGCAGCGCCGCCCAACCCACCTCGTGCCCGTGGGTCAGGGCCACCACCCGGCGGATGCCGGCGCGGCGGCGCAGCCCGGCGGCCAGCAGCCCGAGCGGGGCCGCCGCGCCGAACCAGACGGTGTCGCAGTCGCGCTCGCGGGCCAGCCGGGCCGCCCGGCGGGCGATCAGCGGCGTGGGCAGCAGCACCTTGGTGCGTTCCCGGACCACCTCGAACGGCTGGTCGGCGTCGAACTTCTCGGCCCCGGGCCAGCTCGAGGCGTAGACCACCACCGAGCCGGTGGGTTGGCGTACGGCGAGGTTGTGCACGAAGGACTGGATGCCGCCGGGGCGGGGCGGAAAGTCGTTGGTGATCAGCAGCGTCCGGCTCATCTGCCGGCCTCCCTGGCGTAGGCGCGGGCGGCGGCCATCCGCTCGACGGTGGACGGGTGCGACGCCGAGTAGAGGTACTCCCAGCGGGGCGGGTCGGGGTCGGCCAGGTTCACCCCGGCCAGGCGGCGCTGCATCGCCTCGAAGGTGGCCGGGTCGCCGGTGAGGGCCAGCGCGTGCGCGTCGGCGCGGGCCTCGACCCGGCGCGACACCAGCGCCTGGGCCGGGGCGGTCACCAGCCCCACCGCCGTGACCAGGGCGATCAGCAAAGGGAACGCGCGGGGCTCGGCGATGTCCTCGACGCCGGCCAGGCGCAGCAGCGGGCCGGCGGAACCGAGCAGGTAGAGCGCGACCACGGCCGCCGCCGCGCCCAGCGCCCCGGTCAGCGTGCCGGTCGCCACGTCCCGGTCCCGGGCGTGGCCGAGCTCGTGGGCGACGACGCTGGTCACCTCGTCGGGGGTGGCCTCGCGCAGCAGGGTGTCGTAGACGACGACCCGGCGGGTCGGCCCGAGCCCGGAGACGTACGCGTTGACCGCCCGGGTGCGCCGGGACGCGTCGGCGACCAGCACGTCGCGCACCGGCACCCCGTCGCGGGCCGCCATGGCCATCAGCTCGGTGCGCAGCGGGCCCTGCTCCATCGGGGTGAACCGGTTGAACACCGGCTCCACCAACACCGGCAGCACGAACGACAGCAGCACCACCAGCCCGGCCGCGCCGGCCGCGCCGAGCGCCCACCACCAGCGCGGGGCGAGCCGGGTCACGGCGTAGAAGCCGAGCAGCACGACCGCGCCGATCACCGCGCTGACCGCGTACGACTTGAGCAGGTCGACGGCCCAGCCGGCCCAGCCCTGGGTGCTCAGCCCGTAGCGGGTGAGGATCGTCTGCCGCCAGGCGGCGACGGGCAGGGTGAGCAGGTCGGCGACGAGCAGCACGGCCAGCCCGCCGAGCGCCGCCCGGGCGGCCCAGTGGTCACCGAACGGGCGGCCCGCCAGCTCGACCAGGCGCGCGCCCAGCGGGGTGAGGCCGAGCACGAGGGCCACCAGCAGCCCCAGGGCGAGGCCGGCCCAGCCGCCGGGGCGCAGCGCGGCGCGGAACTCCCGGCTGCGGGCGACCTGCTCGGCGGGGAGGTCCCGCAGCGCGGCGAGCTGGTCGGCGCGGGGGGCCGGCGGCCGGTGCCACGGCACCAGCAGCGCGGCGGCGACGACCAGCGCGGCCAGCAGGCCGGCCAGGGTCAGCAGCGCCCAGCCACGCGGGGTCACCTCGGCACCCCGCCGGGCGTGGGGCCGCCGTTGCCGCGCCGTACCCGCATCATCCGCCGCTCCTCCCGCCGTGGGTGCTCATCCTATTTGCCGCTGCGGCGGCTCCCGGCCCGGCGTCCGACCGTGCCTCCCGGGCCCGGCCGGGATCGGGTCCGGCGTCATGCTGTGCCAAGTTGACGCCACCCTTTGCCACAACTCCTTGCCATGACGTCACAGTGATGCCATGATGGCGTCATGGACCTGACCACGTATGTCGAGAACCTCCGCAGCGAACTGGCGGACGCCGCCGAGCTCGGCGGCGAGGAGGCCCGCGCCCTGGCCCAGCGGCTGACCGGCCCGATGGAGTCCGCCGTCCGGTTGGCCCTGCTGGAGGCGTTGTCGGCGGCAGCGGACGAGATCACCCGGGATCTCGCGCCGGGCTCGGTGCAGCTGCGCCTGCACGGGCGGGAGCCCACCTTCGTCGTGACGCCACCGCAGGCCGAGCCGCCGCCGGAGCCCGCCGTGACCGAGCCCGCGCTCGGCTCGCCCGACGCCGAGGAGGGCGCGCTGACCCGGATCAGCTTCCGCCTGCCCGACCAGCTCAAGAGCCGGATCGAGGACGCGGCCGCCCGGGAGGGGCTCTCGGTCAACGCCTGGCTGATCCGGGCCGCCACCGCGGCGGTGCAGGCCCCCGCCGCGCCCCGCGTCGCCGGCCGCGCCCCGCGCGGCGCCCAGCGCTACACCGGCTGGGTGCGGTGAGCGGCGGGCACCGCGCCCGCGCCGGGCGACCGTCCAGCAGCAACGCCCACCGACCCGACCACCAGGAGGCCCGCGCCATGCCCACCTTCGACACCCCCGACCCCATCCAGGCCACCATCGAGGTGCTGGTGGGCCAGGTCCGGATCACCGCCGACGAGCGCGACCGCACCGTCGTGCAGGTGCGCCCCACCGACGCCGACGCCGAGGCCGACGTGCGGGCCGCCGAGCAGACCCGCATCGAGTACGCCGACGGCCGCCTGCTGATCCGCACGCCGCGCCAGAAGAAGCTGGGCCTCTTCGGCCGCACCGGCTCGGTCGACGTCACCGTCGAGCTGCCGGCCGGCTCCCGGGTGCAGGGCAGCGCCTCGGTCGGCGGCTTCAAGGGCACGGGCCGGCTCGGCGAGTGCCGGTGGAAGAGCGGCACCGGCGACTTCCACGCCGAGGACACCGGCCGGCTCGACCTGAACACCGCGGCCGGCTCGGTGGAGGTGACCCACGTCGACGGCCGGGCCGACGTCAGCACCGCCACCGGCCGGATCCGGATCGCCGAGATCACCGGCCCGGCCGAGATCAGCAACTCCAACGGGGACAGCTGGATCGGCTCGGTCACCGGTGACATCCGGGTGAAGGCCGCCAACGGCGACATCGCCGTCGACCGGGCACGGGCAGGCGTCAACACCACCACCGCCAACGGCAGCATCCGGGTCGACGGGGTCGTCGCCGGCCCGGTGTCGGCCAAGACCTCGCTCGGCGAGATCGAGGTCGGCATCGACGGCGACACCGCCGCCTGGCTGGACCTGCACACCCAGTTCGGCACCGTGCACCACCTGCTGGAGCAGTCCGCCGCCCCGGAGGAGCACGAGCGCAGCGTCGAGGTGCGCGCCCGCAGCTCCTTCGGCGACATCCGCATCCGGCGCAGCTGACCCGAGCGCCGACCGACCCGAGGAGAGACCCATGACCCCACCCGCGATCGAGGCCACCGGCCTGTGCCGGTCCTTCGGCGAGCACGTGGTGCTCGACGGCATCGACCTGGCCGTCCCCGAGGGGACGATATTCGCGCTGCTCGGCCCCAACGGGGCCGGCAAGACCGTCACCGTCCGGATCCTGACCACGTCGCTGCGCGCCGACGCGGGTCGGGCCCGGGTCGCCGGGCACGACGTCGCCGGGGAGCCCGACGCGGTCCGGGCCGCGATCGGCGTCACCGGGCAGTTCGCCGCCGTCGACGGTTTGCTCACCGGCGAGGAGAACCTGCGGCTGATGGCCGACCTGCACCGGCTGGGCCGACGCCGGGGCCGCAGCCGCGTCGCCGAGCTGCTGGAGCGGTTCGACCTGACGGAGGTGGCCGGCAAGATCGCCGCGACGTACTCCGGCGGCACCCGCCGCCGCCTCGACCTGGCGATGGGCCTGGTCGGCACCCCGCAGGTGCTCTTCCTCGACGAGCCGACCACCGGCCTCGACCCGCGCAGCCGGCGGGCCGTCTGGGAGATCGTGCGGGGTCTCGTCGCCGACGGCGTCACCGTCTTCCTCACCACCCAGTACCTGGAGGAGGCCGACCAGCTCGCCGACCGGATCGCCGTGCTCGACCACGGCCGGCTGGTCGCCCAGGGCACCCCCGACGAGCTCAAGCGCCTGATTCCCGGCGGGCACGTGCGGCTGCGGTTCGCCGACCCGACCGGCCTGCGGGCCGCCGCCGGGCTCCTCGACGTCCCGGCGGGCGACGACCCGCTGACCCTGCGGGTCCCCAGCGACGGCAGCGTCGGGGCGCTGCGCGCCCTGCTGGCGCGGCTCGACGGCCCGGCGACCGAGGTCGAGTCGCTGTCGCTGCACCTGCCCGACCTCGACGACGTCTTCCTGGCCCTCACCGGCCGCCCCACCACAGAGAAGGTCACCCTGGGATGAGCACTCTCTCGTACGCCGTCAGCGACTCGGCCACCATGCTGCGCCGCCAACTGCGACACCTCTGGCGCTACCCGTCCCTGACCGTGATGCTCACCGGGATGCCGGTGGTGTTCCTGCTGCTGTTCACCTACGTCTTCGGCGACACCCTGGGCAACGGCCTCGGCGGTGCCGGCGGTGCCGGCGGCCGGGCCGCCTACCTCGACTACGTGGTGCCCGGGATCCTGCTGATGGCGGTGGCCGGCGCGGCCACCGGGACGGCGATCTCGGTCGCCACCGACATGACCGAGGGCATCATCGCCCGGTTCCGGACCATGGCCATCACCCGCGCCTCGGTGCTGACCGGGCACGTCCTCGGCAGCCTGATCCAGACGATGGTGTGCCTCGTCGTCGTCGGCGGCGTCGCGCTGGCGATCGGCTTCCGGCCCGACACCGGGCCGCTGGCCTGGCTGGCCGCCCTCGGCGTGCTGATGATGCTCGCCTTCGCCCTCACCTGGCTCTCGGTCGCCCTCGGTCTGCAGAGCAAGAGCGTCGAGACTGCCAGCAACCTGCCCATGCCGCTGACGCTGCTGCCGTTCCTCGGCAGCGGGTTCGTCCCGACCGACTCGCTGCCGGTGGGGCTGCGGCAGTTCGCCGAGTACCAGCCCTTCACGCCCGTGACCGAGGCGCTGCGCGGGCTGCTCACCGGCGGGCCCGTCGGCACCAGCGCCCTGGTCGCCACGGCCTGGTGCGCCGCCGTCGCCCTGTTCGGCTACCTCTGGGCCAAGCGGCTCTACAACCGCGACGCCGCCCGGTAGCGGCCTGTCCGCCCAGCCCCGGCCCGTTGATCAGGGACGCGTCGACCCCTTGGTCAACGGGACGGCGGTGGGTTCAGCGACGCCAGAACTGCCGTGGCGCGAAACCCTCACGTCGCAGCCAGTGCTCGGTGTAGACGATCCGCTCCGCCTCGATGACCACGAGGGTGTCCTCGGGCGGCTCGGAGAGGGGCCGCCCCCGCTCGGCGTGCTCGTTCTCCCACCGGAACGCCGACCAGTAGTGCGCGCGATCCGGATGCTGCGGGTCGAGCACCCTGGCGGTCCCGAAGAGTTGAGCCCCACGGCTGCTGGCCAGCCCGACCAGCGGCGCGAAGATGCCGACGGAGACGCGCGGATCGGCGGCGATGTTGCGCATCTTCGGCGACCGCGGCGCGGCGGTGAAGAGCACCGCGAAGCCCAGCGGGTAGTACCGCACCGGGGTCGCCAGCGGCCCGTCCTGACCGGTGGTCGCCAGCACGCACATGTTCTGCGACGACAGCAGCTGGAGAATGCGCTCCTCGAGCCGTTCACGATCGAGCCGCTTCTCCGGCGTGGGCCCGGTCAGCCACGGGTTCGTCAACGGCATGCAGCGTCCTCGATCATCGCGGCATCCTATCGGCCGGGCACGAGCGACAGCGGCCTCAGGCCGCCCGGTCGGAACGCGACCCGGCGGAGGTCACCTCCAGCACCTCCACGTCGAGGCCGGCGCGGGCGAAGACCTCGATCGCCCGCTGCTCGGCGACGCCGAGCGCGCCGGCGGGGGTGCCGGCGTCGAGCAGCACGGTCACCGGGCAGCCGGGGCAGCCCGCGCCCCGGATACCGCACCTGTCACAGTCGATCAGCATCGTTCCTCCTGAGCCGCTGCGTCGGCGGTCGGGCGGGGCGCGGCGCGGCGGCGGCGACCGGCACGGCCACGGACCACCCGTCGCCGGACCACCCGTCGCCGGACCACCCGTCGCCGGACCACCCGTCGCCGAGCCGCCGTCGGCGACGCCCGGCCACCGTCGGTCATCCCGAAGCTACGGCAGGGGTACGACAGAATCGGACAAGCGGGCGCGCTCCGCCCCAGAAGCGATCAAGCGCCCCGGATCAGGAGCGGGCCAGCCGGCGCAGCAGCGAGTCGGCACCCAGCGGGTACGCCCCGTGCCGGCGCACCCCGTCGGCGACCTCCCGGTCGGAGGAGACCACGACCACCGGGCGGCCGGACGGCTCGGCCCGGACCAGCCGCCGGATCAGCTCGTCGGCGGTCTCGCCCTTGCGGGAGAAGAGCACCCGTACGCCGCGCGGGGCGGGCGGCAGCCCGTGCATCCGCTCCGCACCGTCGAAGACCACGGTGACCTCGTCCCCGGTCTGGGCCGCGATCCCGCCCAGTCCGGTGATCAATCGCTTGCGCTGCTGCTCCAGCGACATCTCGCCGAAGCCGCGCTTGGTGACGTTGTAGCCGTCCACCACCAGGTGCGCCTTGGGCAGCGCCAGGAGCTGGTCGAGGCGGGCCGGGTCGTCGGTGTCCCGGGCCCGGGTGGCCGCGCCGGCCGGGGTGACCGTCGGCTGGTCGGCGAAGGCGTCGGCGACGAAGTCGGCGGGCAACCGGTCGGTCGGGTCGAGCGCCAGCTCACGGCGCAGCCCGACGGCGGCCTGCCCGATGGTCTCCAACAGCAGCCAGAGCTTCGCGTCGTCGACCGAGCGGGCCTCCTTGGCGCTGGCCTTGGCCACCCCGGCCGCCGCCTCGGCCTCGGCCAGCCGGGCCCGGACGCGGCGCAGCTCGGCGTCGGCGTCGGCCGTCGCGCGGGTGGCCCGGCCGCGCTCGGTGGCCAGCAGCTCGCCGGCCTTGCGCTCCCGCGTCTGGGACTCCCGCAGCGCCCGGGCGAGCTGGCGGCTCTCCTCGCGGAGCTGGCCGAGCTCCTCGCGGACCCGAGCCAGCTCGTCGCGGAGCTTGTCGGCCTCCACCCGGGCCACGGTCCGGTCGTGCTCGGCCCGGCTGACCCGCTGCTCGGCCTCGCGGACCAACTCCTCGACGACGGCCTTGTCCGCCTCGGCGCGCACCGCCGCGCCGCTGGCCGCGACCAGCCCGCGCCAGCCACGGGGGCGGGCGAGGTACGCCAGGGCGGCCACCTCCACCGGGTCGGCCACGGCCGGAGCGGTGCCGGCGAGCACGGCGGAGCCGAGGTCACCGGCGTCGGCCAGCACCCGGGCGGTGATCCGCTGGCGGAACAACGGGTCGACGGCGAGCTGGGCGGCGATCGCCGGGGCGCCGAGCCGGGCCCGCCGGTTCGGGGCGAACTTCGCCACCCGGCGCAGCGGCACCGGCACCTCCTCGCCGGGCAGCACGGGCAGGACGGCGGCGGTGAGCGCGACGATCCGCTGGCGCACCGGCTCGGGCAGCGGCGGCTCCGCCTCGGACTCCGTGGCCTCCGGCTCTGCAACCTCCGGCCCCGTGATCTCCGGCCCCGTGACCTCCGGCTCCGTGGCCTCGGGCTGGTCGACGTCCGCCGCCGGGTCCACGTTCGCCGGGTCGACGTTCGTTGGATTCACGTTGGCCGGGTCGACGTCCGCCGCCGCATCGGCCTCGGGGCCCGCCTCACCGGTCTGGCGCGCGGCGCCGGTCGACACCTCCCCGTGGAGGTTGTCGTCGTGCGACTCGGTGAGGGGCATGTGGCAAGTCTCCCACCGCGAACGGGCCCACCGCCCGGTGAGTGAGCCGATCTCTCATCCTAGACCCATGGCGTCGCCGGGGACCGCAGCTGCGGGAGTGTCGCACCAACGGACTAGCGTCCCCCGGGTGGCCCGAACGGAGTACGTCCAGCAGTCCCTGGCCGGCCTGGCCCAGGCCGCCGGTGACGGGGTGGACCCGGCCCTGCCCCTGCACGCGGCCACCTTCGTGGTGGTCGACCTGGAGACCACCGGCGGCACGCCGGACGGCGGCGGGATCACCGAGATCGGCGCGGTCAAGGTGCGCGGCGGCGAGGAGCTGGGGGTGCTGGCCACCCTGGTCAACCCCGGCGTGCCGATCCCACCGTTCATCACCGTGCTGACCGGGATCACCCAGGCCATGCTGCTCCCCGCCCCGCCGATCGAGCAGGTGCTGCCGAGCTTCCTGGAGTTCGTCGGCGACGCGGTGCTGGTCGCCCACAACGCCCCCTACGACGTGGGTTTCCTGAAGGCGGCCTGCGCGCGGCACGGCTACCGCTGGCCCAATCCCCGGGTGCTGGACACCGCGGCCCTGGCCCGGCGGGTGCTGACCCGCGACGAGGTGCCCAACCGCAAGCTCGGCACCCTGGCGGCCTACTTCCGCACCGCCGTCCGACCCACCCACCGGGCGCTCGACGACGCCAAGGCCACCGTCGACGTGCTGCACGGGCTGATCGCGAGGCTGGGCGGGCACCGGGTCGACACCGTCGGCGAGGCGATCGACTTCGTCCGGGCGGTCACCCCGACGCAGCGGCGCAAGCGGCACCTGGCCGACGGGCTGCCCAAGGTCCCCGGGGTCTACCTCTTCCGGGCCGCCGACGACCGGCCGCTCTACGTCGGCACCTCCGGCGACATCGCCACCCGGGTGCGCAGCTACTTCACCGCCGCCGAGAAGCGGGCCCGGATGTCGGAGATGCTCGCCGCCGCCGAGCGGGTGGAGGCGATCGAGTGTGCCCACTCGCTGGAGGCGGAGGTGCGCGAGCTGCGGCTGATCGCCGCGCACGCGCCGCCGTACAACCGGCGGTCGAAGTTTCCCGAGCGGATGGTCTGGCTCAAGCTCACCGACGGGCCGTACCCTCGGCTCTCGGTGGTGCGCTCCCTGGCCCCCGACGACGCGGCCTACCTGGGGCCGTTCGGGTCCCGGCGGGCCGCCGAGCTGGCCGCCGCCGGCTTCCACGACGCCGTCCCGCTGCGCCAGTGCACCCACCGGCTGTCGCTGCGCACGATCACCCCGGCGTGCGCGCTGGCCGAGCTGGGTCGCTGCCCGGCGCCCTGCGAGCACCGCATCACCCCCGAGGAGTACGACGACCGCGCGGTCGCCCCGTTCCGCACCGCGACCGGCGGTGACCCCGGGCCGGTGGTGGAGGCGCTGCTGGCCCGCATCGAGGCGCTGTCGGCCGGCCAACGGTACGAGGAGGCGGCCGTGGTGCGGTCCCGGCTCGTCGCGCTGCTGCGGGCGACCGTACGGATGCAGCGGCTGGCCGCCCTGGCCGGGATCGCCGAGCTGGCCGCCGCCCGCCCGGCGGCCCGGGGCGGCTGGGAGCTGGCCCTGGTCCGACACGGCCGGCTGGCCGGTGCGGGGGTCTCCCCGCCGGGGGTCCACCCGCGACCGACGCTGGCGATGATCCGGGCGACCGCCGAGACGGTCCCGCCGGGACACGGCCCGGTGCCCCGGGCGTCGGCCGAGGAGTCGGAGCGGATCCTGTCGTGGTTGGAACGACCCGAGACCCGGCTGGTGGAGATGTCGTCCGGCTGGTCCTCCCCGGCGGCCGGCGCGGGTCGCTTCCGTGACCTGCTCAGCAAGGCCGAGGGCGCTTCGTCCCATCAACTCTCGACCGAACGCTCATGACCAAGTAGCCGATCGGCCGACCAAGACTCGCTTAGGCTGTTAAGGAAGTGCAGTACTGCCCGTTTCGTGGGCCTGCTCCCGGTTGCCGTGCCCCGGCGACCGCGGGGCGGGGTGAGGAGGTGTCCCTCGTGGACGTCGACGCCGGACACGGCGCCGCCCTGGGGGGCGCGCTACCGACCCAGCCGGGCGATCTGCCCCTGGCCCGCCGGTTACGGTCGTTGCTGAGCTGGCCGAGCACCGAGTCCGACCCGGTCACCGAGCTGGTGCGCACCCACCGGGCGATTCATCCCGGCACCGAGCCGTCGGTGCTGCGCCGGGCGTACGCGATCGCGGAGAACATGCACCGCGGCCAGTACCGCAAGAGCGGCGAGCCCTACATCACCCACCCGCTGGCCGTCGCCCAGATCTGCGCCGAGCTGGGGATGGACGCCACCACCCTGGTCGCCGCGCTGCTGCACGACACGGTGGAGGACACCAGCTACACCCTGCAGGCCCTGGCCGGGGACTTCGGCCGGGAGGTCGCCCACCTGGTCGACGGGGTGACGAAGTTCGACAAGGCGTTCTACGGCAAGGCCGCCGAGGCCGAGACCACCCGAAAGATGATCATTGCGGCCGGCAAGGACGTCCGGGTCCTGATCATCAAGCTGGCCGACCGGCTGCACAACATGCGTACCCTCGGGGTCCGCTCGGCGGCGTCGCGGGAACGCATCGCGCGCAAGACGCTGGAGGTGCTGGTCCCGCTCTGCGACCGGCTGGGCATCCAGACCCTCAAGCGGGACCTCGACGACGCGGTGCTGCTGCACCTGCAGCCCGAGGAGCACGCCCGGCTCGCCCGGCACGTGCACGACCGCCCCGGCTGGGACGCGTACCTCGAGGAGGTGGTGGCCAAGTCGAAGGTGGCGCTGCGGCGCAGCCGGGTCGACGCCGAGGTCTCCCCCCGCCCCCGGCACCTCTACTCGATCTGGAAGGACACCGTCGCGGGCGGCCACACCGCGCCGTTCGACCTGCCCCGGATCGTCATCGTGGTGGACGGCCCGGCCACCGACTGTTACGCGGCGCTCGGCGCGGTGCACGGCCTTTGGCGGCCGGTCCCCGGCCGGTTCAAGGACTTCATCGCCTCCCCCAAGAACAACCTGTACCGCTCCCTGCACACGACCGTCTGCGGCCCGAAGGACCGCACGGTCGAGGTGCTGATCCGCACCGAGGAGATGCACCGCTCCGCCGAGTACGGCATCGCCGCCGACTTCCGCTTCCCCCGCGCCGCCGGGGCCGCCGCCGCCCGCGCCCAGCAGCTCGACTGGCTGCGCCGGGTGCTCGACTGGGAGCAGGAGGCCCCCGACCCGGCGCAGTTCCTGCACTCGCTGCGCTGCGACCTGGCCGAGGCCCAGATCCAGGTGCTGGCCGAGGGGCGGCAGATCGTCCTCCCCGCCGGGGCCACCCCCGTCGACGTCGCCTACGAGCTGGGCCCCCACCGGGGCGACCACTGCCTGGCGGCCCGGATCAACGGCCGGCTCGCCCCGCTGGCCTCCGAGCTGGAGGAGGGCGACGTGGTGGAGATCTTCACCGAGTCGGCCGCCGAGACCGGCCTGGAGGCCGACGTCGCCCCGCGCGGCCCCCGCCGGGAGTGGCTCGGGTTCGTGAAGTCCCCGCACGCCCAGATGCAGATCAGCCGCTGGTTCGCCGAGCACACCGAGCCGGGCATCTCCATCACCGACAAGGTCCGCCTCGGCCGGGCCACCATCGGGCTGGCGCTGCGCAAGCACGACCGGGGGCTCGCCAACGACCTGCCGCTGCTGCGACTGTCGGAGGAGCTCGGCTACCCCGACCTGGAGACCCTGCTGGTGGCGGTCTTCGACCGGGTCCACGAGCCGGACACGGTGGTCCGCCAGCTCATCGACCTGGTCGACCAGCGGCAGTGACGGGTTCGCCCCCGGTGGCCGGCCCGGAGCGCGCCGGCAACTAGCCTGAACCCATGATCCCCCGCTCCCGCGCCACCGGACGGGCCTTCGCCTATCAGGCCTTCTACCGGCTGCCCGTGTCGATGCGACGACGGCTGGTCCGCCTCGCCACCCCGAAGTACATCGTCGGGGCGGTCACCCTGGTCCGCGACGCCGACGACCCCGGCCGCCTGCTGCTGCTGCGCCAGCCCCCGGGGCACAGCTGGACGCTCCCGGCCGGGCTGCTCAAACGCGGCGAGGACCCGCGCGTCGGCGCGGCGCGCGAACTCTTCGAGGAGTCCGGGGTGCGCCTCCCCCCGGACCAGCTCCGCCCGGCGACGCCGAACGCGGTCGTACACGCCAAGGGCTGGGTGGACGTGGTCTTCGAGGCGGAGGTGCCGGCGTCGACCACCGAGCTGAAGGTCGACGGCGCGGAGGTCTTCGAGGCCGCCTGGCACCCGCTGGACGACCTGCCCCGGCTGAGCCGGGCGACGGCGAACCTGCTCGGCTACTACGGCATCGGGCCCCGGGTCGGCGAGGTGCCGCCCCGTCCGACGGCATGACCACCCCCGTGGGCGGCTCGCCCACCGGCGCGGGGTCGCCCACCGGCGTCGGCTCGGCCGGCGGCGCGGAACTGCCGGCCGGCGGCGGCGCGGAACTGCCGGCCGGCGGCGGCGCGGGATCGTCCGGGGCCCGGCGGGGGCCGGAGGTCTGCGCGGTGGTCCTCGCCGCCGGCGAGGGGACCCGGCTGCGCCCGCTCACCGCGCAGGTGCCCAAGGCGCTCTGCCCGGTCGGCAACGTCCCGCTGCTCGACCGGGCGCTGGCCCGGCTCGCCGGCCTCGGCTTCGCCGGCCCGGAGCGGGTCGCGGTGAACGCCTGCTACCTCGGCGAGCAGGTCGTCGCGCACGTCGGCGGCCGGGCCCACCTGTCGGTCGAGCCCGGCGACCCGCTCGGCACCGCCGGCGGCGTGGCCAACCTGCGGGACTGGATCGCCGGCCGGGGCGTGCTCGTCGGCAACGCCGACGCCTACCTGGCGGACCCCGCCGCCGCGCCCGGCCCGGACATCGCCGCGCTGCTGGCCGGCTGGGACGGGCAGACCGTACGCCTGCTCGGCCAGCCCGCCGGCGACCCCGCCGCCGTCGGCACCTTCGACGGGCACCACTTCACCGGCTTCTCGCTGCTGCCCTGGCGGCTGGTGCGGGACCTGCCGGTCGAACCGAGTGACCTGGTCCGGGCGGTGTGGCGACCCGCGGAGGCGGCCGGGGCGCTGACCGTGGTGCCGTATCGGGGCACCTTCTACGACACCGGCACCCCCGCCGACTACCTCGCCGCCAACCTGCACGCCGCGGGCGGCGGCAACCTGGTCGACCCGAGCGCGACGGTCACCGGGCGGTGCCGGGAGGCGGTGGTGGGCGCGGGCGCGACCGTTCGGGGCGAGGTGACCCGGTCGGTGGTCTGGCCCGGTGCCGAGGTGGCCGCCGGGGAGCACCTGGTCGACACGGTCCGGGCCGGCGCCCGGCTGACGGTGCCGGCGGGAGCCTGAGCTGACGGCAGGGTGGCCCGGCGGCAGGGTGGCCCGGCCGCAGGGTGGCCCGCGCGGGCTCGCCGGATCGCCGGCCGGTACCGGCTACCGCGCCGCCCCCGCCGGGGCGGGCCTCTAGCATGGTCAACGACGCCAACCGGGCGTCGCGAGGAAGAGCACGGACGAAGGGCGGGACCAGTGATCACCGCGATCGTACTGATCGACTGCGCCACCGACTCGATCCCGGAGGTGGCCGAGAACCTGGCCAACCTGCCCGGGGTCAGCGAGGTCTACTCAGTGGCGGGGCACGTCGACCTGATCGCCGTCGTCCGGGTCCGGGTCTTCGACGAGATCGCCCAGGTCATCGCCGGCAGCATCTCCAAGGTGCCGGGCGTGCTGAACACGGAGTCGCACATCGCCTTCCGCGCGTACTCCCGGCACGATCTCGAAGAGGCCTTCGCGATCGGCCTCTCCAGCGCCGACTGAATCGGCCCCTTGATCGACTTCGTGTGCGGTAGGCACGCAGGCAGCCAGCCCGTCGGGTGACGGACTGGCTGCCTGCTGCGGTGCTGCCGGTCAGCTCAGGCTGGGGACCGGCGTCTCGGTGTTCTCCGGGGTCGGTGCCTCGGTGCCGGTGCCACCCGGGGCCGGCGACTCGGTGGTGCCACCCGGAGCCGGCGTCGTGGCGGTGCCGCCCGGGGCGGGCGTGCCGCTGGCGCTGGTCTGCGGGACCGGGACGCCCAGGGTCTGCGCCAGGGCCACCAGCGCGTCGTAGTGCGCCTGGAGCACCGGCAGGGCGTTCTGGGCCAGCTGGACCACCGACTGCTCGGTGCCCTGCGAGATCTCGGTCTGGGTGGCCTGGATGGCCTGGACGTGGCCGGCCAGCTCGGCGGTCACCCACGCCTTGTCGAACTCGGCGCCGCTGAGGTTGGTCAGCCTGTCGATCACCGCCTGCTGGTCGGTGCTCGGCGCGTCCGGCAACGTCACGTTGAGCTGTTGCGCGGTGCTCTGCACCGTCTGGTCCAGCTGCTCATGGTCCGTGGCCAGCTGCGCGCCCAAGTCCTTGACCTGCTGGTTCTGGCCCTTGTCCTGCGCCAGGTTCCCCAGCTCGACCTCCGTGAGGTTCACCTGGTGCACCGCCTGCAGGTACTGGCTGTCCTGCGTCGACGGCTGTGCCGCGGCCTGCGCCGCCGCAGCGGGCATCAGCCCTGCCACCACCAGGGCGGCGAGCAGCCCGAGGCGTTTGAGACCCAACATCGTTCCCCCCCTTTGTCGTTGGACCGCTCGGATACCCGGCTGAGCCGGATTAACCCTGCGAACCGGCGGCCCGGCCGCGTCGGAGGCCATGCCTGCCGGGGCAAGACGGCGGGGTCGCCCGGAACGGCGGGGCCTTCCGGAGGCGTCCGGGACGACGGGCCGTCCGGAGGGGGAAACGGACGTGGCGCCCACCGGAGCGAATCCGGCGGGCGCCACGTACGGGTGTTCCAGGTGTTTCCGGTGGGTCAGCGGCGGGAGTCCCCGCTGCCGATCTCCTCCCGCTCCGGTCGGGCCTCGACCGGCGGGTGCCCCGGCGAGACCGGCGCCTCGGCCGGCTTCTCAATCGGGTAGAAGAAGCCCCGGATGGCCGGGCCGAGGGCACCGAGCCGGTTCATCTTCTTGGGCACCACCCAGCCGACGTACTCCAGCTCGCCGTGGCCGTCGTGGTCGCCCTGGGTGAGCGGCTGGTGGATCTCCTCGAAGCGACCGTCCGGCAGCCGCCGGATGATGCCGGTCTCCACGCCGTGCGCCAGCACCTCCCGGTCGTGCTGCTGCAGGCCCAGGCAGAGGCGGTACGTCACGTAGTACGCGATCGGCGGGACGACGAGCAGACCGATCCGGCCCGCCCAGGTCATCGCGTTCAGGCTGATCTGGAACTTGTCCGCGATCACGTCGTTGGCACCCGACAGGGTCAGCACGATGAAGAACGCCACCGCCATCGCGCCGATCGCGGTCCGCTCCGGCGCGTCGCGGGGACGCTGGAGCAGGTTGTGGGTGCGGGTGTCCTTGAGCCGGCGGGCCTCCACGAACGGGTAGAGCGTGGAGAGGCCGACCAGGATGCCCGGCAGCACGACCGTGGGCCAGAACAGCGGCGGGATGACGTACCCGTCGCCGAGCGGAATGTTGATCTCCCACGCGGGCATCAGTCGGGTGGAGCCGTCGAGGAACATGACGTACCAGTCGGGCTGGCTGGCCGCCGAGACGACCCACGCCTCGTACGGGCCGAAGTACCAGATCGGGTTGATCTGGAACAGGCCACCCATCAGGGCGATCACGCCGAAGACGACCATGAAGAAGCCGCCCTGCTTCAGCGCGTACCGCGGGAACATCCGCTCGCCGACCACGTTGCTGTTGGTCCGGCCGGGGCCCGGCCACTGGGTGTGCTTCTGCTTGAAGACCAGGCCCAGGTGGGCGCTGATCAGCGCCACCAGCAGGCCCGGCACGAGCAGCACGTGGGCGATGAAGAACCGGCTGATGATGATATCGCCCGGGAACTCCCCGCCGAAGATCGACGAGGTGACCCAGGAGCCGATCACCGGGATCGACAACATGATGGCGGAGGCGATCCGCAGACCGGTGCCGGAGAGGCCGTCGTCCGGCAGCGAGTAGCCGGTGAAGCCGGCCAGGAAGCCGACCCAGAACAGCAGCGAGCCGATGACCCAGTTGGTCTCGCGCGGCTTGCGGAACGCGCCGGTGAAGAAGACCCGCAGCATGTGCACGACGATCGCGGCCATGAAGAGCAGCGCCGACCAGTGGTGCATCTGCCGCATGATCAGGCCGCCGCGGACGTCGAACGAGATGTCCAGGCTGGAGGCGTAGGCGGCCGACATCGGCGTGCCCCGCAGCGGGGCGTAGCTGCCGTTGTAGATGACCTCGGTCATCGCCGGCTCGTAGAAGAAGGTCAGGAAGACACCGGTCAGCAGCAGCACGACGAACGAGAAGAGCGCGATCTCGCCGAGCAGGAACGACCAGTGGTCGGGGAAGACCTTGTTCAGCAGCTTGCGCAGCGGGGTGGAGACCTGAAGCCGCTCGTCCACCCCCACCGCGGCCTTGCCCGGCGCGGAGGCCATGTCCAACTTACGACGCTTCACGGCCGCTCCCAGAAGTCAGGCCCAACGGTCTCGGTGTAGTCCGACCGCGCCACGAAGAAGCCCTCGTCGTCGACCTCGATCGGCAACTGCGGCAGCCGGCGGCTCGCCGGGCCGAAGATCGGCCGCGCGTTGTCGGTGATCAGGAACTGCGACTGGTGGCACGGGCAGAGCAGACGGTTGGTCTGCTGTTCGTACAGGCTCGCCGGGCAGCCCGCGTGCGTGCAGATCTTGGAGAACGCCGCGAAGTTGCCCCACATGTAGTTCGCGTGGCCGACCCGCTGGTTGGCCTCGCGGGACTCCTTGGCGTCGGACTCCCGCAGGTGGATCAGCAGCGTCGGCGAGTCGGCGTGCCGGTTGCTCACCCCGTGCTCGATGCCGGGGAAGACGGTCAGCTGACCGCCGGAGCTGATGTCCGCCGGGCGGATCGGCCGGCCGTCCTCGCGGACCAGCCGGATGCGCTGCCCGCCGTCGGCCTGGGCGAAGCCCGTGGTGAACATCTGGTTGTTCTTGTGCGGCTGGGAGATCAGCCCGCCGACCAGCGGCGCGGCGGCGACCGCGCCGACCGGCGCGAGGCCGGCCAGCAGCGAGATGCCCAGCAGCGGCCGGCGCTTCACGCCCAGCTCGTCGGCCATGTGCAGCATGGTCGCGCCGGTGATCTTGCGGCTCTCCGGCGCGTTCGGGTCGTTCTCGTGCCGGTCCTGGATCGAGACCTCCTTGGGCAGCAACTTCTTGCCCCAGGTCAGGATGCCGAAGCCGACCGCCAGCAGCGCCACGCCGAGGGTGAGGCCGAGCAGCGGGGTGTAGAGCTTGTCCCCGCCGGAGCCCATCTCGTACTTCCACGGCCACCAGATGTAGATGACCAGGAAGGCGGTCGCGGCCAGCCCGGTCAGCAGGAAGAACCCGGCGATCGTACGGGTCAGCCGGCGCTCGGCCCGGCTGCCCGGGGCGACCTGCTCCTCGTAGTGGACGATCTCGATGTCGTCCCGGCGCGCACCCTCCTGGACGATCTCGAACCGGCTGAGCCGGGGGTCGTTGACGTCGAGCGGCTCCCGATCGTGCGGGGGCTGGTGCCCGGTCTGCGTGCTCATGCCGTCACCTCGCTACGGGCGGTGCCGGACTGCGGCACCACAGCGCTGAATCGAAGGATCCGCTCGGTCACGACTTACCCGCAATCCACAGGCTGGCGAAGACGAGCGCGACGATGCCGACCAGGAAGATCGCCAGGCCCTCGGTGGACGGCCCGTACCGACCGAGGTTGAAGCCGCCCTGGTCCTGGTCGCCCTTCAGACCCTCCTGGATGTAGGCGATGATGTCCGCCTTCTGCTCCGGGGTGATCTGGTTGTCGCCGAAGACGGGCATGTTCTGCGGGCCGCTGAGCATGGCCGCGTAGATCTGCCGGTCGGTGGCGGGGCGCAGGCTCGGCGCGTACTTGCCGGAGGAGAGGGCCCCGCCGCCGCCGCCGAAGGCGTGGCACTGCGAGCAGTTGATCCGGAACAGCTCCCCGCCGGTCGCCAGGTTGGCGCCCTCGCGGAGGTCGCCCTCGGGGACCTCCGGGCCACCGCCGAGCTCCTGGACGTACTGGCCGAGCTGCCGGACCTGCTCGTCGCTGAAGACCGGCGGCTTGCGCATGGCCTGGGCCTCCTGCCGGGCCATCGGCATGCGGCCGGTGTCGACCTGGAACTCGACCGAGGCCGCGCCCACCCCGACCAGGCTCGGGCCACGGCCCTCGATGCCCTGGGCGTTGCGACCGTGGCAGGTCACGCAACTCACGTCGAACAGCGCCTTGCCCTCGGCGGCGGCGCCGGTGAGCGGCGGGTTTTCCTGCGCCTGCACTCCGGGGGCGAAGACGGTGTAGGCGCCGCCGGCCAGCGTCAGCGCGGCGATCAGCCGGACCGCGGCGCCCAGCCGGCGGCGGCCCCTGCTGCGCGCTGCGGACCGCTCGCCGCGCAGCCGCGCGAGCAGACCGCGTCGGCGGTCGTTGTCAGAAGTCATGACCTGTGTCCTTAACCGGTGGGACCTTGTCTCAGGGGACGGGGCAGCGGCGCGGCTCGTGACGCGCCAAGATCACTGGAGCCAGTAGATCATGGCGTAGAGGCCGATCCACACGACGTCGACGAAGTGCCAGTAGTACGAGACCACGATCGCCGACGTGGCCTGGGCCGGGGTGAACCGGCCCATGGTCGTGCGGACCATGAAGATGATGAAGGCGATCAGACCGCCGGTCACGTGCAGACCGTGGAAGCCGGTGGTCAGGTAGAACATCGACCCGTACCCGTCTGCGTTGATCTTCACGCCCTCGTGCACCAGGGTCACGTACTCGTTCAACTGCCCGAGCACGAAGATCAGACCCATCACGAAGGTGAGCGTGAACCACCGCCGCAGGGCGTGGACGTCCCCCTTCTCCGCCGCGAAGACGCCGAGCTGGCACGTCACCGAGGACGCCACCAGGATCAGCGTGAAGGTCGTCGCGTACGGGATGTTGAGGTGCTCGGTGTGCATCTCCCACTGCTCCGGCGCTGCCGCACGGATCGAGAAATACATCGCGAAGAGCGCCGCGAAGAACATGAGTTCGCTGGAGAGCCACACGATCGTCCCGACGCTGACCATGTTCGGACGCGTCAGAGAGTGGATCCGGCTCTTGTCAATGGCTGGGGCCGCAGTCACGCGGTCATTATTGCCCCTGACCACGGCCGGCGATCAGCGGGGGGTGAAACCCGTGGCGTCCGTGGCCCGAACGTGTCAGTCCGGTTCGCCTGGCCTAGCCTGAAAAGCGTGCTGCACGCCGATTCGATCTTAGCCGCGTCCTCGGCGGCCACCGCGCCGCCGGTCCTCGCGGCCACCGCACCGCCGGTCCTCGCGGCCACCGCACCGTCGGTCCTCGCGGCCGGCTCGGAGCCGGTGCCGCCGCCCTTCACCGTCTCCCGGGTCTTCACCGAGACCCAGCTGGACAGCTGGCTGGCGCTGGGGCTGGTGCTCGCCGCCGGCCTCTACCTCTACGGGGTGTACCGGCTGCGGTTGCGCGGCGACCGGTGGCCGATCTCCCGTACCGTCTTCTTCCTGGGCCCCGGCCTCGGCGGCATCGCCGCGGTCACGGTCAGCGGCCTGCACGCCTACGACACGGCGCTGCTGTCGGTGCACATGATCCAGCACATGGTGCTGTCGATGATCGCGCCGATCTTCCTGGCCCTCGGCGCCCCGGTCACCCTGGCGCTGCGCACCCTGCCGCTGCGGCCGCGCAAGCGCCTGCTGGCGGTCGTGCACAGCCGGATCGTCCGGATCTACAGCTTCCCGCTGGTGGCGTTCGCCATCTTCGTGGCGAACCCGTTCGTGCTCTACTTCACCGACCTGTACCGCTTCACCCTCGAGCACGTCTGGGCGCACGAGCTGGTGCACGCGCACTTCATCATGACCGGCTGCGTGTTCTTCTGGCCGCTGCTCGGGCTCGACCCGCTGCCCGGCCGCTGGCCGTACCCGGCGCGGGCGCTGCTCATGCTGCTCTCGGTGCCGTTCCACACCGTGCTCGGGCTCACCATCATGCAGAGCACCACCCTCTTCGGGGGCGACTGGTACCCGTCGCTCGGCCTGACCTGGTCGGACCCCTGGGACGACCAGGTGGTCGCCGGCGGTGTGCTCTGGGCCGGCGGCGAGTTCGTCAGTGTGACGATGCTCGCGGTCCTGGTCGTGCAGTGGATGCGCCAGTCGGCGCGGGAGGCCCGCCGGCTCGATCGCGAGCTGGACCGCCAGGAGGCCCGCGAACGCGCCGCCGAGGTCGCCGAGACAACCCCCTGACCAACACTTTCGAGTACGCCGACCGGGCCGGGCGGGCGGGCGGCCGACGTCCCGGCGACGGCGGGTACGATGCTCGGGCAGCTACGAGGTGGGAGCCAGCCAGCGATGAGCGATCGTCTTTGCACCGTCCTGCTCTACAGCGACGACCCGCAGGTCCGTGACCGGATGCGGCTGGCCGTCGGCACCCGGCCCGCACCCGGGCTGCGGGTCGAGTTCGTCGACGCCTCCGTCTACGCCGAGTGCATCCGGCTGGTCGACGAGTACGAGATCGACCTGATGCTGCTCGACGGCGAGGCGAGCCCCGGTGGCGGCATCGGCATCGCCCGGCAGATCAAGGACGACCGGGACGACGCGCCCCCCACCTGCGTGGTCATCGCCCGCGCGGCCGACCGCTGGCTGGCCGCGTACGCCGAGGTCGACGCGACCCTGGTGCACCCGCTCGACCCGGTGATCGCCGGGGCCACCGTCGCCGAGCTGCTGCGCGCCCACGCCCCCGCCTGAGCCGCCCGCCCGCCTCGGGGCAGCGGCAACCCCGCCGAGCCGATGCGCTCCGGTGCCGACCTTCGCCACCGGTCACATCCCCCGTCCCCGCACCTCACGCCGCTCGGGAGGCCCGTCATGGGCGAACGGACCTGGCCGCACCTGATCTCCGCGCTGCTGCGCGGCGAGGAACTCTCCGCCGCGGAGACCGGCTGGGCGATGGGCGAGATCATGGCCGGCTCGGCCGCCCCGGCGCAGATCGCCGGCTTCGCCGTCGCGCTGCGGGCCAAGGGCGAGACCCCGGCCGAGGTGGCCGGGCTGGTGGAGGCGATGCTCGGCGAGGCGGTCGCCGTGGAGCTGCCCGAGGAGCTGCGGGCGTCCGCGCTCGACGTGGTCGGCACCGGCGGTGACCTCGCCCACACGGTGAACATCTCGACGATGGCGGCCCTCGTGGTGGCCGGCGCCGGGGTGCGGGTGGTCAAGCACGGCAACCGTGCCGCCTCGTCGCTCTGCGGCACCGCCGACCTGCTGGAGTTCCTGGGCATCCCGCTGGACCTGGCCCCCGAGGCGGTGGCCAGGTGCGTCACCGAGGCCGGCATCGGGTTCTGCTTCGCCGGCCGGTTCCACCCGGGGATGCGGCACACCGGCCCCACCCGCCGCGCCCTGGGCGTGCCCACGTTCTTCAACTTCCTCGGCCCACTGACCAACCCGGCCCGCCCCCGGGCCGGCGCCGTCGGCTGCTTCGACCTGCGGATGGCCCCGGTGATGGCGGCCGTGTTCGCCGCCCGGGGCGACTCGGTGCTGGTGCTGCGCGGCGAGGACGGCCTGGACGAGTTCACCACCGCCGCCCCCACCCGGGTCTGGGCGGCGCAGGGCGGCACCGTCCGGGAGGCCCTGCTCGACTCCACCGACCTGGGGGTGCCCCGCTCCACCCTCAGTGACCTGCGCGGCGGTGACGCCCCGTTCAACGCCGACGTGGCCCGGCGGCTGCTGGCCGGCGAGACCGGCCCGGTGCGCGACGCCGTGCTCGTCAACGCCGCCGCCGCGCTGGCCACCCAGGGCCCGCTCGACGGGGACCTCGTCGAGGCCCTGCGCGGCGGGATGACCCGGGCCGCCGAATCGATCGACTCCGGTGCCGCGGCTGCCGCCCTCGACCGCTGGGTCGAGGTCGCCCAGTCCGCCTGACCACCCTCCCCGCTCCCCCGCTCCCGCTTGTGCAATGCCGGGGTGGGCGGCCGGCGTGAGCGGTCCCGTCCTGGCCGGGCCGGTCGTAGCTGCGGGTCTGCCGGCGGAGCGGGGAGCGCGGCCTGCGGCGAACGTGTCGGAGCTCCGTGGGAAACTACACGGGAGTGATTTTCCGACGTCCGCAGCGGCCGAGCCTCTCCCCGTTCCGGGGCTGCTCCGCCCGCTGGCGGGCCGCCGGCCCGCCCGCCGGCAGACGTCCCGTGGGGCGCGGTGCTCCGCTCCGGCGGCACTGCGCGACCACGACGGCGTCCGGCAACGAGAGGAGACGACCGTGTCGGACCGCGAGATCTACTGCGACACCTGCGAGAGCGTGCAACTGTTCGAGGCTCCGCCCTGTGTCGACGGCCACGACGCCGACTGCCCTGAGCTGGTCTGCATCGGCTGCGGCACGGCCATGCTGATCGCCACGTTCAGCTTTCCCGCCACCCGGCTCGCCGGTCGCACCCACCGCGCACCCCGCCGCCAGGCCGCCTGACCGTGAGGATGTAGGGGTGGGATCACCGGGACTGGTCTGACTCACCCCTGACGGTGGGGTGCGCGGCGGTGCAGCTACGACCCGGGGCTGCCGGCGGCACCACGACCGCGCCGGGGCCGACGCGACGCAAGCCCGCGCCCCGGTGAGGGGGCACGGGCTTGCGGGTCGTCCGGTCAACCGGGGCGGGGCCCGGTGAAGCGTCGGTGCGTCAGTGCTCGGCGGTGCGCCGGGTGCCGGTGTAGTACTCGAAGAGCAGGCCGCAGGCGGCGAAGACGACCGAGACCAGTCCCAGACCCACCAGCCAGAACTGCCAGAACACCAGGCCCAGGCCGGCGATCGCGGCTGCCAGCGCCAGCCCGAACGGCCAGTAGCTGCCCGGGCTGAAGAAGCCGATCTCGCCCGCGCCGTCGGCGATCTCGCCGTCCGGCCGGTCCTCCGGGCGCAGGTCGATGCGGCGGGAGACGAACCAGAAGAAGCCGCCGCACATCGAGCAGAGCAGGAACGACAGCAGGAGCGCCACGGTGCCGACCCACTCGACCCGGCCGCCCTCACCGTACGTCCAGCCGCCGTAGAGGGCCGTCGCGCCGAAGAGGAACCCGGCGATGACAAGGAAGATGCGCCACTCGGTCTTCATGCCCGCTCCCTCAGTTGCCCACGACGGGGACGTCGTCGGGGTTGAAGTTCGCCGTGTTGCGCCGCGTCTTGAACGGCATGGTGGTCGTGGCGTACGGGTCCTCGCCGATCGCGGTGAGCGCCTCCTGCGTCGACCTGCCGTCCCGCTTGGCCGCCAGGAACTGGTCGTACTGCTCCGGCGAGACGACCCGCAGCTCGAAGTTCATGAAGGCGTGGTAGCTGCCGCAGAGCTCGGCGCAGCGGCCGACGTACGCGCCTTCGGCGTCGAGGCTGGAGACCTCGAAGACGTTGCGGATGTTGCCCGGCATGACGTCCCGCTTGAACAGCAGCTCCGGCACCCAGAAGGAGTGGATGACATCCCGGCTGGTCTCCTCGAACCGCACGGACCTGCCGGTGGGCAGGACCAGGATCGGGATGACCTCGCTGGTGCCGAGCACCGACGCCACGGTGTTGGCCTCGGTGCCCTGGCCGTCGCGGTAGTTGAACTGCCAGTTCCACTTGAAGGCGACGACCTCGACGGTGATGTCCGGGTTCTTCGTCGTCTTGTCCACGCCGGTCTGCACGATCGCCGTGTAGTAGAAGAGCACCGACACGATCAGGATCGGGGCGATCGTGTAGAGGAACTCCATCGGCATGTTGTAGCGGGTCTGCACCGGCAGCTCGTTGCCGCGCTTCCGGTAGCGCACCACGCACCAGAAGATCAGGCCCCAGACGAAGACGCCGACCGCGAGCGCCGCGATGCACGAGGCGATCCACAGGTCGTACATCCGGTGCGCCTCGGGCGTGATGCCGCCCTGCGGCCACCCGAACCCGCCGAACGTCTTGCCGACGTCGCATCCCGTGAGCGTGACCAGCAGCGCCACGCCGCCGAGGCCGAGCCCGGCCAGCCGACCAGCGCCACGCCGTCGGCTCCGGCCGACTTCCGGAGAAGCGCCGTGCCGTACGGCCGTCGGCCGTACTTCCGAACTCCTTGCGACCACCTGGTCCTGCCTCCCTAGCGCGCCGCGGTGGTTGTTGTCTGCGTACCAGCGGCAAAGGCGTC
Organism: Micromonospora sp. DT233; assembly: GCF_049841815.1. Taxonomy (NCBI): domain Bacteria; kingdom Bacillati; phylum Actinomycetota; class Actinomycetes; order Micromonosporales; family Micromonosporaceae; genus Micromonospora; species Micromonospora sp. DT233. The sequence goes on along the minus strand of NZ_JBNCLB010000004.1, from coordinate 94,795 downwards.
ACCGACGGTCGCAGATTACTTGACCGCGACGGACCTGGCCGGGGTGGGGTCGCTTCCCGCCCCCTTCGGGGGGATCTTGGGCATACCGGCGCGATAGCGTCGGGGCCGTGAGCGCATCCCCGGTCTACCTGGACGCGGCGACGGCCGCGCCGCTGCACCCGGTCGCCCGACAGGCCCTGCTGGCGGCCCTCGACGACGGCTGGGCGGACCCCGCCCGGCTCTACACCCAGGCCCGCCGCGCCCGGCAACTGCTCGACGCCGCCCGCGAGGCCGCCGCGGCCACCCTCGGCGTCCGCGCCGACGAGCTCTCCTTCACCCCCAGCGGTACGACGGCAGCGCACTCGGCCGTCCTCGGCGGCCTGGTCGGGCGGCGGCGGGTGGGCGCGACGCTGGTGCACTCGGCGATCGAGCACTCGGCGGTGCTGCACGCCGCGGAGCGGCACGTCGCGGCGGGCGGGACGGCGACGGCGGTGCCGGTGGACCGGGTCGGCCGGCTCGACCCGGCAGCCTGGGCGGCGGCGGTGCGGGCGCCCGGGGTGGCGCTGGCCGCCCTGATCGGGGCCAGTCACGAGGTGGGCACCGTGCAGCCGGTGGCCGTGGCCGCCGCCGCGTGCGCCGCCGCCGGGGTGCCGCTGTACGTCGACGCGGCGCAGCTCGTCGGCCGGGTCCCGGTGCCGGGCGGCTGGGCGGTGCTCAGCGCCAGCGCACACAAGTGGGGCGGGCCGCCCGGCGTCGGGCTGCTGGTGGTGCGCAAGGGCACCCGGTGGGAGTCGCCGTGGCCGGCCGACGAGCGGGAGTCGGGGCGTACGCCGGGGGTGGTGAACCTGCCGGCGGTGGTGGCGGCGGCGGCGAGCCTGCGCGCGGCGGCGGCCGACGCGGCGGCCGAGGCGGCCCGGCTGACGCCGCTGGTGGCGCGGATCCGGGCCCGGGTGGCGGCCGAGGTGCCGGACGTGGAGGTCGTCGGCGACCCGGTCGACCGGCTCCCCCACCTGGTCACCTTCTCCTGCCTGTACGTGGACGGGGAGGCGCTGCTGCACGCGCTGGACCGCCGGGGGTTCGCGGTCTCCTCGGGCTCGTCGTGCACGTCGTCGACGTTGCGCCCGTCGCACGTGCTGGAGGCGATGGGGGTGCTCTCGCACGGCAACGTGCGGGTGTCGCTGCACCGGGAGAGCACCGAGGCGGACGTGGAGCGGTTCCTCGCCGAGCTGCCCGGGATCGTCGCGGGGCTGCGCGCCGAGGCGGGGGTGGTGGGGCTGTGACCGACCCGACGGAGGCCAGCGGGCCGGACGAGGTGCTGGACTGTCGGGGGCAGCGCTGCCCGCTGCCGGTGATCGGGCTGGCCCGCCGGCTGCCGGCGCTGCCGGTCGGCGCGGTGCTGCGGGTGCTCGCCGACGACCCGGCGGCGGCGGTCGACATCCCGGCCTGGTGCCGGATGCGCGGCCAGGAGTTCGTCGCCGCCCACCCCGAGGGCCCCGCCTACGACGTGCGCCGCACCCACTAACCAACCCCACCCCACCCCACCCCACCGCCACCCCGGTGATCATGAAGTTGTTGTTGATTCATGCCCGAATTGTCGGCAATAACTTCATGATCAACGCAGCGCAGCTGAGGGCTGCTCGTCGACCCAGATTAGGCGCAGGCGCCGGCCCCTGCGGGCGAAGAGGCTCAGCGCGCTCCCGGCGTCGGGGAAGCGACGACCTCACCATGGTCCTGCGCGACTGCGGCGAGACGGCCGAGTTGATCGCCACGTATACGCAGGCACGCTACGACCGAGCCGGAATCGAGCAGTTGACCAGGCACATCGCGGCCGTGCTGGCTCAGCTGCCGCAGGCGGCGGGCACCGTAGGTGAACTCGACATGGTCTCCGCGGCTGAGCGCGAGCAGCTCCTCGCCGCCGGACGTGGCCCGGCGCTGGCCACGGGCCTGCGGCCGGTGCACGAGATCGTCGCCGCGCTGGCCACCGAGGAGCCGGGCCGTCCCGCGCTCACCTACGCGGGCATGACGCTCAGCTACGGCGAGCTGAACCAGCGTGCTGACACGTTCGCCGCGACGCTGGTCGCGGCAGGGGTGGGCCGGGGCACGGTGGCGGCGATCCTGATGGAGCCGTGCGCGGACATGATCGTCGCGGCGCTCGCGGTGCTGAAGACCGGCGCCGGCTACGTGCCGCTCAACCCCCACTATCCGGTAGCCAGGCTGTCATCGATGATCGCCGACGCCCGCCCTCAGGTCGTCATCGGCGACGCCGCCTGGGCCGATCAACTGGAGGTGACGGTGCTGGCCGTCGGGGACGCGCCCGGTGGCCCGCCGGCACCGCCTGCGGAGCCGGCAGACCTGGACGGGACCGCGTACGTCATTTACACCTCAGGGACGTCCGGCGAGCCGAAGGGAGTCGTCGTTCCGCACGCCGCGCTGGCGGCATCCACCGCCGCGCGCCACCAGGTGTACGGCTTCTACGAGACGTTTCTGCTTCTGTCGCCGCTGTCGTTCGACTCCTCGGTCGCCGGGGTGTGGGGCACGCTGACCGGCGGCGGCCGGCTGGTGATCGCCAGTACCGAACAGATCCGCGACCCCGACCGCGCGCTCGATGTGATCGCGTCGGAGAAGGCGACCACGACACTGGCCGTCCCCTCTCTCTATGCCGGGCTGCTGACCTCGGCGCAGCGCCGGGACGCCGACCGGCTGCGCCCGCTGCGCCTGGTGATCCTGGCAGGCGAGGTGTTGCCCGACGCTCTCCTGAGCCGGCATTTCGAGGTCAGCCCAGCCGTCGGCGTCGTCAACGAGTACGGGCCCACCGAGGCGACCGTGTGGAGCACCTTTCGGCGTTTCGAGCGGCCGGAGGTGGTCGACATCGGTCGACCGGTCGCCGCCCACCCACAGATCACCGGCGGCTCCGGGCGGCACGGGACGGAGCTGCTCGTCCAGCACGTACGCGCGGGTGCTTGCGACCGAGTACGTCTCCGACCCGGTGCTGACCGCGCACCGCTGGGCAGCAGCATCCGAGGTGCCGGCCCGACGCTGCATCGTGAATTGGGTGCGCTGCTTCACCTGGCGTGATCGCTTGTCGTCAACCGGTGCGCACGAAGTCGGCGACGGCGTCCTGCGCGGCGCGGCGGCTGAAGCCCGCCAGCACCGGGTTGATGTCGTGGTAGTACGCGGCGCCGATCACTCCGATGCACAGCGCCCAGCCCCGCCCCCGCGCCCAGGTGTCGTCATCGACCGGCAGTGACTTGCGGAAGGTCTCACGGCCGGCGGATGACAACACCATCCACGCGCCCGACAGGTCGAGCGCGGGATCGCCGACGCTGAGCATCTCCCAGTCGATGACTGCGCTCAGTGCGCCGTCGTGCACCAGGAGATTCCCCGGGTTCAGGTCACCGTGTATCCATACCGGCGACTCCCGCCACGCGGGCACCCTGATGGCAGCCTCCCAGGCGGCGGTGGCAGCTGTGGTGTCGAACCCCGTGATTTTCTTCAGAGCTTGCCGGACCACCGGGTCCTGGCCCGACAGCGGCAGGCCCCGCTCTCCGCTGTGCGACCCGGACCGAGGCCCGTCGGCCGTTGGGATCTGCTGCAACCGGTGGATGAACTCCGCCAGGCCGCGCGCGGTGGCGTGCTCGTCGGACGCCGGGTTGCGGACGGCCTCGGTGCCGTCCAACCAGCCGTAGACCGACCAGTGCCAGGGAAAGTCGTCACCGGGCCGGCCGATGCCGGCCAGAGTCGGGATGCGCAACGGCAGGTGCCCCACGAATTCCGGCAGCCATCGGTGCTCCTTGCGGATGTTGTCGGCAGACCACTTCATCTGGGGCAACCTGACGCTGAACTGCTCGCCTAGCCGGTAGATGGTGTTGTTGACGCCTGCCGACCTTACCCGGGTGAGCGGCAGTTCCGCCCACTGAGGCAGCTGCGCGTGCAGCAGGCGGCGTACCAGATCGACGTTCGCGTCGATTACCAAATCATCGAACATGTGTGGGATGTCCCTTTCTTGGGAATTCCTGAGGCGGCACGAGGTGTGACAGTGTGCGGGAGGCCGTCAAGAGGCGTCGCCCCGAGAGCTGGGCCGCAGGCAGCGTGGTCGGTCGTGCTTCGGTACCCGGCGAGAGGACGTTGCAGATTCCAGGCATCCTCGTGGCACGGCCATGGGTGGTAGAGAGAACCTTCGCCTGGATCAGCAAGCATCGCCGCTGCGTACGCGACTACGAGACCAACCCGACCACCACGAAGCCATGATCCACATCGCCATGATCATGGCCATGTCACGCCGACTCGCCCGCACCGGCAACTGGTAACCGAAGTTCCCGGACGCTCACTCGGGCCGGGTCGGGCTCGCCCCGCCGGGCGGAGCCGGCGGCGGGGCGAGCGTCGGCGCGGATCAGGGCAGCAGGTGCGGGCGGACGTCGGCGGCGGCGGCGTCGCCGTACGACTCGGCGAGGCGCTTGACGAAGAGGTCCGGACGCACGTCGTACTCCTGGGTGCCGACGGTCTCCAGGACCAGGGTGGCCAGCAGGGAGCCGATTTGGGCGGCCCGCTCCAGGCCCAGCCCCCAGGAGAGCGCGGCGAAGAAGCCGGCCCGGAAGCCGTCCCCGACGCCGGTCGGGTCGACCGCCTGGGTCTCCCGGGCGATCGGCACGTGCAGGGTGTCGAAGTCCCGGCCGGCGATCTCCACCCCGTTGCTGCCCAGCGTGGTCACCCGCACCTTGACCCGGTCCAGCAACTGGGCGTCGGTGAGGCCGGCCTTGCTCTGCAGCAGCGACTTCTCGTACTCGTTGGTCATCAGGTAGTCGGCGCCGTCGATCAGCCCCACCACGTCCCCGCCGTCCATCCGGGCGAGCTGCTGGGAGGGGTCGGCGACGAAGGCGTACCCCCGGTCGCGGCACTCGGCGGAGTGGCGCAGCATCGCCGCCGGGTCGTTGGCGCCGACCAGGACCAGGTCCAGGCCGCCGAGCCGCTGCGCGACGGGGGCCAGCTCGATGTTGCGGGCCTCGCTCATCGCCCCGGCGTAGAAGGAGGCGATCTGGCACATGTCGGTGTCGGTGGTGCAGACGAAGCGGGCGGTGTGCGCCACCTCGCTGACGTGCACCGACTCGCAGTCGACGCCGTGGCGCTCCAGCCAGGAGCGGTAGTCGGCGAAGTCCGCGCCGACCGCGCCGAGCAGGATCGGGCGCAGGCCGAGCTGCCCCATCCCGAAGGCGATGTTGGCGGCCACCCCGCCCCGGCGCAGCACCAGGTCGTCGACGAGGAAGGACAACGACACCTTGTCGAGCTGGTCGGCGATGAGCTGGTCGGCGAACCGGCCGGGGAAGCTCATCAGGTGGTCGGTCGCGATCGAGCCGGTAACGGCGATCTTCATGTCAACCCTCGCGGTCGGAAGCACGGCGCGGGTCAGCCTACCGGGCCGCCCGAGACGCGATCACGGTCGGACGAAGATCGAGGGGTCCCCCCAGTCCTCACGACGACGGCGGGGCCGCCCCCGGGTTGGGGGCGGCCCCGCCGCATCGGCCGAACGGGCGTCGCTTCCGCGCGCAGCGGGCGTCGACTCAGCTGAACGAGTCGCCGCAGGCGCAGGAGCTGCCCGCGTTCGGGTTGTCGATGGTGAAGCCCTGGGCGTCGATCCGGTCGGCGAAGTCGATCGTGGCGCCGGTGAGGTAGGGGGCGCTCATCCGGTCGACGACGACCTCGACGCCGTCGTAGTCGGTGACGACGTCACCGTCGAGGGAACGCTCGTCGAAGAAGAGCTGGTATCGCAGGCCGGAGCAGCCGCCGGGCTGCACCGCCACCCTGAGCCGCAGGTCGTCGCGGCCCTCCTGCTCGATCAGGGCCTTGACCTTCTGCGCCGCGACGTCGGTGAGGACGACGGAAGTAGGGGCCTGAGCCTCGGCGGGGGCCTGAGCCTCGGTCGACTCGGTCTGCGCTGGCGTGGTCACGTGGAAATCTCCCTGCGCGGTTGGGTCTGGACGCACTGGCCAACGTTGTCCGTCGTCCAGTGATTCCCGATGTGGTCGCGGTTCCGATGCTACGCCGTCCCGGCGCAACCCACCCGTCCGACGTGATCCGCGCCCCAGCTCCCGCGCTCAGCGACCGCTCAGCGGCTCCACTGCCGGGCCAGCCGGGCGCCGAGTTGCCGCAGGCCCTCCGCCGGCCGGGTCAGCGCCGCGTCGAGCCCGCCGCGCTCCTCGCCGCCGAAGTGCTCCACCAGGCTGTACGCGTCGGTCACCCCGGCCGAGGCGGCCTCGCGCCGGCCGGTGCTCACCTGCCCCGCCAGCACCACGCAGGGCACCCCCCGGTCCCGGGCGGCCCCGGCCACCCCGGCGACCACCTTGCCGCGCAGCGACTGGTGGTCGAAGGAGCCCTCGCCGGTGATCACCAGGTCGGCGGCGTCCAGCGCGGCGGGCAGCCCGATGGCCTCGGTGACCAGGCCGATGCCGGAGGCGCAGCGCCCGCCGAGGGCGAGGATCGCCGCGCCGAGGCCGCCGGCCGCGCCGCCGCCGGGCAGCGCGCCCAGGCCGGCCGGGCAGCCGGGCAGGTCCCGTTCGAGTACGCCCGCGAAGCGCTCCAGCGCGGCGTCGAGCAGCAGCACGTCGGCCCGGTCGGCGCCCTTCTGCGGGCCGTAGACGTTGCTGGCCCCGCGCAGCCCCAGCAGCGGGCTGTCCACGTCGGTGGCGGCGACGAGGGTGACGTCGCGCAGCCGGGGCGCCCCGTCCAGCCCGGCGATCCCGGCCAGCGCCGCCCCGCCGTACGGCAGGGCCCGGCCGGCCTCGTCGAGCGCGGTGACGCCGAGCGCGGCGAGCAGCCCCGCGCCGCCGTCGTTGGTGGCGGAGCCGCCGAGCCCGATCACCACCGTCCGGGCGCCGTGCTCCACGGCGGCGGTGACCAGCGCGCCGAGCCCGTACGAGGTGGTCGCCCTGGGGTCACGCTCGGCGGCGGTGAGCAGGTGCAGGCCGCAGGCCTGGGCGCTCTCCAGGTAGGCCGTGCCGTCGTCGGTGAGCAGGATCTCACCGGTGGTCGGCCGGCCGAGCGGGTCGACGGTGGGCACCGGCACCCGCCGCCCGCCCAGCGCCCCGGCGAGGACGGCGACGAAGCCGGGACCGCCGTCGGCGAGCGGGCGGATCAGCAGGTCGTCGCCCTCGGCCACCTCCCGCCACCCCTGGGCCACCGCGGCGGCGACCTCCTGGGCCGGCAGGGTGCCGGCGAACTTGTCGGGACAGAGCAGCACGCGCATCCGAGCAGTGTGGCAGGCGCATCGACGCGAGGGAGTGTGGCAGGCCACACCGGCTCCGGCCGGTCCTTGCGGAGGCTGTGCGACCATCAGGGGCGTGACTTCGACCTGGGCTGAACCCTCCAGCACCGCGACGGCCCTGCTGCTGCTGGGCCGGGGCAGTGATCCCGCCACCGAGCCGGGGGTGGAGTGTCCCGGCGACCTGCCGGCCCCCAGCGATCCCGACCTGGTGGCGCGGGCCGCAGCGGCGAAGGCCGCGCTGGGCGACCGGGTCTTCGTGCTGGGTCACCACTACCAGCGCGACGAGGTGATCCAGTTCGCCGACGTGACCGGCGACTCGTTCAAGCTGGCCCGCGAGGCGGCGGCCCGGCCCGACGCGGAGTACATCGTCTTCTGCGGCGTGCACTTCATGGCCGAGAGCGCCGACATCCTCACCACCGCCGACCAGAAGGTGGTCCTGCCCGACCTGGCCGCCGGCTGCTCAATGGCCGACATGGCGGTGCTGTCGCAGGTCGAGACCGCCTGGGACGTGCTGACCGAGCTGGGCGTCGCCGCGCAGACCGTCCCGGTGACATACATGAACTCCTCGGCGGACATCAAGGGTTTCGTCGGCCGCAACGGCGGGGTGGTCTGCACCTCGTCCAACGCCAAGCAGGCGCTGGACTGGGCGTTCCAGCAGGGGTCGAAGGTGTTCTTCCTGCCCGACCAGCACCTGGGGCGCAACACCGCCGTGCTGGAGATGGGCTTCTCGCTCGACGACTGCGTGCTCTACGACCCGCACAAGCCGGGCGGCGGGCTCACCGCCGAGCAGCTCCGCGACGCGAAGATGATCCTGTGGCGCGGGCACTGCTCCGTACACGGCCGGTTCACCCTCGACAGCGTCGACGACGTGCGGGCGCGGGTGCCGGGGGTCAACGTGCTGGTGCACCCGGAGTGCCGGCACGAGGTCGTCACCGCGGCCGACTTCGTGGGCTCCACCGAATACATCATCAAGGCGATCGAGGCGGCCCCGGCCGGCTCGGCGTGGGCGGTCGGCACCGAGCTGAACCTGGTGCGCCGGCTGGCGCTGGCCCACCCGGACAAGCAGGTCATGTTCCTGGACCGGGCGGTCTGCTACTGCTCGACGATGAACCGCATCGACCTGCCGCACCTGGTCTGGGCGCTGGAGGAGCTGGTGGCCGGTCGGGTGGTCAACCAGATCACCGTGGACCCGGACACCGCGCACCACGCCCGGGTGGCCCTGGACCAGATGCTGGCCCTGCCCGGCGTCGGCGCCACGGCACCCACGACCTGATCACCCTGGGTCACCGACTCGGTGCAATTGCGTACGTCCCGCACCGATTCATGCCCTCCGGGGTGATGTGACCGCATCCATTGTCGTCACCGAGGGCTATGCTGCCGAGGCGACGACGCCCGTGGGGCCGTTTGTTACCGGTCGCACCGCGGGTATCACCCATACCGCTTTCCTGAAGCATCAACATTGCAGCACCGACGCGCTGGAGGTTGCGTTGACCGACGACGTCCTGGTCGTACACGGAGGCACTCCGCTGGAAGGGCGGATCCGCGTGCGCGGCGCGAAGAACCTGGTGTCCAAGGCGATGGTCGCCGCCCTGCTGGGCGACAGCCCCAGCCGGCTGTTCGACGTGCCGCGGATCCGCGACGTCGAGGTCGTCCGGGGCCTGCTCGACCTGCACGGGGTCAAGGTCACCGACGGCGCGGAGGCCGGTGAGCTGGTCTTCGACCCGGCGAACGTCGAGAGCGCCAGCACCGACCAGATCAACGTGCACGCCGGCTCCAGCCGCATCCCGATCCTGTTCTGTGGGCCGCTGCTGCACCGGTTGGGGCACGCCTTCATCCCCGACCTGGGCGGCTGCCACATCGGGCCGCGCCCGATCGACTTCCACCTGCAGGCGCTGCGCGAGTTCGGCGCGACGGTCGACAAGACCCCGGAGGGGCTGCACCTGTCCGCCCCGAACGGGCTGCACGGCACGAAGTTCGCCCTGCCGTATCCGAGCGTCGGGGCCACCGAGCAGGTGCTGCTGACCGCGGTGATGGCCGAGGGCGTCACCGAGCTGCGCAACGCGGCGGTGGAGCCGGAGATCATCGACCTGATCTGCATCCTGCAGAAGATGGGCGCGATCATCAAGGTGCACACCGACCGGGTGATCGAGATCCAGGGCGTGCCGAAGCTGCACGGCTACACCCACCGGCCGATCCCGGACCGCATCGAGGCGGCGAGCTGGGCGGCGGCGGCGCTGGCCACCCGGGGGCACGTCGAGGTGCTCGGCGCGCAGCAGGCCGACATGATGACCTTCCTGAACATCTTCCGCTCGGTCGGCGGCGAGTACGAGGTGACCGACGCCCGGCCGCCGAAGCTGGGCGACGCGGGCCAGGAGGGCGGCATCCGGTTCTGGCACCCGGGCGGCGAGCTGAACGCGGTGGCGTTGGAGACCGACGTGCACCCCGGCTTCATGACCGACTGGCAGCAGCCGCTGGTCGTGGCGCTGACCCAGGCCCGGGGCCTGTCGATCGTCCACGAGACGGTCTACGAGCAGCGGCTGGGCTACACCCAGGCCCTCAACACGATGGGCGCCAACATCCAGGTCTACCGGGACTGCCTCGGCGGGACCCCGTGCCGCTTCGGCCGGCGCAACTTCAAGCACTCCGCGGTGATCGCCGGCCCGAGCAAGCTGCATGCGGCCGACCTGGTCATCCCGGACCTGCGGGCCGGGTTCAGCCACCTGATCGCCGCGCTCGCCGCCGAGGGCACCTCCCGGGTGTACGGCGTCGACCTGATCAACCGGGGCTACGAGGACTTCGAGGCCAAGCTGGCCGACCTCGGCGCCCACGCCGAGCGGCCGTAACGCGCCCACGCCGAGCGGCCGTGACCGGCCCACGGCCGGGCCCGTCCGTCGGGTTCGTCACTGTCGTTGCGCGCCCGGTGCACCGCGATGTGCACCGGGCGCTCGCCTTTGGCTACCCTTTCCGCGTGCCGTCGCTGTTTCGCCGCAAGTCCACCGACCTCGTCGACAAGGCCGTCACCTCGGTGACGCCCGACGAGGCGTCCGCCGCCGCTGCCCGCCGGGGTTACACCCCGAGCAAGAAGGAGCTGGGGGTCCAGACGCCGAAACGGCCCGTCGCCGCTCGCCGGCCGGCCGGCCCGACCAAGCCGCTGAGCAAGGAAGAGGCGCGCGAGCGGCGGCGGCAGCTGCGCGCCGAGTCGTCGGCCGAGTTCCGCCGCGAGGGCGGCCCCCGCGACCGTGGCCCGGAGCGGCTGCTGGCCCGCAACGTGGTCGACTCCCGCCGCACCGTGGGCACCTGGTTCTTCGGCGGGGCGTTGATCGTGCTGCTCGGCTCCAACCAGGCGATGCCGCCGATCGTCCGGTTGATCTCCAACATCCTCTGGGGCGCGCTCGCCCTCGGCGTGGTGATCGACTCCATCCTGATCAGCCGCAAGATCAAGAAGCTGATCCGGGAGCGCTTCCCGAAGACCGACCAGAAGCTCGGCTCGCTCTACCTCTACGCGATCATGCGGGCCATCACCTTCCGCCGAATGCGCGCCCCGGCCCCCCGCGTCAACCTCGGCGACCCAATCTGACCCACCCCACCCCACCTGACACCCCACCCCACCCCACCTCCCTCCCCCCCTCCCGCCCGCCCCGCTTCGTCGATCTTGGACTTGTGGTGCCCCGCAAAAGCCCCGTAACGAACAAAGCCGGCACCACGACTCCATGATCGACGAAGTGGGGTGGGGCGGGGCAGGGTGGGGGGCAGGGCGGGGTGGGGTGGGGTGGGGTGTCAGGTGGGGGTGGCGAGCGGGGGTTCTTCGCGGTCTGCGTAGAGGCGGGCGACGACCTCCTCGATGTCCGGTTCGACGATCGAGACGTCCCGCAGCACGGCCAGCCCCGCCAGGGCCGTCACCACCTCGCCGACGCCGGCCGACTCCAACGCGAAGACCAGCCGGTGCCCGTCGGCCTCCACCCGGCGCAGCGGGGCACCCGGCAACCGCGGCGGGTGCGGCAGGGCGGTGTCCAGGTCGGCGACGACGAGGCGGCGGGATGCGTACCGGTCGTGCAGGGCGGCGATCGACCCGTCGTGCACCACCCGGCCGTGGTCGATCACCACGAGGCGCTGACAGAGCCGCTCGATGTCGGCCAGGTCGTGCGTCGTCAGCACCAGGGTGGTGTCGCCGGACCGGCCCAGCTCCCCCAGGAAGCCCCGGACCGCCTGCTTGCTCACCAGGTCCAGGCCGATGGTCGGCTCGTCCAGGAAGAGCACCTGCGGGCCGTGCAGCAGGGCGGCGGTCAACTCGCCGCGCATCCGCTGGCCCAGCGAGAGCTGCCGGACCGGGGTGTCCAGGAAGCCGTCCAGGTCCAGCAGGCTGCGGCAGCGGCGCAGCCGGGCGGCGTGCTCGGCGGCCGGCACCCGGTAGACGTGGCGCAGCAGGTCGAACGAGTCCCGCAGCGGCAGGTCCCACCAGAGCTGGGAGCGTTGGCCGAAGACCACCCCGAGGCGCAGCGCCAGCCGGGTGCGCTCGGGCACCGGCCGCAGGCCGCAGACGGTCACCTCGCCGGAGGTGGGGGTGAGCACGCCGGTGAGCATCTTCAGGGTGGTGGACTTGCCGGCCCCGTTCGGGCCGATGTAGCCGAGCATCTCCCCCCGCTCGACCCGCAGGTCGACCCCGTCGACGGCGGCGACGGTGCGTTTGACGCGGCGCAGCCGCCCCGCCCGCACCCGGACGGTGAACTCCTTGCGCAGGTGCCGTGCCTCGATGACGCTCATGACCCCGTACTCCGGTAGTGGCGGATGCCGACGCGCCAGGCGGCGGCGGCGAGCGCGGCGGCGACCAGCGCGACCGCCGGCGAGGCCCAGCCGGCCCAGGCCGGCAGGCCCAGCGGGTCGGCGCGGCCCAGCAGCGCCAGCGCCGGCTGGTAGCTGACGAAGGCGAACCCCAGCCCGTACGCGAAGACCGCGCGGAACCAGCCGCCGAAGACCGTGACCGGGTACGAGGTGAAGTCTCGCCCGCCGTAGGTGACCGAGTTCGCCAGCTCCCCCGACTCGGTCCACCAGAACGCGACGGTGGCGGTGGCCACGAAGAGCGAGCCGAAGAAGACCACCCCGGCGGCCGGGGCGAGGACCACCAGCGCCACCCGGCCCGGGGTCCAGTCGATGCCCGCCCGCGCGGCCGCCACCACCAGCACGGCCAGCCCGAAGACCGCCCGGGACACCTTGCGCAGCGGCAGGTCCATGAGCAGCAACTGCGGCAGCGCCCCGAGCGGGCGGACCAGCACCGCGTCGAGCAGGCCGGTGCGCACGTACCGGGACAGCCGCTCGATGTTGCCCACCAGCAGGTCGGCGGTGGCGAACGCGCAGGCCGACAGGCCCACCATCAGCAGCGTCTCGGCGAAGGCGAACCCGCCCAACTCCCGGGTGACCTGGAAGATCACCAGCACGGTCACCACGTCCAGGACGGTGGCCCCCACGTTGCCGGCCAGGTCCACCAGGAACGACGTCCGGTACGCGGCCTGGGACCGGGCCTGCGCCCCCAGCAGCGCCCGGTACGCGGCCACCCGGCCAGGCGCCCGCCGGGGCACGCCCGGCGGCCGCTGCCGGGGCAGCACGACCGGCTGAGCGCCGCCACCCTGCGCCACCCGCCGGCGCTCAGCCACCCTGCACCACCAGCCGGCGCTCGGCCCGGCGCTGCACCAGCCGGCACAGCGCGACCATCGTCACCGTCCACGCCGCCTGCACCGCGACCAGTCCGGCTGCGGTGGCCGTCGACTCCCGCTCCACCAGCACGTCGAGCGGGATCTGCAGCAGGCCGGGGAACGGGGTGGCCAGCCGCAGCGCCAGGTGCAGCCCGTCGGGCAGGAAGGGCAGCGGGAAGTAGAGCCCGGCGAGCGCGCCCGAGACCAGCGCCCAGAGGACCTGCGGCCCCCGCACGTCCTCCAGCCAGTAGGCGGTGGCGTTGATCAGGAAACGGCAGCCGAAGGAGAGCACCACGGCCAGCAGCACGGAGAGCGCGAACAGCGGCACGGTCGGCCAGCGGGCGGGCAGGTGGACGGGGAAGAAGAGCGGGCCCACCAGGACCGGCGGCAGCAGCCGGGACACCCCGGCCCAGCCCGCCCGGCCCAGGTCGGTGGCGAGGTAACTGGTCACCGGGTGCACCGGGCGCAGCAGGTCGCTGGCGATCTCGCCGGTGCGGATCCGGTCGGCCAGGTCGTTCCAGCCCCAGAAGAGGATCACCGCCAGCAGGCCCTGCCCCGCCCAGACGAAGGTGGCAAGCTGTTCCCGGTCGTACCCGGCGACGTCGCCGGCCGCGCCGGCCACCGCCAGCAGCAGGTAGCAGCGCAGGAAGCCGAAGACCGTGTTGGTGAACGCACCGGCCAACGCGGCCTGCCGGTACGTGGCGTATCGTCGGAATCCCGATCCCGCTATGGCCGCGAATGTCCGAAACCATGGGCTAACGTATGACCGGGTGGGCGGTGGCACACTGGCGGTGACAGAGCCCACGCCGTTACCCTCCTTCCGCAGCCACGCCGTGCCGGACCGGGCGACTCTACCGGCGGGCGAGACGCCCAGCGCACCAATTTCCGACGAGGTGACATCGCCGTGAGCCAGCGAAGCGACCCGGGCACCCGGGTTCGCCACGCGGGCGGCGCCGGGGCCTGGCGATGAGTGGCGGCTACCGCGATCCGTGGCGCGACCCGGCCGAAGACCGGTGGCGCGACCCGGCCGAACCGTCCTGGATCGTCCAGCCCACCGACGAGTGGCACCCGCAGTTCCCCGGGCAGCGCTACGCCGGCGACATCGGCCTGCGCCAGCATCCCGTCCCCCGGCACCGTGGGCGGGCCACCGTCGTCAACCCGGCCGGCGCGCAGCCGGTCAGCCCGGCACCCATCGCCGCCGAGCCGGTCAGCCCCGCGCCGGGCGGGCGCGGCGGGGCGTACCCCTGGGACGGCCGCGCCCCGGACGGCCCGCCGCCGGGCGACCGGGACGACCGCCACGCGGGCCCGGCCGAGCCGCGCCGACCCACCCCGCGCCCGGCCTGGGCCGGCCCGCCGCGCGAGCGCGCCACCCCCGGCGGTGACCGCTTCCCCCGGTACGACGCGCGGCCCCCGGCCCCGCAGGAGCGCCCCCCGACGCACGACGACCGCCGCCCCGCCGCCACCGACCAGCGGTGGCGCGGCGAGCGCCGCCCCGACCCCACCGGCCACGACGGGCCCGCCCGCCGAGGGCCGGAGGAGCGCAACCCCGGTCGGTACGGCTGGGACGAGCGCGAGTCGGCGTGGCGTCCCCCCGACGCCGGCCGCACCCCCCACGACGAGCGCGGTCACGGCCGCTGGCGCGACCCGGCGGAACCCGACGGGTACGCCGCGCGGGGCCGCCCTACCCAGCCCGACGGGTACGCCCGCCGGGGCGGGCCCGCCGAGCCCGACGGGTACCCCGGCCGGGGCCCCGACGAGGGCGGGTGGCGCCGCGACCGGCACCCGGCCGACCGGGGGCCGATCGACGCGTACCCGCCACACGTCGACCCGGACCTGCCCGTCCACCGGGACCGGCGCGACCCGGAGTGGACGGTGCAGCGCGATCCGGCCGCCGGCCTGCACGGCGATCGACGCCCCGCCGACCCCGGCCGACGCAGGCCCCCGGTCGACGCGGTCGCGCCGACGTCACCGGCGTCCCGTGGCGAGCCGGAGTGGCTGCCGGAGCCGGGGGAACGCCCTTACCGGCCGTACGACCGCACGCCCGGTGACCGCAGAGAGCCCGACCGCAGGGAACCGGACCGCAGGGAACCGGACCGCACCGGGTGGACGGAGCGCCGCCGGCCCACCCTGGACCGCGACGGCCGGCCCGGCGTCGATCGCGTCCCGCCCGTTGCCGACCGCGTCCCGCCCGTCCCCGACCGTGCCCGGCCTGGACCGGAGCGCGACGGGTGGCACGCACCGCCCGGTGTCGGACCCACCCGGCCCGCCGACCGGCCGGCCGCCGAGCACGAGCAGCGGAGCGTCGGCCGTCCCGGCGTCGGCCAGCCGGAGGTCGGCCGTCCCAACGTCGCGACGCCCCATCGCCCGGCCGACCGAGGCGCGCAGCCGCACCGGGAGCCGACCAGGGAGGCAGCCGCCCGGACGGAGGCACGCCGCGACCCCGTTGCCCGCCCCGACCAGCACCGTGATCCCGCTCCCAGGCCCGCAGCGCAACGCGACCCCGCTCCCCGGCCGGTCCCGGGCCGGGAGGGCGGCCTGCCCTGGCCGGAGCCCGGTCCGTTGCGGCCGGACCAGGGCCGGGGACCGACCCCGGGCCGACAGACGGCCCACCCCGCCGACGCTCCCCGCCCGGTCGTCCGCCCGGTCCCCCAGGGTCGCCCCCTGGCCCGGCCCACCGACACCACCCGACCGATCGACGCCGACCGGCCCACCGACGCCGCACGGCCGATCCACGCCGATCGGCCCACCGACGCCGCACGGCCAGATCCCTGGTTCACCGATCCCGCCCCGGCGGAGCTGCGCCGTCCGGCCGGGCCGGGCGACACCCGACCCGTACCCGCAGCGGACGCCGACCGCCCGGCCGGATACCGCCCCCAGCCGGGCCCGGCCGAAGCGGATCGTCCGTCGGCGCAGCCGGGTCCCGAGCGCCGCCCCGGCGTCGAGCCCCGAGTCGCGGCACCGCCGCCGCAACCGGCCCCGCCGCGCCCGCCGGTAGCGGAGCCGGCGGCCGGCCGGGCACGCGACGAGCGCCCCGGCGCCGCCTCCACCGCGATCCCCCTCTCCGGCGGCCCCGCTATGGACCGACCGGTATCGGGGCAGCCAGCCGCCGGACGGCCGGCTCCGGGCGAGCCGGCCCTCGCCCCGCAGACCCGGGCGGTCTCGACCCCGCCGGTGCCCCCGGTCTCCGCGCCTGCGGCGCCCCCCGTGCCCGACTCTCCGCCGTCCCCCGCGCCCGAGCCTCCCCCCGCGCCTCCGACGCCGCGCGCCTCCGCGCCCGCGCCGGTCGCCGGGTCGCCCGCCCCCGCGCCGGTCGAGCCCGCCTCTCCGCCCGCACGGCCCGTCGCACCGCCACCGGGCGGCCCGACCGTGCCCGTCCCCCCGCCGCAGGCCGCCCGGCTACGACTGGAGTTCCTGCCGGCACCTCAACCGGCCGGACCAGGGCCGACCAACGCCGGACCAGTCGAGGCCGAGCCGTTCGCACCGGATTCGGCCGAGGTCGAGGCCGGACCGAGCGACGCCAAGCCGAGCGCACGAAACCCGGCCGCAAACGCACTGACCGCAAACGCACCGGGCGAAGCCAACCCAGGCGAAGCCGAGCCGGTCGAAACCGAGCCGGGCGAAGCCAAGCCGGGCGAAGTCGAGTCGGGCGAAGCCGAGCCGGGCGAAGCCAAGCCGGGCGAAGCCAAGCCGGGCGAAGCCAAGCCGGGCGAAGCCAAGCCGGGCGAAGCCAAGCCGGGCGAAGCCGAGCCGGGCGAAGCCGAGCCGGGCGAAGCCGAGCCGGGCGAAGCCGAGCCGGGCGAAGTCGAGCCGGGCGAAGTCGAGTCGGGCGAAGTCGGGTCGGGTGAGTTCGGGTCGGGTGAGTTCGGGTCCGGCTCCGAGCGGTCCGGCGAAGCGGTGGCCGCCGTGGGCCGGTCCGATCCCGCTCCGGCCGTGGGCAGGCCGCCGTTCGCCGGCGATGCGGGTGGCCGACCCGACGAGGTGGAGCAGGCCCCCACGGGCACCCCGGTCACGCGGCCGGCGTTCCCCGACCGCCGAGACGACGACGAACCGGGTACCGGCCAGCCCACCAGCGCCTCGGCGGCGGAGCGGGAGCTTCCGTCGACGGAGGCGCCCGAAGGGACGGAGTCCGCTGCCCCCGCGCTCACCCCGGCGTCGGAACCGGCGGAGCCGGCCGCCGAGGAGGCCGCGCCCACCGGCCCCGCGCTCGCCCCGGAGTTAGCTGCCGAGGACGCCGCGCCCACCGGCCCCGGCGCGCGTACGGTCGAGGTGCCCGCCGGCCCCCAGCCGCCCTCCCCCACCGAGCCGGAGCCGCTGCTCGGCCCGGAGCCGCCGATCGAAGCCACGCCGCAGGTCGACGGCGCTGCGACCGACGACCTGCACCCCGGCCAACGGGAGGCGCGGCGAGCCGAAGCCGACCGGCCGGACGACACCGAGGCCGACGTCGAGCGGTCGGGCACCGAGCCGGACACCGAAGGCTCGGGCGGTGACGACGTGGACCCGCTGGAGGGTCCGCCGGACGTCCACCAGGCCGATTCGGGCGTGGACGCCGACCGCCTCGTCGACACCGCCGACCTCGCGGAGAGCCGGGAAACGGCTGTCGTCGACCCCGACGGATCGGGCGCGGTGGTCGACGCACGGGACGCGGTGCTCGACGAACCGAGCCCCGTGGCCGACGAACCGAGCCCCGTGGCCGCACCGGAGCGGGACGACCCGGAAGCCTGGTTCCGGCCGAGTAGGCCGCAACCCCCGACCGTCGAGCCGTCGGCCTCGGCGTCGGTGCCCGGCGACGCCGGCGCGGCCAAGGAGGGTACGCAGCCCCCACCGCAGGTCGCGGCTCCGGCAACACCCCTGCCGGCACCCCCACAGCCGGAGCGGCCGGTCTCGGCCCCACCCGCGCGCCCCGTCCCCGCGCCGCCCATCTCCGCGCCGCCGCTATCCGCTCCACCCGTCCCCGCGCCGCCCGTCCCCGCGCCGCCCGTCCCCGCGCCGCCCATCTCCGCGCCGCCGCTATCCGCTCCACCCGTCCCCGCGCCGCCCGTGTCTGCGCCGCCGGTCTCCGTATCGCCCGCCCGCCCTGTCTCCGTACCGCCGGCGCGGTCCGGCTCGGGGGTTGCCGCGCAGCCCGTCTCCGCTGGTCCGGCTCGGCCGGGATCGGGCGGGCCGACCGGCGATCCGGAGCGGGCGCTCGGGGCGCTGCGCTGGCGTCTACACCCGCAGACCCTGCGGGAGGAGACCGACGACCCGCAGCGGCTGCGCGCGGTACGGGACGGGCTGACCGCCAAGCTGGCCGTCGCCCTGGACAACCGCTCCCGGGCCCGGCTGCTGAGCCTGCGGGCGGTCGCCTCGCGCATCCTCGGCGACCTGGCCGACGCGCTCGACGACGCCCGGCTCGCCCTGACGTACGCCGAGAGCACCGGCGGGTTGCGGCGGACCGCGCTGGCGCGGGCGCGGCTGGCCCAGGTGCTGCGCTGGCGAGGCGAGTTCGCCGAGGCCGACCGGCTCTTCGCCGAGGCCAACTCCACGGAGCTGCCCGACCGGCTGCGGGCGGCCCTGCACGAGCACGCCGGGCGGTGCAGCTACGACCAGGGCCGGCTGATCGAGGCGTGTCTGCACTTCGAGCAGGCCCTGGACCTGCACTCGACGACCGACGCCGCGCTGACCGCCCGGATCCGGGTCGGCCTCGACGCGGTCGCCGAGCGCGCCGGCCGGGACGGGTTCGGCCCGTACCCGCGCAGCCGCGACGAGATCCTGCACGGTGCCCGCCCGCCCGTGCCGACGTACGACGAGGAGCTGGACCGCTGGGGGTACGCCGACGTCGACGGCAACCTGGTCGTGCCCAGCGAGTACGCCGAGGCGCAGCCGTTCCGGGAGTCGATGGCCTGGGTGCGCCGGCCCGACGGCACCCGGTGGGCGCTGATCGACCAGGCCGGACGCACCCTGATCCAGGCCAACAACGGCTACCGCGCGGTCGGCTCGTTCTCCGACGGCCTGGCCTGGGTGTCGATGGACGGCATGGGCAACTGGATGGCGATCGACCCGTCCAACATCGTGGTGATCCCGCCCGGCTTCGACGACGTCCGTCCGTTCCGGGGCGGGGTGGCGGCGGTGCGCGTCGACGGCGGCTGGGGCGCGGTCGACCGGACCGGCGCGGTGGTCGTGCCGACTCGTTATCACGGCCTGACCACGGCGTTGGCCGACGGCCGGTACGTCGACGGCTTCACCGACGAGGGCCTGGCGGTGGTGGTGTGGAACGGCCGGCGCGGGGTGGTGGACCGCACCGGCCGGTTGATCGTGCCGCCGACGCACCCGGTGCTGGTCGTGCACCCGGTGGCGTTCCTCGTCGGCGACGGGGCCGGCCGCTGGGGCGCGCTCGACCGGCTGGGCGAGCCGTTGATCGACCCGGTGCACCCGAACCAGGACCGGGTGCTGGAGGAGATCGACCGGCTGTTGGCCGACGCCACACCGCTGCTGTGACGTGCGCCGGGGGCCGTCCGGCCAGCGGGTGACCTTGACCGGTCGGGGCTAGGGTCGGAGGATGGAATTCCGACACCTGGGCCGCTCAGGCCTGCTGGTCAGCGAGATCTCGTACGGCAACTGGATCACCCACGGTTCGCAGGTCGAGGAGGACGCGGCGGCGGCCTGCGTCCGGGCCGCACTGGACGACGGCATCACCACCTTCGACACCGCCGACACGTACGCGGGGACGAAGGCCGAGGAGGTGCTCGGGCGGGCCCTGGCCGGCGAGCGCCGCGAGGGGCTGGAGATCTTCACCAAGGTCTACTGGCCGACCGGTCCGGGCCGCAACGACCGCGGCCTGTCCCGCAAGCACATCATGGAGTCGATCAACGGCTCGCTGCGTCGGCTGCAGACCGACTACGTGGACCTCTACCAGGCCCACCGGTACGACCACAGCACGCCGCTGGAGGAGACGATGGAGGCCTTCGCCGACGTCGTGCACTCCGGCAAGGCGCACTACATCGGCGTCTCCGAGTGGCGGGCGTCGGAGATCCGCGAGGCGCACCGGCTCGCCCGCGAGCTGCGCGTGCCGCTGGTCTCCAACCAGCCGCAGTACTCGATCCTGTGGCGGGTCATCGAGGCCGAGGTGGTCCCGGCCAGCGAGGAGCTGGGCATCGGGCAGATCGTCTGGTCGCCGATGGCCCAGGGCGTGCTCTCCGGCAAGTACCTGCCGGGTCAGGCGCCGCCGGCCGGCTCCCGCGCCACGGACGAGAAGTCCGGGGCGAACTTCATCGCCAAGTTCCTCAACGACGACGTGCTGACCCGGGTGCAGCAGCTCAAGCCGCTGGCCGAGCAGGCCGGGCTGACCATGCCGCAGCTCGCCGTGGCGTGGGTGCTGCAGAACCCGAACGTCTCCTCGGCGATCATCGGCGCATCCCGCCCGGAGCAGGTGCACGACAACGTCAAGGCGGCCGGCGTGAAGCTCGACGCCGACCTGCTCAAGGCGATCGACGACGTCTTCGACCCGATCGTCGAGCGCGACCCGGCGAAGACCCAGTCCCCGCCCCAGCGGCCGTGAGGCGTCCCGGTCCGGCCGGCGCCCCCCGCCCGCCCGACCCGGGGGGCAGGGGGACCCCGCGCGGATCAGGTCCCCCACCGGAACCGCACCCCGCCCGCCCCCCGGGGGGCCGGGGGGCCGGCCCGCCCGGCCCGCCCCGCGGCCCCCCCCGGACCGGGGAGTCAGGGCTACCCGGAGCGGATCAGTTCCAGAAGCGGATCAGCTCCAGGCCGGCCGCGTAGAGCCACGGCGGCAGCCCGAGCACGTTCGCCACGGCGAAGACCGCGTCGAAGAACCAGCCGCCGATGCGCGGGTTCCACAGCAGCGCGAAGAGCAGGAGGAACCCGAACGGCGCGAACATGTCGTACGCCCGCCGCCACTGCGGGTTCAGCCACGGCTGGAGCATGTTGCCGCCGTCGAGGCCGGGCACCGGCAGCAGGTTGAGCACGCTGGCGGTGAGCTGGAGGAACGCCAGCAGCGCCAGCCCGGCCCAGAACTCCACCGACCCGTCGCCGCCGAAGCCGATCCGCAGCACCGCCACCAGCAGCAGGGTGAAGAACACGTTGGTGGCGGGGCCGGCGAGGCTGACCAGGCTGTGCCGCAGCCGCCCCGGGATGGCGTGCCGGTCGACCCACACCGCGCCGCCGGGCAGGCCGATGCCGCCGAGCAGCACCACCAGCACCGGCAACGCGATCGACAGCAGCGGGTGCGTGTACTTGAACGGGTTGAGCGTCAGGTAGCCCCGGTGGGCGATGTCGGTGTCCCCGGCCCGGAAGGCGACCACCGCGTGGGCGTACTCGTGCAGGCAGAGTGAGACCAGCCAGCCCGAGACGACGAAGAGGAAGACGTCGAACCGGACGTTGCCGAAGCGGTGCCAGGCCATCACCCCGCTGGCCACGAAGAGCGCGACCAGGGCCAGGAAGACCGGGCTGGGCCGGAAAGCCGCCCGGGGAACGCCGAGCACCAGCGGCTCGCCGCCACCCGGGCGGCCCCCCGTCATCACTCGGCCGGGGGTTGCAGGCTCATCCGGTAGTCCACCCGGTCGTCCTCGACGAGCACGACCGTGGTGACGCCGGACGCCGCGAGTTCGCGCCAGGTCTGGCCGATCCAGGACTCGGCGTCCGCCTGGCTTCCGAACGTCTCCGTCGGCCCCTCGACCGCCTCACCGTTCGCGTCCTCGTACCGCCAGCTCCACGCCATGCCGCGTCTCCCCTCGCCGCTGAAGTCCCCTGGGACGAACCTCCGCAAGCGTAGTCGCCCCCGCGCCGCACGGCCCGACCCTCCACCGGCCGCCGCTCGCGTCCCCGGCCGCCGGGCGCGCATCCCGGAAGGCGGGCGCAGGCGGCGGCGTACGACGGCGGTGTCCGCCGGGCGACCGCGTAGCACGACCGGGGGCTTGGGCCGTCGACCCGCCGCTCTGGCTCTAAGGTACGGAGCATGTCCATTGACGGGTGGAACACGGTCCTGGTGCTCGGCGGTATCCGGTCGGGCAAGTCCGAGTTCGCGGAATCGCTGGTGGCCGACGCGCCCACCGTGCGGTACGTGGCGACGTCGGCGGCCGGCGACCCGGAGGACGCCGAGTGGGCGGACCGCCTGGCGGCGCACCGCAGCCGCCGGCCGGAGAGCTGGACCGTCGAGGAGACCGCCGACGAGCCGCGCCGGTTGGCCGACGTGGTCGCCTCGGCCGGGCCGAACGACACCCTGCTCGTCGACGACCTCGGCGGCTGGGTGACGGTGCTGCTCGACCCGGCCCACCAGCCGGCGGACGACACGGCGACCATCGCCGAGCTGGCGACCGCGATCCGCGACTGCCCGGCCCGGCTGGTGCTGGTCAGCCCCGAGGTGGGCCTGTCGCTGGTGCCGACCACCCCGCTGGGCCGGGCGTTCACCGACGCCCTCGGGGCGGCCAACCGGGCGGTCGCCGACGCCTGCGACGCGGTGGTCCTGGTCGTCGCCGGCCAGGCGTGCTGGTTGAAGCCTCCCGTCACCGTCACGGCCGCCCTCCCGTCGCTGGCCGGAGCACCGGCCGGTCCCGCCGCGAACGGGCCGATGGGCGCGGCGGTGGGCGCGGCGGTGGGCGCGGCGGTGGTGCGCCCGGACACGCCGACCCCGACCGCCACCCCCAGCGCCTCCCCGGCCCCGAGCGTCACGCCGGGGCAGGTCGCCGTCCCGGAGCAGGCCGCAGCGCCGTGGGCCGCGCCGACGATGGCGCTGCCGGTGGTCGCCACCGGACTGGTCATCCAGGCCGGCATGGAGTTGCCGATGCCGGACGAGTACGCCGGCCCGCAGGCCGTGGAGCGGCTCGCCACCCTGGACGTGCCGGGGGCGGGGCTGGGCGTGTTGGAACAGGTGGTCGGCTTCGCCGCCGCCACCCAGGGCACCGCGACCCCGAGGCCCTGGGGCAACGTCCGGGTCCTGCTGCTGCACGGCGACCACGCCGGGGGCGCCGCCGCCGGGTCGGGGGCCGGCGAGTCCGCCCGGCGGGCCGCGCAGGCCCGCGCCGGGCAGGGCGTGCTGGCCCGGCTGGCCGCCGAGAACGGGGCCAGCCTGCGGGTGGTGCACGCGCCGGAGGCCCGGCCCATGGAGGACGTGCCGGCGTTGGACCACGAGACGGTGGAGGACGCCCTGCGGTACGGCTGGCGGCTGGCCGAGGAGGCCGCCGACGAAGGCGTACACCTGCTGGTGTTGGGGGCGTGCGGCGCCGGGGCGGAGGCCGCGGCGGCGGCGGTGCTCGTGGCGACCGCCGGTGCCGAACCGCCGGCGGTGCTCGGCCGGGTGACGACCGAGCACGGCGAGATCGACGACGCGGCCTGGATGCGGCGCTGCGCGGCGGTGCGGGACGCGCTGCACCGGACCCGCCGCGCGCCCCGCGACGCCAAGGACGTGCTGGCCGAGTTGGGCGGCGGGGACATCGCGGTGGCCACCGGCGTGCTGCTCGGCGCGACCGCCCGCCGGATGCCGGTGCTGCTGGACGGCCCCGTCGGCCTGGCCGCCGGCCTGGTCAGCCGGGACCTGGCCGGGCAGGCCCGGCACTGGTGCCTGCTGGCCGACTCCGGCGGCCACCCGGCGGTCCGGCTCGCCGCCGACGTGCTGGGCCTGACCCCGCTGCTGGACCTGCGCCTCGACCTCGGCGAGGGCGCCAACGCGCTGGCCGCGCTGCCGCTGCTGCGTTCGGTGCTGTCGCTGGCCGCCGCGCTGCCCGCCCGGCCCGACGGCGGCACCGACGGCGCTGGCGACAGCGACGGCGACGGCGCTGGCGATGGCGGCGCGCACCGCAACGGCGACGGGGCCGACCGGGACCACGACGAGGGGGAGCCCGACTTCCGCGAGCCGGAGCCGGACGGCCCGGGGCCGGCGAGCACTCGACCGGCCGAACCGGCGGTGCCGGGCCCGACCGGCCGACATGCCGGCTGAGCCCGACCCGGACGGCCGGCACGGCCCGGAGAAGCAAGACGGCCAGCACGACCCGCACGACCCGGACGGACCGGGCGGACCGGACGGGTGGGGCCGGCGGCGGCGGCTCGTCGACGGGCTGCGGCTGGCGTTCACCACGTTCACCGTGCTGCCGGTGCGCGCCGGACGGGTGGACCGGGCGGCGGCGGGCACCGCGATGGCGCTCGCCCCGGTGGTCGGCGCGCTGCTCGGCGTCGTACTCGCCGGGCTGCTGCTGCTCCTGGCCAACCTCACCGCCCCGCTGGTCGCGGCGGCGGTGACCGTCGCCGCCGGGGTGCTGCTGACCCGGGGGCTGCACCTCGACGGGCTGGCCGACACCGTGGACGCCCTCGGGTCGTACCGGCGCGGGGCGGCGGCGCTGGAGATCATGAAGAAGCCGGACGTGGGCCCGTTCGGGGTGGCCGCGCTGGTGGTCGTACTCCTGGTGCAGGCCGCGGCGCTCGCGGAGCTGGCGGGCCGGTCCGGGCCGGCGGCGCTGGCGGCCGTGGTGACCGCGACGGCGGCCGGCCGGCTCGGCGTCACCCTGGCCTGCCGGCGCGGGGTGCCGGCCGCCCGGCCGGAGGGGCTGGGCGCGCTGGTCGCCGGCAGCGTCGGTGGGGTCGCGGCGGGCCTCGGGGCGGCCGCCGTGCTGGCCGTCGCGGTCGCCGCCGTGCCGGGCCGCCCGTGGCAGGGGCCGCTCGCCGTGCTCGCCGCCGGGGCCGTCGCGGGCGCGCTGCTGCGCCACGTGGTACGCCGCCTCGGCGGGATCACCGGCGACGTGCTCGGCGCCGTCGTGGAGGTCGTCACCACACTGGTCTACCTAGGTCTGGTGCTGACCCGCTGATCCGGGCCCGTCCGGGCGGGTAGCGTTTCGGGCGACAGCCTGCACGGGAAGATCGGGAGACCACATGCTCATCACCGACGACTTCCTGCCCGTCCCGGTCCCCGAGTCGCTGACCGCCACCTACCTGGTGCCGATGACGGGGCTGCCGAGGGTCAGCGCGGCCACGGCCGTGCGGGCGCTGGCGGGTCGGATCGCCGCGCCGGTGCACGGGCTGGCCACGCAGATGCTCGACAGTCCGCTGATGAGCGTGGACACCCGGTCGATCGCCGAGTTCCCCGCCCTGCCGCCGGACCTGCTCACCGCGTTCGGGGCGACCCCCGAGCAGCTCGACCGGCTCGCCCGCGCCACCCACCTGGTCGTGGTGCGGGCGGAGTACCGGCCGGGCTGGCCGCCCGCGCACGAGTGGGCGGCCCGGACGGTCGCCGCCGCAGTCGCCGAGGACGCCGGCGGCGACGTGGTGGACGTCTTCGCCCTGCAGTTCCTCGACCCGGCGGCGGCGCTGCGCTCGCTGCCCGACGAGCGGGGCCGGATCCGACTGGTCGACTGGGTGCTGGTGCCGTACTCCTCCGACGCCGAGGGGCTGTGGTTCACCACCAAGGGGCTGCGCCGGTTCGGGCTGCTGGAGTTGCAGACCCAGGGGGTCCCCGACCACCTCACCCGGGCCTGGGGCGCGGTGCTGACCGGCGCGGCCCGGCGGCTGCTGCGGGACTGGACCGACGGGTTGACCGGCGAGGAGGTGCCGGCGTTCGTGCAGCTGCCGGTCCTCGCCACGATCACCGGTCACGACATCGCGGTGGCGTACGGCAACCCGGAGCAGCACGGGGCGACCGCGCCGGTGCTGCTCGAGCTGGAGCTGGACCCGGCCACCGACCCGGAGGCCGACTCGTTCCTGAGCCTGCGCCCGCCGTCGGGGCACACCGGTCCGGCCGGCAGGTACTTCGCCGCCGCCTGCGCCACCCTCTTCGACGGCATCGCGCCGGACGTGCGCTACGCCCGCCGGGGCGACGCGATGAGCGCGGCGATCGCCACCGCGCGGGCCGGCCTGGACGACGTGCGGGCCCGGTTCCTCGCCGGCCAGCTACCGGAGCAGGCGCAGCTCGTGGTCAAGTACGGCCTGCCGGGCGACGAGGGCCCCGAGTACGTCTGGGCGGGGGTCACCTCGTGGGAGTCCCCGGAGCGGATCGTCGCCGCCAGCGTCGGCGACGCCGACAGCGATCCCACCGTCCGCATCGGCTCCCCGGTGGTCCTGGAGGCCGCGGACGTCGTCGACTGGGCCGTCCTGGACGGCACCGGCGTCATCGAGGGCGGCTGGACCCAGGCCGTCCTGGACGCCGGCGACCACCCCACCGCCTGATCGGCCGCCCGACGGTCGGGGTCAGCGGACCGAGGGGGTGACGAACGGGGGGCGGGTCAGGCGCATCGGGGCGCGGCGGCCGCGGACGTCGACCTCGACGGTGTCGCCGTCGGCGAGGGCGGCGGCGGTGTCCAGCAGCGCCAACGCGATGCCCTGCTTGCGGGTGGGCGAGAAGGTGCCGCTGGTGACGGTGCCGACGGCGGTGTCGCCGACGTACACCCGCATGCCGGGGCGGGGGATGGCCCGGTCGACCGCCTCCAGCCCGCGCAGGGTGCGCCGGGGGCCGGCGGCCTTCTCCGCGCGCAGCGCGTCGCGGCCCCAGAAGGCCGGCTTGTCCCAGCCGACCGCCCAGCCCGAGCGGGCCTGCACGGGGGTGATCTCCGGGGAGAGGTCCTGCCCGTGCAGCGGGTACCCCATCTCGGTACGCAGGGTGTCGCGCGCCGCCAGCCCGCAGGCCCGCAGCTCGTACGCCGGGCCGGCGGCGGTCAGCGCGTCCCAGACCGCGACGGCGTGCGCGGCCGGCGTCACCAGTTCGTAGCCCAGCTCGCCGGTGTAGCCGGTGCGGCAGACGGTCAGCTCGGCGCCGGCCAGGGTGGCCGGGCGGAAGCTCATGTAGTCGTGGTCGGTGGGCAGACCCAGCGCGCCGAGCAGCTCCGCCGAGCGCGGCCCCTGCACGGCCAGCACCGCGTACGCCTCGTGCTCGTCGGTGACGGTCAGCGCGGCGGGCGCGGCGGCGCGCAGCCGGCGCACCACCTCGGCGGTGTTCGCGGCGTTCGGGATCAGGAAGACGTGGTCGTCGGCGTGCAGGTACGCGATGATGTCGTCGACCACCCCGCCGGTGGCGTCGTCGCAGCAGAGCGTGTACTGCGCCTGGCCGGGGGCGATCCGGCCGAGGTCGTTGCTCAGGCAGGCGTTGACGAACTCCGCCGCGCCCGGCCCGGCCACCCGCACCTTGCCCAGGTGCGACACGTCGAACACCCCGACCCCGGTGCGGACGGCGGTGTGCTCCTTGAGCACCCCTCCCCCGGCGTACTCCAGGGGCATCTCCCAGCCGCCGAAGGGGGCGAACTTGGCGCCGAGGGCGGTGTGCCGCTCGTGCAGCGGGGAGCGGCGCAGCCGGGTCGCGGCAGAGTCGGAGGTCACGTCGGTCATGGGTGGCAACTTACCGGGGCCTGAACGGCTGGTTAGCATCGGCGGGACCCGCTGGTGACGTTCGGCGGGACAGCCAATTGTCCGGCGGGTAGGTTGCCGCCGAGACCTTCATCGCCGGTTGCGACGACGCGACCGGCCCGGCCCGCCCGGAGTAGCCCTAGTGACATCGCCCAGCACCACCATCAGCCTGGTCGACACAGACCCCGCCGAGCTTGCCGTCGACGCGGTCGTGATCGGCCTGCACAGTCAGACCGGAGAGCCCGACTCCGCCGACGGTCCGGCCGGGCGGCTGCTGCTGGCCACCGGCGCCGAGAGCATCGCCGCGGCCTTCGACGGCAAGCTGACCGAGACGCTGGCCCTGCTCGGCGCGACCGGCGCCCCCGGCGAGGTGATCAAGCTGGCCACCCTCGGCACCGTCACCGCCCCGGTCGTCGCCGCGGTCGGGCTCGGCGCGGAGCCCACGGGCGCCGCCCCGGCGCCGGAGACGCTGCGTCGGGCCGCCGGCGCGGTGATCCGGGCGTTGGCCGGGGCCCGCCGGGTGGCGCTGACCCTGCCGCTGCCCGACGACACGGACGCCGCCGCCGCCCTGCGCGCGGTCGCGGAGGGCGCGCTGCTGGGCGGGTACCGCTTCGCCGGGTACAAGACCCGGCCGCAGCCGGCCCGGCGGGAGCCGGTGGCCGAGGTGCTCGTCGCCGTGCCGGAGGCCGGCGACGCGACGGCCCTGGCGGAGGTGGAGCGGGCGCGGGCGGTGGCCGGCGCGGTCCGGCTCACCCGCGACTGGGTGAACGCCGCCCCGAACCTGCTGCGTCCGCCGGCGTTCGCCGACGCGGTGGCCGAGGCGGCGCGGGCGGCCGGGCTGGGCGTCGAGGTGCTCGACGAGCAGGCCCTGGCGGCCGGCGGGTACGGCGGCATCATCGCCGTCGGGCAGGGCTCGGAGGCCCCGCCGCGCCTGGTCAAGCTGACCTACACCCCGGCCGACGGGGGCAACGGCAAGCGGGTGGCGCTGGTCGGCAAGGGCATCACCTTCGACACCGGCGGCGTCTCGATCAAGCCGGCCCAGGGCATGTGGGAGATGAAGTCCGACATGGGCGGCGCGGCGGCGGTCGGCGCGGCCATGCTCGCCATCGCGCAGCTCAAGCTGCCGGTGACGGTGACCGCGTACCTGCCGATGGCCGAGAACATGCCTTCGGGCACCAGCTACCGGCCGGGCGACGTGATCACCATGTACAACGGCAAGAAGGTGGAGGTGCTCAACACCGACGCCGAGGGGCGGATGGTCCTGGGCGACGCGCTCGCGCGGGCCTGCGAGGACGGCGTCGACTACCTCTTCGAGACCTCCACCCTCACCGGCGGCCAGGTCGTGGCGCTGGGCAAGCGGGTCTCCGGGCTGATGGGCACCCCGGAGCTCTGCGAGCGGGTCCGGGTGGCCGGTGACGCGGTCGGCGAGCCGGCGTGGCCGATGCCGATGCCGGAGGACGTGCGCAAGGGCATGGACTCCGACGTCGCCGACATCTCCCAGGTCAACGCCGGGATGGACCGGGCCGGGCACATGCTTCAGGGCGGGGTGTTCCTGCGCGAGTTCGTCACCGAGGGGGTGGCCTGGGCGCACCTGGACATCGCCGGCCCCAGCTACCACTCGGGCGAGGCCACCGGGTACCTGTCCAAGGGCGGCACCGGCGTTCCGGTGCGTACCCTCGTGCACCTGGTCGAGGACGTCGCCGCCAACGGCTGATCCGACGCGACTTCGAGGGGGGCCGTTCGCCGCGCGCGACGGCCCCCCTCGCGTGGGTACGGGGTCCGGCGGCGGGCGGGTCAGTACAGCTCGGGGCGGCGCTTGCGGCGTTCGTTGTAGTCGCGCATCCGCTGCGGGTAGCCCATGAGACGCACGTCGTAGATGGGGATGCCGAGCTTGTGGGCGAAGCGGCGGGCCCCGTCCGGGCCCTCGACGCGGCGGCGGGTCCACTCCCCGTCGTCGGCGATGAGGATCACCGTGGTCTCCGTCACGGTGGTCCTCGGTTCGATGTACGCCTCGACGCCCCGCCTGGTCCGGACGAAGTTCTCCAGGTGCTCGAGATCGCCTCGCTCGGCGGGGCGGTCACGACCCGCCGCGCCCGCTTGCTTACGTCGCCGGAACAGCGCCACCGCCCGTCTCCCCCCACGTCCGCCGTCGAAACCGGTGCCAAGCGTACGTGCCTCTGACGTGTCGTTGGGCACCTCGGTAAGCGCCGGCTGCGCGGTGGTGACAAGATGACCGAGGTGGGGTCTGTCCGTGCCATCCCTGCCGTGACCCCCTCCAGGCAGTGACGCGAACTGGGAGTTGGACGTGAGCGAGCCGAACGACGCAACCTTCGACATCGTCATCCTCGGAGGTGGCAGCGGCGGCTACGCGGCGGCGCTGCGCGCCGCCCAACTGGACCTGTCGGTCGCGCTGATCGAGAAGGGCAAGGTGGGCGGGACCTGCCTGCACAACGGCTGCATCCCGACCAAGGCGCTGTTGCACGCCGCCGAGGTCGCCGACTCCACCCGTGAGTCGGAGCAGTTCGGCGTCAAGGCCGAGCTGGTCGGCATCGACATGGCGGGCGTCAACTCGTACAAGGACGGGGTGATCTCCCGGCTGTACAAGGGCCTGCAGGGTCTGATCAAGGGCGCGAAGAAGATCACCTTCGTCGCGGGCCACGGCAAGCTGGTCGCCCCGAACGCCGTCGAGGTCGACGGCAAGCGCTACACCGGCCGCAACATCGTGCTGGCCTCCGGGTCGTACGCGAAGAGCCTGCCCGGCCTGGAGATCGACGGCGAGAAGGTCATCACCAGCGACCACGCGCTGATGCTGGACCGGGTGCCGGCCTCGGCGATCGTGCTGGGCGGCGGCGTGATCGGCGTCGAGTTCGCCAGCGTGTGGAAGTCCTTCGGCGTGGACGTGACGATCATCGAGGCGCTGCCCCGGCTGGTCGCCGCCGAGGACGAGGAGTCGTCGAAGGCGCTGGAGCGGGCCTTCCGCAAGCGGAAGATCAACTTCAAGGTCGGCAAGCCGTTCGAGAAGGTCGAGAAGACCGACAAGGGCGTCAAGGTCACCATCGCCGGCGGCGACGTCGTCGAGGCCGAGCTGCTGCTGGTCGCCGTCGGCCGCGGCCCGAACACCGCCGACCTCGGGTACGAGGAGCAGGGCGTGAAGCTGGACCGCGGCTACGTGCTGACCGACGAGCGGCTGCGCACCGGCGTGCCGAACGTCTACGCCGTCGGCGACATCGTGCCCGGCCTCCAGCTCGCCCACCGCGGTTTCCAGCAGGGCATCTTCGTCGCCGAGGAGATCGCCGGCCAGAACCCGGCCGTGATCGACGAGGTCGGCATCCCCCGGGTCACCTACAGCGACCCGGAGCTGGCGTCGGTCGGCCTCACCGAGGCCAAGGCCAAGGAGCAGTACGGCGCGGACAAGATCCAGACGTACACCAACCCCCTGGGCGGCAACGGCAAGAGCCTGATCCTCAAGACCACCGGCTTCGTCAAGCTGGTACGGGTCGCCGACGGCCCGGTCGTCGGCGTGCACATGGTGGGCGCCCGGGTCGGTGAGCTCGTCGGCGAGGCGCAGCTCATCTACAACTGGGAGGCGTACCCGGCGGAGGTGGCGCAGCTCGTGCACGCCCACCCGACCCAGAACGAGGCCCTGGGCGAGGCGCACCTCGCCCTCGCCGGCAAGCCGTTGCACGCGCACGCCTGATCGAGAACTGATTCCGCGGCGTCCGGCGGCAGACGGGCGAGATCGCTTCAGGGGACTAAAGGAGTTTTGGAACATGCCGGTATCGGTCACCATGCCTCGGCTCGGCGAGAGCGTCACCGAGGGCACCGTCACCCGCTGGCTCAAGCAGGAGGGCGAGACCGTCGAGGTCGACGAGCCGCTGCTGGAGGTCTCGACCGACAAGGTCGACACCGAGATCCCGTCCCCGGCGGCGGGCGTGCTGAGCCGGATCGTGGTGGGCGAAGACGAGACCGCCGAGGTGGGCAGCGAGCTGGCCGTCATCGCCGGTGAGGGCGAGTCGGCCGGCGGCGGCGAGGCCGCCCCGCAGCAGGAGCAGGAGCAGGAGCAGCCGGCCGAGGAGGCCGCCGAGGCCGCCGCCGAGCCGCAGGCCGAGGCGGAGCAGCCGGCCGTCGAGGAGCCGGCCGCCGAGGCCGCCCCGGCGTCGTCGGGCGAGGGCACCCCGGTCAAGATGCCGGCCCTGGGCGAGAGCGTCACCGAGGGCACGGTCACCCGCTGGCTCAAGCAGGTCGGCGAGACCGTCGAGGTCGACGAGCCGCTGCTGGAGGTCTCCACCGACAAGGTCGACACGGAGATCCCCTCGCCGGTCGCCGGCACCCTGCTGGAGATCAAGGTCGCCGAGGACGAGACCGCCGCCGTCGGCGCCGACCTGGCGATCGTCGGGGCGGCCGGCGCCGCCCCGGCCGAGACCAAGCCGGAGCCGAAGCCCGAGCCGAAGGCCGAGGCCAAGCCCGAGCCCAAGCCCGAGCCCAAGCCCGAGCCGAAGGCCAAGGCCCCGGCGGCGGAAGAGGTCGAGGAGCCGACCCCGGGCCTGTCGTACAACGAGCCGTCGGCGCAGGCCGAGACCGCCGCCAAGCCGGCGCAGGCCGAGCAGACGGCGCAGCCGGCGGCCCCGACCGGCGGCGCGCAGCGCCCCGCCGCGCCCGCCCAGGGCGGCGAGGAGGCGGCCGGGTACGTGACCCCGCTGGTGCGCAAGCTCGCCAACGAGCACGGCGTCGACCTGGCCTCGCTCAGCGGCACCGGCGTGGGTGGCCGGATCCGCAAGCAGGACGTGCTGGAGGCGGCGGAGAAGGCCAAGGCCGCCAAGGCCGCCCCGGCCCCGGCGGCGCAGCCGACCGCTGCGGCGGAGAAGGCCAAGCCGGCCGAGAAGCCGCAGCCGAGCTCCAAGCGTGGCACCACCGAGAAGCTGCCCCGGATCCGGGCCACGATCGCCAAGCGCATGCAGCAGTCGCTGCACGAGACGGCGCAGCTCACCACCGTGGTCGAGGTGGACGTCACCCGGGTCGCCAAGCTGCGGGCCCGCGCCAAGGACTCGTTCCAGCAGCGGCACGGCGTGAAGCTGTCGTTCCTGCCGTTCTTCGCCCTCGCGGCGGTCGAGGCGCTGCAGACGTACCCGATCGTCCAGGCCAGCATGGACCTCGACGCCGGCACGATCACCTACCCGGACGCCGAGCACCTGGGCATCGCGGTGGACACCGAGCGCGGCCTGATGGTGCCGGTGATCCACGGTGCCGGCGACCTGAACCTGGGTGGGCTGGCCAAGCGGATCGCCGACCTGGCGGAGCGCACCCGGACCAACAAGATCAGCCCGGACGAGATCACCGGGGCGACGTTCACGGTGACCAACACCGGCAGCCGGGGCGCGCTCTTCGACACCCCGATCGTGCCGTCGCCGCAGTCGGCGATGCTCGGCACCGGTGCCGTGGTGAAGCGCCCGGTCGTGGTGAACGACCCGGAGCTGGGCGAGGTCGTCGCGATCCGCTCGATGGTCTACCTGGCGATGTCGTACGACCACCGGCTGATCGACGGCGCCGACGCGGCCCGCTTCCTGACCACGGTCAAGGCGCGGCTGGAGGCCGGCAACTTCGAGGCCGAGCTGGGCCTGTAACCCCCGCCGTCCCACCCGACGGGCGCTCCGGTCACACCGACCGGGGCGCCCGTCGCCGTCCGGCCCCGCCCACGGCCGTCGTCGTCCACCGCCGGCGTGCCGACCACCGCCGGCCCCGCCCACGGGCGGTGCCGGGGCACTGACAGCGGCTAACCCGCGTCGGTCAGCCCGTCGTAGTAGTGGATCTTGCTGCGGAGGTGGTCGTACTGGCGTTGGAGCAGGCGCAGCTGCTCCTCGGTGCGCTCCGCGTGCCGCTGCAGCAGCGCCTTGCGCTCACCGACGGTGTGCTCCCCGGCGCGGAACAGCTCGGCGTAGCGGGCGATGTCGGCGATCGGCATGCCGGTGTCGCGCAGGCAGCGGATCAGCACCAGCCAGCCCAGGTCGTCGTCGGTGAAGACCCGCCGCCCGCCCGAGGTGCGCCCGACCCCGTTGAGCAACCCGACCTTCTCGTAGTACCGCAGCGTGTCGAGGCTGAAGCCGCTGCGCCGGGCCGCCTCGGAGGGTGCGTAGCCGTTCATCGCGACAGCGTACTTGACCTGGAGCGCACTCCAGGTCACACGCTGTAAGGCATGACGATGACACGGACTCTGGGGCGCAGCGGGATCGACGTCGGCGCGCTCGGCATGGGCTGCTGGGCGATCGGCGGTGAGCTCTGGGGCGACGGCGGGCAGCCGTTCGGCTGGGGCAAGGTCGACGACGACGAGTCGATCCGCACCGTCCACGCCGCGCTCGACCTCGGGGTGACCCTCTTCGACACGGCCAGCAACTACGGCGCCGGGCACAGCGAACGGGTCCTCGGCCGGGCCCTCGCCGGGTGCCGCGACCGGGTGGTGATCGCCACCAAGTTCGGCAACCGGGCCGACGAGGCGACCCGGCGGGCGATCGGCACCGACCCCAGCCCCGACTACGCGGTGACCAGCCTGGAGGAGTCGCTGCGCCGGCTCGGCACCGACCATGTCGACCTCTACCAACTGCACCTCAACAACCTGCCGGTCTCCGCCGCGCTCGACCTGGTCGGCACGCTGGAGGACCTGGTCGCCCAGGGCAAGATCCGGGCGTACGGCTGGAGCACCGATCACCCGGCGTCGGCCGAGGCGTTCGCGGCGGCCGGGCCGCACTGCGCCGCGATCCAGCACGACCAGTCGGTGCTGCTGGACAACGCCCGGATGTTGGCGGTCTGCGAGGCCGCTGACCTGGCCGCCCTCAACCGGGGGCCGCTGGCGATGGGGCTGCTCACCGGCGTCAACCGGGCCGTGGGCCGCGACGACGTGCGCGGGATGGCGCCGGAGTGGCTGATCTGGTTCACCGACGGCAGGCCGACTCCCCAGTGGGCGGCACGGGTGGCGCAGATCCGCGCGGCGCTCACCGCCGACGGCCGTACGCCCGCCCAGGGCGCGCTCGGCTGGCTGCTCGCCCGCAGCCCTCGGACGGTGCCGATCCCGGGCTGCCGGACGGTGGCCCAGGCGGAGGAGAACTTCGCCACCCTCGCCCTCGGCCCGCTGCCCGACGACGCCTTCGCAGAAGTCGAACGCCTCCTGGCCGACCTCCGCGCGGCCCCGGCGACGGCCTGACCGCGCACCCCCGCCCCGCCGACCGCACCCGACGGCCGGCGGGGCGGCGCAGGGGTCGGTCGCCCGGCCCCGGGACGGCCGAGTCGGCCCTTGGCCCGACCGTCGGCGGGGCGGCGTAGGCATCGCTCCCCCGGCCCCGGGACGGGCCGAATCGGCCCCCCGGGCGGCGGGGCGCTGCGAGAGTGGACGGGTGGGCGGCTACCGACGGCGCGGCCGGCTCGGCCCGGCCGTGGCGGTCGCCCCGGGCACCCGGGTCGACAGGTTCGAGATCTTCTTCGACCTGGTCTTCGTCTTCTCGTTCTTCATCATCACCCGGGCCACCGCCGCGGAGATCACCGGCGCGTCACTGCTGCACGCCATGCTGGTGCTCGCCGTGCTCTGGTGGACGTGGGTGGTGCACAGCGTGGTGGCCACCCGGATCCGGCTCGGTCAGGGCTTCGTACCGGTGCTGATGGTCGTCGGGATGGCCGCGCTGTTCTGCTTCGCGCTGGCGCTGCCCCAGGCCTTCAGCGACCCCCGCGCGGGCTCCGGCGGGCCGGTGGTCGTGGCGGTCAGCTACGTGGTGATCCGCGCCGTGCACCTGCTGCTCTTCCTGCACGCCGTGCGGGACCGCCCGGCGGAGCGCCGCCAGCTCCTGCGGTTCGCCCCGGAACTGATCCTGAGCACCCTGCTGCTGCTGGCGGCGGCGCTGCTGCCCACCACCATCGACGACCCGGGGCGGGCGACGCTGGCCCGCGACTGGCTCTGGGTGGCCGTGGTGCTGCTGCAGTACACCACCGGGCTGCTCGGGGCCTGGAACGGCTGGCAGGTGGAGTCGGCGGAGCACTGGACGGAACGGTACGACCTCATCCTGATCATCGCGCTGGGCGAGTCGGTCATCTCGGTCGGCATCGGCGGCGACATCCTCGGCCAGCCGCCCACCTGGCCGCTGCTCACCGGGGCGGTGTTCGGGATCTTCTTCACGGCGGCGCTCTGGTGGGCCCACTACGACATCGTCGGCCCGGCCGCCCGGATCGCGCTGCACGTGGCCACGGGCCGCCCCCGGGCCCGGCTGGCGCGCGACGCGTACGCGTACCTCTACCTGCCGATGGTCGCCGGGATCATCCTGTTCGCCCTGGGCGCCGAGGAAATCGTGCACGACATCGCCGACCCCGACACCCCCGTCGGCGAGCCGGGCCCCGGCCTGTCGGTGCCGCTGCTCTACGGCGGGGTGATCTGCTACCTCGGCGGCAACATGCTGTTCCAGGCGCGCGCGCTGCGGACGCTCTCCTGGACCCGGGTCGCCGCCGTCGTGCTGCTCGCCGCCGGCATCCCGGTCGCCGCCCGCCTGCCCGGACTGGCCGCCCTGGGATTGCTCACCGCGATCTGCGTGGGCCTGGTCATGGTGGAGGTGGTCGTCTGGACGCAGGCGCGGCGCAGCCTGCACGAGGAGGTCATCCGCGAGCGCACCAGCCACGAGATCAGCGAGGCCGCCTGGCGGGGCCGCTGGCGCGAGGAGGAACCCGACGAGCAACCGCGCGAGCCGGAACCCGACGAGCAGCCGCCAACTCAGTCGTGACGGCCCGCGCCACCGGCGGGGTGGCAGCGCCCACCCCGGCGGCAAGCCCTCGGACCGGCGGCAACTGCCCGGCCCGGCGGCGCGGGGCGGTCGGCCCGGCGGCGCGGGGCGGCGCGCGGGGCGGTCGGCCGGTAGGGTCGTGGCCAGCGTCGCGGTGCACCCGGCAAGGAGACCCGCCGAGGGCATGGAGGCGCGGGACGTACGGGACGACACGTGCACCCTTCCCCCGGGCCGGGCGACCGCCTCACGGCGCTCGGCACCCAGTTGATCGAGATCCACCAGTGGCTCCGCGAGGAGCTGGCCCAGCTCCGCGCGGGCCTCGCACCGGACGCGACCCCGCCGGATACGGCCCCGCCAGACACCGCCCCGCCGGACACCGCCCCGCCCGGCTCCGCGCCGCCCGGTGCGGCCCCGCCCGGCGACGGGGGTCGGCTACGCAGCCTGCGGGCCCACTGCCTGAGCTTCTGCGCGGCGCTGACGGCGCACCACACCGGCGAGGACGCCGGCGCGTTCCGGGCGCTCGCCGCCGAGGAGCCACGGCTGCGCCCGGTGCTGGAGAAGCTCGCCCAGGACCACCGGCTCATCGACGGCATCGTCCGCCGGGTCGAGGAGCTGGTCGCCGGCCCGCGCCCGGCGCACCCGGCCGCCGCCGCCCGGGTGCTGGCGGAGCTGGACGGCCTCACCGCGATCATCGAGTCGCACTTCGGCTTCGAGGAGCGCACGATCGTCGCCGCGCTCGACGCGCTGGGTGCCGAGGCGGGCAGCGCGCGGGAGCTCTTCGGCCTCGCCCCGCCGGCGTGGTGAGCCCGCCCCCGCGACGGCAATGCGGTCGGTGGATTCGCCGGTCGGCAGAATGCGGCCCGGCGGACTGGCCGCGCGGGCCGTGACACCGCACGCTGATCCGGGTGACGACCTTCTCCCTCCAGAGCACCCCGAAGGACGCGGCGAGCTGGCTCGACCTGGCCCGGCGGGCCGAGGCCGCCGGCTACGACACGCTGCTGGCCGCCGACCATCCCGGCTCCTGCGGCGACCCGTTCGTGGCGCTGGCCGCCGCCGCGTCGGTGACCTCGACGATCGGCCTCGGGTCGTACGTGTCGAATCTCGGCGTCCGCGAGCCGATGCTGCTGGCCACCTCCGTGGCCACCCTCGACGTGCTCTCCGGCGGGCGGGCCCGGCTCGGCATCGGCGCCGGCCACACCCCGGCCGAGTGGCGGGCGGTCGGCCGGGAACGCCCCGACGTGGCCGGCCGGGTGCGTCGCTGCGTCGCGGTCACCGAGGCCGTCCGCGCCCTGCTCGACGGGGAGGAGGTCAGCGTCGATTCCGCCGAGCTGGCCGTGCGGGCCGCCCGGCTGGACGCGCCCCGGCCGGTGCAGGAGCGCATCCCGCTGACCGTCGGCACGTCCAACTCCACGCTGCTGCGCTGGGCCGGCGCGCACGCCGACGTGGTCGGGCTGGCCGGCTTCGGTCGTACCCTGGAAGACGGCCACCAGCACGAGGCCCGGTGGCGGGCCGACCAGATCGAGGCGCAGCTAGCCCGCGTCGCCGAGGGGGCGGCGGGCCGGGCGACGCCGCCCGCGCTGGAGGCCCTGGTGCAGACGGTGGTGGTGACCGACGACGCGGAGGCCGCCGCCGCCGAGCAGTCCGCCGACACCGGCCTCACCGTCGCCGAGCTGCTGGCCACCCCATTCGCGCTCATCGGCACCGAGGACGAGATCGTCGCGGCGGTCGCCGAGCACGAGCGCCGCTGGGGGGTCACCCGCTTCGTGGTACGCGCCAATGCCCTCGACCCGCTGACCCCGGTGCTGCGGCGGCTCGCGTCCTGACCGGCTCCGGTTCGCGGATGTCGCGGATCTCCTCCGACGATCTCAGAGATGCCTGCGGACCTCGGACGCGAACTGCGGCACGCCGGTGCGACCGAGCAGCACCAGAAGGCCCGGCACGGTGGTCGGCTCTCGCCGGTAGGCCGCAGCCTGGCGGTGGAGCACGTCCAACGTCTGGGCCGGATAGAGGTCCAGTTGATCAAGTAGGAAGTCGTCCGGCTGCACCGCCACGACGTCGTACGGCTTGAGCGCTGGTTCCGGGAAGTCAGCGATGTTGAACGTGACGACGACCTCCGCGTTTGCTCGAACCGCAGCTGCCAACACATACCGGTCCTTGGGGTCGTTGGTCATTCCCTCGACGAGCGAGTCGTAACCACTCACCATGGCATCCGGGAAGGCCGCACGCATCTGAGCCACCCGCCGGTCGACCCGTTCCTCTGAGATCCCCCGGGCGACAAGGTTGCGCCGAAGCTCGGTCAGGACGTCCTCCGACCAGAGCGGCCGGTACGCGGCCATCTCGGCGAGCCGCAGCAGGGTGTCGCACAGATGCGCGGGGTAGAGCACGCAGGTGTCGAGGAATGCCGAAAACGCCACTCAGGCCGCCCTCAACTCGTGCTTCGCGGAGTAGACGTGAGGTGGTACAGCCCGTCCTCCTCGGCTTCCGCCGTCATCCGGTCGAGCGTCTGCCGCCGCTCCTGGCGGGTCCGCTCCTGATAGTCGAGGATGTCCCGCAACATGACTCGGCGGTGGCGTCCCCGCATGGTGTGGGGTATTTCGCCGTCCGAGAGCAGCCGGACCACGGTCGGCCGCGAGATGTTCAGCAGGTCTGCCGCCTCCTGTGTCGTCAGCATGGTGTTGTGCGGGGCGATGGAAATCGCCAGCCCTTCGGACAGCGCTGTCACCACGTCCCGCAGCACTCCGTACAACTCGTCCGGAATCTCGATCTCGGAGCCGTCGGGACCCACCAGCCGGGCCCGAGCCCGATTGCCGGCGCTTCGCAACTCCTGCACGAATCGAGCCAGGTCGGCGGGGTCTTCGGGAGGTAGGACCGTGCGTTCACGGAGGGCGCTGCTCATAGCCCGAGCGTAGCGCTATTCGAAAAATTCGCAACGAGATTGCGGCGATCCGATGGCACGGCGTGATCGGCTGGCGCAGGCCGCCGGTTGCCCAGGAGGTCGAGGCGGGCCCCCGGCGCCCCGACCAGATCCTGCTGGCCATGCGCGAGCGGAACCGCAGCGACGCGATCCTGGCCCCGCACTGGACCAAGGCCCGGCCGGCCGCCTGCCCACCCTGCTGCTGGCGGTGGGGGCCGACCGGGTCCGGGCGCTCCTGGGCGACTGACGCGACGCCCGTCCGGCGACCCGCGAAGGTGGGCGGGCCTTGGTACCGTGCCGGCGGTGACCATGATGGACATTCGGCAGGCGCGGCGCAGCCCGAGGGCCGGCTGGCTCGTGCTCGCCGTCGGCGGCCTGCTGATCGTCGGCTCGGCGCTCTGGCTGGTCGCCACGGGCGGCACGGACATCCGGTACAGCGCCGACCACGACGGCACGGTCCCGATGTGGCATCGCTGGATCCCCGCGCTGGTCGGCATCGCGCTCGTCCGGCTGGTGCCGCCGGCCCCCGCCCCGGCGTGGCCGGATGAGCCCGCGCCGTACCGGGAGGCGGTGCCCCTGCTGCTGGCCGCCGTCGTCTTCGCGGTCACGCTGCCGCTGTTCGGCGGCGAACCGGCGTACTCGCTGGTGAAGCTGGCGCTGCTGCTGGGCGTGCCGGCCGGGGTCTTCTGGCTGGCGCGGCGGCGGACCCCGAGGTGGCGGTACGCGCCCGCGCCCACGGACGCCGCCCACCGGTACGGCCCGGCGCTGCCGGTGGTGGCCTGGCTCGCGCTCAGCTACACCACTCCGCTGGCCGTGCCGGTCAGCGACTTCGGGCGGACCGTCGACGCGGTCACGCTGATCGGCACGCTGGTCGTGGTCCACCACCCGGCAGCAGGACGAACACGGCCTCGTCGTGGACGTCCTCGACGAGGGTCGCGCCGCCAGGCGGTCCCGCGTCGGCGAGCGGGCCAGCCGCACGGTGCTGAGCACCATGAACACGGCCGACTACCCGACCGCCCTCGCCGCACGGCAGGAGATGCGGAGCTGGCGGCGGCTCGCCCTGGAGCCGTCCGCGCTCCGGGCACCGGACGACACGCCGGCCCCGGACTCCCTCGCCCCGAACGGCCGGCACCTGGCCAGCACGTTGTACCGGGTGGCGCACGCCCCCGACTGGTCGGCCGATCCGCAACGGACGTACGCCGCCGTGGCGGGCCGGCTCGGCGACCTCACCGGCGTCGGCGTGGACCACCTGGACGTCGAGTACGACGACGCCCGCGAGCTGTTCACCCTCTTCCTCCAGGAACGGGGCGGGCTCAGGCTGCCGGCGCGCGCCCTTTCCGAGGGCACCCTGCGCTTCCTGGCGCTCTGCATCCTGCTGGAAGACGCGCAGTTCACCGGGCTGATCTGCATGGAGGAACCGGAGAACGGCATCCATCCCGCGAACCTCCCTGCGATGGTCCAGCTCGTACGCGACCTCGCCGTGGACCCGGCCGACCCACCGGATTACACGAACCCGTTCCGGCAGGTCATCGTCAATACCCACGCGCCCGGGGTCGTGCAGCTCTGCGACCCGGCTGATCTGCTGCTGGCGCAGCTCAGGCCGAGGTCGACGCCGGAGCGGGGGGTGGTCCGCTCGCTGGCGCTGGTGCCGTACCGGCAGTCGTGGCGCGCCCAGCCGGGACGGCCCACCTTCTCGGAGGCCGACATGGTGGCCTACCTCGCCAACCCGCCGTCAGCGCAGCTCCGTCTCCCGCCGGGCCTGATCGCGTGAGCCGTCCCGCCCGCTCGGGTCTCTTCGTTGCTGAGGGCACCTCCGACCAGCCCTTGGCCGAACTCATCGAGTCGTTGTTCTGCGAACGCGGCATCGAACTCCGCCTCAGCCGGCCCGCCTTCGAGCGGCTGACCGGCGTGGGCAAGGACTC
Organism: Micromonospora sp. DT233; assembly: GCF_049841815.1. NCBI lineage: Bacteria > Bacillati > Actinomycetota > Actinomycetes > Micromonosporales > Micromonosporaceae > Micromonospora > Micromonospora sp. DT233. Next base: position 53,975 of record NZ_JBNCLB010000004.1, on the reverse strand, counting down.
GGGTCCCGCGTACGGGCCGGCTTGGAGCTGACACACGCCCCGGTCGACCTGATCGTGGTCCATCGGGACGCGGACAGCGCGGGCTACGCCGCTCGGCTGCGCGAGATACGAGCGGCCGTCGCCCAGGTGTCACCGGACTCCGCCTTGGTCCCGATCATTCCCATCCGGATGACCGAGGCGTGGCTGTTGCTCGACGAGGCGGCGATCAGGAAAGGTCGCGGAGAACCCGAGAGGGCGTACGAGGCTCGGCCTGCCGAAGCCGCACGAGGTGGAATCCGTCGCTGATCTCAAGGCGCTGCTCGGCGACTGCATCCTGACCGCCGCCGACGTCACCGGACGCCGCCGCGAGAGGATCAAGACCCGGTTCAACGAGCATCGGCGTCACCTTCTCGCCACGCTCGACCCAGCCGGTCCCGTCCGGCGGTTGAGTGGCTGGCAGCGCCTGCTGGACGAGGTGGACCTGGTGGTCAAGGGCTGGCGGTGACACGCGGCGTGTTCGCCCGGGTGGGGCGGCTGCTGGTTGGCGGGGTGCGCTGAGCGGGCGTTTGGTCCGCTCGCCGCGCCCCTACGGGGGCTCGTACCCGAAGATGGGGGTATGCGGATCCTCATGGCCGGCGCGTCCGGTTTCCTCGGCACCCGACTGGCCGACCACCTCACCGCCGACGGGCACCGGGTGACCCGGCTGGTGCGGCGGGCGGCGCGCACCCCCGACGAGCGGCGGTGGGACCCCGCCGGGGCGCAGCTCGACCCGGCGGTGGTCGCCGAGACCGACGCGGTGGTGAACCTGGCCGGCGCGGGCGTCGGCGACAAGCGGTGGAACGACGGGTACAAGCGGCTGATCCGGACCAGCCGGGTCGACACCACCGGCACGTTGGCCGCCACGATCGCCGGGCTGCCGGCCGCCGATCGGCCGGCGGTGCTGCTGAACTCCTCGGCCGTCGGCTGGTACGGCAACACCGGCGACCGGGTGGTCGAGGAGGACGCCCCGGCGGGCGACGGGTTCCTCGCCGACGTCTGCCGGGTCTGGGAGGCGGCCACCCGCCCGGCGGAGGACGCCGGGGTGCGGGTGGTCCGGCTGCGCACCGGGCTGCCGCTGCACCGCGACGGCGGGCTGCTCAAGCCGCAACTGCTGCCGTTCAAGCTGGGGGTGGCGGGGCGGCTGGGCAGCGGGCGGCAGTGGCTGCCGTGGATCTCGCTGGTCGACTGGCTGCGGGTGGCATCGTTCGCGCTGGACCGCGACGACCTGGCCGGCCCGGTCAACGGGGTCGGCCCCGCCCCGGTCACCAACGCCGAGTTCACCCGGGAACTGGCCCGACAGTTGCACCGCCCGGCGGTCGTGCCGATCCCGGCGCTGGCGCTGAAGGTGGCCCTCGGCGGCTTCTCCCAGGAGGCGCTGACCAGCACCCGGGTCCTGCCGGGGGTGCTGACCCGGGCGGGCTTCGACTACCGCCACCCCGACCTGCCGAGCGCACTGCACGCCGCCCTCAACGACTGAACGCGAGGCTCCGGCCCGCCGACGCCCGCCGCCAGGCTGCGGGTTCCGGCGGCGGGCCGGGCCCGGTTGGTAACGTCCCTGCGTGCCGTCGTCCCCGCCCCCGCCCCCGTCCCCGGCCGCCGGGCCGACGCCCGCCCCCGGCACCGACGCCCGCCCCGCCCGCCGCCGCGACCTGCGCGTCGACCTCGTCGTCGTCGTGGTCGCGCTGGCGCTGGCCGGCTGGGTGACCAGCGGGCTGTGGCAGGCCCCGAACCAGCGGGCGATCACCGCGAACTCCAGCGACCAGGCGTTCTTCGAGTGGCTGCTGGCCTTCGGCGGGCACGCGCTCACCCACGGGGAGAACCCGCTCTTCACGTACCTGATCAACGTTCCGGACGGGGTGAACCTCGCGGTCAACACCTCGATCACCGTGTACGCGGCGGTCTTCGCCCCGCTGACGTACCTGATCGGGCCGCCGGCGACGTTCCTGGTGATCCTCACCCTCAACCTGGCCGCCACGGCGGTGGCCTGGTACCTGTTGCTCTCCCGCTGCCTCGTCGACAGCCGGCTCGCGGCGGCGGTCGGGGCGTTCTTCGTCGCGTACTCCCCCGGCATGGTGTCGCATGCCAACGCCCACCTGAACTGGACGGCCGGCTGGCTGGTGCCGCTGCTGGCCTGGCGGCTGTTCGCGCTGCGCCGCCCCGAGCACCGGGTACGCAACGGCATCGTGCTCGGGGTCGCCGTCGCGGTGGCCTTCTCCATCGCCGCCGAGGGGCTGTTCTTCACGGCCCTGGCGCTCGGCGTCTTCCTGGCCGCCTGGGCGCTGCACCCGAGCCGGCGGGCCGCCGCCCGGGGCGCGCTGCCCGGCTTCCTGCGCGGGCTGGGCGTCACCGCGCTGACCGCCGGGGCGCTGCTGGCGTACCCGCTGTGGTTGCACTTCGCGGGGGCGCAGCGGTTCCACGGCACCGGCTTCGACCCGGTCATCCACGCCGAGGACGTCGCCGCGTACGGGGCGTACCCGAGCCGGTCGCTGGCCGGCGCGGCCGGGTTCGGCACCTCGCTGGCGCCCAACCCGACCGAGGAGAACTCCTTCTTCGGGGTGCCGCTGCTGCTGCTGGCCGTGGCGTGCTTCGCCTTCCTCTGGCGGCGGGACCGGGCCCGCCGGGCCACCGTGGCGGCGCTGGGCGTCACCGCCGTCGTCTTCACGGTGCTCTCCTGGGGGCCCCGGCTGAAGTGGACCGGCGCGCGCACCGACTGGCCGCTGCCGTTCGTGCTGCTGGACGGCCTGCCGGTGGTCAACGCCGCCCTGCCGGCCCGGTTGGCCCTGGTGGTGGCCCCGATGGTGGGGCTGCTGCTGGCGTACACCGTCGACCGGCTGCGGGCCGCGCCACCGACGCGGCGCGGCGCGGCCGTCGCCTGGGTCGCCGGCTTCGCGGCGGCGCTGCTGCCGCTGCTGCCCATGCCGCTGCTGACCAGCGTCCGCGAGCCGGTGCCGGCGTTCATCACCGCCGGCACCTGGACCGAGTACGTCTCCCCGGGCGGGGTGCTCACCCCGCTGCCGCTGCCGCTGGACGTGACCCCGGACGGGCAGCGCTGGCAGGCGCACGCGCTGGCCCACCGGCAGGGCGAGTTCCGCCTTCCGGCCGGGTTCTTCCTCGGCCCCGGCGGGCCGGACGGCCGGGGCCGGATCGGGCCGCCGCCGCGCACCTTCGACACCCTGATGGACCAGGCCGGCCGGACCGGCCTGGTGCCGATCATCACCGAGGGCAGCATCCGGCTCTGTATGGCCGACCTGCGGTACTGGGGCGTCGAGGTGGTCGTCCTCCCCGACCGGGTGCACGGCGCCAAGTACGCCATCGACACCGAGGCCCTGCGCCGCACCGCCACCGCCCTGCTCGGCCCCCCGCAGCGGGTCGACGACGTGTGGCTGTGGCGGGTCCCGCCGGCCTGACCCGTCCCGCCTGCCGGTGGTGAGCACGACTCTGGTGGTGAGCCGGCTCACCGCAGGTGACCGGCGGGTACGGGACTACGCTGTGGGCGTGACCGCGACGATTCCAGGGCTGACCGCCGTACATGTTGGGGTGCTCGACTACCAGGCCGCCTGGGACGAGCAGCGGCGACTGCACGAGGCAGTGGTGGCCGGCGAGCGCGGGGACACGGTGCTGCTGCTCGAGCACCCGAGCGTCTACACCGCGGGCAAGCGCACCGAGCCGTGGGACCGGCCGATGGACGGCACCCCCGTGGTCGACGTCGACCGGGGCGGCAAGATCACCTGGCACGGTCCGGGGCAGCTCGTCGGGTACCCGATCGTGCGGCTGCCCGACCCGGTGGACGTGGTCGCCTACGTGCGCCGCACCGAGCAGCTGCTGATCGACGTCTGCGCCGAGTTCGGCCTGGCCGCCGGCCGGGTCGAGGGGCGCAGCGGGGTCTGGGTGCCCGAGGACGACCGGGGCCCGGCCCGCAAGGTGGCCGCCATCGGCATCCGGGTCGCCCGAGGCGTCACCCAGCACGGCTTCTCGATCAACTGCGACTGCGACCTGACGGCCTTCGACCGGATCGTGCCGTGCGGCATCCGCGACGCCGGGGTCACCTCGCTCACCGCCGAGCTGGGCCGCCCGATCACCGTCGCCGACGTGCTGCCGGTGGTCGAGCGGCACCTGGTCACCCTGGTCGCCCCGACCGCCTGACCGCCCCCGCCCCGCAGCTCAGCTCGGCCGAGGGGCGGGTTGGGTCAGGGGGTCAGGCGGTGCAGGTCGCGGGGGAAGGCGGTGACCTCGCGGACGTTGGCCGCCCCGACCAGGCGGGCGACGAAGCGTTCCAGGCCGATCGCGAAGCCGCCGTGCGGCGGCAGGCCGTGGCGGAACCCGTCGAGGTAGCCCGCGTACGGGCCGACCGGCTCGCCGCGCGCCGCGAGGGCGGCCAGGTAGTCGTCGTACCGGTGCAGGCGTTGCCCGCCGGTGACCAGCTCCATCCCCCGGAACAGCAGGTCGAAACCGTTCGAGTACGCCGGCCGCGCCGGGTCCGGGTGGGTGTAGAACGGCCGCTTCGCCATCGGGTACCCGGTGACGAAGAGGAACTCCGAGTCGTGCTCCGCGCGGGCCCACTGGCCCAGCGCCCGCTCGTGGGCGGGGGCGAGGTCCGGCTCGTCGGCCGGGGCGCCGGCGATGGCCAGCGCCTCGGTGAAGTGCACGGCCGGAATCCGCGCCGGCACCGGCGGCGGGATCACGCCCAGCGTGGCCAGGGCGCCGCCGGCCCGCTGCGCCACCGTCGCCAGCATCGCCGCGAGGGTGTCCCGCAGCACCGCCATGACGTCGGTGTGGTCGGCGACGAAGCCGAGCTCGACGTCGAGGGAGGTGTACTGGGCCAGGTGCCGCACGGTGTCGTGCGGCTCGGCGCGGAACACCGGCCCGACCTCGTACACCCGCTCGAAGACGCCCACCATGAGCTGCTTGTAGAACTGCGGCGACTGGGCCAGGTACGCGGGGCGGCCGAACCAGTCCAGCGCGAAGACGTTCGCCCCGGACTCGGTGGACGAGCCGACCACCTTCGGCGTGTGGATCTCCACGAAACCGTCGGCGTCCAGGGCGGCCCGGAAGCCGGCCACCGCCGCCGCCGAGACGCGCAGCGCCGCCGAGCGGGTCGGGTGGCGCAGGGCCGCGTCGGCGTGGTCGAGCTGGGTCGGCAGGGCGGCGGTCAGCGTCGGCCGGTACAGGTCGAACGGGGGCGGCACGGCGGGCGGGCCGAGCGGTCGTACCGTCGGGTGGGTCAGCTCGACCCCGGCGGGGGCCGCCGGATTCGCGACCACCGTGGCGGTGACCTCGACGACGGTCTCCTCGGTGAGTTCGGCGACGGCGGCGCGCCCGGCCGGGTCGGTGATCACCACCTGGGCCAGGCCGGCGGCGTCCCGCACGATCAGGAACGCCACCGACTTGAGCAGCCGGCGGCGGTGCACCCAGCCGGCGATCCGCACGGTCGCGCCGGGATGGGCGGGGAGCTGGTGGGACAGGATGCGTTGCACGGCGTACCTCCTCGATCGATCGCAACGCGACCCCGGGAGGTGTGGGCGAGCGGGTCCTCGCGGTGCCACCACACCTTCGCCCCCGCAGCTTCGCGGGGGCCTCTTTCGTCGCCCGTGACGTGGGCCGGTCGGCGGGCTCTACTGGGCGGGCGCGGGAGGCGCGCACACCGTTCTTCCCGCAGCTCGGGAGGGTCTTCGCGCGCCGTCGCCAGACCGCCTCGCACCCAACGGCGGCTCTCTGGACTGGCGGGGCGGCGCGCTACTTGGCTCCGTCGCAGCTCTGCGGGGAACGTAGCACCGGGATCCGGCGGGGGTAACCGGGTTTCGACGCCACTGGTGGGGGGCGTCACAGCGTTTAGGGGGTGACGGCCATCGCGTCACGTTCATCGACGCCGACCGCCGGGCGTACGCTCGTTTTTGTGACGATCGAGCACGTCGCGCCGACGACGCCGACGACCGAGCAGCCCACCACCAGCCCCGCCGCGCGTGCCGCGACGGTCGCCCCGGAAGGGCGGCGAATGCTGCGCATCGAGGCGCGCAACGCAGAGACGCCGATCGAACGCAAGCCGCCGTGGATCAAGGTCAAGGCCAAGATGGGCCCGGAGTACACCCAACTGCGCGGGCTGGTCTCGCGCGAAGGGCTGCACACCGTCTGCCAGGAGGCCGGCTGCCCCAACATCTACGAGTGCTGGGAGGACCGGGAGGCCACCTTCCTCATCGGCGGCGACCAGTGCACGCGGCGCTGCGACTTCTGCCAGATCGACACCGGCAAGCCGGCCGAGTTCGACGCCGACGAGCCGCGCCGGGTCGCCGAGTCGGTGGTGTCGATGGGGCTGCGCTACGCCACGATCACCGGCGTCGCCCGCGACGACCTGCCCGACGGCGGGGCCTGGCTCTACGCCGAGACGGTCCGCCAGATCCACGCGCTCCAGCCGGGCTGCGGCGTCGAGCTGCTGATCCCCGACTTCAACGCGGTCCCCGAGCAGCTCGCCGAGGTCTTCGGCTCCCGGCCGGAGGTGCTGGCGCACAACGTCGAGACGGTGCCCCGGATCTTCAAGCGGATCCGGCCGGCGTTCCGCTACGACCGGTCGCTGGACGTGATCCGCCAGGCCCGCGCCGACGGCCTGGTCACCAAGAGCAACCTGATCCTCGGCATGGGCGAGGAGCGGGCCGAGGTGTCCCAGGCGCTGCGCGACCTGCACGACGCCGGCTGCGAGCTGATCACCATCACGCAGTACCTGCGCCCGACGCCCCGGCACCACCCGGTGACCCGCTGGGTCAAGCCGGAGGAGTTCGTGGAGCTGAGCGAGGAGGCCGAGGAGATCGGCTTCGCCGGGGTGATGAGCGGGCCGCTGGTGCGCTCGTCGTACCGGGCCGGCCGGCTCTACCGGCAGGCGTTGGAGGCCCGCGGGGCCCGCGAGGCCGTCCGCGCCTGAGCGGTCCGCGCGCCGGTCGACGTGGGCGGCGACACCCGCCGACCGGCGGTGGCGACACCCGCGCCGACCCGTCGCTGAGCGGGGGCTGACCGGCCACTGAGCGGGACCGGCGTCCCATCCTGCGGAGTGGGACTTGCCGCAAAGCGTCGAAGATGATGAATTTAATCATGCCCCTGCCACATACGGTGATCATCGGTGCCGGCCCCGCCGGCCTCACCGCCGCCCACGAGCTGACCCGACGCGCCGCCCCGGTCGAGGTGATCGAGTCCGACGACGTGGTGGGCGGGATCAGCCGCACCGTCGAACGCGACGGCTGGCGGTTCGACATCGGGGGGCACCGGTTCTTCACCAAGGTGGCCCGGGTCGAGGCGTTCTGGCACGAGGTGCTGCCCGACGGGGACTTCCTGCTGCGCCCCCGGATGAGCCGCATCCACTACCGGGGCCGCCTCTTCGACTACCCGCTGCGGGCCGGCAACGCGCTGGCCAACCTCGGTGTCGTCGAGGCGGTGCGCTGCGTCGGGTCGTACCTCTGGGCGCGGGTGCGCCCCCCGGCGGACCAGAGCCACTTCGAAGGCTGGGTCTCCGCCCGCTTCGGCACCCGGCTGTACCGGATGTTCTTCAAGACGTACACCGAGAAGGTCTGGGGCATCGCGGCGACCGAGCTGCAGGCGGACTGGGCGGCCCAGCGGATCCGCAACCTGTCGCTGGCCGGCGCGGTGCTCAACGCGCTGCTGCCGCGCCGCGGCGGCGCGGAGATCACCAGCCTGATCGAGGAGTTCCAGTACCCCAAGCTCGGCCCGGGGATGATGTGGGAACGCTGCGCCGAGCTGGTCGTCGCGGCCGGCGGCGCGGTGACCCTGGGCGAGCGGGCGGCGACCGTGCACCGGGCCGGCGGGCGGGCGGTCGCGGTGACCGTGACCGGCCCGGACGGCGCGCGGCGGCTCGACGCCGACCATGTGATCAGCAGCATGCCGCTGCCCGCGCTGGTGCGGGCCATGGACCCGCCCGCGCCGCCGCACGTGCTGGCCGCCGCCGACGCGCTGCGCCACCGCGACTTCCTCACCGTGGCCCTGGTGGTGCCCGCCGCCGCCGGCTTCCCCGACAACTGGATCTACGTGCACACCCCGGGGGTACGGGTCGGCCGGGTGCAGAACTTCGGCTCCTGGTCGCCGTACCTGGTGCGGGAGGGGTTCACCTGCCTGGGGCTGGAGTACTTCGTCAACGTCGGCGACGAGCTGTGGGAGGCCCCCGACGACGAGCTGATCGCCCTGGGCACCGCCGAGCTGGAGGCGCTCGGGCTGGTCCGCCCCGGCGCGGTCTCCGCCGGGTACGTGGTCCGGATGCCGAAGGCGTACCCCGTCTACGACGCCGGGTACGAGCAGGCCGTGCAGACCATCCGGGACTGGCTCGCCGAGGCGGTGCCGAACGTGCACCCGATCGGCCGCAACGGCATGCACCGCTACAACAACCAGGACCACTCGATGCTCACCGCGATGCTGACCGTGGAGAACATCCTCGACGACGCGGGGCACGACGTGTGGGCGGTCAACGTCGAGGAGGACTACCACGAGCACACCGACGGCGGGTCGGCGAACGGCTCCACCGGCCGGCACGGCACCGGCCGCGCCGCCCCGGTGCTGCCGCGGCGGCCCTGAGCGGGCGTAAGCGCCGGCCGCGGGTCAACCGCTCGCGGGGCGACCACTAGACTCTGCGCCATGGCAAAGCCCCAGGAGAAGGTCTCGTTCGGCCAGCGGCTGAAGCAGATCGGGATGGTGTTCAAGTTCACCGCCAAGCAGGACAGGTGGTTCGCGCCACTCACCGCCGGCGCGGTGCTGATCCCGCTCGCGCTGACCGTGGTCGCGGTGATCCTCTGGGGCTGGTTCTGGCTGCCCGTGGGCATCCTGTTCACGCTGCTCGCGGTGCTGATCGTGCTCAACCTACGGTCCAACAAGGCGATGATGAACGCCGCCGAGGGCCAGCCCGGCGCGGCGGCGCAGATCATGGAGAACATGCGCGGCGACTGGCGGGTCACCCCGGCGGTCAGCTCCACCACCCAGATGGACATGGTGCACCTGGTGATCGGCCGGCCCGGCGTGATCCTGCTCGCCGAGGGGAACGCGCAGCGGGTGCGCGGCCTGCTCGGGCAGGAGAAGCGGCGGCTGTCCAAGGTCATCGGTTCCGCCCCGCTCTACGACTACGTGATCGGGCAGGACGAGGGCGAGCTGCCGATCCGCAAGCTGCGGATGACGCTGATGCGGCTGCCGCGCAACCTCTCCGGCAAGGACGTCAACTCCCTCGACCGGCGGCTCAAGGCGCTCACCGCCCGCCCGCAGATGCCCAAGGGTGCGATCCCGAAGAACATGCGCCCGCAGCGCGGGGCGTTCCGGCAGACCCGGGGCCGCTGACCCCGGCCCTGCTCGACGGCGGGGCGCTACCGGCCCGGCGGCGGGCGCTACCGGCCCAGCTCGGGGCGGGCGCTACCGGCCCTGGTCGGCGGTCGGGGCGGGGACCGGGGCGATCACCGAGCCGGTGAGGCGGTCGTGCAGGCCCCGGCGGTGCCCGTCCATGATCAGGGCCGGCACCACCAGGGCCAGCAGCGCGCCGCGCAGCAGCGCCCGGACCAGGCCGATGCGGCCCCCGTCGGCCCAGGACAGGCAGCGGATCCGGGTGATGTACATGCCGGGGGTCTGGGCGAAGAGCCCGAGGAAGAAGCCGTACTCGGCGATCAGCACCACGACCGGGGCCCAGCCGTCGCGGACCGGGTCGGCGAAGAAGTACGACACCAGCAGGCAGAGCACCCAGTCGATCACCAGGGCACCGAAGCGGCGGCCCACGCTGGGCGGGACGAAGCCGGCGTCGGTGGCGGGTGGGGCGGGAAGCTGCGGCGTGGTCACGGATGCAAAGCGTAGTCAGTGGTGGTGCGCCGGCCGGATCGGCACCCTCCGGCGAATCAGGCCAAAGGCGGTAATCTGCGATGAGTCGCGTCGGGGGGGTATCGTCCGAACGGACATCGGATGGCGACTGACCGGCGAAGATGACGCAGCGCGAGCGACGTAACACGACGGAAACAGTCAAGATACGGCCGGGCAACCGCGCGGTCATAGCGTCGCCAGGAGCCAGCCACCCGTGGACGTGCCAGGAGGACGTGTGTTCGCCAATCCCGAGGAACTCCTGCGATACCTCAAGAACGAGGACGTGAAGTTCGTCGACGTTCGGTTCTGTGACCTGCCCGGCGTAATGCAGCACTTCAACCTGCCGGTGGAGTCCTTCGACGACAGCGTCTTCAACGACGGCCTCGCCTTCGACGGTTCGTCGATCCGTGGCTTCCAGTCGATCCACGAGTCGGACATGCTCCTGCTCCCGGACGTCGCAAGCGCCTTCGTCGACCCGTTCCGCGCACAGAAGACCCTCGCGCTGAACTTCTTCGTGCACGACCCGTTCACCCGCGAGGCGTACTCCCGGGACCCGCGCAACGTGGCGAAGAAGGCCGAGGCGTACCTCGCCGCGAGCGGCATCGCCGACACCGCGTACTTCGGCGCCGAGGCCGAGTTCTACATCTTCGACTCGATCCGCCACGAGACCTCGGCGCACCAGTCGTTCTACTACATCGACTCGGTCGAGGGCGCCTGGAACACGGGCCGCGAGGAGGTCGGCGGCAACCGCGGCTACAAGACCGCGTACAAGGGCGGCTACTTCCCGGTCCCGCCGGTGGACCACTACGCCGACCTGCGCGACGGCATGGTCCGTCGCCTGCTCGACGCCGGCTTCACCGTGGAGCGCTCGCACCACGAGGTCGGCACCGCCGGCCAGTCGGAGATCAACTACAAGTTCTCCACGCTGCTGCAGTCGGCCGACCAGCTCCAGCTCTTCAAGTACCTGATCAAGAACGAGGCGTGGGCCAACGGCAAGACCGCCACGTTCATGCCGAAGCCGCTCTTCGGCGACAACGGCTCGGGCATGCACACCCACCAGAGCCTCTGGCTCAACGGTGAGCCGCTGTTCTACGACGAGACCGGCTACGCCGGCCTGTCGGACACGGCCCGCTGGTACATCGGCGGTCTGCTGCACCACGCCCCGTCGCTGCTGGCGTTCACCAACCCGACGGTCAACTCGTACCGTCGTCTGGTCGCGGGCTTCGAGGCGCCGGTCAACCTGGTCTACTCGCAGCGCAACCGCTCCGCCTGCACCCGCATCCCGGTGACCGGCAGCAACCCCAAGGCCAAGCGCGTCGAGTTCCGGGTGCCCGACCCGTCGAGCAACCCGTACCTCGCCTTCTCGGCGATGATGATGGCCGGCCTGGACGGCATCAAGAGCAAGATCGAGCCGCCGACGCCGATCGACAAGGACCTGTACGACCTGCCCCCGGAGGAGTGGGGCGACGTCAAGCAGGTGCCGGGCTCGCTGCCCGAGGTGCTCGACGCGCTCGAGGCCGACCACGACTACCTGCTCGACGGCGGCGTCTTCACGCCGGACCTGATCTCCACCTGGGTGGGCTGGAAGCGGGCCAACGAGGTCGACCCGGTGCGCCTGCGCCCGACCCCGCACGAGTTCGCGATGTACTACGACTGCTGACCCTCGCCGTCGGCACGCACCTGCACGCACCGGCCGGGCCGGCTCCGCACCACGCGGGGCCGGCCCGGCCGCTTGCTGCCGGCGTCCCGCCCGCCTCGGCCCGGCTGGCCTGGGCGGGTGGGACGGCCGCCCCCGTTCACCCCGCGAGCAGGGCGTCCAGCTTGCCGAAGGAACTGCCCCAGCCCTGCCGCGCGTCCGTCTCGATCTCCACCGGGTACGGGCCCTGCCGCAGCACGAGGCGGGTCTTGCCGTCGCCCTCGTCGTGCAGCTCGATGCGCATCTCCATCACCGTGCCGTCGGGGATGCCGGGGAAGTCGTGCACCTCCTCGTGGGCGACGAGCAATTCGTTCTCCACCACCTCCACGAACGTGCCGTCGGCCGGGGAGGTGAGGCTGGGGTCGGCGTCGTTGACCATCGTGAAGCTCTGTCGGCCGCCGGCGCGGGCGTCGATGCTGACGGTCTCCCGGGGCACCGACCAGCCCACCGGGCCGAACCACGCGGCGAACTGGTCGGGGTCGGTGAAGGCCCGGTAGACCAGCTCGCGCGGCGCGTCGAAGATCCGGGTGATGACCAGCATCTCGGTGGCTGCGGTCTCGGTCATGGTGTCGTCCTCTCTCACTGCTTGCTCTCGTCGTCGGTGGGTGTCGTCGCCTGTGCCTGCCGCATCCGCCGCAGGTGCGCGTCGAGCCGGTCGAAGTTCGCGTCCCAGAACTGCCGGTACCGATCCATCCACGCCGTGGCCTCCCGCAGCGGCTCCGGATTGAGGCTGCTGGAGCGCCACTGGGCGGACCGGCTCCGGGTGATCAGGCCCGCCTGCTCGAGCACCTTCAGGTGCCGGGAGATCGCCGGGAGGCTGATCGAGAACGGCTCGGCCAGTTCGTTCACCGTGGCATCCCCCTCGGCCAGCCGGGCAAGGATCGCTCGGCGGGTCGGGTCCGCCAGCGCCGCGAAGATGACGCTGAGTCGATCGGTAGCCACGTTCTTAACCACCTCGTTAATTAACCTACTGGCTAAACATAGAGCTCGGGGTGCGACCCGTCAAGCGCTTCCGCTTCATGCGGCCCCTCATCTCGCCACGGACCGCGACGCCGGTTCCCTCTCCCCACCGCCGCCTAGCCAACGCCTCGTCGATCATGGAGTTGTGGCGGGGCAGAAACGCGACGAATACCCATACTCGGGGCACCACAACTCCATGATCGACCGGGGGGTGCCGTGCCGGTCACGCTTCAGGGTTGCGGTCATCGCCGCCCGACGGGTCACCCGGGAACTCCGGCCGGCCCCTCATCACTTGGCTGCCCCTGGCCCGGCCGCTCGGCCCGGCCGGCGCGCTCGGACGGCCGACACCGCCAGCACGAGGATCAGTGCCGTCATCGCGACCGCGCCGGGGGCCTTGGCGAACCGGGCCAGGTTGGTGCCGTCCGGCAGGGTCAGGACCGCCGCGACGGCGCTGGGCAGCACGAACCAGGTGGTTCGGGCCAGGCCGGTGACCGAGACGGCCAGCAGGGTCAGCGGCCAGATCGCGTACCAGGGGTGGAAGACCGGGGCGAGGACGACGGTGGCGGCCAGCGCCAGACCCGCCCCCACCAGGGCCACCCGGCGCCGCGCCATCGACCGGATAGATGGGGGCGCAGCCGGGGAGAGTGCCGAAGGGGCACGCTCGTCCAGGCGGCGCAGCGACCGCCAGGCCCACCACCACAGGGCCACCAGCGTCGCCGCGAGCAGCAGCAGGCCGACCAAGCGGGCCACCGGCACGGCATCCGGCCGCCGGCCGGCCAGCTCCCCCGCGTAGTCGGCGACGAGGCCGACAGCGGTCGGCGGCGAGGTCCACTGCCTGGTGTCGCCGCTGCGGGCCAGCCCGGCTACCCAACCCAGGCCCAGCCCGGAGGCCAGCGAGGCCGCCAGCAGCGCCACCGCCGCACCGCCGGCCAGCCAGCCGCCGGCCCACAGCAGCGCCCGCCAGGTGTACCGGCCGCGCACGGCGAGCAGCGCCGCGAACGGCAGCACCACCACGGCGGTCGCCTTCACCGCCACGGCCAGCCCGAGCAGCACCCCGGCCAGCCCGAGCAGCGCCCCGGCCGGACCCAGCGGCGGCACCCCCGCCGACCCGAGCGGCGGGCGTGGCCCGTCGGGGCGGCGAACCAGCACCAGCAGCGCCAGCAGCAGCGCGCCGAGCGCCACCGCGTCGTTGTGCGCGCCGGCCACCAGGTGTACGCCGACCAGCGGCGCGCCCAGCGCCAGCCAGGCGGCCCGCCGGGGCGGTACGCCGGCGGCGCGGGCCAGCCCCGGCAGGCAGAGCGCGGTCAGCGCCACTCCGGCCAAGGCGTACAGGCGTAGCAGCGTGATCGCGCCGACCAGCCCGCCGCCGACGGTCACCGCGAGGGCGGCCAGCAGCACGAACAGCGGCCCGTACGGCGCGGGGGTGTCCCGCCAGATCGGGGCGACCGAGTCCAGCCACGGGCAGCCGGCCGCCGCCACGGAGACCTGGTACGGGTCGCGCCCGTGCGCGTACGACCAGCCCTGGCAGGCGTACGAGTAGACGTCGCGGCTGCCCAGCGGCGGCGCGGCCAGCAGCGGCGCCAGCCAGAGCCCGACGGTGCGGTACGCCCACCCGGTCGACGGGGCGCCCCGGCGCAGCGCCCACCACGCCCCGACCATCAGCCCGGTGCCGGCCGACCAGCAGCCCAGCACCGCAGGCCCGTGCGGGCCCCGCCAGATGGCCACCGGGCCGCCGTCGGTGATCTCGGGCAGCGCCCCGCCGAGCCAGCCGGCGACGGTGAGCAGCACCGCGCCGAGCAGCCCGGCCCAGCGGGCGAGCGCGGCCCGGCGGCGAGCAGGAAGGGGCCGGTCCCGCCGCGCGCCAGCAGCGAGCAGGGCCCGCCAGCGGGTGGGCGTCGACGGGTCGCCGGAAACGGGCGTCGACGGGTCGCCGGGAACTGGCACCGGCGTACCCCTGTTCTAGTCGGTTGTCGCCGCGGCGGCGGGGGCCGGCGCGCGGTCGGCCCTCGCCGACCGTACCAACCACACGACCACCCAGATCACCAACAGCGTCATCAGCGGCGCACCGGGCAGCTTGGTGAACCGGGCCAGGCCGGTGCCGTCCGGCAGCACCAGGAACGACCCCACCAGCGCCACCGCGGCGAACCACGTCGTGTTGCGGGCGGTGGCGGCGAGCACCGTGAGCGGCCAGATCCAGTACCAGGGGTGCACGATCGGGGAGAGCGCGACGGTGGCGGCCAGCGCCAGCCCGGCGTAGAAGAACGGGTCCCGGGTCCGGGCCCGCCACCACAGCCAGACCAGCAGCACGGCCAACGCGACCACGCCGATGGCCCGGGTCACCGGCAGCGCGTCGACGTGCAGGCCGAAGACGAGGGCCAGGTAGCCGACGGTCTGCCCGACGGCGGTCGACGGCGAGGTCCAGGCGACCACGTCGCCCCCGCTCTCCAGGCCGCCGATCCAGCCGAAGTCCAGCCCGCCGGCGACGGTGACCCCCACCACGGCGGCGACGGCGCCGACGACCACCGGGCCGCCGTCGCGCAGCAGCGACCGGAACCGGTAGGGCCCGCCCATCGCGGCCAGCGCGGCGAACGGGATCACCACCATTCCGGTGATCTTGATGGATACGCCGAGGCCGAGCAGCACTCCCCCGGCCAGCAGCGGGCCGGGCCGGCCGGGGCGGGCGGCCACCACGGCCAGGCCGGCGACCAGCAGGCCGACCATCAGCGCGTCGTTGTGCATGCCGGCGATCAGGTGCACCCCGATGAGCGGGCTGGCCAGCGCCAGCCAGAGCGCCCGGCCGACGGGGACCCCGCAGCGGCGGGCCAGCGCCGGCAGGCAGGCGGCGGTCAGCGCCACCCCGGCGACCGCGAGCAGCCGGAACGCGACAACGGCGGCGGTCAGCGAACCGGTGGCCTTCACCACCGCCCCGGCGAGCACCACGAACAGCGGCCCGTACGGGGCCGGGGTGTCCCGCCAGATGTAGGAGATGGAGTCCAGCCACGGGCAGGGCAGCGCGGAGACCCCCTGCTCGTACGGGCTGATCCCGTTGGCGAAGCTCGCCCCCTGGCACGAGTACGCGTACACGTCGCGGCTGGCCATCGGCGGGACGAAGAGCAGCGGCAGCAGCCAGAGCCCGACGGTGAGCAGCGCCCAGCGCGCGGACGGCACCCCGTCCCGCAGCGACCACCAGGCCCACGCCATCAGGGCGGTGCCGAGCAGCCAGGTCGCGATGATCAGCGACCCGTTGGGCCCCTGCCAGATGCTGACCGGGGTGGGGCGTAGATCTCCGGTCCGGAACGCGCCGCCGAGGAACGCGGACACGGCGAGCAGCAGGGAACCGGCCAGTCCGGTCCAGCGGGCAAGGTGGTGAGGCACGCCCGTCATGCTGCCAGTACGGTGGCAGCGGTACGGAGGTGGGCATGCGACGCGGTGCGGTGGTGGCGGTGTCCACCGGCTTTGCTGCCGTCCTGGGCGTGGGGTACCTGCTCCTGCCGAGGATGGGCTCCGACCTCTCGGCGCAGGTGGCCCGCGCCGACTTCTTCGCCGCGCACGGTCCCGCCCTGGTCGACCTGGGGTGGTACGCCGGCGTCCAGCCCTTCGGCTACAGCCTGGTCTCCCCGCCGGTGATGGCCGTCCTCGGCGTCCGGGTGACCGGTGTCCTCGCGCTGCTGGGGGCGACGGCGGCCCTCGCCGCGCTGCTGGTGCGCACCGATGCACCCCGCCCGCTGCTCGGCGGCCTGGTCGGGGTGGTCACCATCGCCGGCAACCTGGTCTCCGGCCGGGTCACCTACGGCCTGGGCGTGGCGTTCGGGCTCGCCGCGCTGCTCGCGCTGACCCTGCCCGCGCACGGCCCGCCGGGGCGCCGCCGGCTGCGGGTCGGGCTGGCCGTCGCGGCGGCGCTGCTGGCCTCGGCGACCAGCCCGGTCGCCGGCCTCTTCGTCGGGCTCGCCGGGGCCGCGCTGCTGCTGACCCGCCGGTACGCCGACGGGCTGCTGCTGGGCGTCGGCGCGGCGGTCCCGCTGGCCGTGACCGGGCTGGCGTTCGGCGACGGCGGCTGGATGAACATCAGCCGCACCGACACGGTGCGGGCGGTGCTCGCCAGCCTGCTGGTGGCCGCGCTGGTGGCGTACCGGCCGGTCCGGGTCGGCGCGCTGCTCTCGGCGGCCGGGGTGCTGCTGGCCGCGCTGGTGCACACGCCGGTCGGGCTGAACGCCACCCGGTTGGTGGTGATGTTCGCGCTGCCGGTGCTGGCCGCCGCCGCCCGGCCGCCCCGGTGGGCCACCGGGCGGCTGCCGGCCGCGCTGCGCCGGGGCGGGGTCGCCGGCACCGCCCTGGCGGCGTTGCTGGCGGCCGTCTGCTGGTGGCTGCCCCCGGCGGTCCCCGCCGACCTGCGCAGCGTGGGCGACCCGACCAGCGCGCCGGGCTACTTCGCGCCGTTGCGCGCCGAGCTGGCCCGGGGCGGGCTGACCGGTCGGGTGGAGGTGCCGCCGACCACGAACTACTGGGAGTCGGCCCTGCTCGACGTGCCGCTGGCCCGGGGTTGGCTGCGGCAGGCCGACATCGCCCGCAACCCGCTCTTCTTCACCGCCGTGCCGGGGGCCGCCGGCACGGGTGTGCCGCTGACCGCCGCCAGCTACCGGGCCTGGCTGGCCGAGTACGCCGTGCAGTACGTCGCGGTGCCCGACGCCGACCTGTCCTGGGTGGGGCGCGCGGAGGCGGCGCTGGTCGGCTCCGGCCTGCCGTACCTCACCGAGGTCTGGTCGGATGCGCACTGGCGGCTCTACGCGGTGGCCGAGCCGACCCCGCTGGTGTTCCCCCCGGGCGAGCTGGTCGGGCAGGACGACGCCGCGCTGACGGTGCGCGCGGCGGGTCCCGGCGCGATCCGGCTGCGGGTGCGGCACAGCCGCTGGCTGCGGGTCGACGGCGGGGCGCGGCTCGGCCGCGACGGCGCGTGGGCGGTGGTGACGGTGCCGGGGCCGGGCACCTACCGCGTCACCGGCTGACCGCCCCGCCGGGCCCCGGCGTCGCCGCCCAGGGCCCGGCGTCGCCGCTCAGGGCCCGGCGTCGCCGCTCAGGGCCCGGCGTCGAGGACGTGCTGCATCGCGGTGCGGGAGCGGCGGCAGGTGCGCAGGTACTCGTCGAGGAACTCGCCGGGGTCGTCGCCGCCGAGCAGCCGGACCACCCCGGCCAGCTCCACGCCGTGCCGGGGCAGCTGGTCGCCGTCCCGGCCCCGGACCAGCATCAGCGCGTTGCGGACCTGCGCGGCCAGGGTCCAGCCGGCGGTCATCGCGGCGGCGTCCGCCGGGTCGACCAGGCCGGCGTCGGCCGCCGCCGCAAGGGCGTCGAGGGTACGCGTGCCGCGCAGCGCCGGGACCCGCCCGGCGTGCCGGAGCTGGAGCAGCTGCACCGCCCACTCGACGTCGGCGAGCCCGCCCCGGCCCAGCTTGGTGTGGGTGGCCGGGTCCGCGCCCCGGGGCAGCCGCTCGGTCTCCACCCGCGCCTTGATCCGACGGATCTCGACGATCTGTTCCCGGTTCAGCCCGTCGGCCGGGTAGCGGATCGGGTCGACCAACGCCTCGAACTCCGCGCCCAGGTCGGCGTCGCCGCAGACGAACCGGGCGCGCAGCAGCGCCTGCGCCTCCCACACCTTCGACCAGCGGGCGTAGTACTGCGCGTAGGCGGCGAGGCTGCGCACCAGGGGACCTTGGCGGCCCTCCGGGCGCAGGTCGGCGTCGACGCCCAGCGGCGGGTCGGGCGCCGGGGCGGAGAGCTGTCGGCGCAGTTCCTCGGCGATGGCGTGGGCGGCGGCGCTGGCCGCGCCGTCGTCCACCCCGGCGGGCGCGTCGTAGACGAAGAGCACGTCGGCGTCGGAGAGGTAGTTCGACTCGTACCCGCCGAGCCGGCCCATGCCGATCACCGCGAACCGCAGGCCGGGCCGGCCCGGTTTGGCGGCCCGGACGGCGCGCAGCGCGGCGGCGAGGGTGGCGTCGGTGACTCCGGCCAGGGCCTCGCCGACGGCGGCGATGTCGGCCAGGCTCGGCAGGGGGCCGCCCGGGGCGGGGCGGGTCGGGCTGGGCGCGAGGGACCCGGCGCGGCTGAGCACGTCGGCGCAGGCGATCCGGACCAGCTCGCGGCGGCGCAGCGCGCGGACCGCGCGGGTCGCCTCGACCGGGTCCGGGTGCCGGGTCGCCGCCGCGGCGAAGCCCTCGCAGAGCACCTCGCGGCGGCGCGGGGTCAGCTCGTTCTCCTCGGCCAGCAGCCGCAGCGCCTCCGGCTCGCGGGCCAGCAGGTCGGCGGCGTACCGGGAGGAGGAGAGCACCCGGGCCAGCCGGCGGGCCACCGGGCCGGAGTCGCGCAGCAGCCGCAGGTACCAGGGGGTGCTGCCCAGCGTGTCGGAGACCTTGCGGTAGTTGAGCAGCCCCCGGTCCGGTTCGGGGGCGTCGGCGAACTCGCTGAGCAGCACCGGCAGCAGGGTGCGTTGGATGGCCGCGGTGCGGCTCACCCCGCCGGTGAGGGCCTGGAGGTGACGCAGCGCCCCGGCGGGGTCGGCGAAGCCGAGGATCTCCAGCCGGTGCCGGGCCGCCTCGGGGGTGAGCCGCAACCCGTCGGCGGGAACCCGGGCCACCGACTCCAGCAGTGGCCGGTACAGCAGCTTGGCGTGCAGTCGGCGTACCTCGGCGGAGTGGGTGACCCACTCGGCGCGGAACTCCTCGACGGCGCTGCGGCCGGGGGTGGCCGTGTAGCCGAGGGCGGCGGCGAGCCAGCGCAGCCCGGCCGGCTCGGTGGGCACGGTGTGGGTGCGGCGCAGGCCCTGGAGCTGGAGCCGGTGCTCGATGCCGCGCAGGAAGCGGTACCCGCGCAGCAGCGCCTCGCCGTCGGCCCGGCCGACGTAGCCGCCGGCGACCAGCGCCCGCAGGGCGGGAATGGTGCCGGGGGTACGCAGCGCCTCGTCGCCCCGGCCGTGCACCAGTTGCAGCAGCTGGACGGCGAACTCGATGTCGCGCAGCCCGCCGGGGCCGCGCTTGATCTCGCGTTCCAGCTCCTTCGGCGGGATGTTGTCGATGATCCGGCGGCGCATCGCGCGCACGTCGGAGACCGCCTCGGGGCGTTCGGCGGCCCGCCAGACCAGCGGGGCGAGCTGGTCGATCCACTCCTGGCCCAGCGCCAGGTCGCCGGCCGCCGGGCGGGCCTTGAGCAGCGCCTGGAACTCCCAGGTGCGCGCCCAGCGCCGGTAGTACGCCAGGTGGCTGGCCAGGGTGCGCACCAGCGGGCCCCGGCTGCCCTCGGGCCGCAGCGCGGCGTCGACCGGCCAGGCCACCAGCCCGCAGATGTGGATCAGCCGGGTGGCGATCGTGGTGGCCGCCGGCAGCTCGTCGTCGTCGGCGCAGACGAAGATCACGTCGACGTCGGAGACGTAGTTCAGCTCGTTGCCGCCGCACTTGCCCATCGCCACCACGGCCAGGCGGGGCCGGGCGACGCCGTCGGGCAGCTCCCCCACCGCGATGTCGTACGCCGCGCCGAGGGTGGCGTCGGCGAGCGCGGAGAGCGCGGCCATCGTCTGCTCCAGGGCCCGCCCGGCGGTCAGGTCGGCCGCCGCGATCCGCAGCAGGGCCAGCCGGTACGCCTGGCGCAGCACCGCGATCGGCTGGGTCGACGCGCTGTGGCGGGCGGCGGAGGCCAGGTCGAGCCGGCCCTCGGCGGCGGGGGCGAGCCCGTCGGGGGCGGTGGCGAGCACCGGCCACTGGCCGGGGTTGGCCACCAGGTGGTCGCCGAGCGCCGACGACGCGCCGAGCACCGCCACCAGCCGCCGCCGCAGCCCCGGGTCGGCGTGCAGCGCGCCCAACAACGCCGACTTGGCGAAACCGGCGGGCGCGGCGGGGGCGTTCCCGGCCGGCCCGGCGTCCACGGCCCGCCCCGGCGTCCCGGCGGGGTTGCCGGTGCGGGCGGCGGTGCGTTGCTCGGCCTCCACCAGGCGGTGCAGCTGGCGCAGGGCCAGGTCCGGGTCGGCGGCCCGGGAGAGCGCGCCCAGCAGCTCGGCGGCCGGCTCGTCGACCGGCTCCTGCTCCTGCGACCGCCACAGGCCCAGCCCGGCCGGGCCGAGCAGGTCGGCGGCGCGGGAGCCGTTGTCGTCGTCGGCGACGCCGAAGCCGTAGCGGGCCAGCCGGCCCCGCGCCGCTCTGCTGATCATGCTCACTGCCCCAGCAGCGGAAGGTCGCGCCGGAAGCTCTCCTCGCCGCCCAGGTTGCCGAGGGCGAGGTCGGCGAAGCGGATCGCGAAGGGCTGCCACACCTCCTCGACGTCGGGCATCACCCGGGCGCAGGCGGCGACGACCAGCTCCGGGTCGTACCCCAGCTCGGCGACGAGGCGCGAGTCGGCGGCCCAGTCGGCGATCATCGCGGTGTCGCACTCGATGTGGAACTGCAACCCCCAGGCCCGGTCGCCGAGGCGGAACGCCTGGTGCGGGTAGCGGGTGGAGGCGGCCAGCAGGGTCGCCCCGTGCGGCAGCTCGGTGATCTCGTCGGTGTGCCACTGGAACACGTCGGGCATCAGCGGCACGTACCGGAACAGCGGGTCGTTGTCGGCGGCGTCCCGCTTGCCGACCACCGTCGGGCCGACCTCGGGCCCGGAGGCGCTCCGCTCGACCAGGCCGGCGTGCGCGGTGGCCAGCAGCTGCGCGCCCAGGCAGATGCCGAGGGTGGGCACCCGGTGCCGGACCGCCTTGCGCAGCAGCCCCTCCAGCTGCGGGAACCAGGGCTCCGCGGGGCTGCCGTCGGGCAGCGGGTACGGCTGCTGCTCGCCGCCGAGCACCACCAGGGCCACGTACCCGTCGAGGTCGGCGGGCAGCTCCTCCCCGGCGTACGGGCGCAGCACCCGCAGCTCAAGGCCCCCCTCCACCAGCCACTCCCCCAGCCGGCGGGGGTCGTCGGACGGGTCGTTCTCGATCACCAGTGCGGTCGCCACGCCGTCGAGGCTATCCGGTACGTCGACCCCGGTCGGGAACCCCTCGCCGCCGCGTCGGGCACCGGCGGCATGCGGTGGGGCCGGCCGCGTGGACCGGGGTGCGCGACCGTCGCCGCGGCAGCGGGGCGGCGGCGCTAGGCTCTGCGGCTGTGCTCATCGACGACGCCGTGCTGCGCCCCCCGGTCCTGCGCCCCGGCGACACGGTGATGCTCGTCTCCCCCTCCGGGCCGATCCGCCCGGAGCGGTTGGCCCGGGGCATCGAGCTGCTCACCGGCTGGGGGCTGCGGCCGGTGCTGGCACCGCACGCGTACGCCCGCCACGGCTACCTGGCCGGGGCCGACGAGCTGCGCGCCGCCGACCTGAACACCGCGTTCGCCGACCCCCGCGTGCGCGGGGTGATCTGCACCCGGGGCGGCTACGGCGCGCAGCGGATGGTCGACGCGATCGACATGGCGGCGGTGCGCCGGGACCCGAAGGTGGTGGCGGGCTTCTCCGACATCACCGCGTTGCAGCTCGCCCTCTGGCGGGGCGCCCGGCTGGCCGGCGTGCACGGCCCCGCCGCGGCCTGGCACGACGAGCGCACCCCGCTGCGCTCGGCCGAGTCGCTGCACGCCGCGCTGATGACCACCGAGCCGGTCACCGTCGCCGCCGACGCGCAGGAGCAGACGTACGCGGTGCGGGTGCCCGGCCGCGCCACCGGGACGCTGCTCGGCGGCAACCTCTGCCTGCTGACCGCCACGCTGGGCACCCCGGACATGCCGGACCTGACCGGGGCGGTGCTGCTGATCGAGGACGTCCAGGAGCCGCCGTACAAGGTCGACCGGATGCTCACCCAGCTGCGCCGCAGCGGCCGGCTCGCCGGCCTGGCCGGGGTGGCCGTCGGGCAGTTCACCGACTGCGCGGACGGCTGGGACACGACCGTCGCCGACGTGCTGACCGACCGCCTCGGCGACCTCGGCGTGCCGGTCCTCGGCGGCCTGCCGATCGGCCACGGCACCGGCCAGCTCACCGTCGGCGTGGGCGTCCCGGCCACCCTGGACGCCGACGCGGGCACCCTGACGGTCACCCCCGCCGTCCGCTGACCCTCGGCGCGGAAGCTGCGCTCCTCGGCGCGGCAGGCGTGCGGCGATCCTCAGCGGGTGAGGTGGGCGACCGTGCCGCGCTCCAGGGCGGCGTGCACCGTGCCGTCGGGCAGGACCGCCAGGCCGTGCGGCTCCGACTCCGGGATGGGTAGGTCGTAGCCGTCGATGCGACCGTCGGGGGTGACGTGGCCGATGCGGTTGGCCGCCCACTCGGTGAACCAGCAGCCGCCGGCCGGGTCGGCGACGATCGCGTGCGGCCGGGCGGCGCGGTCCGGCAGCGGAAACTCCTCGATCCGGCCGTCGACGGTGATCCGGCCGAGCTGACCGGCGGCGATCTCGACGAACCAGAGCGCGCCGTCGACGCCCGAGGTGATGCCGACCGGCCCGGCGGCCTCCGTGGGCAGCGGGTGCAGGGTCACCGCGCCGTCCGGCGCGATCCGGCCGATGGCGTTGGCCTGGTTGAGGGTGAACCACAGGGCCTCGTCGGGCCCCGCCGTGACCATCGACGGGAGACCGCCCGCGACCGGCAGCGGGTACGCGGTGACGGTCCCGTCGGTGCCGACCCGGCCGACGGTGTCGCTGCTCATCCCCGCGTACCAGAGGGCCCCGTCGGGGCCGGTGGCGATGCCGCACGGGGCGGTGCCGGCCGGCAGCGCGACGGACGTCGCCTCCCCGGCGGTGGTGATCCGGCCGAGCCGGTCGTCGCCGGAGCGGGTGAACCAGAGCGCGCCGTCCGGGCCCGCCGTGATGATCAGCGGGCGGCTCGCGGGGTCGCCGGGGTGGACCCGCACCGCGCCG
This sequence comes from Micromonospora sp. DT233, assembly GCF_049841815.1. Classification (NCBI taxonomy): domain Bacteria; kingdom Bacillati; phylum Actinomycetota; class Actinomycetes; order Micromonosporales; family Micromonosporaceae; genus Micromonospora; species Micromonospora sp. DT233. Next base: position 30,638 of record NZ_JBNCLB010000004.1, on the reverse strand, counting down.
TCGGCGGTCACCCGGGCGATCCCGCCGGTGCGGACCAGCGTCAGCCACAGCGCGCCGTCCGGCCCGGCGGTGATCCCGTACGGCCCGCAGTGCGGGTCCGGCAGGGCCGTCTCGTGGATGGTGGGTGTGGTCAAGGGGAACCGCCTCTCCGATCGGACGTCTCACCTTCTGGGGTCGATCGTGTCCACGCAAGCGATTTGTCCCCGATCGCAGCCAGACTTTCAGCCCGCTGACAGGTTCGCCACGGCTCCCACCCAGCCCGTCCGGTCACGCTCGGTGACGTCAACGCAATCGAGCGATCAGTTGGAGGACGAATGTCCCGCACGATCACGAAGAAGCAACTGCTGGCCGGCCTCGCGGCGGCGGGCGTGCTCACCGTGGGCATCGCGGCACCCGCCGTCGCGTTCGCCGAGGGAGACGCCACGCCGAAGCCGAGCGCGAGCAGCAGCGCGGGCGCCGACCGGCAGCAGCAGCGCGACGACCGGCAGGCCGAGTTCGCCGAGGCGCTCGCCAAGGAGCTGGGGGTCGACACCGCCAAGGTGACCGACGCCCTGGAGAAGGTGCGCGAGCAGCAGAAGAACGCCCGGCCGGAGCGCGGCGAGCGGGGTGAGCGGGGTGAGCGGCCCGACGCCGCCGAGCGGCAGGCCGCGCTGAAGGAGCGACTGGCCCAGGCCGTCGAGGACGGCAAGCTCACCCAGGAGCAGGCCGACGCGATCACCAAGGCCGTCGAGGCGGGCGTCTTCCCCGCCGGTGGCGAGCGGGGCCACGGCCCCGGCGGTCCGGGCAAGGGTGGTCCGGGCAAGGGTGGTCCGGGCCACGGTGGCCCGGCTCAGGGCGGCCCGGCTCAGGGCGGCGACCAGGCCGACGGCGGCTCGGCCGAGGGCGAGTCCGAGGGCAAGTGACGCCACGCGTGGCCCCGCCCGATCGGGGTGGGGCCACGCGTCGCGCGGCGCAGGGGCGGGTGCCGGGATCATCGGCTCCCGCCCGCTGCGGCGCGCGTTCAGGGCGACGGGCGGGAACGCCCGTGGTCGACGGTCGGGGTCAGGCGTCGACCCGCAGGTGTCGGTGCGCCCACTCGGCGAAGCTCGTGAGCGGGATGCCGAGCGCCCGCGCGTACTCCGGGCGGGCGGGTTGCTCGGCCGCGTTCACGAACTCGTGCGACAGGGCCGCGAACGGCGGCATTCCGGCCGCGAGCGCCTCCTGCTCGGTCATGTCGGGCGCGGTCAGCTCGGTGCCCAGCGCACGGGAGAGGACGTCGGCGATCTCCGTCAGGGTCAGGTGGTCGCTCGCCAGCTCCAGTTCGACGGCGTGGAACCGCTCGGGCGCGGCGACGGCTGCGGCGGCGGCCCGGCCGATGTCGTCGACCGCGACCAGGGAGAGCCGGGTCCCGGGCCGCAGCACGGTCGCCAGGCCGCCGGCGACGCCGCGCGGGAGCAGGTACGCCGCGGCGGGCAGGAAGTTCTCCATGAAGAAGCCCGGCTTGATCAGCGTCCAGTGCGGGAAGCCCGCCTCGCGTACCCGATCCTGGATTCCCGCCTTGGCGGCGTAGTACGGCTCCAGGGGCGCCCAGCGGCCCTCGGCCCAGCCGGGGGTCTCGGTGTGCTGGCCGGCGCCGGAGACGGACGTGTGCACGAACTGCGGCACGTCGGCCGCGAGCGCCGCCTCGATCAGGTTGACGGCCTGGGCCAGCTCGCGGTCGAAGTCCAGGGCGTCGCCCTTCGACTGCGGCATCTGGACGGAGAAGACGGCTCGGGCGCCCCGGGCGGCCTCGACCAGCGAGTCACGGTCGTCGAGGTCGCCGGTGCGCAGCTCGACGCCGAGCGCCCGCACCGCCTTCGCCCGGTCCGTCGCGGGGTCGCGGACCAGCGCCCGGACGGGCACGCCCGCCGCGAGCAGGGCGCGGGCGGTGGCACCGCCCTGCTGTCCGGTGGCACCGACGACCAGGACGGGTGCGGGTTCGGTGGGCATGGGGGTCCTCCTGAAGTGCGGGCCTCGAAACGGCGGGGGCCGCCGTTTGCTGCTTGGTACGATACGGCGGACCCCGCCACTTAGCCAACCCGATACGGCGGCCCCCGCCGTTTAATCCGCCCGAGGTGGTGACGCCCATGCCAGCCCAGCGCGCGGACGCCCGGCGCAACCGCGCCCGCCTGCTCGCCGTGGCCGAGGCGGAGGTCGCCGCGCACGGCGCAGACGCGTCCCTGGAACAGATCGCCCGCGTCGCGGGAGTCGGCTCGGCCACCGTGCGGCGGCACTTCCCCAGCCGCCACGCGCTGCTGGAGGCCGTCTTCCACGAACGGGTCGAGATCCTGAGCAGGCACGCCCGCGAGCTGGTCGACGCCGCCGACGCGCGGGCCGCGCTGCTGGAGTGGCTGCGCGCCGTCACCGCGTACGCCGCCACCATCCGAGGGCTGGCCCTCGCGCTGTGCCGCGACCAGGCGACCGGCCCCGACGAGCCCCACGAGCACTGCGCCACGGCGCAGCTCACCGAGGCCGGCGACCCGCTGGTGCGCCGCGCCGCGCAGCAGGGCGCAGTCGCGTCGGGCGTGACCATCACCGACCTGCTCACCCTGATCACCGGCATCGCCCTGGCCACGGAGCTCCACCCGGACCCCGCCGCCGAGGCGAACCGGCTGCTCGACCTGGCCATCGCCGGCGTCAGCCCCCGGCAGGGGTGAGTCGGGAAGAGGAAGATCGCCGCCGCCGGCCTGGTGGCGGGCCGGCGGCGACAGGCGGGCCGGCGATCGGCACCGGCTCGACGCCTATGCCGTCGGCTCCGTGTACATCCCGATGCGGTTGCCCGACGGGTCGAGCAGGTGGGCGTAGGTCAGGCCGGTCGGCGTGGTGACCGGCGGCAGCAGCACCTTCCCGCCGGCCGCCTCGGCCCGCCGGCAGGCGTCGGCCACGTCGGTGACGTGGGCGTAGAAGATGGCGTAGTTCGGGGCGCTGCCGTCGGAGGCGCGGATCCCCCCGCCGATCCCGGACTCCGCACCGCCGGCCCCGCCCTCGGTCACCCGGTACGACCGGCCCGGCGCACCCTCCTCCTCGAACGTCCAGCCGAAGAGCTCCGCGTAGAAGCGTTCCGCCTCGTCGGGACGGTCGGTGCCGATCTCGAACCAGGTGATGGGCGTGCTCGACATGTTTCCTCCTCGTGCCGGCCGCGCGGCCGGCGTCAGGGAAGAGCCTCGCCCGGTGCCGCGACACCGTCCTGTCGGTGTTTCTCAGGCGATTCGGAATCGATCGTCAGCGCGCGCAGCCGCCGCCACACAAGGTCGGGGCGGCGGTCGCGGTACCGGGCCGCGAACCCCGCACGTTCGTCTCGACCGCCCTGGTTGCGCCGGGGCGGTTCGTCGTCGGACCGTCAACCCCGCCCGCAGTACGAAGATCTCCCGTCGGGCCACCGCCTCGCCTGTGGCAGCCAACCGTGTCAACCCCGGCACGAGTTCACTGGTCTAGGTTTCTGGCATGACCGATGAGGTGCCGGGGCCACTTGTCGCCGCAGGCGAGATCTTGAAGATGCTGAACGTCAGCCGGTCACGGTTCCGCGCCATCGCGCTCCACCCGAACTTCCCGCGCCCGTTCCAGACGTTGTCGGTCGGGTCGGTGTGGTTGCGGTCGGACGTCGAGGCATACATCCGGGACTACCGCCGTCCCAAGCCGCCAGCGGATGAGGACGAGCAGGGCTGACCACACCCCGCCTCGACAGGGGCGGCGCTAGCATCCAGCGCAGGTCGGAATCGGCTCGATGAGACGCAGGAACGGGCCGCCAGACAGGCGGGCGGGCCGGTTCAGGCCAGGGTCAGCGGGCTGAGCCGCCCCGCCGGGATGTCCAGCTCGTCGAGGCGCAGCTCGCGGGTGACCGGCTCCGGCAGCACCGTGACCGCGCCGATCCGGTCGACCCGGAACGCGCGCGGCCCGTCGCGCAGCCGGCACCAGGCCACCAGGTACCAGTGCCAGGGGTTGCCGAGGAAACCCAGCGGCTCGACGGTGCGCTCGGTGGCGGCGCCCGCGCGGTCGGCGTACCCGATGCGCAGGGCCCGGCGGGCGGTGACCGCGCCGGCGACGGCGGCCGGGACGGGCGCGGCCGGCCCGCCGCCGACCAGGTGCACCCGCCCCGCCAGCCGGCGTGCCTCGGCTGCGTCGGCGGCGGGGAGCACCGCCAGCAGCTTGCGCAGCGCCGTCGCGCCGGCGGCGGCGAACGGGCTGCCGCCGAGGCGGTGCAGCGCCACGGCCATCGCCACCGCCTCGGCGGCGGTGAGGTTGACCGGCGGCAGGGTGTGCGCCCGGTCGACGGCGTAGCCGCCGGTGCGCCCCGGCTCGGCCCAGATCGGCACCCCGGCCTGCTGCAACGCCCCGATGTCCCGCTCGATGGTGCGGGCGCTGACCTCGAAGCGACCAGCCAGCCAGCGGGCGCTGCGCGGCCGGGGCGAGACCGCCCGCAGCTCCTCCACCAGGGCGTAGAGGCGGTCGGTACGGTTCACGCCCCGGACGCTACCGCTGCGGTACGACAGCCGCGCCTCAGGCGATGCAGGCGCAGACGATCAGCGCGGCCCCGAAGTGGGTGGCGGCGCTGACCCGGGCCGCCGGGTGCGGCTGGTCGGAGCAGATGACCTCGCCGAGCTTGCCGGGGGTGAGCAGGTCCAGCACGAAGAACGCCAGCGCCATGATCAGCAGGCCGATCAGCCCGAAGATGATGGTGGAGGCCAGCCCCTTGCCGAAGTCGTCGTAGCTGGTGATGATCGCGGTGAACACGATCCCCGCGATGCCGAGCTGGTTGGCCGCGAGCAGCAACCCGGCGTTGGCGTTGCGCTGGACCCAGATCAGCTCCCGGAGCTTGCCGGGGGTGAGCAGGTCGACCAGGCCGAAGCCGGCCGCCATCAGCCCCACCCCGACGATCCCGAAAACGACGCTCTGCCAGGCCCCGCTGAACAGATCCTCCAGCACCGACTGCCTCCCGACCACCTGCCGCCCGGCGGGGGTGCCGGCGCGGTGATCGAGACGATAGCGGCTTGCCGCAAGGCCCGGCGGGGCGCGTCGTCGATGCCGCTACAGCGACAGGTAGCGCTGCCGCTCGTAGGGGGTGACCTCGCGGCGGTACTGCTCCCACTCGGCCCGCTTGTTGCGCAGGAAGAAGTCGAAGACGTGCTCGCCGAGCACCTCGGCGACCAGCTCGGAGCCTGCCATCACGTCGATCGCCTCGGCGAGGTTCTCCGGCAGCGCCTGGTACCCCATGGCGCGGCGCTCGGCGCTGCTGAGCGACCAGACGTCGTCCTCGGCGCCCGGGGGCAGCTCGTAGCCCTCCTCGATGCCCTTGAGGCCGGCGCCGAGCAGCACCGCGAAGGCCAGGTAGGGGTTCGTCGCCGAGTCCAGCGAGCGGACCTCCACCCGGGCGGAGTTCGGCTTGCCGTACGCGGGGACGCGGACCAGCGCGGAGCGGTTCAGGTGCCCCCAGCAGACGTACGCGGGGCTCTCGGTGATCCGGTCCGGCAGCGCCTGCGGGAAGAGCCGCTTGTACGAGTTGACCCACTGGTTGGTGACCGCCGTGTACTCCCGGGCGTGCACCAGCAGCCCGGCGATGAACGACTTCGCCACCTTCGACAGCTTCATCGGGTCGCCGGCGTCGTGGAACGCGTTGCGCTCGCCCTCGAAGAGCGACAGGTGGGTGTGCATGCCGCTGCCGGGCTGGTCGGTGAAGGGCTTCGGCATGAAGCTGGCCTGCACCCCGGTGGAGAGCGCCACTTCCTTGACCACGTGCCGGAACGTCATGATGTTGTCGGCGGTGGTCAGCGCGTCGGCGTAGCGCAGGTCGATCTCCTGCTGGCCGGGGGCCACCTCGTGGTGGCTGAACTCCACCGAGATGCCGATGCGCTCCAGCGACAGCACGGCCTGGCGGCGGAAGTCCCGCGCCACGGCGTGCGTGGTGTGCTCGAAGTAGCCGCCGGTGTCGACCGGGACGGGCACCGAGCCGTCCTGCGGGCCGTTCTCGAGCAGGAAGAACTCGATCTCGGGGTGGGTGTAGAAGGTGAAGCCCTTCTCGGCCGCCCGGGAGAGCATCCGGCGCAGCACGTGCCGGGGGTCGGCCCAGGACGGGCCGCCGTCGGGCAGCAGGATGTCGCAGAACATCCGGGCGCTCTCGCCGCTGACCCCGCCCTCGAAGGGGAAGACCTGGAAGGTGGTCGGGTCGGGCATGGCGACCATGTCGGACTCGAAGACCCGGGCGAAGCCCTCGATCGCGGAGCCGTCGAAGCCGATGCCCTCCTCGAAGGCCGACTCCAGCTCGGCGGGCGCGACGCTGACGCTCTTGAGTGTGCCGAGCACATCGGTGAACCAGAGCCGGACGAACCGAATGTCGCGCTCTTCCAGCGTACGGAGAACGAACTCCTGCTGACGGTCCACTTCCACCCCTCGCGACACTCTCGTCCGTCCATCGGCCGGGCCTGGCCGACCAGTCTCCCCCGGCTCCTTTACGCAGACGTTACGCGAAGTGCCGTACGACGTCCCGTCGTGTCCCGCCACCTGGCCCGCGCGGCCCGGCCGGGGCCGGGTCGAGGCCCACGCCGCACTGCGCCGCCCGCCGTGTCGACCGCGCCGGGCTGGGGCAAGATGTGGACATGCCCACCCTGCGTCTCGCCCTGTCCCAGGTGAACCCGAGCGTCGGCGACCTCGCCGGCAACGCCGACCTGGTCCGCCGGTGGACCCGGCGGGCCGCCGACGACGGCGCCCAGCTCGTCCTCTTCCCGGAGATGGTGCTGACCGGCTACCCGGTCGAGGACCTGGTCTTCCGCCGCTCCTTCGTCGCCGCGTCCCAGGCCGCGCTGCGCGACCTCGCCGCCGACCTGGCCGCCGACGGCCTCGGCGAGCTGCCGGTGGTCGTCGGCTACCTGGACGCCGACGGCCCACCGCAGGTCAGCTCCGACGCCGAGCCGGGGCGCGGGGCCCGCAACGCCGCCGCCGTGCTGCACCGGGGCGAGGTGGTGGCCCGCTACTTCAAGCACCACCTGCCCAACTACGGGGTCTTCGACGAGGACCGCTACTTCGTCCCCGGCGACGCCCTGACCGTGGTGCGCGTCGGCGGGGTGGACGTGGCGCTGACCATCTGCGAGGACCTGTGGCAGTCGGGCGGCCCGTTCGCGGTGGCCCGCCGCGCCGGGGTGGGCCTGGTGGTGACGATCAACGGTTCGCCGTACGAGCTGAACAAGGACGACGTGCGGCTGCCGCTGGTGCGCCGCCGGGCCGCCGAGGCGGGCGCCACCGTGGCGTACGTCAACATGGTCGGCGCCCAGGACGAGCTGGTCTTCGAGGGCGACTCGATGATCGTCGAGGCGGACGGCACGCTGCTGGCCCGCGCCCCGCAGTTCGTCGAGCACCTGCTCCTGCACGACGTGGAGCTGCCCGCGTCGGGCGGGCCGGCCGACGGCGACGGCGAACTGGCCGACGGGATGCGGGTCGTGCGCGCCGAGGTCGACGCGGTGCCGCCGCCCGCCGGGGGCGGGCCGGCCGTCGGCGAAATTGTCGAGCCGGCGGCCGACGAGGCGGAGGTGTGGGCGGCGCTGGTGTCGGGCCTGCGCGACTACGTCGACAAGAACCGCTTCCCGTCGGTGGTGCTCGGGCTCTCCGGCGGCATCGACTCGGCGGTGGTGGCGGCCCTCGCGGTCGACGCGCTCGGCCCGGACCGGGTGGTCGGGGTGTCGCTGCCCAGCCAGCACTCCTCGGAGCACTCCCGCGCCGACGCGGAGGACCTGGCCAAGCGCACCGGGCTGGACTACCGGGTCGAGCCGATCCAGCCGATGGTGGACGCCTTCCTGGCGAACCTGTCGCTGGCCGGGGTGGCGGTGGAGAACCTCCAGGCCCGGGTGCGCGGGGTGATCCTGATGGCCCTGTCGAACCAGGAGGGCCACCTCGTCCTCACCACCGGCAACAAGAGCGAGCTGGCGGTGGGCTACTCCACCCTCTACGGCGACTCGGTCGGCGGGTTCAACCCGATCAAGGACGTGTGGAAGACGCTGGTCTGGCGGTTGGCGAAGTGGCGCAACGCCGACGCCGCCCGCCGGGGCGAGACCCCGCCGATCCCGGAGAACTCGATCGGCAAGCCGCCGAGCGCCGAGCTGAGCCCCGGCCAGCTCGACAGCGACACGCTGCCCGACTACAACGTGCTCGACCCGATCCTGATCGGCTACGTCGACGGCGACCTCGGCCGCGGCGGGTTGGTCGAGGCGGGCCACGACCCGGCCGTCGTCGACCGGGTGCTGCGGATGGTCGACACCGCGGAGTACAAGCGCCGCCAGTCCGCGCCGGGCACCAAGATCTCGATCAAGGCGTTCGGGCGGGACCGCCGGCTGCCCATCACCAACCGCTGGCGCGAGGACGGCTGAGCCCGCCCCCGGCCCGGGGCCGCTGACGGCGGTCCCGGTCGCCGGGGAGTGAAATCCTGCACTGTCGCCTATCGCCGTCGCTCGCCCGGTGCGACGCTTCCGGGACGACCCGGGGACCGCGACGGCGGCCTCGAGGAGAGGAGACAGGCATGATGGAGTCCACCCCGACCGAGGTGAGCGCCCTCTACGGCGGCCCGGCCACCCGGCGGGTCCGCACCCGCGACCTGCTGGCCGCCAAGGAGCGCGGCGAGAAGTGGTCGATGCTCACCTCGTACGACCAGTACACGGCGTCGATCTTCGACGGGATCGGCATCCCGGCGCTGCTGGTCGGCGACTCGGCGGCGAACAACGTCTTCGGCCATGAAACGACGCTGCCGGTGACCACCGACGAGCTGCTGCCGCTGGTCCGCGCCGTGGTCCGGGCCACCCGGCAGGCGCTCGTCGTCGCCGACCTGCCCTTCGGCTCGTACGAGGAGGGGCCGACGCAGGCGCTGCGCACCGCCGTGCGGTTCATGAAGGAGGCCGGCTGCCATGCGGTGAAGCTGGAGGGCGGCCGGCGCTGCGCCGGGCAGATCGCGGCGATCGTCGGGGCCGGTATCCCGGTGATGGCGCACATCGGCTTCACCCCGCAGAGCGAGCACGCCCTCGGCGGGTACCGGGTGCAGGGGCGCGGCGAGGCCGCCGACGACGTGCTGGCCGACGCGCGGGCGGTGACCGAGGCGGGCGCATTCGCGGTGGTGCTGGAGATGGTGCCCGGCGAGGTGGCCAAGCGGGTCACCGCCGAGCTGCCGATCCCCACCGTCGGCATCGGCGCCGGCCCCGACACCGACGCGCAGGTGCTGGTCTGGCAGGACATGGCGGGCCTGCGCACCGGCAAGGCCCCCCGGTTCGTCAAGCGCTACGCCGACCTGGCCGGCACGCTCACCGACGCGGCCCGCCGCTACGCCGACGAGGTTCGCGGCGGCGAGTTCCCCGCCGCCGAACACACCTTCTGAGTACGCCTCGCCTTCCGCGCGGCGAGCGGTGCGGCCGCCACCGGCCGCACCGCTCGCCCACGGAGTCGGGCGGCCGACGGGCGCAGTTTTGTCGTACAGGCGTTCTAATCTGTTCGGGTGATCGACGAGCTGACGCGGGCGGACCTGGCGGTACGGCCGTGCGTCGACGCGCCGGCATGGGCGATGCCCGACCCGGCGCTCATCGAGGCGCTCGACGCGGTGCACGTGCTGGAGCAGCGCCTCGCGGCGGTCAAGCTGGCGCTGGTCCGCGAGATCGACGGCCGGGGCGTGGCGGCGGCCCACGGCGCCTCGTCCACCGCCGCCTGGCTCCGGGAACGGCTACGGCTGTCGATCGGCGGAGCACGGCGGCTGGTGGCCGACGCCCTGACGCTGGATGCGACGACGCCCGCGCTGCGCGCCGCGCTCGCCGCCGGCACCATCACCCTCGAGCAGGGTCGGGTGATCGCCGAGGCCGTCGCCGCCATCCCCGAAGCGGCCGGCGCGGCGGCCCCCGACCGGGCGACCCGCCTGCTCATCGAATCGGCGGCCCAGTTCGAGCCGGCCATCCTGCGCCGGCTCGGCGCGCGGATCCTGACCCATGTCGCGCCCGAGCTGGCCGAGACGGCCGAGGCAGCCGCGTTGGCGGCGGAGGATGCGCGCGGTGAGCGGCACCGGCAGCTGACCCTCACCCACCTTCCGGACGGTCGGATCCGGCTCACCGGCAGCCTGGACGCGGAGGCCGGCGCGCTGCTAAATGCTGCCATCGAGCCGCTGAGCAGGCCGCAAGGGCTGGACGACGTCCGCAGCGCGGGGCAGCGTCGCGCCGACGCGCTCGCCGACGTCTGCCGCCTCGCACTGCGCAGCGATCAGTTGCCCGAGCACGGCGCCGACACCGCCCAGATCGTCGTCACGACGGACTACGACGTGCTCCGGGGTCAGCTGGGCCTCGGCACCCTCGACACCGGGCTGCGGCTGCCCCCCGCCACGGTGCGCCGGCTGGCCTGCGATGCGGCGATCCTGCCAGCCGTTCTCGACGGTGCCGGCCAGGTCCTCGACCTCGGCCGACGACGCCGCCTCGTCAACGGTCCACTCCGGCGGGCTCTCGTCCTGCGCGACCGTGGCTGTGCCTTCCCCGGCTGCGACCGCCCGCCCCGCTGGTGCGACGCCCACCACATCCGCCATTGGGCGGACGGCGGCAGGACCAACCTCGACAACGCGGTCCTGCTCTGCCGGCACCACCACCGGCAGGTCCACCACCACGGATGGCAGGTCCGCCTCGCCGCCGACGGGCTGCCCGAGTTCCTGCCACCCGCCTGGCTCGATCCTGGCCGCAACCCGCGCCGCAACCAGTACCACCGACGCACGTGACGACCACGGAGCGGCGGCACCCACGACGCACCGCCCGGACCGCCTCAGCCGACGGGGCCGAGCCGGCTCAGCCGACGGGGCCGAGGCGGCTCAGAGGTCGGTGACCCGGATGCCGGCGTGCGCCTTGTAGCGCTTGTTGATGGCGATCAGGTTGGCGGTGAACGCCTCGATCTGGTGGGCGTTGCGCAGCCGCCCCGCGTAGATGCCCCGCATGCCGGGGATGCGGGCGGCGAGCGCGGCGACGATGTCGACCAGCTCGCGGTGCTCGGTGCAGATGAGCACGTCCAGGTCGATCCGGTCGATCTCCGGGTCGGCCAGCAGCGGCGCGCTGACGTGGTTGAACGCGGCGCAGACCCGGGACTCGGGCAGCAGCGCGGCGGCCTGCTGCACGGCGCTGCCCTCGGCGACGGGCAGCGCGTACGGGCCCTGCTTGTCGAAGCCGAGCGGGTTGACGCAGTCCACGACGATCTTCCCGGCGAGGGGCTGCGCCAGGGCGGCGACGGTGGCGGCGTGGCCGTCCCACGGCACCGCGATGACCACCACGTCGCTGCGGCGGGCCACCTCGGCGTTCTCCGCCCCGCCGACGGTCGCGCCGGGGGCCACCCCGGGCAGCGCGGCGATCTCCTCGGCGGCCTGCCCGGCCCGCTGTGCGGTGCGGGAGCCGATCAGCACGCTCTGCCCCGCTCGGGCGAACCGGTAGGCCAGCCCCCGGCCCTGGTCGCCGGTGCCGCCGATGATGCCGACGGTCAGCCCGGACACGTCGGGCAGCGCGCTCGCCTCGTATGCCATGGGCCCATCCTGTCAAACGGCCGGCCCGGCGGCGGCCTCGGCGGATGTGAGATATCACCAGGCGCCGGGGTCGCGGCTGCGGACCGGCGGGCCTCGGCATCCGAGTCCCCGCCGCGGCGGGCCGGGCTCAGGCCAGCTCGAAGAGGACCTTCCGGGCGGTCGGGTCGGCGGTGACCAGCCGGACCCGCACCCGCTCCCCCAGCGGCAGCTCGCCGGTGCAGCGGGCCCGCACCGCCGGGGCGTCCAGCGCCACCGTGCCGCCGGGCGGCCGGCCCGGCTTCGACTGGCCGTTCGGCGGGGCGTCCACGTCGAGCACCGCCGCGTCGAACGTCTCGCCGACCCGATGCTCCAGCAGCACCGCCTCGGCCAGCTCGATCGCGCCCCGGGTGGCCGCGCCGGCAGCCCGGTCGGTCGCGGCCATCACCTCCGGCAGCTTCGGCAGCGCCGCCCGCGCCCAGTCGGGCACCGCCCGCCCGTCGTGCAGGGCCAGGCAGACCTCCGTGGCGTACCGGTCGGCGAGCCGGCGCAGCGGCGCCGTGACGTGCGCGTACGCGGCCGCGACCCCGCCGTGCTCCGGCTGCTCGGGCGGCGTGCCGTCGAACGCCGTGTACGCGGCCCCGCGCATCAGCTCGGCCGCCTGGTCGACGAACGCCGCCGCCCGGGGCTGCGCGGTGTCCAGCCCGGCGAGCACCTCGCCGACGCTGACCCCCGCCGGCCACTGCACGCCCAGCGGGGCGGCGGCGGTGCGCAGCCGGGCCACCGCCTCCGGCTTCGGCGCGGGCATGGTACGCAGCAGCCCGACCCGGCCGGCCAGCATGATGTCGGCGGCGGCCATCCCGGTGAGCAGGGAGATCTGCGCGTTGTGGTCCTCCATCGGGGCCGGCCCGCGCAGCACCAGCCGCCAGCCGTCGCCGTCGGCCTCGACGTCCTGCTCGGGCAGCGGCAGGTTCACCGCGCCCCGGCGCAGCCCGCGCGCGGTGAGCAGGGTGCCGATCTCGGGCAGCAGGGCGATCGGCTCGGGCAGCCGCCCGGCGTCGGCGTCGGCCTGGACGCCCACGTAGTCCAGCTTCGCGCGGCTGCGGACCAGGGCGCGTTCCAGCGCGACGGCGACCGTGCCGCCGTCGGAGTCGAGGTCGATGGTCCACACCACGGCCGCCCGGTCCTGCTCCGGCAGCAGGCTGGCCGCGCCCTCGCTGAGGGCGTGCGGGTGCAGCGGCACGTTGCCGTCGGGCAGGTACACGGTCTGCCCCCGCCGCCAGGTCTCCTCCTCCAGGGCCCCGCCGGGGCGCACGTGGGCGGCGACGTCGGCGATGGCGTACCGGACCCGGTAGCCGCCACCGGAACGGCGGGCGAGGTGCATCGCCTGGTCGAGGTCCCGCGAGGCGGCGGGGTCGACGGTGACGAACGGGACGTCGGTCCGGTCGACGGCGGGCCGGGGCGGCGCACCGGCCGCCGCCTCCGCCTCGCGCTGCGCGGCGGGCGGGAACTGCTCGGGCAGCCCCAGCTCGCGGCGCAGCGCGCCGAAGTCGATGCGGGGCGCCAGTACGCGTCGGATGACCACGGGGTCAATCCTGACAGCGCGGCAGGCGATCCGCTCACCGGCGCGACCGCGCCGGCACGGTCAGCCGGTGGCCTTGCGCGACGCCGAGGCCCGGGGCGAGGAGGTACGGGTGCCCGTGCGGTCGGCGCTCGTCCGGGCGGCGCTCGTCCGGGCGGTGGTCGACTTCCGGGCGGTGGTCGACTTCCGCGCCGGCGCCTTCTTCGCCGCCGAGGCCGTCTTCTTCGCCGCCGGGGCCGTCTTCTTCGCCGCCGGGGCCGTCTTCTTCGCCGTGGACTTCTTGGCCGTGGACTTCTTGGCCGTGGACTTCTTGGCCACCGAGGTCGTCTTCCGCGTCGCCGCAGCGCCGGTCCGCTTCGCGGCGGGAGCCTTCTTCGCCGCGCTCTTCTTCGCCGGAGCTCGCTTCCCAGCGGCCTTCGCCGCCGGAGCCCGCTTCGTCGCGGTGGTCTTCTTCGTCGCGGTGGTCTTCTTCGCCGCCGTGGACCTCTTCGCCGGCGTGGACTTCGCCGCCGCCGTGGACTTCGCCGCCGCCGTGGACTTCTGCGCCGCCGTGGACTTCGCCGCCGTGGACTTCTTCGCCGCCGTGCTCTTCGCCCCCGCCGTGGACTTCTGCGCCGCCGTGGACTTCGCCCCCGCCGTGGACTTCGCTGTCGGAGCCTGCTTCGCCGCGGCCTTCGCCGCCGCGGCCTTCTTCGCCGTCGCCGCCTTGGCGGTGGCCGTCTTCTTCGCCGCCGCCTTGGCGGTGGCCGTCTTCTTCGCGGCGGTCCTGACCACCGGGGCCTGCTTCGCCGTGATCTTCGTGGCGGGAGCCGTCTTCCCCGAGGCCCGCGCGGCCGGGGCCCGCTTCGCCGGGGGCCGGGTGGCCGCGATCTTCGTCGCGGCGGCCTTCTTCGCCACCGCCCGCTTCGCCGGCACCCGCCCCGCCCCGGCGCCGGAGGCGTTCGGGGACGCCTGGGTCACGGTCGTCCCCCGGCTCGCCGTGGCCGCCGTCGCGGTGCCGCGCGTGGCCGTGGCCCGGGTCCGGCCCGTGGTCCGCTCGGCCGCGACGGTCTTCTTCGCGGACGCACGTTGGGCGGCCGGGCGGGTGGTGGCCTTCGGTGCTTCGGCCATCTCGGTTCCCTCCTTGGGGACATGCTTTCGCGTGCCTCCTCAGGGGGCACCGCGTTCCTCGACGCGGGCCGTCCCGCGCCGCCTATCTGCCCTCCCCGGCCCAGCGGGCGTCCTCGGCGTCCCAGGTGTCGTTGCGCTCCTGCACCTTCTGCAGGGCGTTCTCGGCGTCGCCCGCCGAGGCGTACGGCCCGAGCACGTGCCGCGCCGCGCAGACGTCGGCGTCGGTCTCGACCCGGTGGTGTCGGATGCACCAGTAGTAACGCCCACCACTTCCGCTGTCGCTCATGGGATCACTGTGCACCGCGAACCACCCGGCCGCCACCGGAAGACGCATATATCCGCCGATGTCTTCCACAGTAGACGCGCTTTTCGCGCCGCGGGCCGGAACGGCGAAATCCCCCGACGGTGCCCACCGAAGCAGGCACGGGGGCGGGTGGGCCGAGGCGACCACCCGCCACCACCTGGTCTCTTCCCGTATGCGAGCCTCGTCAGGCCTTTCCCGGCACCGCGCCACCGGCCCACCCACAGGATGATCCGCCGCGCGGCGATCCACCGACACCGACCCGTCCTAATCAAGGAAACAACTGTGGCGAATCTTGACATAGCACTGAAGAACGCGATGAGCATCGACGGCGCGATCGGCGTGGCGCTCGTGGACTACAACAGCGGCATGACACTCGGCGTGGCCGGCGGCACAGGCGAGATCGACCTGACCGTCGCCGCCGCCGGCAACACCGACGTGGTCCGCGCCAAGATGCGCACGATCGAGATGCTCAACCTCAACGACGAGATCGAGGACATCCTCATCACGCTCGGCACCCAGTACCACCTGATCCGGCCGGTGAGCAGCCGCACCGGCAAGGGGCTGTTCCTCTACCTGATGGTGAGCAAGAGCCGGGCCAACCTGGCGATGGCTCGCCACCGGTTGCGCACCATCGAGGAGAGCCTGGAGCTGTGAGCGGCCCCGACGACAACCAAACCGGCCTCCCCCGCCGCGTCGCCCGACGCCCGGACCAGCTGACGCCATTCCGGTCGCTGCCGGCCTCGCTGGCGGGGAACCCGTCGCTGCCGTACCCGGCGATCGGCCGGGAGATGGCCGAGCTGCGCGTGCAGATCCCCGGGGTGCACGGGTGCGTCCTCGGCGGCGTCGACGGCCTGATGATCACCCACAACCTGCAGACCGAGGTGGACCCGCACGACCTGGCGGCGCTCGCGGCCACCACCTTCGGCCTGGGCCGCCAGGTCGGGATGCGGCTGGGGCAGGGCGACTTCCAGCAGTCCACGGTCCGCAACGCGGGCGGCTACCTCAGCGTCTACGCGGTCAGCGCCCAGGCCCTGCTCGCCGTGGTCGGCGAGGACAGCATCAACGTGGCCCGGCTGCACCTGCACGCCCCACCGGCGGCGGAGCGGCTCGCCGCGCTGCTGAAGGGCGTGACACCCGTCGCCGAGCACTGACCCCGGGGCGCCAAGCCGGACCCTCGCCCGGAGCGCCAAGCCGGACCCGGACCCGGAGCACCAAGCCGGGTGCCGCACCGGGGCACCGCCTTCGGGCGCAGGCCCGGAGTGCCGCGTCGACCCGGGGGCAGTTCGCCCCGGGTCGGCGCGGCACAATGCGGCGTGGAGACGGACCTGCGGCGGTACCTGGCGGAGCTGGTCGCGACGGCCGGCGAGGTGCTCGGCGGCGACCTGGTGGGGGCGTACGCGGCCGGCTCGGTCGCCCTCGGCGCGTACCAGGTGGGGCGCAGCGACGTCGACGTGGCGCTGGCCTGCGCGGACGCCCTCACCGACGGGCGCAAGCGGGAGCTGGTGGCCCGGCTGCGGCACGAGGCCCTGCCCTGCCCCGCGCGCGGGCTGGAGCTGGTCGTCTACCGGCGGGAGGTGGCCCGCAGCGGCACCCCGGAGCCGGGCTTCGAGCTGGAGCTGAACACCGGTGCCCGGATGCCCTTGCGGGTGACCTGGTCCGGCGACGAACGACCGGCCGTGGACGGCCGCTTCTGGTACGGGCTGGACCGCAGCATCCTGCACTGCGGCGGGCTGACCCTGGCCGGTCCCCCGGCGGCGCAGGCATTCGCCGACCTGGCCCCGGCCGACCTGCGCCGCCTGTTGGTCGACGCGCTGACCTGGTGGCTCGCGTTGCCGACGCCGCCCGGCGACGCGCCGGCCGACGGCGTCGAGGACGCCGTGCTCGGCGCCTGCCGCTCGCTGGTGCGCTGCCGTGACGGCGAGTGGCTGCCGAAGGTCGCCGCCGGGCGGCGGCTGATCGAGCGGGGGCACCCGGACGCGGCGCTGATCGAGGTGTCGATCGCCGCCCGGCTGGGCGGGCCGGCACCGGGCGGGCCGGCACCGGGCGGGGCGGCGGCCCGCGCGTTCCAGCGGGGAGTCATCGATCAGCTCCGCTCGATGTTATGACCCTACTGATATATAGCTCAGCGTGGATCTATGGATAGCCTGTCATCACGATCTCGTACCGCGTTCAACCAGCTCGGACGCGGTGGACGACAGAGGAGACCGACAGATGACGCTTTCCCGCAAGGTCGCCATGCTCGGCGTTCTCAGCGCCTCGGCGCTGGCCACGACGATGATCGGCGGCCCGGTGTCCGCAGCGCCGGCAACCGGTGAGATCCGCGCCGCCGGCGGCGCCACCGCCGTCCCCTCCAGCTACATCGTCGTCCTGAAGGACACCGCCGTCGGCGGGAAGGCCGGCACCCGCTCCGCCGCCGTCACCAGCTCCGCCGACAAGCTCGCCGCCCGCTACGGCGGCAACGTCGCCCAGGTGTACGGCGCGGCGCTCAACGGCTTCGAGGCGCGGCTCTCCGAGGACGCCGCGAAGCGGCTCGCCGCCGACCCCTCGGTCGCCTGGGTCGAGCAGAACCACGAGGTCAGCATCAACGCCACCCAGAGCAACCCGCCGTGGGGCCTGGACCGCATCGACCAGAAGGCCCTGCCGCTCAACCAGGCCTACAGCTACACCAGCACCGGCTCCGGCGTCACCGCGTACATCATCGACACCGGCATCCGGACCTCGCACAACCAGTTCGGCGGCCGGGCCGTCGACGGGTACGACGCGGTCGACAACGCCCTGCCCGCCGCCGACTGCAACGGCCACGGCACCCACGTCGCCGGCACCGTCGGCGGCTCGACGTACGGGGTCGCCAAGGGCGTCCGGCTGGTGGCCGTTCGGGTGCTCGACTGCAACGGCAGCGGCACCAACGCCGGCGTCATCGCCGGGGTCAACTGGGTGACCTCCAACCACCAGGCCGGCGTGAAGGCCGTGGCGAACATGAGCCTCGGTGGCGGCCTGAACACCTCCCTGAACACCGCCGTGGCCAACTCCGTCGCCGACGGCGTCACCTACGCGGTGGCCGCCGGCAACTCCAACGCCAACGCCTGCAACTACTCGCCGGCCGCCGTCGCCAGCGCCATCACCGTCGGCGCGACCCAGAGCAACGGCGCCCGCGCGTCGTACTCGAACTACGGCACCTGCGTGGACATCTTCGCGCCGGGCACCAGCGTCCTCTCGGCCTGGTACACCAGCAACACCGCCACCAACACCATCAGCGGCACCTCGATGGCCGCCCCGCACGTGGCCGGCGCCGCCGCCCGCGTGCTGCAGAACAACGCCTGGACCCCGGCCCAGGTCGCCTCGCACCTGATCTCCACCGCCAGCACCGGCACGGTGACCAGCCCGGGCAGCGGCTCCCCGAACCGCCTGCTCTACCTCGCCCCCAGCAGCTGAACCTCACCCCCCGGTACGGCCCCGGAGCGCCCCCTCGCTCCGGGGCCGTACCGCGTGCGGGGGGCGTACCGGCTGCGGGTCGTCGTCGGATGCCGGCCGCAACCGGGGGCGGGCCCGGCATTCGCCTCTCGCACCCCGCTTGAGCTGCCCAGACGCGTAACCGACGTGCCCGGCGGCGGGTTGATCCCGGTGACGTGGGCGAATGCCCGCGGGCTCGCGTCACGGCCTGGGGGTGAGCGGTGCAGCGCAGAATCGTCGCCGTCGTCCCGCTGCTGGCCTGCGTGCTCCTGCTGCATCTCGGCCTCACCTGCCGCCCCCCGCTGGCCACGGCGCTGCCCGGCCCGGCCGCCACGTCGACGCGCGCCGACCCGCCGGCACCCGCCGCGCGGACGGCCGTCGCCCCGCCCGCCGGCGTCGAGTCCCGTCCCGCACGGACTCATCCGGTACGACTCGAGGCGCACCGGCGCGTCGACGCCCTCGCCCCGTCGACCGGCCAGCCACCGCAGCGCTCCGTGGTGGCGGGTTTAGCCGGGAAGGCGTACGCGTCGGTCACCCGCTGCGGGCGGAGCAACCCGACGACCGACCGCCGTAACCCGGTGGCCCAGGAGGCGGCCGCGCCGCCCGACGCGCCGCTGCGCCGGGAGAACGCCGCAGACGGGCGTCCGCTCACCGCCCCGGCGTCCCCCGATCCACTCCGGTCGAGCATCCTGCGCTGCTGAGCGACGCGCGTCGACCACGCGGTCGCCCGCCGATCCCGCGCGCCGCGCCGCCGCCGTACCGCCGATCGGAAGCCGGCGGCACCTCCCGGCGCGCGCCACCTGTTGCTCGCCCCGCCGCCTCCCGGAGTGGACCATGCCTGCTGTCGCCCTGCCCTGGCGCACCCTGCGCGCCGACCTGCCCGCCTCCCTCGTCGTCTTCCTCGTCGCACTGCCGCTCTGCGTCGGCATCGCCGTCGCCTCCGGCGTACCCGCCGAACTGGGCCTGGTCACCGGCGTGGTCGGCGGCCTGGTCGTGGGGCTGATGCCCGGCAGCAGCCTCCAGGTCAGCGGCCCGGCGGCCGGCCTGACCGTGCTGGTCGCCGAGGCGGTGGACCGCTACGGCCTGACCGGCCTCGGCACCGTCGTCCTGGTCGCCGGGCTGCTCCAGATCGGGCTGGGGCTGCTGCGGCTGGGCCGCTGGTTCCGGGCCATCTCCATGGCCGTCATCCAGGGCATGCTCGCCGGCATCGGCCTGCTGCTCATCGTCGGGCAGCTCTACGTGCTGGCCGGCGGCAGCACGCCGCACTCCGGGCCGGGGAAGTTCACCGGCCTGCCCGCGCTGGCGGGCAGCCTCGTCACCTCCGGCACGGCGCGGGTCTCGCTCGCCGTCGGCGTGGGCACCATCGTGGTGATGCTGCTCTGGGACGCCCTGCCCGGCCGGCTCGGGGCGGTCCCCGGCGCGCTGGTCGCCGTGCTGGCGGCGGCCGGGGTGACCGCCGCGTTCGGGCTGCCCGTGCGGACCCTCAGCATCGACGGGCTGCTCGCGGCCGTGCGGCCCACGCTCGGGCACTGGGGGGTCCTCGCCGACGTCGGCGTGCTGGCCACCATCGCGACGTTCACCCTGGTCGCCTCGGCGGAGAGCCTGTTCAGCGCGGCGGCCGTCGACCGGCTGCACCAGGGCCCGCGCACCGACTTCGACCGGGAACTCGTCGCCCAGGGCACCGGCAACACCCTCTGCGGCCTGCTCGGCGCGCTGCCGATGACGGCGGTCATCGTGCGCAGCTCCGCCAACGTCCGGGCCGGGGCGCGGAGCAAGGCGTCCCGGGTGCTGCACGGGGTGTGGCTGCTGATCTTCGCCGCCGCCGCACCGGGCCTGCTCGGGCTGATTCCGCTGCCCGCGCTGGCCGCCGTGCTCAGCTACGCCGGGGCGAAGCTGCTGCCGGTGCCGGCGGTGCCGCAGCTGTGGCGGGGGCACCGGGGCGAGCTGGCGGTGCTGGCGATCACCGCCGCCGCCATCCTCACCACCGACATGTTCACCGGGGTGCTCGTCGGCCTCGGCCTGGCCATCGTGAAGACCGCCTGGGAGACGTCCCACGTGCGGGTCACCGTCCGTGACGCCGGGGCCGGGCCCATCGACGTCGGGCTCGCCGGCAACGCCACCTTCCTCCGGCTGCCCACCCTCATCGCCAGCCTCAACGACCTGCCGGCCGACCGGACCGTACGGCTGGACCTGCGCGGCCTGCGGCACGTGGACCTGGCCTGCCGGGCGGCGCTGGACTCCTGGATCGAGACGCACAACGGCACCGCCGGGGTCTGCGTGCACGTGGTGGCCCCCCGCCCGGCGCGGGACGACCGCCCCCGGACGGTCGACGCGGCCGACTGACCCGCCGCCGCCCGCCACCCCGCCACCGGCCGGCGCTCAGGCGGGGCTGATGTGGGCGGCGAGGATCTGCCAGCCGTGCTCGCCGTAGACCCAGGTCCGGGTGTAGCGCAGCCGCGTCGTGACGGGTCGGCCGGCGAAGACCCCCGACACCCGGCCGACGAAGAGCGTCACCCCGGTCGTGCCCTCGACGACCAGGCGCAGCTCCTGCTCCACCAGCTCGTCGATCACCGACGTGCGGTCGCGGTGGGCGCGCAGGTCGTCCTGCTTGGTGAACGTGGTCCCGTCCGGGCCGACCGCGATCAGTTCCTCGTGGAGCAGCTCGTCGAAGACCGCCACGTCACCGGAGCGCTGCGCCTGCTGCAGCCGACGTTCCGCGTCGAGCAGCTCCGCCTCGCGTTCGCTGTCCGGCATGGTGACTCTCCTGGGAACTCGTGCGCCGCGCGCTGCCCGCCACGGTCGTGTCGGCGTCGACCCTATGCGAGCCGCCCGCCCCTCGGCCCGCTGATTCACCGAACCGCCACCCGCTCCTCCCGCCGCTCCGCAGGAAGGCGCGGCGGGATCAGCGCCCGCACCACGTCCGGGCCGACGCGGTACGGACCAACAGCCCGCCGCCCAGCAGGGCCAGCACCGCCAGCAGGCCGCCCACGACGGCGGCGATGCCGGCCGGGGCGACCGGGGCGCTGATCAGCGACGCCGGGCTCGGCCCGTAGAGCAGCATGCCGCCGATCCCGGCCAGGACCGCGAGGGCGACCGGAGCGGCGAGGGCGCGCACCACCCGCCAGGCGAGCGGGCCGCCGTGCCAGAGCCCGCGGAGCACGGCTACGACCGCCACCGTGCAACCGGCCAGGGCGATCCAGTTCCCGACGCCGCCGACGCCGGCGAGCAGGGTGACGTCCACGGCGAGCAGGTACGCCCACCAGCACGCCAGCAGCAGCACGGTCGCGACGATGCTGGCCGGGCGGCGCAGCGGCCGGCGTACTGCGGTCTGCTGGGGTTTCGTGGTCTGCTCGCCTGCCCGGGCCTGCTGGGGTTTCGTGGCGGCACGCCGCGCTCGAGGGGTCACCCTGCGGTGGCGATCGCCGCGATGGCCGCGTGCGGGCGTTGGGTGGCCTCGCCGGGGCGCTGCTCGCGCTCGACCTCCGTGAAGCCGGCTCGCGTCAGCCGGGCGGAGAACTCGTCGACGGGCCAGCGGTAGGCGGTCGTCACCTTGTGGTCGAAGGCGGCGATCTCGTCGCCGCCGTCGAAGAAGCCGGTCACCAGCACCGCGCCCGGGGCCATCGCGCGCCGCAGCTCGGCGAGCACGCCGTCGAGGTCCTGCGGCGGCAGGTGGATCAGCGAGTACCAGGCCAGGACGCCGGCGAGGCGGTGGTCGGCGACGTCGAGGGCCGCCAGCGACCCGAGCCGGTAGCTGCCGCCCGGGTGGGCCGCCCGCGCGTGGGCGATGAACTCGGGGACCAGGTCGATTCCCGTCGCGTCGACGCCCGACGAGCGCAGGTATTCGGTGAGGTGGCCCGGCCCGCAGCCGGCGTCCAGCACCGGGCCGGGGCGGCCGACCAGGTGCCGCCCGATGAAGGCGAGGTCGTCGGCGTGCACCTGCTCACAGGTGCCGAGCCGGCTGATGTAGAGCTCAGCGACGGATGCGTAGGCCCGCCGGACCCGCTCGGTGTGCATCCGCGAGATCGTAGCCGCCCGGGTGCGAGCGGCGCGCCCGTGGTTCGATCATGGCCTGGATCCGAGGGGGCACGGTGGGACGCAACGCGATCATCTTCCACGGCACGGGCGGCAACCCCGACGTCTGCTGGTATCCCTGGTTGGCGGGGCGGCTCGCGGGCCGGGGTTACGCCGTCGAGGTGCCGCACCATCCCGGCATCAACGTCGAGCCGATCGGCACCTTCCTGCCGAAGGTGCTCGACGGGCACCGCTTCGACGAGGACACGGTCCTGGTGGGCCACTCCGGCGGCGCGGCCCTGCTGCTGGCGATCCTGGAGCGGGTGGACGTCACCGTGACCCAGGCGATCCTGGTCGCCGGGTACTGCACCCCGCCCAACACCGAGGAGGAGCCGGTCCTGCGGCAGTCCTACGACTGGGCGGCGATCCGCTCGCACGTACGGGACGTCTACTTCATCAACTCCCGCGAGGACCCGTACGGCTGCGACGACCGGCAGGGACGCGCCATGTTCGAACGGCTCGGCGGCACCCAGATCGTGCGCGACGACGGGCACTTCGGCGACCACGACCAGCCGTACGAGCGGTTCGAACTGCTGGACCGGCTCATTGCCTGACGCCACGCCGGGCCCGCCGGGGGCCTCGACGGGGGAAGTGCGCCTCTATGGTGGACCGATGGCATCGGTCAAGCAGATCCAGGTCACCTTCGACTGCGCCGAGCCCGAGCGCGTCGCTCGCTTCTGGTGCGAGGTGCTGGGGTACGTCGTACCGCCGCCACCGGAGGGCTTCGGCACCTGGGACGACTTCAATCGCGTGCTGCCGCCCGAGCAGCAGGGCTCCGCGTTCGCGTGCGTCGACCCCTCGGGTGCGGGCCCGCGACTGTTCTTCCAGCGCGTGCCCGAGGGCAAGGTCGTCAAGAACCGGCTGCACCTCGACGTGCGGGCCGGTGCCGGGCTCGTGGGCGCAGAGCGCCTGGCCGTGCTCGAGGCCGAATCCGCTCGGCTGGTCGCGCTCGGCGGGACCCGCGTACGGCTGCTGCCCGCCGACGAGGTCAACGAGTCGTGCATGGTGATGCAGGACGTCGAGGGCAACGAGTTCTGCCTGGACTGACCCGCGTGACCGAGCACGCTGTCGGGGCGGTTCGGCTATGCGAAGCGGTCGGCGAGCTTCGTCAGCTTGGCGACGTACGCGGGCCAGTCGTAGTCGGCGGGGATGCCGGTGCCCTCCCGCCGCAGGCCGACCGCCGCGTCGTGCTGCTCGCGCATGATGTCGGCGTGACCGGCGTGCCGGGCCAGGTCGCTGATCACGTGGACGATGATCTGGTGCAGCGTCACGTCCTGCGCACCCGGCCGCCACCACGGCACCCGCCCCGGCGCGTCGAGCGGCAACTGTTCGATCGTCTGGTCCGCGAAGATCCCGACCCGGCGGTACAGCTCGACCAGCCCGTCCTTCG
Organism: Micromonospora sp. DT233; assembly: GCF_049841815.1. NCBI lineage: Bacteria > Bacillati > Actinomycetota > Actinomycetes > Micromonosporales > Micromonosporaceae > Micromonospora > Micromonospora sp. DT233. The sequence goes on along the minus strand of NZ_JBNCLB010000004.1, from coordinate 7,234 downwards.
TCTCGTCCTCGCGGGCGTAGAAATCCGCCTGCGGGTCCTCCTCGGTCGCCTGAAAGGGGACGAGTTCCTCGGGCGTCGGGAACTCGCGCCCGAAGGTGGGGCCGAAGTAGCCGGCCTCGACGTTGAGGCAGTGCTTGACGAGGCCCAGAAGATTGTTGCCGGTCGCGGTGCGGGGCAGTCTGGCTTCGCGTTCGCTGAGCCCGTCGAGCTTCCAGAGCAGGCCTTTGCGAGTCGCCTGGAGGTAGTAGAGCAGCGCGGCCTTCGTATCGCCCGGGTCGGTCATGCCCGGCAGTCTTCCGCATCCGCCGGGCCGGCAGGGGGCGATGTCGCGTACAGGATCAACGCGGTGGGCGCTGTGCCCAGAAGAGGGTGTGGCCGCTGCTGCCCTCCGGTACGAAATCCTCGGCGGTGATGGTGAGTCCCGGCTGTTGCAACCAGGAGCGGTAGGTGGCGGCGTCGGCTTGGCTCCACCACATGGCGGCGGGACCGGCGAGCCAGTTCTCCTCGGTGCCGGTCCACGCCCGGTGGCCGACGGTGGTCAGCAGCCAGCCGCCGGGGCGTAGCCAACCGGCGATGCTTTCGATGAGCCGCGGTTGGTCGACCAGCGGCAGGTGGATCAGGGCGTAGAGGCAGATCACCGCGTCGAACGAGGCCGGCGGCAGATCGAGCCGGGTGGCGTCGGCCCGGAGGAAGGTGCCGGTGGGCACCAGGCGGCGGGCCCGCTCGATCTGCACGTCGCTGACGTCGACCCCGGTGACGTGGTGTCCAGCGGCGGCGAGGAAGCGGGCGACCGGCACGCCACAACCGCATCCGAGGTCGAGGAGCGCTGCGGCGGCAGGTAGGCGTTGGTGCAGGTCGGCGAGCCAGGGAGCGTACTGGCCGTCGTCGGCGTCGTCGGGGCGGTAGTGGTAGGAAAGCGCGTCGTACCCGCGTCGGACCAGATCCCGCTCGTCGTCGCTGCCCATCCCGAGAACGCTACGAGTCGGATTGCCGGGTGACCAGGAAGCGTGGAGCATCCACCAGGTGGACATTGTCGCTCAGTGCGCGACGGATTCGCGCCACTCGCCACCCTGCGCGACGGGGAGCCCTCCGGCGACGCCGTCCACCGGTCGCGGCACGAACGGAAGCCCGTCACAGGGGCGGGACAGCTGCCGTAGTCGGGATGTCGAGCGTGACGAGGTGGCCTTTGCCGATACCGTGCACCAGACCGTCGACTCCGGGGACCAGTCGTTCGATCGGCATCGGCAGCCGCAGGCGGGCACCGACGGTGCCGGCGCGGTCGACGGTGACCAGCGCCCTGTCCATCATCGCGAACAGCCCGCCGCCGGGCACCGGGGCCGCGGCGCGAACGGTGCGGCGCCGTAGGGACCGCACCTCGGTGACGACACCTGGACTCAGGTCGATGGCGGCGGTGCCGGTGTCGTCGACGAGCCACAGCGTCTCACCATCAAGGATCGGCGTCACCGGGTGAAGATCACGCTCGTGGTGCCACAGCACGTGCACACCACTCACGGGATCGAAAACCATAACCGTGCGTCGACCGCTGAGGAAGGTGACACGGCCATCGCTGCCGACTCCAAAGCTGCTGCCGTCGGAGGCGACCACTGGCGCTGGCAGCGACCACTCCCGCAGAACGGCCCCGGAGGCGGCCATCACCAGTAGTTTCGGCACATCGGCACCCGCGATGAGCACCGCATCGGCGGCAGAGTCACCTTCGGGCCTCCAACGAACCGGCTGCGGCCAGGCAAGTGCAGCGGCTCGGGCACAGTCAGCGCCGTCCGACGGCAGGGGCCTGCCATCGGCAAGGGCTACCCGCGTCAAGGGGCGGTAACCGCGCCACCCACCCAGGAGAACGACGGAGCCGATGACGCTGACGAAATGCCGCAGGCTCAGGCCCGGGGTCGACCACAACCGTTGGCCGTCGTCCAGGGCGAAGCAGTGCAGGACTCCCGCCTGGCTCAGGTAGAGGCAGCGCTCACCTGCGACGACGGCCGTTCCCCAGCAATCCTCGACACGTTGTTCCCACCGCTGCACCCCGCTGCGTGGGTCCAGACAGACCAGGCGGGAGCGCCGCTCCGCCACGACGAGGTGGTTGGCCGCCGCTGCCAGCGCCTGCGAAGCCGATCTCATATGCAAGGACCGCGACCACAACACGCTGACTGACCCGTCCATCACGCCGCCATGATCGCAGGTATCGGCACGAGGGCGACGTGCACCGATTTGCTACCCGGTGACCGGGGTCGGTTCGACGGGCAGCCACAGCTCGCAGGTCGCGGTGCTGAAGTCGTCCGCGCGGTCGAGGATCGCCACCAGCGAGGGGCCCGGCCGCAGCCGCCACGGGTTGGCGGGGAACCACTCGGTCGCGGTCGCGGCCCAGGTGTCCTGCAGGGCCTGCGGATGGGGTCCGGCGGTACGGAAGATCGCCCACCTGCCGGCCGGCACCTCGATGGCGTCGAGGTCGTCGGGGATCGGCGTCTCCCCGGACAGGGCGACCCCGTGCAGGTAGGTCAGTTCGCTGCCCTCCGTGCCGTCGGGGTCGACGTCGGCGCAGACTTGCAGCAGCCCGGCCGGGTCGGTGTCGCTGAGGGCCTTCAGCCGGCCGTGCTCCTGCGCCGGCAGCGCGGCCATGTGCTGCCGGATGTGCGGGTTGACGCCCCGGTGGATGAGCGGAACCCGGGCCGCGTGGCCGGCGAGCCGGAACGCGGGGCGGTCGGCGATGCGAGTCTCCATGGGGATGCTCCCTTCCACGGTCAGGCGGAACCTGAGCTGCGGTTGCGTGCGAAGGGGGCCGCCGTTGCGGCGTACGTCACCGGGGTTGGCACCGTGCACCGCCCGGAACGCCCGCCCGAACGCCTCGGTCGAGCCGTAGCCGTGCCGGACGGCGATGCTCAGCAGATCGGCCTCCCCCCGGACGATGTCGGCCGCGGCGACGGTCATCCGGCGTCGGCGCACGTACTCCGACAGCGGGATGCCGGCCAACGACGAGAACATCCGGCGCAGGTGGTACTCGGTCGTGCCGAGCGCGGTGGCCAGTCCGTCGACGTCGACCTCTGCGGTGAGGTGCTTCTCGACCAGGTCGACAAGCCGGTTGAGGGCCGCGATCACGGGGGCCTCCCTTCGACGTCGAGCCTGGCCGAGGGCACGGAGCACGAATCAGCCCAGGGCCAGTTCATCCGGAAAGCGCTCACGAAGCGCGGCGACCGCATGCCGCAGGCAGTAGTCGAGGCTGTTGCCGTCGAACCTGATGAACGACTCGCCGAGCCGCTGGCCCGTGATCACCACCGTCCAGGGCTTGTGCTCACGCTCACCGTCGATCTTGACGAGCCCGACCAGACCCATCTCCCCCAGGTGCGCCAGCAGCTCGGGCACGCACTCATCCCACCCCATCCCGGTATGGGACCACGAGGCCGCTACCGAAGCCAGTGAGTTGCCCGTCGTGCGGTCGGAGCCTCCGGCTGGCAGACGCAACGCGGCGGTGCCTCAACGGCGCAGGTCGACCGTGGTGATGATGCCTGTGGTGGGCGAGTCACTGCGGATCGCGGGGCCGGGGCGCAGTCGGGCGTCGGCCGCGTACCGGTCGGCGAGCACCTTCTCCGCGGCCTCGTCGCCGTCGTCGGCGGCGAGCAGCAGTGCGGCGACCTCGTCGGCGAGCGCGAGATCGGCGTCCGCGATGTCGCCGGTCATCGCGCCGAAGTCGTCCCAGAGCAGCAGCTCGTCCTTCTGTCGATGGGCCAGCTCGTGCAGGACGTAGTCGTAGATGAACCACGGACCCCGGATCGGCAGCCCTGGGTCCACGCCGTAGACGTCGGGGTCGATCGTCCCGGCCCGGTACGCCGACCACACCCGCGCCGCCGAGTCGAAGAGCCCCACCCTCGGGTCGATGTCGTAGCCGTCGAACCGCCGCTCGTCGGCCGGGTCGAGCTCCGGATCGGCCCAGACCCAGCGCTCGCCGTTCCAGTACTCCACCAGCACGTGATCGTGGTGCCAGCCGGGCACGAAGTAGGAGGCGAAGCCGACCCGGCTGCGGGCGGGGATGCCGTGCTGACGCAGCACCGCGACGGAGAGCAGCGTGTGGTCCCGGCAGCAGCCCGCGACCCGGTCGGCGACCGGACGCGCGGCGGTGAGCGGCAGCGAAAATCGGGACTGGTCGGCGTCGAGGATGCGGTCCACCCAGCGGCAGTTCACCTCGTCCAACCGGTCCGCGGGCAGCTCCACGCCGCCGGCGCGATAGTGGACGATCACGTTGCGGGCGGTGGCCGCGACGGTGGCGATGTCGGCGGGCACGGCGTCGAGGAGCCCGGCGTGCCGGCGCGGGTCGCTGTAGGGCGAGTGCGCCCGATATTCGTCGACGTCCACGCGGTGAGTCTTCCTCCTGTCGGCATGTCTTCGCCAAGAGCGTGCTGCGGGCGTGCTGGCCGCTCGGCTGTGACCCCAGGCCGACAGGCGTCGCAGGTGCGAAGATCGCATGTCCTCGGTCGTCACACGGACGGGTCCCAGGCGGCGAGCTGATCGAAGATACGACGGTCGCCTTCGAACTGCAGCGACTCCAACGGTATGCGGCCGTAGAAGAACAGGACCAGGTCGCTTGCCGTGCCCCGGGCGGAGGCGTCGGCCGTTTCGGGATCCTCGCCGGCAGCGGGCGTGCAGCGGGCGACCTGTGCCCCGCCGTGGGAAAGCCGAAGGCGCCAGGAGCGGCCCTCGGTGGCGTGGTAGTCGACGATGGCGGGGTCGTGCGGCCAGGCGACCGTGGTTGCGCAGACGGTGAACTGGCAGTCGTCGAACCCGTCGAGGGCGACCTCCTCTGGCAGCGGCTGCGGGGCACCCAGGGTGAGCTGGGCGTCGTAGGCGTACACCGCGATCTCGGGGACCTGTCGCCGCGCCCAGGCACCAGAGGTTTGCGGTGACGGCGAGTCATCCCACCACGTCCAACAACTGCGCTCCGGGCCGGCCTCACGCAGCGCACTCGTCAGTTGCTCGACGGACTCGGTCCACCATGCCAGCAGCGCCTCGCGTTCCCGAGGCGCACCCGTGCCGCCGTCCCAAGCCGACTTCTCCGGGGGCGCGTCTGCCGGCCCTGCGGCGACGATGGCGGCTGACTTGCGGCGGGCCAGGCCCACGTGTTGAACGAGATCGAACAGCGTCCACTCGGGATGGGTCGGCACCCGCATATCGAGGCGGGGCGCTGCGGCGACCGCGGCGCGGAAGGCGGTCGACCGTTCGTTGATCAGCCGCAGATGATCGGAGAACGTGAGGGCTTCATGCACCCCGCTTTCTACCACTGTGCTCCGACGACCGGGCAGCGAATTTCGCAACCGATCGCGCCGGCGGCGACGGGATAGCACGGTGGACTCGGTGCGGCGTTCGCTTCCAGCCGATGAGCGAGCGGCGATCGAATTTCTCCTGGCGGCCGTCGAAGTTGGGGCACCGCAACTCAGTTGACTCGTGTGCTCCGCCCGCGCTTGGGTGGCGCCGTGAGCAAATCGTGGACCGCCCCCGAGGACGACCCCAGGACCTTCGGTGAGCCCGTCGGCGAAAAGGCGACCTACCGGGAGTACCTCGACAACTACCGGCTGACCATAGAGATGAAGTGCGACGGACTGGACGCCGAGCAGCTCGGCCGACGCTCGGTACCGCCCAGCACCCTGAGCTTGCTCGGCCTGGTCCGTCATCTGGCTGAGATGGAGAACCACTGGTTCCAGCGCGTACTGCAAGGACGGGCCGACGCACCGCGCCTTTACGAGCACGAAGACGACCCGGGTTGGGACTTCGGGGGCGCGGTTCCCGACCCAGCGATGGTGAAGGACGCCTTTGCCACCTGGAAGGCCACGATCTCCAAGGCGGACGAATGGCTCGACGCCCTCGATGAGGCTGACCTGGGCCGCGAGGTGCCGGTCGACGGTGCCAGCCACGCCACGCGCGACGTGCTTCTCCACGTGATCGAGGAGTATGCGCGGCACGCCGGCCACGCCGACCTCCTGCGCGAGTGCATCGACGGGCGAACCGGCCAGTGACCCACCAACGGGCGCGAAGCTCGCCATCATGGGACCGATTGCCGCGATGTCACTGCGGTGCCCGGGTGTCCAGAACTCCGTGTGGGCAGTCGACGGGCACGGGGGCAATCTCGCGGGGGCCACTGGTCTCCCGACGAACGTCGAAGCGCACGCAGATTTCGTAGTACGCCTCGTCGCCGGCCAGCCAGCCCTCAGACGCGAGGCCTACCATCATTACCTCCACCGTGGCCAGCAGACCCACCCCACGCTCGTCAGGAACGTGGACCGACGAGGTGAGCCGATCGCCTCCGGTTTCGGCGACAAGCCGGTCGAGTACGGATTGGTTGCTCTTCCAGCCCTTCAGGCTGAGTGAGTCGGTCGCCCATGACTCGGTTTCGTGGGCGACCTGTTCAGCCCTCTCCAAGACCCGATCCCGAGCCCTGTCGTGGCCCGAGGGAGCGCATCCAGCGGAAGGCAACACGACGAGGCAGGCCAGCAGCATGCGAACGCCTGTCCACCTCCAGCTAGCCGGATCGAGCACCCGCCGACTATCGATGACGTGTCGCGACATGATGTCAGAACATCCCCGATCGCGTCGTCGCGCATCCGTCCGGGTACTCAGCGTGGGCCCCTAAGTCGCCGTTTGCAGCCGTCCGCGCAGAACGCGTGCAATGGTCTTGACCGTTGGATGACCCCGCGCTCAGAGAGTTTCCAGGGCATCAGGGCGTCCTTAGTACTCCAGCAGGAGATCCGTTTCACGGTTCTGTGAGGGCTTGTCGGGCGTAGTGGCTGATCTTGGCTGCAGCTTGGTGCTGGCGTCGGAAGATGGACCAGGTGATGACGTCGACGATGCGTCGGGTGGGTTCGATGACCAGGGCGTGGAACAGTCGTCGGAGTTCGTTGACGGTGATCGGGATCAGGCCGTCCGGGGTGGTGGTGCTGGCCGCTGTGGCGGCGGCGAGGAACGCGTGTGCGGCGATGACGAGGGTGGTCCAGCGGTGCCAGGCCCGCCAGCGGCGGTGTTGGTGCTGGTCCAGGCCGAGGCCGGTCTTGGTGGCCTGGAACGATTCCTCGATGCTCCAGCGTCGGCCGGCGACGGTGACCAGGTGATGCAGTGGGACGAGGTTGGGTGACCAGCAGCGGTAGAACGCCAGCTCACCGGTGCTACGGTTGCGTCGGATCAGCAGCCAGTGGTGACCGTCGTGCTCGTCAACGGCCAGGGGCAGGGTGACGAACGCCCAGTC
>NZ_JBNCLB010000003.1:634371-675585 GCF_049841815.1 Micromonospora sp. DT233 | reverse complement strand
ACGCTGGCGTTCCTCAAGGGTCTCAAGCAGGTCGACGGGTGGCAGGACATGCCCCTGACCAAGGCCGCCCAGACCGTGCAGGTCTCCGCCTACCCGGATCACTACGCCCAGTGGGAGCAGCTCGCCGCCGACCTCGTCGCCGAGCACTGGAACAGCTGACCCCCGCTCACCCCGCTCACACCGCACGCGCACGCAGTCGTACCGCCGCCGGCCGGACACCCGCACGCAGGGTGCCCGGCCGGCGGCCTGTTCGTCTTCAGACCCCGGCATCACCAGCGCACGGAAAGCGTCCAAGGTCGCAGGGGTCCGGGGCGGGGGTGGGGGTTTGGGCATAGGGTGGCGGGATGATCTGCCGAGCGTGCCGGGAGCAGCGGCACGAGGACTGCCCTGGTCGGACGTGGTGCGACTGCCAGCATCGCGTTCCCGAGCCGACCCCTCCGGTCACCGGTCCGGCGGGCGAATGAGCGCCGGGCCCCCGATCTCCCGGCTCTGGCCCGACCCGGCGGCGACGCCGCTGGACGACGCGGAGCTGGTGGCGCTCTACGGCCGGGCCGGCCGACCCCACCTGCGGGTGAACTTCGTGACCAGCGCCGACGGCGCGGTCACCCTCGACGGCTACTCCGAGGGACTCTCCAGCGTCCCGGACAAGCGGGTCTTCGGCCTGCTGCGGATGGTCTGCGACGGCCTGCTGGTGGCCGCCGGCACGCTGCGACACGAGGGCTACGGCGCGGTACGGCTCAACGAGCCGCGCCGGGCCTGGCGGCGGGCGCACGGGCTGGCCGAGTACCCGACCCTGGTGGTCGTCTCCGCCTCGCTGGACCTGGACCCGGCACAGGGGGCCTTCGCCGACGCCCCGGTGCGGCCGATCGTGCTCACCCATGCCGGCGCGCAGCCGCCCCCGGGGCTGACCGAGGTCGCCGACCTGGTGCGCTGCGGCACCGACCGGGTGGACCTGGCCGCCGGGCTGGCGGAGCTGCACCGGCGCGGCCTCGGCCAGCTGCTCTGCGAGGGCGGCCCGTACCTCTTCGGCGCGCTCACCGCCGCCGACCTGGTCGACGAGCTCTGCCTCACCGTCGCGCCGCTGCTGGCCGGGGGCGGCTCCGGCCGGATCACCGTCGGGGAGGCCAGCGCGCCCCGGGAGCTGCCGCTGCGGCACGTGCTGGCCGCCGCCGACGGCACGCTGATGCTCCGGTACGCCCGCGACCCAACAGCCGCCGCCAGCGACGCGCAGCCACCGCCCGCCAGCACCCGCGACGCGCAGCCACCGCCCGCCGCCACCGCCGGCTGACCCGGCAGCGCCGCCACGGACCCCGACAGGGCCACCGGCTGCGCATCGGCGGCCACGCACGGTCATCGTGGGCCGGTCGTAGGGTGGGCTGCGCCGCGTCGCGTGGCAACCTGTCGCATCCCTCGGGCAGGATGCTCCACGTGTGCCCTCACCGAGACGACCAGCTGACCGGAGCGCGCTGATGACCGACGACCAGCTCGACGGCCCCGGCGAGGGGGTCGGCCGGGTGCTCGGCACCGCCGACGCCACCCCGCTGACGTTCTGGACGGCCGTCGCCCCCGGCAGCTACCTGCAGCTCGACGACGTGGTGGTGACCCGCCGCGAGCTGCCCGACCGGGAGCCGGTGACCATCGCCGGGGTGGTGACCCAGGTGCGGGCCCGGCACGAGGGCGCCCAGTTCGACTCGGACGTCTTCGCCATCGCCGACGGCACCCTGCCGGCGATGGTGCAGGAGGCCGCCGAGATCACCACCACCCGGGTCGACCCCGAGCTCTACGTGCCGCCCACGCCGGGCGCGGTGGTGCACCGGGCCGAGGGCGACGCGCGGGCCCGCGCGCTGCACTTCGACCGGATGGAGCGGCGCATCCCGATGGGCATGGGGCGCGACGGGGTGCCGGTCTACCTCAACGCCGACTTCCTCGACGGCACCCGGGGCGCGCACATCTCCATCTCCGGCATCTCCGGGGTGGCCACGAAGACCAGCTTCGCGACCTTCCTGCTCTACTCGGTCTTCCGCTCCGGCGTGCTCGGCGGCGACGCGGTCAACGCCAAGGCGCTGATCTTCAACGTCAAGGGCGAGGACCTGCTCTTCCTCGACCACCCCAACACCCGCCTCGACGACGCCACCCGCGCCGGGTACGCGAAGCTCGGGCTGGACGCCGGGGCCTTCCCCGACGTGCGGGTCTACGCCCCACCGAGGGTCGGCGACTCCTCCGGCACGCCGGACGTGAGCAGCCGGCTGACCGGGGTGGACAGCTTCTACTGGACGCTGGAGGAGTTCTGCGCCACCGGCCTGCTGCCGTACGTCTTCGCCGACGCCGACGACGAGCGCCAGCAGTACACGATGGTGGTCCACTCCGTCGCCGCCCACCTGGCCCGCTACGCCCAGCCCGCCGACGGCGGGGTGAGCGTCGACGGGGTCCGGCTCGGCTCGTACGCCGACCTGGTGGACCACGTCGTCGCCGCGCTCAACGACGACGAGACCCGGGGCGACTGGGCCGGCAGCGCGGTCGGGCTGGGCACGGTCAACGCGTTCGCCCGGCGGCTGATCGGCAGCAAGAAGGACCTGGGCCGGCTGATCCGGGGCGACCTGGCCACCCGCCGCCCGCACTCGATCAACACCGCGGAGAGCGCCCAGGTCACCGTCGTCGACCTGCACAACCTGCCCGACCGGGCGCAGCGGTTCGTGGTCGGCGTGACGCTGAAGAGCGAGTTCGAGCGCAAGGAGAAGGCGGGCACCGCCAAGCCGCTGCTCTTCGTCGTGCTCGACGAGCTGAACAAGTACGCCCCCCGCGAGGGCTCCTCCCCGATCAAGGAGGTGCTGCTCGACATCGCCGAGCGGGGCCGCTCGCTCGGGGTGATCCTGGTCGGCGCGCAGCAGACCGCCAGCGAGGTGGAGCGGCGGATCGTCACCAACTCGGCGATCCGGGTGGTCGGCCGGCTCGACCCGGCCGAGGCGTCCCGCCCGGAGTACGGCTTCCTCCCGCCCGCCCAGCGGCAGCGGGCGCTGCTGGCCAAGCCGGGCACGATGTTCGTCAACCAACCGGACATCCCGGTCCCGCTCTGCCTGGAGTTCCCGTTCCCGGCGTGGGCGACCCGGGTCTCCGAGGCGGGCCGGGCCCCGTCGCAGACGCTACGGTCGATCACCGGGACGGTCGACCCGTTCGCCGTGGTCGGCTCCGGCGGCGGCACGAGCGACGACGACATCCCGTTCTAGTGGGCGGCGCGGCCACGAACGAAAGGCGGGCGCAGTGAAGATCCTGCACACCTCGGACTGGCACGTCGGCAAGGTCCTCAAGGGGCAGTCGCGGGCCGAGGAGCACAAGCAGGTCCTCGCCGGGGTGATCGACGTCGCCCACCAGGAGCGGCCGGACCTGGTCATCGTCGCGGGGGACCTCTACGACACCGCCGCGCCCACCCCGGAGGCGACCCGGCTGGTCACCCGGGCGCTGACCGCGCTGCGCCGCACCGGCGCGGACGTGGTGGCCATCGGCGGCAACCACGACAACGGACAGGCCCTCGACGCGCTGCGGCCGTGGGCCGAGGCCGCCGGGATCACGCTGCGCGGCGGGGTCCGGGAGAACCCGGACGAGCACGTCATCGACGGCGTCACCGCCGGTGGGGAGCGGTGGCGGGTGGCCGCCCTGCCGTTCCTGTCCCAGCGGTACGCGGTCCGCGCCGTGGAGATGTACGAGCTGACCGCCGCCGAGGCCAACCAGACGTACGCCGACCACCTCGGCCGGGTGCTGGGGCGGCTGGCCGAGGGCTTCGACGAGCCCGGCCGGGTGCACCTGGTCACCGCCCACCTCACCGTGGTCGGGGCGAGCACCGGCGGCGGCGAGCGGGAGGCGCACACCGTCCTCGGGTACGCCGTGCCGGCGACGGTCTTCCCGAACACCGCGCACTACGTGGCGCTGGGCCACCTGCACCGCTCGCAGCGGGTCATCGGCCCCTGCCCGATCCGCTACAGCGGCAGCCCGCTCGCCGTGGACTTCGGCGAGCAGGAGAACGTCCCGTCGGTGACGATCGTCGAGGTGACCGCCACCAGCGCGGCCCGCATCCGGGAGGTGCCGGTGGCGGCGGCCGTGCCGCTGCGCACGATGCGGGGCACCCTGGCGCAGCTCGCCGAGGCCACCCCGCCGGACGGCTGGCTGCGGGTGTTCGTCAGCGAGCAGCCCCGTGCCGGGCTGCGCGAGCAGGTGCAGGAGCTGCTCCCCCGGGCCCTGGAGATCCGGATCGACCCGGATCTGGTGCCGGCCCCGGGCAGCGGCACCCGCACCGCCCAGCGCGCCGGCCGGTCGCCCCGGGAGCTCTTCGCCGACTACCTCGGCAGCAAGGGGCACGCCGACGACGGCGTCCGGGAGCTCTTCGACGAGCTCTTCGAGGAGGTGGAGCGCTGATGCGCCCGATGCGGCTGGACATGGCGGGCTTCACCGTGTTCCGCGACGAGACCACGGTCGACTTCACCGACGCCGACTTCTTCGCCCTGGTCGGGCCGACCGGCTCCGGCAAGTCGACGGTGCTGGACGCGATCTGCTTCGCCCTCTACGGCACGGTGCCCCGCTGGGGTGGCACCCGTGGGCTGGCCAACGCGCTCGCCCCGTCGGCCACCGAGGCCCGGGTCCGGCTGGTCTTCGAGTCCGCCGGGGACCGCTACGTGGCGACCCGGGTGGTGCGCCGCGACGGCCGGGGCAACGTCAAGACCGCCAACGCCGGGTTGCAGCTCATGCCGGCCGGGTTCGACGTGACGAAGCTGGACACCGGGCTCAGCCCGGAGGACCTCGGCGAGGTCGTGGCCGGCACCCCGGCCGAGATGGACCGGGCGGTGCTGGAGGCGGTCGGGCTGCCGTACGAGCAGTTCACCAGCTGCGTGGTGCTGCCGCAGGGGCAGTTCGCCGACTTCCTGCACGCCCGGCCGGCGACCCGGCAGCAGATCCTGGTCAACCTGCTCGGCCTGGGCGTCTACGAGGCGGTGCAGAAGCGGGCCAGCGAGCGCGCCGGCCAGGCCGAGGCGAAGCTGGAGGCGGTCGACCGGATCCTCGCCGGGCTCGCCGACGTCGACGACGCGTCGCTGGCCGAGGCCGAGGCCGAGGTGACCCGGGCGCACGAGCTCTCCGAGGCGGTCGCGGCGGCCGTACCGGAGCGGGACCGGGCGCGGGGCGCGGCGCGCGAGGCGCACGCGGCGCTGGCCGACCTCGACGCCGAGCTGACCCGGCTCGGGTCGGTGCGCGCGCCCGCCGGGGTGGCCGAGGTGGCGCGGGCGGTGGCCGGCGCGCGGGCCGGCGCGGACGAGGCGGCGGCCGGGGTGGCCCTGGCCGAGGAGCGCGAGGAGAAGCTGCGCGGGGAGCTGGCCGGCGCGGGCGACGAGAGCGCGCTGCGGCTGCTGCTGCGGGCGTACGCCGACCGGGACCGGCTCGCCGAGGAGGCCGCGGTGGTGGGCGCGGCGGTGACGGCGGCGGCCGGGGAGCACGACGCGGCGGCGGCCGCGCTCGCGTCCGCCACCGCGGCGGCGCAGCGGGCCGAGTCCGAGCTGGACGCGGCGTTCCGGGCGCACGAGGAGGCGAAGGCCACCGACCAGGCGGTGGCGCTGCGGGCGCACCTGGTCGACGGGGCGCCCTGCCCGGTCTGCGAGCAGGTGGTGCCCCGGGTGCCGGCGGTGCCGGCCGGGTCGGCGGTGGCGCGGGCCACCGCCGCCGGGAAGGCGGCCCGCGCGGCGACCGAGGCGGCGCAGCGGGTGGTGCGGGAGCGCGACGCGGCGGCGCGGGACCTGGAGCGGGCGCTGCTGGGCGCGCGGGCCCGCCACGACCAGCTCCGGGGCCGGCTGGCCGAGCTGGACGACCAGCTCGCCGGGGCCGCCGCCGTCGAGGCGCTGCGGCACGACCTGGCCGAACACGCCCGGCTGCGCCGGGCGCTGGACGAGGCGGCGGGCGGGGTACGGGCCGGCCGGGACGCCGCCCGGCGGGCCCGCGCCGCGCTGGAGGCCGCCGAGGAGCGGCTCCGCGCCGCCTGGCGGGACTTCGACGCGACCCGGGACGCGCTGGCCCGTTTCGGCCCGCCGGCCGCCGACCGCGACGACGTCGCCGGGGCCTGGGCGACGCTGACCCGGTGGGCCGACGCCGAGGCGGGGCGGCGGCGCGACGAGCGGGTGGGGCTGGCCGAGGCGGTCGCCGAGGCGCAGGCCGCCGCCGAGGCCGTGGAGGAACGGATCGCCGCCGTCTTCGCCGCCGCCGGGCGCAGCGCCGGCGACGACCCGGTGCGGGCGGCCACCGTGGCCGTGGAGCGCGCCGAGGCCGCCCACCGGCGGCTGGTGGAGCGCCGCGAGCAGGCCGCCGGGCTGCGCGAGCAGCGCACCGGGCACGAGCACCAGGCCCAGGTGGCGCGGGCGCTCGCCGGGCACCTGCGGGCCAACAACTTCGAGCGCTGGCTGCTGGCCGAGGCGCTGGACCTGCTGGTCGACGGCGCGTCGGGGATCCTGCGGGAGCTCTCCGGCGGCCAGTACGACCTGGTGCACGACAAGGGCGAGTTCTTCGTGGTCGACCACCACGACGCCGGGCTGCGGCGCGGGGTGCGGACCCTGTCGGGCGGGGAGACGTTCCAGGCGTCGCTGGCGTTGGCGCTGGCCCTGTCGGAGCAGCTCGCCGGGATGTCCACCACGGCGGCGAGCCTGGAGTCGATCGTCCTGGACGAGGGCTTCGGCACCCTGGACGCGGCCACCCTGGACACGGTGGCGGCCACCCTGGAGAGCCTGGCCGCCCGGGGCGACCGGATGGTGGGCGTGGTCACCCACGTGCCGGCGCTGGCCGAGCGCATCCCGGTGCGCTACGAGGTCCGCAAGGACGCCCGCACCGCCCGCGTGGAACGGACCGGCCTGTGACCGGGCCGGCCGGGGCCGCAGGGGCGGTGCCGATCGGGGCCGGTGGGCCGATCGGCGCGGCGGCGCAGGAGCCGGCCCCGGAGCTGTTCGTCGACACCTGGGACCCGGGCTACGGCGCGTCCTTCGAGGCGACGCCGGGCGGGCCGGCCGCGCCGAGCAGCCAGCCGGTCGACGCCCAGGTGGAGCTGCCGGCGGTGGACTGGCGGGCCATCGACGTCCGCCCCGGGGTCCGGGCACCCGACGTGGTGCTGCTGGTCGACGGGGTGCGCCGGATCGACGCCAGCGTCTGGACCGCCGAGGCCGACGGGGCGTCGTACCCGGGGCTGGCTGCCTCGTACGCCGCCGGGGTGGTCCGCTGCGACCTGGAGCGCGGCGCGGCCCGGCTGGCCGGCGCGCAGGTCCGCCGGGGCCTCTTCACCGCCAGCCCGTCGGCGCGCGACGTGCGGGCCGGCACGGTGCGCTACCCGGTGCACCGGGTCAGCGGCACCGGCGAGCTGAACAAGCTCCAGGCGGCCGTGCAGGCGCCGCTGACCGCGCTGGAGGTGGAGGTCTCCGGCGCGGCCCGCATCGAGGGCGACCTGCTGGTGGTCGACGGCCCGCTGCGCAGCCGCCGGCAGCTCCCCCGCACCCTGGGCTACATCAAGACCCAGCACAGCCAGTACCTCGACGCCCGGCTGACCGCCGTGGTGACCGGGCTGCGCTCGGGTCAGCGGTGCCCGGTGTTCAAGCTCGGCACCCCGTGGGGCGGGTACTCGTGGTACCTGCGGCTGCCGGTGACCGGCGGTGCCCCGTGGGCCGGCATCGTCCGGGTGGAGTGCTCGGCGGAGCTGACCGAGCCCGAGGCCATCGCGCTGGCGGACCTGTCGCTGGTCACCCTCCCCCGCTTCGCCTCCACCCCGTACAAGGACCCGCGCGCCCCGCAGAACCTCATCCCGATCGCCGGGCTGGAGCGCCGCCTGCGGGCGCTGCTCGGCGACGCCCGCCTGCTGCAACGGGCCCTGACCGCCGCCGCCCGCGGCCCCCGCCGCTGATGGGCCGCCGCCGGGGCGACGACCGGGTCGTCGCGCGGGTCGACACCGGCGAGGCCGAGCTGGTCCCGGACGCGGACCGCCCCGGCTCGTTCACCCTGCTGCTCGACGGCGCCCCGCAATCGCACGTCGACCTGGGCGACCCCACCCACCTGGAATTCGAGTACGTCCGGCGGCTCGGCGCCGCCCTCGACCTGCTCGCACCGCCCGGCGTGCCGCTGCGGGTGCTGCACCTCGGCGGCGGCGCGCTGACCCTGCCCCGGTACGTGCGGGCCACCCGGCCCGGCTCCACCCAGCGGGTCGCCGAGGTCGACGCCGCCCTGGTCGACCTGGTCCGCCGGGAGCTACCCTGGCCGGCCGACCCCCGGCTGAAGATCCGGGTCGGCGACGCCCGCGCCACCGTGGCGTCCGCCCGCGACGGCAGCTACGACGTGGTGGTCGCGGACGTCTTCGCCGGTGCCCGTACCCCGGCGCACCTGACCAGCGTGGAGTTCGCGGCCGAGGTGGCCCGGGTGCTGCACCCCGGCGGCTGGTACCTGGCCAACGTCGCCGACGGCCCGCCCCTGCGGCACGCCCGCGCCCAGGTCGCCACGGTCCGCGCGGTGCTCCCCCGGGCCTGCCTGGTGGGCGACGCGGGGGTGCTGCGCGGTCGCCGGTACGGCAACCTGGTGCTGGTGGCCGGCCGGGCCGAGCCGCCGGTGCCGGAGCTGACCCGCCGGGCCGCCGGGGACTGGTTCCCCGGCCGGGTGCTGGCCGGCGACGAGCTGGACCGCTTCGCCGGCGGCGCCACCGTGGTACGCGACGCCGACGCCACCGACTCCACCCCGCCGCCACCGGGCATCTTCTCCGTCCGCCGCTGAGCCCCGCGGTTCTCCGCCCGCCGCTGAGCCCCGCGGGTGCGGTGTCCTTCGGCACGGCGGCGCGGCGGTGTCCTTCGCCATGGCGGCTCGGCGGCGTCCTCGACGCGGCTGTGCGGCGTGGCAGAGTGTCGCGGGTGACCGCAACCGCCGCCCGCCGCACGCTGCGCCCGCCGGCCGGCTACCGGCTGGCCGCCTCGGTGCGCGCGCTGCTGTTCAGCGCGTACGACCCGTGCGCCCGGCTCACCCCCGACGGGGCCTTCTGGTGGGCCGCCCGCACCCCCGCCGGCCCGGCCACCCTCGCGCTGCGCCCGGCCGGGGCCGACGAGCTGCACGCCGAGGGGTACGGCCCCGGCGCCGACTGGGTGCTCGAGCGGGCCGACGCAGTCGCCGGGCTCCGCGACGACCGCCACGGGTTCGCCGAGCTGGCCGCCGGGCACCCGCTGGTGGCCCGGCTCGCCGCCCGGCACCACGGGCTGCGGATGCCGGCCACCGGTCAGCTCTTCCCGCGTGTGCTGCGGGCGATCCTCGAACAGAAGGTCACCGGCACGGAGGCGTACCGGGCGTACGCGGCGACCGTGCGGCACTTCGGCGAGCCGGCACCCGGGCCGGCACAGCCGGCGCTGCTGCTGCCGCCCGAGCCGGCGGCGGTGGCCGCCGCGCCGTACTGGGTGTTCCACCCGTTCGGGGTGGAGCAGAAACGGGCCGACACGCTGCGCCGGGCCGCCGCCGAAGCCGACCGGTTGGAACGCTGCGCGGATGCCGCCGAGGCCACCCGCCGGCTCACCGGCATCCGGGGAATCGGCCCGTGGACCGCCGCCGAGGTGGTGCGGATCGCGTACGGGGACCCCGACGCGGTCAGCGTCGGCGACTACCACGTGCCGAACACGGTGGCCTGGGCGCTGGCCGGGGAGGCGCGCGGCGACGACGCGCGGATGCTGGCGCTGCTGGAGCCGTTCCGGGGCCACCGGGGCCGGGTCTGCCTGCTGCTGGCCGCCGAGGGCGTGCACGCCCCCCGGTACGGGCCGCGCCACCCGATCCGCTCCTTCGCCCGATACTGACCCCGGCCGCGGGTCAGGGCCGGGCGGCGCACGGGTGCGCGGGTCAGGGCCGGGCGGCGCAGAGTCGCCGCAGGGTGCGGCCGAGCCACCAGGCGTACCCGTGTTGAAAGGCTCGACCGGCGGGCCCGGCGGCGCGCATCAGCCAGCCGGCAGGGCGGCTGAACGCCCGTACCTCGAACCAGACCGCGCCCGTGTCGTCCCGGCTGACCACGAACGCCTCCTCACCCCGAGCCGGGTGGCCGGGGAGGGTGCCGTACCCGAAGCCGGCCCGGTGGGCGTCGTCGGCGGCCCAGACCACCCGGCACGGCGCGGCCAGCCGCAGCGGGCCCACCCCCAGCCGGGAGACCACGGTGACCCCGGGCGCGGCCCGGGGCGCGTCGGCGTCCATCCGGATGCCGGCGGCCCGGTGCAGCCGCCAGCCGAGCACCGCCGCGCCGGCAGTGGCGAAGGAGCCGTCGGGCAGCCGCACCCGGTGCCGCACGTGCCGCCAGCCGGCGGGCAGCCCTCCGATGCCGGGGCTGCCGGCGGCTACGGTGGTGCTGCCGCCGGCTGCCGTGGCACCGCCGGCTTCCGTGGCACCGACGTGCGGATAGGTCAGCTCGGGCACGATCGCCGCCTCTCCTGCACGCTTGCCGCCTCTCCTGAGGGCCGGGCCGCTCCCGGGGGCCGGTCCGGTCCGGGACAGCGCCAGGGTACCGGCGTGCGCGCCGGGCGTCGGCGGTGTGGTGAGCTGGTTTCATGACCACGCCGCCACTGATCGCCCCGGCCACCCCCGCCGACGCGGGTGAGATCCTCACCGTGCAGCGGGCCGCCTACGTGACCGAGGCGCAGCACTACGCCGACCCGTTGCTGCCGCCGCTCACCGAGACCCTCGAGGAGATCCTGGCCGCGCTGGCCGCCGAGGAGACGGTGCTGGTCGCCCGGTCCGGGCACCGGCTGGTCGGCTCGGTCCGGGCCCGGGTCGCCGACGACACCGCCCACGTCGGCCGGCTCTCCGTGGCCCCCGACCAGCAGGGGCGGGGCATCGGCACCCTGCTGCTGGGCGCGGTGGAGGCGGCCTGCGCCGACCGGGTGTCCCGTTTCGCCCTCTTCACCGGGGCGGCCAGCGAGGGAAACCTGCGGCTGTACCGGCGCAACGGCTACGAGATCGTCGGCCACCGGCCGGACGCCAACGGAATCACCCTCGCGGTGTTCGAGAAGCGGCTGGTCACGCCCGCTCGCACCGACGCCTGAGGCCGTCGGCCTCCATCCGCAGGTACCTGCGGGTGAGGTCGCCGAAGAGCCACCCCACCGGCCCGGCGAGGGGGCCCCGCTGCTCCAGCGTCAGCTCGACCCGGACCCGGCCGTCGGGCAGCGGGACGATCCGGTGGTCGCCGTGGCTGCGTACGCCCGGGGTCTGCGACACCCAGGCGAAGCGGTACGGGGCGGCGACCTCGACCACCCGCCACACGGCCGGTCGGAGCCGGGGCTGCTCCAGCAGCGCGGTCGAGCCGACCGCCAGCGGCCCCGGTTCGCGCCGCCGGGCCCGGCGAACGGAGTGGGTCCACTCCGGCCAGCGGTCGATGTCGGTCTGCACCTGCCACACCTGCTCGGCGGTGGCCGCGATCTCCGTGCTCGCCTCGAACCGCATGGTCTCCCGCTCCTGTCGTCGCACCCGCCGCCTACGCCGGCGGACCTTGGACGCTTCCTGTTCCGTGCGGACGAGAGCCGTCCCAGCTCCGGCTCTGCCGTGGGCGGTCCGTTGCCTGGCGGCGCAGTGCGGCGTCCAGCATCCGCAGCAGCTCTCCCGCCCGGCCGCGACCGGCCGGTGCGGTGGGGTAGCGCGTCAGGACGTCCACCACGGCGGGGCCGGCGAGCCCGCTTGCCCGCTCGACGTGGTCGACGCCGACGGCGGGGTCGTCGCCGACGTCGAGCTCGAAGGCCCGCGCCGCGTGGGCTGCCGCGCCGAGGATGTGCAGGACCTGGGCGGCCTTCGCCAGGGGGTGCAGGTACGCGGCGCTGGCCGCCGCGACGGCCGCGCGGGCGACCTCGCTCGCCGCCGCCTGCCCCGCGTCGCGGGTCTCCTGGTACGCCCGGTGGGCCGCCCATGCGCCGTCCCGGATCGCCTTGCTCCGCCGGCCTCCGTCGACGAACGCCCGCGCGGCGTCGAGCGCGCCCCGGGGACGCCGATCGTCGGGACGGACGCGTTCGAAGATCGCCAGGGCGGGCTCAGCGCAGACCACCGCATAGCCCGTCACCGCCCGCAGCTCCGCCATGCTGACGTCGATCGCCAGACCCTCGTCCACCCCCGCCACCCCGCAGACGCTATCCCCGCCGCCCCTCCCCCGCCGCCCCTCCCCCGCCGCCCCGCGCCGCCCCGCGCCGCCCCCGCCGCCCCACCCCCGCCGCCCCACCGCTGCGTCGATCTTGGAGTTGTGGTGCCCCGCGAAGGCCGCCGAACGGGACAAGGCGGGCACCACAAGTCCATGATCCACGGGGGGCGGGGGCGGAGGGCGGGGGCGGGGCCGGGGGCGGGGGCGGGGGGCGGGGCGGGGTCAGGGGTTCTTGAGGTTGGCTAGGGTCAGGGGGGTGTGGCGGTGGAGGAGGGCCGTTAGTTCCGGGATGGTGGTGGCCTCGCCGAGCACGTTCTTGCCGCCGCCGTGGCGGGCCGGGTAGCGGTGGGTGAGGCGGTAGCGGTAGCGGCCGTGGATCAGCTCGACGCTGACCCGCCAGCGCCCGCAACATTCACAGACCAACTCCCGCATTCGGCGAAACTAGCTCTGGGCTGCGGGAACGCCATCCGGTCAGGGTGGGACGAGCGGGCGGCGAGCGGGACGCGGCGGGACGGTTCGCGCCGTCACCGGCGGTGATCCGCCTCACGACTGTCGGTGGGGTCTGGTTGACTGTCGCCGTGGACCTGCCGATCAACCCGCCGGTCGAGCCGATGCTGGCCAAGGCCGTGTCGGAGCTGCCCACCGCGCCGGGCACGACCTACGAGCCGAAGTGGGACGGCTTCCGCTGCATCGTGTTCCGCGACGGTGCCGAGGTCGAGCTGGCCAGCCGGGGCGGCAAGACGCTCACCCGTTACTTCCCGGAGGTGGTCGAGCAGGCGCTGCGGCAGCTGCCGCGCCGCTGCGCGGTCGACGGCGAGCTCATCGTGATCCGCCGCGACGGCCCCGGCGGGCAGCCCCGGCTCGACTTCGAGCTGCTCGCCCAGCGCATCCATCCGGCCGCGTCCCGGGTGAAGCTGCTGGCCGAGACCACCCCGGCCGACTTCGTCGCCTTCGACCTGCTGGCCGTCGACGACGAGCTGCTGACCGACCTGCCCTACCCGCAGCGCCGGGCCCGGCTGGAGCGGGCCCTGGCCGGGGTCCGCCCGCCGGTGCACGTCACCCAGGTCACCACCGACGCGGCCACCGCCCGGCGCTGGTTCGACGTGTTCGAGGGCGCCGGGCTCGACGGGCTCATCGTCAAGCCCGCCGACCTGCCGTACGAGCCGGGCAAGCGGCTGATGTCCAAGGTCAAGCACGCCCGCACGGCCGACGTGGTGGTGGCCGGCTTCCGCTGGCACAAGACCGGCCCGGTGGTCGGCTCGCTGCTGCTCGGCCTCTACGACGACGCCGGGGTCCTGCACCACATCGGGGTCAGCTCCTCGTTCACGGCGGCCCGGCGCAGAGAGCTGCTGGACGAGTTGCAGCCCTACCGGGAGGTCGACGGCGAGCACCCCTGGGTGCACGGCGACCACGAGCGCGGCCAGCGCATCCCCGGCGGGGTGAGCCGGTGGACGGGGACGAAGAACCTGGAGTGGGAGCCGCTGCGCCCGGAGCTGGTGGCCGAGGTGGCGTACGACGCGATGGAGGGCGACCGGCTGCGGCACACCGCCCGGTTCGTGCGCTGGCGGCCCGACCGCCAGCCCCGGTCCTGCGGCTACGACCAGCTCGACCGGCCCATCCGCTACGACGTCGACCAGGTCCTGCGCGGCGATCCGGCGGCGACCTCCGACGCCACGGCGGGCCGGGCGTAGCCTGAGTCGTCGATGATGATCATGAGAGGCGTGCCGGTGACCAGCTTCCCCGACCGGATCCGCCGGGTCCGGCTGACCCTGGCCGGCGTCGTCGCGGCGGCGGTGGTCGCCGCCGGCTGCACGTTGCCGGCGTTCGCGCCCCGCACCGAGGGTGAGGTCGAGGCCGCGCCCCCCGGCACCGCGCCGACCTGGCGGGCCTGCCCAGAGGTGGCCGACGAGCTGGTGGGCCGGGGCGCCCCCGACATGCGGTACGAGTGCGCGCGGATCGCGGTGCCCCGCAACTGGGGCTCCGGCACCGGGGCGACGGCCGGGCCGGGCGTCGGGGAGACCTTCGAGATCGCCCTGCTGCGGGCGCGCTCCACCAAGCAGCGGGACCGGATCGGTTCGCTGGTGATCAACCCGGGCGGGCCGGGGGCCTCCGGGGTGGACACCGCCGTCTACCTCTCCTTCGGCCCGGCGTTCGGCGGGCTGCCCGCGACGGTCACCGAGCGATTCGACATCGTCGGGTTCGATCCGCGCGGGGTGGCCCGGTCCAGCCCCGTGCGGTGCATCCCCGACGCCGAGCTGGACAGCAGCTTCGGCTACGACCCGGATCCGCAGTCCCAGGAGTCCTTCGACGGGCTCGTCTCGCTCAACCAGCGGATCGGGCGCGGCTGCGGCGACAAGTACGGCGACCAGCTTCCGCTCTACGGCACCGAGCAGGCCGCCCGCGACATGGACGCGATCCGCGCCGCGGTCGGCGACGAGAAGCTGAGCTACCTCGGCTACTCCTACGGCACCCTGCTCGGCGCCACCTACGCCCAGCTCTACCCGTCCCGGGTCCGGGCCATGGTGCTCGACGGCGCGGTGGATCCGACGCAGGACCTGGTGGCCGGCTCCGAGAGCCAGGCGAAGGGCTTCGAGCGGGCGTTCGACAACTTCACCCGGTGGTGCGCGGCCAACGCCGGGCGCTGCCCGCTCGCCCCGGATGCCCGGGCGGCGGTGATCTCGGCGATCGACAAGGCCAAGGTCTCCCCGGTGAAGGCGGCCGACGGGCGGGAGGCCACCTCGGGCTGGATCTTCTACGCGGTCATCTCCTCGCTCTACACGGAGTCGGGCTGGCAGGAGCTGGCCCAGGCGATCGACCGGCTCGGCGAGGGCGACCCGGAGAAGGTCTTCGAGCTGGCCGACGCGTACGCGGGTCGGGAGGACGACGGGCGATACTCCAACCTCTTCGACGCCAACCTCGCGATCAACTGCACCGACGAGACGGAGAAGCCGACGGTGCAGCGGGTTCGCCAACTCCAGTCGCAGTGGCGCTCGACGTACCCGCTCTTCGGCCCGGCGCTGGCCGTGGGGATGCTCAGCTGCGTCCAATGGCCCGGCGGGCGGGACCCGTACCCGACCGGCAAGGCCGTGGGCGCACCGCCCATCGTGGTGGTGGGCACCACCGGGGACCCGGCGACGCCGTACGAGCAGACCGCCACCCTGGCCTCGATGCTGGGCGTGGGCCGGGTGCTGACCTGGGAGGGCGAGGGGCACACCGCGTATCCGCAGACGGCCTGCGTGACGGACGCGGTGGACGCGTACCTGATCTCGCTGACCGTGCCGCGGGAGGGGCTGCGCTGCCCGGCCCGGTGACGCGCCCGCCCGGGTCGAGGGGCACCGTCACGCGTCACCTGAGTCACCTGCGGCGGCGGCGCCTCCCCGACGGCGGTTGCGGGAGCGGGGCCGGTTCTGCCGGCAGGGTGATCCCCTGACGGGCCGCCAGTTCCTCCAGCAGCGCCCGCATCCGCCGTACGTCCGCCTTCAACGCCTCCTGCTCCTCGTGCTCGAAGGCGTCGTCGTCCACGATCAACTGGCTCGCGAAGTGCGCGGTGATCAGCGGAATGACCAGCAGCACCATGGTGGAGATGAGCAGCGCGGCGAGGGTCCGTCCGGCCGCCGTGGTCGGCGAGATGTCGCCGTAGCCGACGGTGGAGGCGGTCACCACCGCCCACCACACCGAGTCGGCGGCGCTCTTGTGCTCCACCTGGCTGTAGATCACCCCGGCCACCACGATCATCAGCAGGTACGACGCGATCAGCGTCCGGGGGGAGTTGGCGAACCAGACCAGGCCCCGGTAGATCCAGCGGAACGGCAGCAGGACGTCCATGCCGCATCATGCTGCCCGGTGCTGGCAAGCCACCACCCGCGCATCGCCGTCGCCGGCTGTGCCAGGCTGATCCGATGCGTACCTTAACGTTTCGGGAGGCGGTCCGGGCGGACCTGCCGGCCGTCCTCGCCCTGCTGGCCGACGACGAACTGGGCGGCAATCGCGACGCTGCCGACGTCGACGACGCGTACGAGCGGGCCTTCGCGGATGTCTCCGCCGACCCGCGCAACCACCTGGTGGTGGCCGACGAGGACGGCGTCGTGGTGGGTTGCCTGCAGATCACCTACATCCCGGGGCTCAGCCGGCACGGCGCCGAGCGCTCGCTCATCGAGGCGGTGCGGGTGCGCTCGGACCGCCGCGGCCAGGGGGTGGGCCGGCAGATGATGCGCTGGGCGATCAGTGAGGCCGAGCGACGCGGCTGCGGCCTGGTGCAGCTCACCACGGACAAGTCCCGCGCGGACGCGCAGCGCTTCTACCGCGACCTCGGCTTCGTCGCGAGCCACGAGGGCATGAAACTGCGTCTGTGACCCCCACCCCGCCCGCCTCGTCGATCACCGATCGTGATCGACGGGGCGGGCGGGAGCGGGATGGGTGTCAGGGCAGCAGGCGGCCGTCGCGCATAGTCAGGGTGCGGTCGGCCAGGTCGATCAGGGCCGGGTCGTGCGTGGCGACCAGGGCCGTCATGCCGCGAGCATGCACCACCGCCCGCAGCAGGTCCATGATGGACCTGCCGGTCTCCGAGTCGAGCTGACCGGTGGGCTCGTCGGCGATGAGCAGGTCCGGCTCGTTGGCCAGGGCCCGGGCCACCGCCACCCGCTGCTGCTGGCCACCGGAGAGCTCGTACGGCCGCTGTGCGGCGTGCTCGCCCAGCCCGACCAGTTCCAGCAGCGTCGCCACCCGCTCCTCCCGCTCGGCGGCGGGCACCTTCGCCAGCCGCAGCGGCACCCCGATGTTCTCGGCGGCGGAGAGAATGGGGATCAGCCCGAAGGTCTGGAAGACGAAGCCGATGGTGCCCCGGCGCAGCCGCAACAGTTCCCGCTCGCCGGCCGCGCCGAGGTCGTGCCCGGCCACCCGCACCTGCCCGGAGTCCGGCCGGTCCAGGCCGCCGACCAGGTTCAGCAGGGTCGTCTTGCCCGAACCCGATCGCCCCCGGACGGCGACCAGCTCGCCTCGGGCGGCGGCGAACGAGACGTCCCGGACGGCGTGCACGGCGCGCTCGCCCCGGCCGAAGGTGCGGCTCAGCCCGTCTGCCCGTACCACCTCGTCGCCGGCCACGGCGGTGCCGAGGCCACCGCCGGCGGCCGGCGGGGTCGGGTTCTGCTGCTCGGTCACGTGTCGCTCCGTTCGGCGTCGGCCCGGTCGCCCGGCCGCACCTCGACATGATCGGGTTCCAGGTCGAGTCGGACCCGGTCCTTGAGGGCCAGGGCGTCCACGAAGGACGCCGGGAGCTGCATCCGGCCGGCCCGGTCGAGCACGGCGTACTCCTCGCTGACCAGCTCGGTGCTGCCGTCCGCGCCGATCCGGGCGGTGCGGCGCACCTCGGAGGCGGTCCGGCCGTCGCGGATCGCGACGGTCCGGCGGACCTGGGCGGCCACGGCCGCGTCGTGGGTGACCACCACCACCGTCACCCCCAGCTCCGCGTTGATCTGCCGCAGCGCGGCGAAGACGTCGGCGGCGGTGGCCTCGTCCAGCTCGCCGGTCGGCTCGTCGGCGAAGAGCACCTCCGGGTCGTTGGCCACCGCCACCGCGATCGCGCAGCGCTGCTGTTCGCCGCCGCTGAGCTGGCCCGGCCGCCGGTCGGCGAGGTGCCCCACCCCGACCAGGTCCAGCAGCTCGCCGGCCCGGCTCCGGCGGGTCCGCTGCCCGCGCCGACCGGCCAGCCGCATCGGCAGTTCGACGTTCTCCCGGGCCGTCAGGTACGGCAGCAGGTTGCGCCCGGTCTGCTGCCAGACGAACCCGGCCATCTGCCGCCGGTAGCTGAGCCGGCGGCGAGCGGAGAGGGCCAGCAGGTCGTACTCGGCGACCCGGGCCGTGCCGGCGGTCGGGGTGTCCAGCCCGGAGAGGATGTTCAGCAGCGTCGACTTGCCCGACCCGGAGGCCCCGACGATCGCCACCAGCTCCCCCCGGTCGATGACCAGGTCGAGGCCCTGCAACGCGACCACCTCCACCCCCTCGGTCTTGAAGATCCGCACCAGGTTGTCGCAGACGATGTGCCCGCGCAGCCGGTCCTGCCCGCCGGCCCGCTCGGCCGCGCGCTGCGCGGCCCGCCGTTGCAGGGCGGCCAGGTCCGGCGCGGCGGACGCCTCCACGGTGGCTGTCATCTCAGCTCTCCTCTCCGAGCCGCAGCACCTCACCGAGGCGCAGCCGGCGGTTGTTCAGCGTCTCCACGGTCACCGCGAGGGCCAGCGCCACCGCGCCGATCCCGATCACGGCCCCGACCAACCCGGGCGAGAACCCCACCCGCACCGGCGTGCCGCCGGTGAACGCGGCCAGCCCCAGCGACGGGGTGAGCAGCAGGGGCAGCAGCGCGCCGGTCACCGCGCCGGTGAGCAGCGCGACGGCGACCAGCGGCGTCAGCTCCACCAGCAGCAGCCCGCGCCACTGGCGGCGGGACAGCCCGAGGGTGCGCAGCCGGGACAGCACCTGCCCCCGCGCCCGGGCCCCGGCGAGCACCGCGAAGGCGATCGCCAGTAGCCCGAGGACGGCCCCGCCGGCCGCGCCGGCGACGAAGCCGAAGACCAGCAGGCCGTTGGCGCCGACGCCGCCGAGGACGTCGCGGGCCCCCCGCCAGGTGGTCACCTCGGGGGCGCGCGGACGGTCCTCCGCGACGATGGTGCCGCCCCGCTGGTAACGGCGCTGACCCTCGACGCCCGCCTGCCGCAACGCCGCCAGGTCCAGCCCGTCGCCGGAGACCAGGAAGGCCGTCGGGACCACAGCGGTCGGCCCGGCGTCGGGCAGGGCCTGCCAGGGCAGGACCACGAACCGTTCGGTGCCGGGCGCGACGAGCGGGAAGTCGTCGGCCGCGCCGGCCACCCGGAACGCGTAGTCGTGTCCCTGCACGGTCACCAGGGCCGACTCGTCGAGGCCCGCGCGCGCCAGCTCGGCGGCGAGCACCGGGGAAACCAGCGCCGGGGCCGGCCCCGGCCCGGGGCCGGCGCGCAACTGCGGCGGCACCGACACCGCCAGCCCGGCGTCCCCGGCCGTCTCGGCGAGCCCCGGCCCGTCGACCAGCAGCACCGAGACGGTGGGCAGCTCGGCGTAGACGCCGCGCGGGTCGGCGATCCGCAGCGCGGTGTCGCGCAGCACGGGGGTGGCCTGCCGGACGCCGGGCAGCCCGCGCAGGGCGACGCCGGTGTCCGGGGCGAGCCGCCCGCCGTCGACCAACGCGGTACCCGGCACGAGCGTGGTCGCCGTGTGGTCCCGGCCGGTTTCGATGCCGGCGGCCACGACGACGCAGAACGCCGCCGTCGCGATCGCCACCACCACCACGACGACCGGCCCGGTCGCCGCCGCCCGGCTCGCCCGGGCGGCACCGAGGAACGTGACGCTGCCCCGGGTCCGGGCGGCGATCCGGCCGAGCAGCCGCAGCGGCCACGGATAGAGGCGCAGCGCGAGCACCGCCGCGGCCACGGCCAGCAGCACCGGCACCGACACCAGGAGCGGGTCGACCGACCCCGGGCTCAGCCCGCGACGCCGCAGCAGCACGGTCGCCAGCACCGCCAGCGCCACCACGAGGACTTCGAGGGTCAGCCGACGGCCACCGGGGCCCAGCCTCGGCAGGTCCCGCCGCCGGCCCGGCGCGGCGGCGACGGCGACGGCCAGCGCGGCCACCGGCAGGGCCAGGACGGCCAGCACCGCCGTGGCCGGGGCGAGCCAGCCCAGCCCGCCGCCGGAGCCGGGCAGTAGCTGCCCGAGCACCCAGCCCAGCGCCGCCGCGGGCGCAACGACCAGCACCGACTCGGCGAGGCTGCGCCGGGCCACGCTGGTCGCCGCGCCACCGCGGGCGACCAGCAGGGCGAACTCGCCCTCCCGGCGGCGGGCGGCGAGCCGGGCGGCCAGCCCGATCAGCCCGGCCAGGGTGGCCAGCACCCCGGCGGCGATCACGGCCAACAGCGTCCCGGCGGCCGAGACCGCGTCCAGGAACCGCTGCAACGGGACGTCCACGGACTGGGTCACGCGCAGGCCCGGCGGGGGCTTCCGGACCAGCAGCCGCACGCCGTCGACGATGCCGCGCAGGTTGCCGGCGTCCACGTTGTCGCCGGTGAGCCGGTACCGCCAGGAGGGCCGCAGCGGCACGCCGACGTCGACCGCCGCCGCCAGGCCGCGGGTGGCGGCGGTCACCGCCACGATCTCGTACGGTGCGGCGTCCACCTCGGGCTCGATCACCTGTAGGACCGGCGGCAGCCCGTCCCAGATCCCGTCCGTGACCCGCGCGGGTTGGAAGACGCCGACCACGAGCACCCGCAGCGGGTTCGTCGCCTTCTCGCCGACCCAGGTCAGGCGGCTGCCGAGGCGCAGGTTCATCTTCCGGGCCGTCTCGGCCGAGAGCGCGACCTCGACCGGCCGTTCCTGGGCCGTGGGCCCCGTCGGCCAGCGTCCCTCGACGAGGGTGGCCGCCGCCTCGACGCCGGGCATCTCGCGCAGCCGGGCGACGACGAAGAGGTCCTTCGCGGCCAGGTCCGGGCCGGTGAGCCGGCCGGGTGCGGTGTCCGCGACGTACCACCGGTCGCCCACGGCGTCGCGCACGGGAGCCGGCATGCCCGCCTGGAGCGCGTCGAGGTCGGCGGGCCCCGTCGCGACCGGTCCCCGGCTCCGGTCGACCGGCCCCGCAACGGCGCCGAGGATCACGTCCCGCTCGGCGGCCGGGCGGCCGGCGATGTATTCCCGCAGCCCTTGCTGGGTGAGCCGGTCGGCGACGCGCGGCACCCCGGTCACCAGCAGCACGGCGACCAGGGCGAGCGACCCCAGCAGCAGGAACTGCCCACCGAATGCCCGCACCCGGCGGGCCGCCCCGGTCATCGCCCGCCCGCCCCGGGCCGCACGGTCACTGCACTCACTGCTCTCCCCCGCTTCGTCGTCGCGTCGCCGTTCACTGGTCCCCGCCGATCCGCAGCTGGGCCGCCGCCATGCGCTGCCGGATGCCGGCGGCGATCGAGGTACTGAATGCCAACGCCGCCAGCAGCAGGCCCAGGGCGGTGGCGGCGACCGGCAACCAGGGCAGCACGAAGGCCGCCTCCGGCAGCGGCCGGTCCGCCGCGCGGGTGAGCACCAGGAACGGGGCCATGGTGGCGGCCACCGCCGTGCCCACCAGCAGGCCGACGCCGACGCCGATCCCGGCCAGGAACGTCTGCTCGGCCAGCAGGGCGCGGGCCAGCAACCGTGGCGTGGCACCGAGCGTGTGCAGCACGGTCAGCTCACCGACCCGCCGGCGCGCGGTCGCCCAGACGTCCACGCACAACCCGACCAGGGCGAGCAGGACCGCCCCGGCCGCCGCCGCCAGCAGGCCGGTGCGGGTGCCCAACCAGTACGGGTCGCGGTTGGCCTCCGCCGCCGTCGCCCGCCGGTCCAGCACCGTCACGCCGGGCAGGTCCGCGACCGCCCGGGACGCCGCGTCCGAGCCGCCCGGGTCGGTACGCACCCACCACTCCTGGGTCGGCCGGGTAACCCCCCTGGCGCGGACCAGCGAGTCGGCCGCAGCGGGCAGGTCCAGCAGCATCCCGGCCCCCGGCCCGCTCCCCGGCACCGCCTCGATCTCGCCCACCACCTGGACGGGCAGCATCACCCCGGCAACGCTGATCTGCGTCGTGTCGCCTCGGCCGATGCTCAGCGCCCGCGCCACCTGCGGGGTGATCAACGCCGGCACCGGCGCGTCGGCGCCGACCGCCACGACGGCGAAGCGGCTGGACGGCTGCGACGCGTAACGGCTCCCTTCCACCAGCATCTCGACCGTCCGGCCGGCGTGCAGCCCGTCGTCGTCGAGCCGGGCCGGCTCCCCCTGCCCCCCGACCTCCGCCGGGGTCACCCACTCGCCGGTGAGCCGCACCGGGCTCGTCGCTCCGGCGGCGTCGACGACGCGCAACCCGCTGACCTCCAACCGGTAGGCGGTGCCCTGGGCCAGGCCACCGGTGGCCTCGAAACCGACCAGCCGGTAGGCCCGGCCACCGAGGTCGGGCAGCTCCACCGCCGCGGCGACCGGCCGCCCGTCGCTTCCGCCGGTGGCCATCGGCAGTTTCCGTACCTCGCCGTCGGCGGTGGCCAGCAGCGCGGAGACCACGATGGATTGCGGGCGCAAGGCCCCGACCACCAGGGTGCGGACGGTGCCGGTGAGCCGGCGGGCGTCGGCGGGCAACTCGACGCCGACGGGCGCCGCCCGACCGCGCGCCTGGCGGTCGAAGAGCGCCCGGGCCGGCTCGTCGACGAGCCGGTCGTGCAGCCTGACCACGTCCGGCGCCGCCGCCGCGTCGATGCTCAACACGCTCACCGGCAGATCATCGCGGCCCACCCGGATGTCGTCGCGCCAGGCCGGCAGCGCCCGGTCGACCCCGGGCACCGCCGCCAACCGGGCCGCCCGGTCGGCCGGCGCACCGCCGGAACGCTCCACCAGCCGCAGGTCCGCGCCGACGGCGTGATCGGCCTGGTCGACGTGCGAGCGCTCCCCCGTGGTGACCAGCGACCAGGCCAGGGTGCTGCCGCCGACGGCCAGCGCGAGCAGCAGCACCGGGCCGGCGTGCGGGCGGCGGCCGGCCTGCCACATGCCCAGCGTCGTGGCGTTCCACAGCCGGCGGTCGACGAACCGTTCGGCGAAGCGGGCCGCCGGCGGGAGCAGGCGCAGCGCGACCACCGCGCCCGCGAGGACGCCCAGCGTCGGCGCCGCCACCAGCAGCGGGTCGATGCCCAACCGGCCCCCCGCGCCCGCCAGGGGGGAGGAGTACTGCCGCAGCTGGAACCAGGCGAGCACGGCCAGGCCGACCAGGGCCAGGTCGGCGCCGACCCGCTGGGCCCGCGCGACCCGGTTCGGCCGGGACCGGGTCGCCAGGTCGGCCACGTACGTGCCGGCCCGCCGCATCGCCGGCAGGACCATGGCCACCAGGCAGCCGGCGGCCACGGCGGCGGCCACCGCCCAGGTGAGCGTGCTGCCGGCGGCCGAGGCCCCCGACCACCCCTGGCCTCGGCCGACGTGACGCAGGGCCTCGGCGGCCAGCGGCGGCCCGAGCAGCGCCGCCGGGAGGACCACCAGCGTCGCCTCCCGGGCCGCCAGGCCGGCGAGCTGCCGCCGGGCCGCGCCCCGGGCCCGCAGCAGCGCCGTCTGCGCCCGGCGGTCCTCGTTGAGCAGCCCGGCCACCAACACCAGCGCGTACCCGCCGAGCACCACGATCAGCAGCAGCGGGGTGAGCAGCGCGGAGCGTCCCACCAGGTCGGCGCGGCCGAGCCGGTCGAGCAGCCGGTCCATGGTGGTGACGAGCTGGGCGGACGAGCCCAGGCCGGTGGCCTCGGGCAGTTCGGCGACCTCGGTGGCGACCGCCCGCCCCACCGCGCCCAGCCGGCTCGGCTCGACGGCCGCCAGGTCGGGTTCGACCAGCCACGCGGCCGACGTGCCGCCGGGAAAGGTCCGGTCGAAGTCGGCCGGATCGAGCAGGAACGGCCCGTACGAGGTGGTGAGGTCGGCGGTGGTGGCGCCCGGCGCGAGCCGCCAGTACGACGCGGTGGGGTCCCGGGGCCGGAAGAGCCCGACCACCTCCACCTGGCTGGTGCGTTCGCCGGCCCGGTCCCGCAGCGGCACCCGTTCACCGACGGTCACGTTCAACCGGCCGGCGACCCGCTCCGGCAGGAGCACCTGGGTGGGTTGCGCGCCGCGCTCGGGCTGCCGCCCGCTGACCAGATCGGCGTTGCCGGCCAGGTCCTCCAGGGCGACCAGCTCGGCGAAGACCGGGTCGTCACCGGCACGGGCGGGGCCGATGTCTCCGGTCAGCTCCCGGCCGGTGCCGTAGCGGGCTCCGCGCACCCGCGTGGGCGCGCCGCCGAGCCCGGCGGCGAAGCGCTCCCTGACCGCGCGGTCGCGGGCGGCGGCGGCGTTGCGGTCGGGGCCGCCGGAGCCGCTGACCAGCAGGCTGCGCTCCTCTGCGGGGGACGCGGCGAGCACCGCCGACTGTCCCGCGTCGACGGCCCGCCGGTTGTAGTCGGTCAGGCCCGTGACGAGGGTGATCGCCACCAGGGCCGCGACCACCGCCGCGAGCAGCAGCCCGCGGGCCGCCCAGGCCCGCCTCCACACCATCGCCATGTCGCCGCCCTCCCCGGCCCCCACGGGCCGATGAGGAACAAGAGCGACTGCGGGTACGGAAAGGTTGGCCCCCGTTATCCGACCGTTACGCCCGATCACCCGCCCGGCCACACTTGGCACGATTTCCGGGCCGACGCCGGCCTGCTTGGATGGCGGGCATGGAAATCATCCTCGGCATCCTGATGACCGCCGTCGTCCTGTTGCTGGCGGCCCAGTCCGCGGCGGGGCGGCCCGACCGGCGCACCGCGTACCGGCTGAGCGAGATCGAGCGCCGCCTGGAGCTGGTGATGAAGCACCTCGGGGTGGCCGACGACCGGCCGGCGGCACCCGGGGTCCGCGAGCACCTGGCCCGGGGCGAGAAGATCCAGGCGATCAAGGCGTACCGGCAGGCGACGGGGGTTGACCTGCGCACCGCCAAGGAGTCGGTGGAGGCGATGGAGGCCGGCCGCTGAGCCAGGTGCGGCCGGGCCGGCCGGCCAGGAGCGCCGGGTGCGGCCGGGCCGGCCGGTCAGGAGTCCGGCGCGGTGCGATGCCTTCTCGTCTTCGCGCCGGTGGCCTTCGGCGGTCGTGTCGTCTTGGTCGACCAGTCCCCGGCCTGCCGCCGCCGGCACTCCGGTTCGGGGCAGTCGCACCACCAGCCCAACTCGTCGGTGGGGATCTTGTTGCCCCGGCACAGGTGCGGCAGGGGCAGGATCGGCGTGACGCAGCCGAGGCAGCGACTCGGGCCGGTGAAGGTCACCGGGTCCACGCCAGCATCCGGCGGAACAGGTCGTGGTCGCCGCGCTCGTGGACCAGGTCCTCGACGGCGACGTTGAGGACCTGCGCCATCGTGATCGACAGCTCGACCCGGTCGCCGGCGGCGGCGGTGATCCGCTCCCGCGCGTGCGGGCACGGCCAGGGATGCGGGCAGCTCGCAGCGGCGCACGTCCAGGACGGCCGGGCGGGGAGGTGCCCGGCGATGCCGGGGACCCGTCGGATGGCGCGCATGACGGGCTGGGCGTCCGCCCCCGCCCTGTGCTCGTGAATCATTCGAGTGACCCTCCGGAGTCGTCCAACTGCCCCATCAGCCCCACCTGCAACATTGCCACTGTCAACCATACAAGCTGAATGCTTGCCACGCTGCACCTGCATACGGTCAGGGCGTGAGACTGGTTGCGCTGTCGGACGTCGCCGAGATGCTCGGCGGGGTGTCGCGCACCCGGGCCACGGAGATCACCAACCGGCCGACCTTCCCCGCCCCCATCGACACGGTGGCCAGCGGCCGAATGCGCGTGTGGGCACGCGCCGACGTCGAGGCATGGATTCGAGAGCACCGGCCGAGTCAGCGCGTCGACGAGCATTAGCCCCGGCCCGCCGCCCGGCGAACCCCATCGGGGGACGGCTCACCGCCTACGGACTACCCCCCCGAGGCCCGCGAGCACCTGACCCAGGGCCCCAAGATCCGAGCATCTTCGGGGAAGTTGCTGCCTCAAAGCGGATTCAGGCAACATTTTCCCTGAAGATGCTCGGATCTTGGGGAGAGGGCGGGCGGGGTCAGGCCGTGGGGCGCTTGGCGCGGCTCGGCTGGACCCGCATCGGCTCGCCGGGCATCTTCGGGTGGTCCGGCGGGTACGGCAGGTCGCCCTCCCCCGCGGCGGCGTCCCGGTCGGCCCACTCCAGCAGCGGCGTGATGTCCCACGGCGCGTCGTCGATGCCGGCGTGCGGGTCGCCGCGCTCGACCAGCCGGGTCGGGACGCTGCCCAGGTGGAACTCGTCCGGGTCGACGTCGGGCAGCTCGTCCCAGGTCACCGGGGTGGAGACGGTCGCCCGCGCGTTGGCCCGCAGCGAGTACGCGCAGGCGATGGTGCGGTCCCGGGCCATCTGGTTGTAGTCGACGAAGACCCGCTCGCCCCGCTGCTCCTTCCACCAGGCGGTGGTGACCAGATCCGGACGGCGGCGCTCCAGCTCCCGGGCCAGCGCGATGGTGGCCCGGCGGACCTCGGTGAACGTCCATCGGGGCGCGATGCGCAGGTAGACGTGCACGCCCCGGCCCCCGGAGGTCTTCGGCCAGCCGGTCGCGCCCAGCTCGTCGAGCAGGGCCCGCACCTCGGCGGCGGCCGCCGCCGCGTCGGCGAAGTCGGTGCCAGGCTGCGGGTCGAGGTCGATGCGCAGCTCGTCGGGGTGGTCGACGTGGTCGACGCGGACCGGCCAGGGGTGGAACACGATGGTGCCCATCTGGGCGGCCCAGGCGACGTGGGCCAGGTCGACCGGGCAGAGCTCGTCGGCCGTGCGGCCGCTGGGGAAGCTGATCCGGGCGGTGCGCACCCACGGCGGCACGCCCCGCGACGGCACCCGCTTCTGGAAGAACATCTCCCCGGCGATGCCGTCGGGGAAGCGTTGCAGGGTGGTGGGGCGGCCCCGCAGGGCGCGCAGGATCGCGTCGCCCACGGCCAGGTAGTAGCCGAAGACGTGCGCCTTGGTGAAGCCCCGCTCCGGGAAGACCACCCGCTCCGGGCTGGTCAGTCGGACCGGGTGCCCGGCCACCTCGAGCTGCGCGGCCGCCGACTTCGTGGTGCCTGCCATGTCGAGACCATATGTCAGGGCACCGACACTCGACGTACCGTTGCGGGGTGAGTCTTGACGAGAACGAACTGCCCCGAACCGAGGACGAGTGGCGGGTCCGGCTGAGCCCGGAGGAGTTCCGGGTGCTCCGGGAGGCCGGCACCGAGCGCCCGTGGACCGGCGAGTACGTGGACACGAAGACCCCCGGCATGTACCACTGCCGCGCCTGCGGGGCCCAGCTGTACCCGAGCGACACGAAGTTCGACTCGCACTGCGGCTGGCCGAGCTTCGACGACGCCATCCCGGGGGCGGTCAAGGAGATCGACGACGACAGCCTCGGCATGCGGCGCACGGAGATCCGCTGCGCGCGCTGCGACAGCCATCTCGGGCACGTCTTCCGGGGCGAGGGTTTCACCCCGAAGGACACCCGGCACTGCGTCAACTCGGTCTCCATCCGGCTGGACCCGGCGCAGGGCTGAGCCCACCCCCGCCGGCAAGGCGGCGGAACGTGTGGACGCCCGGCCCCGCCGGCCGGGCCACGAACGGACGGACGCCCACCCCGCCGGCCGGGCGGTGACGGTCAGAGCAGCAGCAGGCTGCCCTCGTCGTCGACCCGGTCGGCGGAGTCGTCGTCCAGCCAGACGCCGCCGCTGGCCAGGTAGCGGAACCGGTGCGCGCCGGGCGGCAGCTTGACGCTCACCGTACGGCTGCCGTCGCGGCGGGTGACCAGCTCGTGCCGGCCCGGCTCCCACTCGTTGAACGACCCGACCACGCTCACCGGCCCGGCCGGCGCGTCGCGGGGCAGGCAGAAGGTCACCCGGGTCTGGTTGCCGAAGAGCTTGCTGCGCTTGATCACGTCTCCTCCGGGGTGCACGAGTTCGCGGTCTCCAACACGAGGCAGCACGGCCTCCACCAGGCACAACGCGCGACACGCCGGCCGCGACACGCCGACGGCGGGGCCGAATGGCGGGCGGCCTACCATCGGCGGATGCCGCAGCAGACCATCGAGAGCCGGCTCGCCTCCTTCACCGAGCTGGACGCGCACACCTTCCACGACCTGCTGAGACTGCGCATCGACGTCTTCGTCGTCGAGCAGGCATGCGCGTACCCGGAGCTGGACGGCCGGGACGTCGAGCCCGGCACCCGGCATCTCTGGCTGACCCGCGACGGCGTCGTGCTGGCGTACCTGCGGATCCTGGCCGAGCCCGGCGGCGTGGCCCGCATCGGTCGGGTCGTGGTGGCCCCGCACGCGCGCGGCGAGGGGCACGCGGGCCGGCTGATGGCCGAGGCGCTGGCCGCCGTGGGCGACCGGCCGTGCGTGCTGGAGGCGCAGTCGCACCTGGCCGGGTTCTACGCCCGGCACGGCTTCGCCGTCTGCGGGCCGGAGTACGTCGAGGACGGCATCCCGCACACGCCGATGCGCCGGGAGAGCGCCACCGGCTGACCCGGGAAAGCGCCATCCATTGACATAGGCTGATGGGTGTGGAAACCTCCGCCACGGAGCCACCACGGGAGCGGCACGAGCCGGCGCGGGAGAGGCAACTTCCGCCGTTCGGGTGTCGCAAGTCCGACCTCGCACCCCCGAGGAGCCCCCGTGCCCTTTTCCCTCCGCAGCAGACTCACCCCGCGCGCGGCAGCCTGGCTGCTGGCCGTCAGCGCGGTCGTCACGCTGCTGATCACCACCGGCCTGGCGAACTCCGCCTCCGCCCACGGCTCGGTCGTCGACCCCGCGTCCCGCAACTACGGCTGTTGGCAGCGGTGGGGCGGCGACTTCCAGAACCCGAACATGGCCACCCAGGACCCGATGTGCTGGCAGGCCTGGCAGGACGACCCGAGCGCCATGTGGAACTGGAACGGCCTGTTCCGTGAGGGCGTCGCCGGCAACCACCAGGGCGCCGTCCCCGACGGCCAGCTCTGCAGCGGCGGGCGCACCTCCAACGGCCGGTACAACTCGCTCGACACCGTCGGCGCGTGGAAGACCACCTCGGTGTCGAACAGCTTCCGGGTCAAGTTCTTCGACCAGGCCAGCCACGGCGCCGACTACATCCGGGTGTACGTGACCAAGCAGGGCTACAACGCGCTGACCAAGCCGCTGGCCTGGAGCGACCTGGAGCTGGCCGGTCAGATCGGCAACACCCCGGCGTCGCAGTGGACGCCGGAGACCGGCGGCGTGTCGATCCAGATTCCGGCGACCGCGTCGGGCCGCACCGGCCGGCACATCGTCTACACCGTCTGGCAGGCCAGCCACCTGGACCAGTCGTACTACCTCTGCAGCGACGTGGACTTCGGCGGTGGCGGCGGCCCGACCACCCCGCCGCCCACGACCCCGCCGCCGACCACCCCGCCGCCCACCACTCCCCCGCCGACCACCCCGCCGCCGGCGGGTGCCTGCACCGCGACCTACCGGGTCACCTCGTCGTGGAACGGCGGGTTCCAGGGTGAGGTCGAGGTGACCGCCGGTTCCTCGGCGATCAAGGGCTGGACGGTGACCTGGACGTACTCAGGCGGTCAGCAGGTCAGCTCGTCGTGGAACGCCACCGTGACCAGCAGCGGCTCCACGGTGACCGCCCGCAACGTGGCGCACAACGGGACGCTGGCCGCCGGGGGGAAGGCCACGTTCGGCTTCCTCGGCTCGTCGACCGGCACCAACACCGCACCGACGCCGACCTGCACGGCGACGCTCTGACCCAGCGACGGCAGGACAGGGCCCCCGGACGACGACACGCGTCGACCGGGGGCCCTTCCCCGTCGCTCAGGCCAGGGCGGTGACGATGTCGCCGATCGAGCGGCGGCGGCCGGTGTAGAACGGGGTCTCCTCGCGGACGTGCCGCCGGGCCCCCGACGCCCGCAGGTCGCGCATCAGGTCCACGATCCGGTGCAGCTCGTCGGCCTCGAAGGCCAGCATCCACTCGTAGTCGCCCAGGGCGAAGGAGGCGACCGTGTTGGCCCGCACGTCGGCGTACCCCCGGGCCATCTTGCCGTGCTCGGCCAGCAGCTCGCGCCGCTCGGCGTCGGGCAGCAGGTACCACTCGTAGGAGCGGACGAAGGGGTAGACGCAGAGGTATGCCCGCGCCTCCTCCCCGGCCAGGAACGCCGGGACGTGGCTCTTGTTGAACTCCGCCGGCCGGTGCAGCGCCAACTGCGACCAGACCGGGGTCATCGCGCGCCCCAGGGTGGTCCGGCGGAACCGCAGGTACGCGTCCTGCAGCGCGTCGCTCGACGACGAGTGCCACCAGATCATCAGGTCGGCGTCGGCGCGCAGCCCGGCCACGTCGTACGTGCCGCGCACCGTCACGTCCATGCCGGCCAGCTCCTCGAAGAGGGCCTCGACCTCACCGGTGACGTTGTCGCGCAGCGACGGAAGCGGGCCGCTGGCCCGGTACACCGACCACATGGTGTAGCGGATGCTGTCGTTGAGCTCCCGCAGCCGTGCCGCGTTGGTCTGCTCGGTGCTGCTCTGCTCGGTCATGCCGCCGATCCCTCCCGTGCTTCGATGATCTCCTCGGCCGCCGTCTCGCCGGAGCGGACGCAGACCGGGATGCCGACGCCGTCGTAGCCGGCGCCGGCCAGCGCCAGGGTCGGGTGCGCGGCGCGCACCGCCGCCCGGACGTCGGCCACCCGGTCGAGGTGCCCCGGGGTGTACTGCGGCAGCGCGCCGCCCCACCGCTGCACGTGGGCGGCCACCGGGGCGGGCAGGGCCGTGCCCAGCACCGTCGCCACCTCCCGCAGCACGGTGGCGACCAGGTCGTCGTCGGTGACCTGGAGCGTGGACTCCTCGCCGTACCGGCCGACGGAGGCGCGGACCAGGGCGAGGCCGTCCGGCCGGGCCAGGTGCCCCCACTTGGTGGTGAAGAACGTCGACGCCTTGATCGTCAGCCCCTCGGTGGCCGGCACCAGGAACCCCGACAGCGCCGGCAGCTCCGGGCCGGGCAGCGCCACGGTGACCAGCGCGACGCTGGCGTAGTCGAGCCCGCCGACGGCCTCGGCGACGCCGGGGGCGAGGCCGGCGACCCCGGCCAGCAGCCGGGCGGCCGGGTGCGCCGGCACGGCGAGGATCACGGCGTCGGCCTCGACGAAATCGGGGTCGCGGGTCGGGCCGACGGTCAGCCGCCACCCGGTCGCCGTGCAGGTCAGCTCCCGCACGGCCGCGTTGCGCCGGATCGTCGCCCCGCTGGCCGTGGCGGCGGCGTCGACCAGCCGGCTCAGCCCGCCGGCCAGGGTGCCGAAGACGGGGGCGCCGGGGGCGCGCGGCGCGGCGGCCTGCGCCGCCCGGACCGCACCGACCAGGGTGTGCTCCACCCGGGCCGCGCGGGCCAGCGCCGGCATCGTGGCCGCCAGGGAGAGGTCGTCGGCCCGGCCGGCGTAGACCCCGCCGAGCATCGGGTCGACCAGCCGATCGACCACCGCGTCCCCGAGCCGGGAGCGCACCAGCGCGCCGACGGAGACGTCCGCGTCGCCGGCCAGCAGCGGCGCACCGCCGTCGCGGTCGGCGTCCGCGGCCGGCTTCGCCACCGCCGCCACCTTCTCCAGATCCCCGGGTACGCCCACCAGCGTGCCGCCCGGCACCGGGCGCAGCTCCCCGTCGACGACGAGCGCGGCCTGCCCGACGGTCGGGTGCACGATCTCGTCGGCCAGCCCGAGGCGGCGGACCAGGGTCAGCACGGCGGACTCCCCGCCGGCCGGGTCGCGCATCAGGAACGACTCCGCGCCGAACTCCACCGGCCCACCGGCCAGCTCGCCGGTACGCAGCTTGCCGCCGAGCGCGCCGGACTGCTCGTACACGGTGATCTCGGTGTCGGCGGGGGCGCGGTCGGCCAGTCGGACGGCGGCGGCCAGCCCGGTGATGCCGCCACCGACGATCGCCACCCGCCACGGCTGCCGCATCGTCACTGCCTCACTTCCTCACTGCGCTCAGCGCGCGGACACCTCGTGCACCAGCGCGACCACCCGGGTCAGCACGTCCGGATCGGTCTCCGGCAGGACGCCGTGCCCGAGGTTGAACACGTGGCCGGGGGCGGCCCGGCCCTCGGCCACGATCCGCCGGACCTCCGCCTCGACCACCGGCCAGGGGGCCAGCAGCACCGCCGGGTCGAGGTTGCCCTGCACGGCCTTGTCCGCGCCGATGCGGCGGGTCGCCACGTCCAGCGGCGTACGCCAGTCGACCCCGACCACGTCGGCCCCGGCCTCGCCCATCGCGCCGAGCAGCTCGGCGGTGCCCACCCCGAAGTGGATGCGCGGGATCCCGGCGTCGGCCAGCCCGGCGAGCACCTTCGCCGAGTGCGGCAGCACGTAGCGGCGGTAGTCGGACTCCGACAGCGCCCCGGCCCACGAGTCGAAGAGCTGCACGGCGGAGACCCCGGCGTCGGCCTGCACCCGCAGGAACGCGACCGTCACCTCGGCCAGCCGGGTGCAGAGCGCGTGCCACAGCTGCGGGTCGCCGTACATCAGGGCCTTGGTCTTGGCGTGGGTACGCGACGGCCCGCCCTCGACCAGGTAGCTGGCCAGGGTGAACGGGGCGCCGGCGAAGCCGATCAGCGGGGTGTCGCCCAGCTCGGCGACGAGCAGCCGGACGGCCTCGTCCACGTAGGAGACGTCCTCGACGGTGATCGGCCGGATCCGCTCGACGTCGTCGAGGGTGCGGACCGGCTCGGCCACCACCGGCCCGGTGCCGGCGACGATGTCCAGCTCGATCCCGGCGGCGGCCACCGGGACCACGATGTCGCTGAACAGGATCGCCGCGTCGACCCGGTGCCGGCGCACCGGCTGGAGGGTGATCTCGGCGACCAGGTCGGGGCGGCGGCAGGACTCCAGCATCCCCACGTTCGCGCGGATCTCGCGGTACTCCGGCAGCGACCGGCCGGCCTGGCGCATGAACCAGACCGGGGTGTGCGGACCCTCTTCGCGCCGGCAGGCCCGGACGAACGGTGAGTCGGCCGGCCCGCCGCGGCGGGGTTCTCCGTCTCGGGCGGCAGTGCCCGTGGTGTCGGTGGTCATCGCGGCAATCGTGCCACGCCCCCACCGGCTCCTTCCCACCCCCGCCGGCTTTTGTGACCCACCCCCGCGCCCGCTGTCCTCCCTGCGGTCCGAGCGGGTGTCGGCGTGCCGTCCGGGCGGCGGGGCGGCAGCCGACATAGGCTGCCCACATGGCCCCGCCGCTCGCGCTCCCGGAGACGTTCGCCCGCGCGGTCGCCGGGCTGCGGTCGGCCGCGCCCCGGGCCGAGATCGTCCTGGAGGAGGTGGGCGCCCCGCAGCGCCTCGCGCCCTACACGTTCGCGCTCTCCGCGACGGTGCTGCGCGACGGCGACGAGGTCGCCGACGGGCGGCTGATCCTGCTGCACGACCCGGCCGGGCACGAGGCGTGGCAGGGCACCCTGCGGCTGGTCACCTACGTCACGGCGGAGCTGGAGATCGACCTCGCCGCCGACCCGCTGCTGCCCGCCGTGGGCTGGACGTGGCTGACCGACGCCCTGGACGCCCAGGAGGCCCGGCACCGGGCGCTCGGCGGCACCGTCACCCAGACGATGTCGACCCGCTTCGGGGGCCTGGCCGGGCCGCCGACCGCCGGGGACATCGAGATCCGGGCGTCCTGGACGCCCCTGGGCGAGGACCTGACGCCGCACCTGTTCGCCTGGTGCACCCTGTTGGCCTCGACGGCGGGCCTCCCCCCGCCCGGCGTGACGGCCCTGCCGGGCCGCCGCCCCGCCGGCGCCGCCTGACCCACCGCCGCAGCCACGCGGGGGCGGCCCCGGGGCCGGTGACGACTCGGGCCGCGCCGCCGGTCGGGTGTCCGGTGGCGCGGCCCGAGCTGCGGGCGACTCCGTCCTCGTCAGAGGTAGTTCTCGGCCTCGTCGCAGACCTTGTTCAGCCCCTGGGTGGCCTTGTCGTACGCGGCCTTGTTGTTCGCCGCCGCCGCGTTCAGCGCGGTGGTCAGCTTGTTCAGGCAGTTGGCGATGACCTTCTTCTGCCGGGCCTGCTCGTCGCGGTCGTTGCGGGTGCCGGTGAGGTCCTGCTCGGTGTCGGAGAGCTTGTCCCGCACCCCCTGCAGGTCCTTCTTGAGCTTCTCGATCTCGGCCTTGTTCGCCGTGATCGTCCCGTCCCGCTCGCTGACCTGGGCGGTCAGCCGCTGCCGCGTGCTGTCCAGCTCGTTGCCCTTGGTCACGTAGAGGCCGGTCATCACCCCGCCCAGGACGAAGAGCAGCCCGGCCACCAGGGCCAGGATCAGCACGGTGGGCTTGCGGCGGCCGCCGGAGGCGGGCGTCGCGGGGCCGTAGGGCGGCGTCGCCCCGGGCGGGGCGGACATCGGCTGCGGGTATCCCGCCCCGGGGGGCTGCTGCCCGAACGGCGGCGCGGAGTGCGGCTGCTGCGGCTGACCGAACGGCGCAGCCGACTGCGGCTGGCCGTACGGCGGGGCGGACTGCGGCTGCTGCGGCTGGCCGTACGGCGGGGCGGACTGCGGCTGCTGCGGCTGGCCGTACGGCGGGGCGGACTGCGGCTGCTGCGGCTGGCCCTGCGGCGGCGGGCCGTACTGGCCGAAGGGCCGGGTCGGCTCGGGCGGCGGCTGCGCCGGCTGGTACTGGCCGAACTGCTGCGTCGGCTCGTGCGGCGGCTGCGCCGAACCGTACTGCCCGAACTGCTGGGTCGGCTCGGCCGGCGGCTGACCGGGCGGGCCGTACTGGTGGGGGACCGGCTGGCCGGCGCCGGACGGCGGGTAGGAGGGCTGGCCTCCCGGCCCGGTCGGTGGCTGGGTCATTGTTCTCTCCTCATGAGGGCTGGTTCACGACCGGGCAACGGCGACGGGCCGGATCGGAACGCGGACGGCGACGGCCGGGTCAGCAGATCCGGAACCCGTCACAGGCGACCTTGATGGGGACGGCGAGGCCGATGCCCTCCGCGTCGCGGGCCTTGGCGGTGGCGATGCCGACCACCTGCTTCTGACCGTTGATCACCGGACCGCCGGAGTTGCCGGGGTTGATCGGAGCGTCGAACTGGATGACGGGACCCGAGCCCTGCTTCGCCTCGCGGAAGGCGCTGACCACGCCGGTGGTGACGCTGTCCTGCAGCCCGAGCGGGGCGCCCACCACCACGATCTGCTGGCC
Organism: Micromonospora sp. DT233; assembly: GCF_049841815.1. Lineage (NCBI taxonomy): Bacteria > Bacillati > Actinomycetota > Actinomycetes > Micromonosporales > Micromonosporaceae > Micromonospora > Micromonospora sp. DT233. The sequence continues at coordinate 640,706 of NZ_JBNCLB010000003.1, read as the reverse complement.
GGACTTCACCGTGGCCGACGCCGCCTTCAGGCCGGTGAACTTGCTGGTCGTACGCAGGTGGGCGACGTCGTTCTCGGCGTCGACCCGGACGATCGTCGCCGGGTAGCGCTGGTCGGTGCGCTCCAGGAAGACCTCCCGGCCGCCGCCCTTCCAGACCGACTCGACGACGTGGAAGTTGGTGAAGAGGTTCGTCCCGCCCTCGGTGGCCGGCTCGCCGATCGCGAAGGCGGTGCCGGTGAACTGCCCGGCCCGGACCCGGAACACGCTGGGCAGCACGGCGCTGGCCACCGCCTCGGGGTTGAACTGGCCCCCGGCCTGCTTCTCCAGGACCTGGGTGCGCTGGTCGAGGTCGTCGAGCCGGGTGGCGTCGCTCTGCTGGGCGGCGCTCGCCCGCCGGTCGGTGCCGGCGAGCCGGTCGGAGAGCCGGTTGATCTGATAGGCCTGCACGCCGGCCACCAGGGCCAGCACCACGGCCAGCCCGAACGCGACCAGGGTGAGCGCGCGGCCCCGGGCGGGTGCGGCCGGCGCGGGCGCGGGCCAGCCCTGACCGCCGGCGGGTGCCGGCCCGTCCTGCGCAAAGGCCGGGCCGGCAGCCGGCGGAAACGCCGGACCGGCGGGCGGGGTGAGGGCCGGGCCTGCGGGCTGCGGATACGCCGGGGCGGCGGAGGGCGGGAACGAAGAACCGGCGGCGGGCTGCGGATACCCCGGGCCGGCGGAGGGCTGGGCGTAGGCCGGGCCGGAGGAGGGCGCAGACGCCGGGCCGGCGGGCGGCCCGTACGTCGAGCCGGTGGGCTGCGTCGGCACGGCCGGCGCGGTGGGCGGTGCGGACTGTTGTCCGGCGGCCGGCGGGTACTGCCCGGCCGCGGGCGGCGACCCGCCCCACTGGCCCGGGTTCGCCGGCGGGCCCCAGGCGCTGCGCTGCGCGGGCGGGTACCCCTCGGCGGCCGGTGGGACGGACCCGTAACCGGCTGCCGCCGCGCCGCCCTGACCCGGCACGGAAGCCTGACCGGCGGCGTGACCCTGGCCGGGGGCGTAACCGTGACCGGCAGCGGGGGGTGGCGGGTAGGGGGCGGCGGCGCCCCGGGGCGGGATGATCCGCGGCGGCAGCGGGCCGGGACGGGCGTCGGTGTCCCCCGCCTCGCCGGCACGGGCCGGTTCCGACCGGCCCCCAGGCGCAGCGTCTTGGGGCCCCTGCCCCGCGCCCGTCGGACCGTAGCCAGCCGTCGTCATCGCACGTCCTCCCCGTACCGCCCTCGGTGCCCGCGCCGACACGGGTCCGTACCCGCCCGGTGGCCCGAAGGACCGTACCTACGCCAACGCGCTTTGTCTTCCCCGATGTCCGACCCTGCCATGCCGGGTCAAGTCGCTCCTGCGGGCGCCGGGCGACACACGCCGCACCCGGCTGCGCGCGTCGGATGGCCGCGCGCACTAGGGTTGCCAGGTGACCGACGAACCACCCCTAGACCGTCGGGCCGCCGAAAGCCGCACCGGAGACGAGCCGCACCGCCCGCCGTCGGCCGAGCCGGAGCCGGTGGACGCGGGACCCGAACCGACCGACGACGGCCCCGTGCCGCTGACCGCCCCCCGCGACGGCACTCCCCCGCCGGTGGCGTCCGAGGCCGAGCTGGCCGAGGTCGTGGCGCGTTTCGCCGCCGGCACCGGCCCGGTCGCCCTGGACGCCGAACGGGCGTCGGGGTACCGGTACAGCCAGCGCGCGTACCTCGTCCAGCTGCGCCGGGCCGGCTCCGGCACGGCGCTGATCGACCCGCTGCCGCTGCCCGACCTGAGCACGCTCGACGCGGCCATCGCCGACGCCGAGTGGGTGTTGCACGCCGCCAGCCAGGACCTGGCCTGCCTCGCCGAGGTGGGGCTGCGCCCGCGCCGGTTGTTCGACACGGAACTGGCCGCTCGACTGGCCGGATTCGAGCGGGTCGGCCTGGCCGCGCTGACCGAACAGCTACTCGGCTTCAGCCTGGAGAAACACCACTCGGCGGCGGACTGGTCGAGCCGCCCGCTGCCGGAGTCGTGGCTGACCTACGCCGCGTTGGACGTGGAGATGCTGACCGACCTGCGCGACGCGCTCGACGCCGAGCTGACCCGGCAGGGCAAGTCGGCGTGGGCGGCGGAGGAGTTCGCCGCGCTGGTGCGCAGTGGGTCCCGCCCGCCCCGGGTCCGCGCGGAGCCGTGGCGGCGCACCTCGGGCATCCACCGGGTGCGCGGCGCGCGGGCCCAGGCCCGGGTCCGTTCCCTCTGGTACGCCCGCGACCAGATCGCCGTCCGCCGGGACGCCGCTCCGGGGCGGGTGCTGCCCGACTCGGCGATCATCGCCGCCGCCGAGCTGGACCCGCGCGACGAGAAGACCCTGCTGACCCTGCCCGGGTTCGGTGGCCGGTCGGTGCGCCGGCTGGCCCGCACCTGGCTGGCGGCCCTGGACGACGCCCGCGAGTTGCCGGAGGACGCGCTGCCGGTCACCCCGGCCGTGGAGGGGCCGCCCCCGCCGCACCGCTGGGCGGAGCGGGACCCGGTGGCCGCCGGCCGGCTGGCCCGGTGCCGGGAGGTGGTGGTCCGCATCGCCGGTTCGCACACGCTGCCGCCGGAGAACCTGATCGCCCCGGACTCGATCCGCCGGCTCGCCTGGTCCCCGCCGGAGGAGATCACCGAGGCCACGGTCGCCGACACGCTGCGCGGCTTCGGTGCCCGGGAGTGGCAGATCGGCCTGCTGCTCGGCGAGCTCACCGTCGCCCTGGCGCCCCCGCCCGCCGCCTGAGCGCGGCCGGGCGGGGTGTGGGGTGGGACACAGCGGGCTGGGTGCCGGCCGTGGTTACTGACGAGTAGCATCCGAGGGACCACGCCCGCGCCGCCGACCGTCATTTCGAGCCGCAGCGCCGCCCGCCGGCGCGGCGGGGCGGATGATGGCCGAGAAGGAGGCTCAAGTGCCCCGTGAAGTCCGGGATGTCGTCTTCGTCGACGGCGTCCGCACCCCGTTCGGCAAGGCGGGTGGCATGTACGCCAACACCCGCGCCGACGACCTGGTGATCCGCTGCATCCGCGAGCTGCTGCGCCGCAACCCGCAGCTGCCGCCGGAGCGGGTCGAGGAGGTCGCCATCGCCGCCACCACCCAGATCGGCGACCAGGGCCTCACCATCGGGCGCACCGCGGCCCTGCTGGCCGGCCTGCCGAAGACGGTTCCCGGCTTCGCCATCGACCGGATGTGCGCGGGGGCGATGACCGCCGTGACCAGCGTGGCCGGCGGCATCGCCATGGGCGCGTACGACATCGCCATCGCCGGGGGCGTGGAGCACATGGGCCGGCACCCGATGGGCGAGGGCGTCGACCCCAACCCGCGCATCGTCGCGGAGAAGCTGGTCGACCCGTCCGCGCTGGTGATGGGCGCCACCGCGGAGAACCTGCACGACCGGGTCCCGCAGGTCACCAAGGAGCGCGCCGACGCGTTCGCGCTCGCCTCGCAGCAGAAGACCGCCAAGGCGTACGCCAACGGTAAGCTCGAGGGCGACCTGGTGCCCATGGCGATCCGCGACGCCGACGGCGGCTGGGGCCTGGCGACGGTCGACGAGGCCCCCCGGGACACCTCGCTGGAGAAGCTCGCCACCCTGAAGACCCCGTTCCGCCCGCACGGCAAGGTCACCGCGGGCAACGCGGCCGGGCTGAACGACGGGGCCACCGCGAGCCTGCTGGCCGCCGAGACCACCGCCCGCGAGCTGGGCCTGCCGGTGGCGATGCGGCTGGTGTCGTACGGCTACGTCGGCGTCGAGCCCGAGGTGATGGGCGTCGGCCCGATCCCGTCGACCGAGAAGGCGCTGCGCATCGCGGGGCTGAGCATCGACGACATCGGGCTGTTCGAGCTGAACGAGGCGTTCGCCGTGCAGGTGCTCGCCTTCCTCGACCACTTCGGCATCGCCGACGACGACCCCCGGGTCAACCAGTGGGGCGGCGCGATCGCCATCGGCCACCCCCTCGCGTCCTCGGGGGTGCGGCTGATGACCCAGCTCGCCCGGCAGTTCGCCGAGCACCCCGAGGTCCGCTACGGCGTCACCGCCATGTGTATCGGCATCGGCATGGGCGGCACGGTCATCTGGGAGAACCCGCACTGGGAGGGTGGCGACAAGTGAGCGCGAGGAGTGAGCTTGCGAGCCCCGCAGTCGCGAACGAAGGAGGCGCAGTGAGCGCGCTCACCGCACCGAACGAGGTGGTCACCCGGGCGCTGCTGCGCCAGGTGAACGTGCCCGGGCTGGACCGGCCGGCCGCCCTGATCACCCTGGACAACGGCTTCGACCACACCAAGCCGAACAGCTTCGGCCCGGCCGGGCTGACCAGCCTGGACGAGGCGATCACCGCCGCCCTCGCGGCGAACCCGGCGTTCGTCGCGGTCACCGGCAAGCCGTACATCTTCTGCGTCGGCGCGGACCTGACCAGCCTGCCGCAGCTGGCCGACCGGGAGCAGGCCCTGGCCATCGGCCGGCTCGGTCACCGGGTCTTCGCCCGGCTCAAGGACAGCGCGGTGCCGACGTTCGCGTTCGTCAACGGCGCGGCGATGGGCGGCGGCCTGGAACTGGCCCTGCACTGCCACTACCGGACGCTCTCCGGCGGGGCGGGGGCGCTCGCGCTGCCCGAGGTCTCCCTCGGCCTGGTCCCCGGCTGGGGCGGCACCCAGCTCCTGCCGAACCTGATCGGCATTCCCGCCGCCACCCAGGTGATCCTGCAGAACCCGCTGATGCAGAACAAGATGCTCAAGCCGAAGCAGGCAGCCGAGCTGGGCATCGCCGACGTGCTGCTGGAGCCGGCGGACTTCCTGGAGCGCTCCCTGGAGTGGGCCGCCGGCGTGGTGCGCGGCGAGGTCGCCGTCACCCGGCCCGAGGTCGACAAGGACATGTGGGCGGGCGTGCTCTACTTCGCCCGGCAGACCCTCGATGCGCGGCTGCACGGGGCGGTTCCGGCCGCGTACCGGGCGCTGGACCTGCTGGAGACGGCGAAGGACGGCGACTTCGCCGCCGGCACCGCCGCCGAGGACGAGGCCCTGGCCGACCTGATCTTCTCCGAGGAGCTGCGCAGCGGGCTCTACGCGTTCGACCTGGTGCAGCGGCGGGCCAAGCGGCCGGCCGGCGCGCCGGACAAGGGCCTGGCCCGGCCGGTCACGAAGGTCGGCATCGTGGGCGCGGGCCTGATGGCCAGCCAGCTCGCGCTGCTCTTCGCCCGCCGCCTCCAGGTGCCGGTGGTGATGTCCGACCTCGACCAGTCCCGGGTGGACAAGGGCGTCGGCTACGTGCACACCCAGATCGAGAAGGCCGTCACCAAGGGCCGGATGGACAAGGGCACCGCCGCCAAGCTGTACGGCCTGGTCAGCGGCACTGTCGACAAGAGCGCCTTCGCGGACGCCGATTTCGTCATCGAGGCGGTCTTCGAGGACCTGGGCGTCAAGAAGCAGGTCTGGGCCGAGCTGGAGAAGATCGTCTCCCCGGAGGCGGTGCTGGCCACGAACACCTCGTCGCTGTCGATCACCGCGATGGCGCAGGAGCTGGAGCACCCGGAGCGGGTGGTCGGCTTCCACTTCTTCAACCCGGTCGCGGTGCTGCCGCTGCTGGAGATCGTCCGGGGCGAGCGGACCGACGACGCGACCCTGGCCACCGCCTTCGCGGTCGGCAAGCAGTTGAAGAAGTCGAGCGTGCTCGTGAAGGACGCCCCGGCGTTCGTGGTGAACCGGCTGCTCACCCGCTTCCTGGGGGCCGTCTTCGCCGCCGTCGACGCGGGCACCCCGCTGGAGGTGGCGAACGCGGCGCTGGACCCGCTGGGCCTGCCGATGCGCCCGCTGGCGCTGCTCCAGCTCGTCGGCCCGGCCGTGGCGTACCACGTGGGCGGGACCCTGCACGCGGCGTTCCCGGACCGCTTCGCGGTCAGCGAGAACCTCAAGCGGATCGCCGACTCAGGTCAGCCGATCGTGGTCGACGACGAGATCAACGCCGAGGTGGCGAAGCTGCTGGTGGTCGGCGACGCCCCGCTGACCGCCGAGCAGGTGCGGCAGAACGCGCTCGACGCGCTGGCGCAGGAGACCCGGCTGATGCTCGACGAGGGCGTGGTCGCCGAGGCGCAGGACATCGACCTCTGCCTGCTGCTCGGCGCGGGGTGGCCGTTCCACCTGGGCGGCGTCACGCCGTACCTGGACCGGACCGGCACCAGCGAGCGGGTCACCGGCCGGCGGTTCCTGCCGCCCGGCGTGGCGAGCCTGCCCGCCTGATCCACACCGCACCGCGATCGCGGGGGGCGCCCCCGACCACCTGGGTGGGTTGGGGGGCGCGGGGGGGGGCGTCCGGGGGGAACCG